>PAPD01000020.1 GCA_002708765.1 Gammaproteobacteria bacterium | reverse complement strand
TGGCGCGCTGGGAGGGAGTCGAACCCCCGACCTTCTGGTTCGTAGCCAGATGCTCTATCCAGCTGAGCTACCAGCGCTGGTTCACCGCAAGTATAAAGTTATCGCACTCTTATCGCCAGTTAACGCTTTCAGGGTGTCTTATTTCATTTGTTCATGCGAAACTCGGGCTTCAAAGGAGCTTCAATGCAACCACTTATTAACCAAGGATTCAAACTAGCCTTATATGGAATGGGAACAGTCTTTGTGTTCCTGACATTATTGGTTTTTGCTATCTATCTAATGGCGCGTATATTAAGAGAAGACCGCGTTGGCCATGAAAATAAAGGAAATCCGGCCGTGCCCAATGCTACAAAAGCTGCGATTATAGGTGCTATTCATCAACATAGAAAAAAAAAATAATCCACTCGGACTGATAAGTAAAACTAGTATGGAAATATTGGTTAGCTCTTAACAACCACCAGGTAATATTTTCAATCAGAAAATAGGATCAAATTGGAAATCATTCAACTCCTCATTAGCGGCATGTCACAAGGTTGTGTATACGGTTTAATAGCCTTGGGATTTGTACTTATTTACAAGGCAACAGAAATGGTCAACTTTGCTCAAGGTGATCTGATGATGCTGGGTGCGTTCCTATCCTATACATTCGTTTCTGTATTAAATTTCCCGTTCATGTTAGGAATTATAGCTGCGATTGGTTCGATGGCTGCGATTGGCGCTATTACAGAAAGACTTGCTATTCGTCCAATGATAGGAGAACCACATTTTTCAGTCCTGATGGTTACTATCGGACTAGGATTTATTTTTAGAGCAGCCTCTGGCTTTATATGGGGAAGTGAACCTAAAACACTTGATACACCCTACGCCGGTCAGATACTCAAAATAAACAACATCATTATCGGATACGAAAACATCGTAATACTGATGGCAACCATTCTGCTATGCGCGTCGCTGGTTCTCTTCTTCAGATTCACCACTACAGGAAAGGCTATGCAAGCGGCATCTCAGAATCAATTGGCAGCGATGTACGTGGGTATATCGGTCAGAAAAATCAACACTCTCGTCTGGGCAGTGTCAGCATCAGTCTCTGCAGCAGCTGGCATCCTCATTGCCCCAGTTTCTCTAATCGATCCTCAAATGGGATTTATCGGAATAAAAGCCTTCGCTGCAGCCATCGTTGGCGGCTTCGGCAGCCTTCCCGGCGCCATCATCGGCGGGCTCATTATAGGGATAGCAGAGCAATTCGCAGGATTATATCTTCCCTCTGGCTTTTCAGAGGTCACCGCTTACATAATTCTCTTAATAGTGCTTATCGCAAGGCCTCACGGCATCTTTACAAGCATGCACATCAAGAAAGTATGATTTTCCGATGCAATTTATAAGAAAAACTAATTATTATCAGGATATCCAACTTTTCAAGCATGGCGGACAGATTTTCTGGTATGCAACTCTTCTCTTTTTTTTATTGTTCACTCCTCTATTTCTCTCTGAATTTTATTTAGGAGAATTGGCTCTAGTTTTCATATATGGGATCGCTGGAGTAGGTTTGATGCTACTAACCGGCTATACGGGACAAGTAAGTCTGGGCCACGCAGCTTTCCTCGGCATCGGTGCCTACTGCCATGCGTATTTGCTAAGTCACGAAGTCCCGTTTTTAATCTCTCTTACCTTGGCAACTTTGTTTTCGGCGACCGTAGGAGGGATTCTCGCTATTCCCGCCCTAAGAGTAACAGGAATTTATCTCGCGGTCGCAACATTGGCCTTCTCGGTCATAGTAGAACAGATTCTCACTCACTGGGTTTCAGTCACTGGCGGTTATCGAGGAATGCTCGTACCAGCGCCTAGTCTGGGACCGATAAGCCTGCAGTCCTTCGAGATCTTCTACTATACCTGTCTAACCTTTCTTATTCTGACGATCTTTATTGCATTAAATCTGCTCAGATCTCCAACCGGTAGAGCGATGACGGCGGTCAGAGATTCCGAAATTTCTGCCGAAAGTATGGGAATAAACTTGGCTCAAACGAAAGCGATAGCGTTCTCCTTATCTTCCGGCCTTACGGGACTAGCCGGAGGGCTTCTAGCCCACAAAATCGGATATCTGGCTCCTGACAGCTTCAACCTTCTGATGTCTATTCAACTACTGTTAATGGTAGTTGTAGGGGGTCTAGGTTCATTGCACGGAGCAGTATATGGAGCAATATTTATAGGTTTTCTTCCGCAGGCTATCGCGCTGCTCAGGGATAGCCTTCCCGGAACGGTTGCCCACACCCCCGGACTGGAGCCTGGGATATTCGGACTTATACTGGTTTTGGTTCTAATATATGAACCACTTGGAATATACGGAAGGTGGATAAAAATCAGAAGTTTCTTTGAAGAGTTTCCATTATACCGCCAAGCTACACATAAGCGACAAAGAACATTCCTTAAAACAGAAAGGCTACGATGACTATTTTGCAGGTGGAGAACGCCTCGATCTCTTTTGGTGGAGTAAAAGCTCTTCAGAATATTTCATTTCACGTAAAAAAAGACGAAGTGTTCAGCATCATCGGGCCCAACGGAGCGGGAAAAACTACGCTATTCAATCTCATTAGTCGGATATACGATCTCAAGGAGGGCTCACTTTTTTTTAAAGGTGTTGATGCAACAAACTTGTCTACTCACCAAATCGCAAAGCTGGGAATAGCCCGGACATTCCAGAATACAGAATTATTCGAGCAGGAAACGGTTCTGAATAACCTACTTATCGGGAATCACATCCACAGAAAAACCAGCCTTCTACAAGAGATTATATTTGATAGAAAAACTCGGAATCAGGAAATGGAGTTCAGAGAAAATGTGGAAGCCATTATCGATCTGCTTGATTTACAGGCCTATCGTTACCAAAAAATCTCTAACCTGCCTTATGGAATCAGGAAATTAGTAGAAATTGCCCGAGCACTTAGCATGAAGCCCGAACTTATTCTTCTCGACGAACCTTCTTCCGGCCTTAACCCCGAGGAAACCGAGGATCTGATATTCCAGATAGAGGATTTGAGGGCAGAGTTAGGAATTACGGTCTTGATGATAGAACACGATATGAACCTAGTTTCACAGATCTCTGATCGAGTCATGGCAATTGCAGACGGACAGACTCTCATCGTGGGACACCCAAAAGAAGTGCAGGACCACGCAGAGGTTATAAGAGCCTACCTTGGATAGCCGAGACAAAAATGCTTAAAGCAAGAAATCTAGAAAGTTATTACGGACCCATCGCTGCGATAAGAGGCGTCAGCCTGGAAGCGCAAACAGGAAAAATCAGTGTAATACTTGGAGCTAACGGTGCAGGAAAAACGACGGTATTAAAAACGATCAGCGGTTCTATCGAACCACAAAAAGGAAAAATATCATATAAAGAAATTGACATAACAAATATCGAAGCAGATGCAACAGCAAGAATGGGTATCGCACATGTCCCGGAAGGAAGAGAAGTATTTCCATTTCTTAACGTGGAGGAAAATCTCTTATTAGGCGCTTTTCCTAGAAAAGACCCACACGTGAAAAAAGATTTAGAAACAGTTTATGAATACTTCCCAGTCTTAAAGCAAAGAAGTCTGCAGCAGGCAGCTCTTTTATCAGGAGGACAGCAACAGATGCTGGCAATAGGAAGAGGGTTGATGCTTAGACCAGAGATCATGCTTCTAGACGAACCTTCTCTCGGCCTTTCTCCTAGATTAGTATCGGAAATCGCAACAATAATAAAAAGACTTAACCAAGAGCGCCAGCTAACCATTCTTCTTGTTGAGCAAAATGCTAAATTAGCGCTTGATATCGGAGACTACGGATATGTCATGGAGGCTGGAAGAATAGTGATGGAGGAGAACTGCGAGCGGCTAAAACAATCTACTGACATCAAGGAATTTTATCTAGGCATAAAGGATAAAGGACAAAGGGGTAGGCGACGCTGGAAACAGAGGAAAACCTGGCGGTGAAATCCGGATTTTTTGTAGACATCAACCTAACTCCACCAGTCGTCACCATAGACGGACACCTGAGTATTTCTTCTCTCTTCTGGGAAAGAGTCAAAGCCCGACCTCAGCGAGTAGCTATTCGTGAGAAAGATTTTGGAATATGGAACGAATATTCTTGGCAACAATATGGCGAAAATGCAATGTTTGTAGGGCTGGGTCTAATTTCCCTAGGATTAAAAAGGGGAGACGTTTGCTCAATAGCGGCAGAGGTCTGCAAAGAATGGATGTTCGCAGATCTAGGTATAATTTGTTCAGGTGGAATAACAAATGGGGTCTACCCCACCGATTCGACTCACCAAGTAGAGTATCTGGTCAACGATAGTGAGACCCGGTTCTACTTTGCTGAAGACGAGGAACAACTAGACAAAATTCTGGAAGCAAGAGATAAAACTCCTTCACTTGAATACATCATCATTTTCGATATGGAAGGCCTCAGGGACTTCGAAGATCCAATGTGCATTAGTTTCGACTCGCTCCTCCTTATTGGAAAGAAATTTCACAAGAATAATCCCGACCTATGGGAGCAAGAAATTGCTAAAGCACAAGCCGAGGATCTTATAGCACTTACATACACCTCCGGGACTACCGGTCCTCCTAAAGGAGCTATGATCAGTCACAGAAACATGCTTTACATGATGATCACAGTCCAAAACATATATGGAATTGAAGAGTCAGACGAGCAGATAGGATTTTTGCCTCTCGCTCATATTGCTGGCCGAATGTTTTATACATTCTCTAATATAGAATCCTCCAGCACGATTAATCTTGTCGAAGAAGCTGAAACGGTATTCCAGGACATCCAGGAAGTATCTCCCTCAATCCATTTTGCCGTTCCTAGAGTTTGGGAAAAACAATTCAGCCTGATCTCAATAAAACTTGAAGAAGGGACCGCCATAGGAAAATGGGCATATCGAATAGCCATAAGAATCGGTTATAAAGTAGCAAACTACAAGAAACTAGATCAGTCTGTTCCCCTCAGTCTAAAACTCTCTTTTTCTATAGCTAATTTTCTTGTTCTAAGAAATATCAAAAGATTTCTCGGAATCGAAAACTGTAAATGGTTGTCGACTGCAGCTGCACCTATAGCTCCTGAGTTAATCGACTGGTACTGGGCTCTGGGCAAACCGATGCTGGAAGTCTATGGTCAAACTGAGTGCAGCGGCCTCATAACCGCTAACGAAGTGGGTAAGGTAAAAAATCATAGCGTAGGAAGAGTCGTCGAGAACTCGGAAATCATGCTCTCCGATCAAAACGAACTTCTTTTGAGAGGCCCTGGTGTAATCAGAGGCTATTGGAAAAAACAGCAAAAAACGGCAGAGACCTTCAGAAATGGGTGGCTCTATTCAGGCGATATCGGAAGGATCGATGAAGAGGGATACGTCTTTGTCTTAGATAGACTCAAAGATATTATAATAACCGCCGGAGGAAAAAATATTACGCCCAGCGAAATCGAAAATCAGTTAAAATTTTCTCCCTTTATTTCTGATGCAGTTGTAATAGGAGACAGGAAAAAGTACTTAACCTGCCTTGTAATGATTGATCAGGAAAATGTAACTAAGTATGCACAGGATAATGACGTGCCTTTCACTAATTATACCAGCCTATGTCACACTTCCGCCGTACTGGATCTGATTTGGAGAGAAATTGAAAAAGTTAATGCCAAATTTGCAAGGGTAGAGACCATTAAAAAATTTCGTCTTATTGACCAATTACTAGACCCAGAGGACGAAGAATTGACACCCACTATGAAACTTAAAAGAAAAGTGGTACACGAAAAATATGGAGACATTATTGATGAAATGTATTAAACCTCTAATCTTCGCTGCTGTTTCTCTCCTGTTATTAGGTTGTTCCAAGAATCCGGAAAAAAAAATAACTGGTGAATCCAGAAATCAGCTGAGAGGACTTTCAGACACGGAGATAATTATAGGTTCCCATACAGACCTCTCGGGTCCCGTTGCCATTTGGGGCACAGGATCCATTAATGGTGCTCGAATGCGATTCGAAGAAGCTAATAATCTAGGTGGAATTTACGGAAGAAATATCAGATTTATTGTGGAAGACACGCAATACCAAATTCCAAGAGCAATCCAGGCTGCAAACAAACTGATAAACAAAGACGAGATTTTCGCAATGCTGTTAGCATTGGGCACACCACCAAACAACGCAGTTTTGACCCAACAGCTCTCTGCAGGCGTCCCAAATCTTTTTCCGCTTACCGGGGCCAGAACAATGGTTGAACCTTTTCACAAACTCAAATTTTCTCAACGAGGAATATATTATGACGAAATCCGAGCCGGCCTAAAATATTTTGTAGAACAAGAGAAAAAAACGAATCCGTGCGTTATATACCAGGACACGGACTACGGCCAAGAAATCCTCGAAGGAGCTCTGGATCAGGCAAAGGAAATGAATATAGAAATATCGCAAACTTCCGCTCACAAGCCAACAGAATCGGAATTCACCGCAGCACTTCTAAAACTGAAAAATGCATCGTGTGATGTGATCTTCATGGGCACTATTCATCGTGACACTATTCTTATACTTGAAACAGCTCGAAAAATGGCTGTCGAAGCAATATTCGTTGGCAACAATGCCGCATATGGCCAAGTTATCGCACAACAAAAAAGCGGGTCCGGCGAGGGTTATCATGCCTTCGTTCACATGGCAAAATTATACAAAAGCGACAACCTCTCCGCAGAGGTTTTAGCCTGGTGGCAAAGATACGAGGAACGATTTGGAAAAGAACCCGGCATTCCAGCGATGGAGGGGTACCGAGCGGCCGACATTACGGTGAAAGCTCTTGAGATAGCAGGAAGATATATCACAACAGAGACTTTCATCGAAGCAATAGAATCGATTGATAGGTACGAGGATATATTTGGCTATGAAGTTAGTTTCGGGCCTGATGACCACAATGGAGTAAATGCCTCGGTTCTATCGGTGGTCAAAGATGGAAAATGGGAAACTCTTGCAACTTCCCTGTCCTATTGATAGAACGTAATAAAAACGATAAAAGCAGGAACATCATATGTCACCCGAGCTAAGACATATTCTTTCCGAAGACGAACTAGCCTTGGTTTCCGAAAAAGACAATATTAAGGCAGCGTTAACCCTATTGTTCGACTGGCTTTTCATTGCCTTTTTGTTTGCCTTGGCGTCTGAAATGACTAACCCTATAACTCTCTTTATTGTCACTCTGCTATTAGGCGGCAGACAACTAGCCTTAGAAATTATTGTTCATGAGACTGGTCACAATACTTTTTTTTCCAGCAAAAAGGTCAACCACCTCGCTGGAACATGGCTTTCAGGCTACTGGGTTTTTAGTGACAAAGAAAGTTACATGAAAAACCATCATAAACACCACGCAGCTTGCGGTACTGCGGATGACCCCGACTTAAAAAACTATAAGTCCTACCCCATATCCAATGCTAGCTTCTTTAGGAAAGTAACTCGAGATCTTACTGGAGAAATTGGCCTTCGCAGGCTGAAATCAATTACTTTGTCTTTCCTGAATCTAAAAAACCTTTCAAAGCGAAAAAAGCAGGTTCTAATCCGGAGCCTCCTCTGCAATTTTTTGCTCCTCCTGATTCTGGGTGCCATTGGCTCAACTTGGCTATATCTATTGTGGATTTTAGCTTTTATGACAAGCCACATGTGCATATCGAGAATCCGTCAGGTAGGAGAACATGCAGCTGTGCCGTCAAACATGAGCGATGATCCGAGACTCAACACCAGGACCATCTATGTAAACATTTTCGAAAAAATCCTTGTCGTCCCTCATGACCTTAACTACCACCTTGAACATCACCTCTTTCCGGCAGCACCAATATACAGATTAAAAACCCTGCACAACCTTCTTTTATCGAAAGGCTATTATGAAGGAATTAAATTCACAAAAGGATATATAAACTTATATAGACAGGTTGTTATAAACGAAAATTAGAATTTTAATCGAATCGAGGAGGATTTATTCTTTCAAGCACTTCTTCTCGATGCACCGAAATTTCTTTTGGTGCCTTGACACCCACTCTTACTTGGTTTCCTTTAATTGAGAGAACAGTCACTACAATATCATCACCGATGACTAACGTTTCTCCAACTCTTCGCGTCAAAATAAGCACTAACTCCCCCTTAAGAAAAAAGTTCTTCCATGCGAAAAAATCTTTTTGCTCTCACTCTTCCAAATCGAAAGCTGCATGAAGAGTTCTGACAGCCAGCTCCAGATATTTCTCATCGATCACCACAGATATTTTAATCTCGGACGTAGAAATCATCTGGATATTTATAGACTCCTTTGCCAGAGCTTCAAACATTTTACTTGCCACTCCCGCGTGCGATCTCATTCCTACACCAACCATGGAGACCTTAGCGATTCTATTGTCACCCGAAACCTCCCTAGCACCCAACTGATCGGAAACTTTTGTCAGAATTTCCATGGCCTGAGAATAATCGTCTCGATTTACCGTAAATGTAAAATCTGTGCTCATATCTGCGGAGATGTTTTGTAAAATCATATCAACCTCTATTCCGGATTCACTAATAGGCCCGAGAATCGCCGAAGCGATACCTGGAACATCTTCCACACCGAGAATAGTGAGTTTTGCCTCGTCTCCTTCAAACGCGATTCCCGAAATTATAGGTGCCTCCATACTTTTCTCCTCGTACGTAATCAAAGTTCCTGGTCCGGTATCAAAACTAGAGGCTACCCTTAAAGGCACTCGATATTTACTCGCAAATTCTATTGCTCTGGTATGTAGAACTCTAGACCCCAAACTAGCTAGCTCAAGCATCTCCTCAAAAGTTATTCGTTCAAGGCGCCTAGCATTCTCTACAACTCTAGGATCAGTAGTAAAGATTCCTTGTACATCCGTATAAATCTGACATTCGTCAGCACCAAGAGCCGCAGCTAAAGCGACGGCCGTAGTATCTGATCCACCCCGCCCAAGGGTCGTAATATTTCCTCTTTCATCTTCTCCCTGAAAGCCGGCTACCACTGGCAAAACGCCATTTTCTAATTTTTTCTGAATTTCCTTTGTATCAATATCGACAATCCTTGCCTTATTGTGAGAAGAGTCAGTTGATATTTTTACCTGCCTCCCCAAAAAAGATTCGGCTTGGTATCCTCGTTTCAACAAAACTAAAGACAAAAGAGATATTGTTACTTGCTCTCCAACAGATAGAAGCACATCCAATTCCCGCGAGGCTCCGTTTCCACGATAATCTATCTCTTCCGATAAAGACACCAGTCGGTCAGTTTCCTTTCCCATCGCGGATACCACCACTACAACGTCATGCCCTGTCTCTTTATCTTCTATGATTTTGTCTGCCACTCTCTGTATATGAGCAACACTCGCAACCGACGTTCCCCCAAACTTCTTAACGTATAGAGCCAACAGATGTATCCTTTCTTTGAATTTTCATTAATTGCACAGGAATTATGTAAAAACTGAGCAAACAAAAATTAACTTTGGTTCAGTCGATCTCGAACAAACCTTTCTATACCAGCTAGTGCCGCATCGAGACCTCCCGGATCACTTCCTCCCGCTCTCGCCATATCGGGTCGACCACCCCCCTTGCCTCCAACCTGAAGAGAAACATGATTTGCAAGATCAACCGCATCGACTTGACTTACCAAATCCTTGGTTACTCCAACGATCAAACCCACTTTTTGATCGTTAACCGTCGATACAACCACAACCCCGGAAGATAGTCCATTTTTTAGCTGATCCATAACCGAAGGCAACATCTTTGCTTCCATCCCATCCTTCCTTGAAACAATTAGGCGAATCTTACCGATGTCAATAATTGTATCTTCAACAGACCCTGAATTGGCAACCACGAGCTTTTTATTTAAAGCATTTACAGATTTCTCTAATTCATCCTTCTGCTTTAACAAAGACGAAACCTTACTTACAATGCCTTCCTCATTTGTTTTCAAGAGAGACCTGGTTTTCACTATCAAATCTCTTTGGGCCCGAACATAGTCTATAGCACCGAGCCCGGTTACCGCCTCGATTCTTCTAACACCTGACGCCGTCCCTTGCTCCGAAGTTATCTGGAATATTCTTAAATCGCCAGTTCTTTCAGCATGGGTTCCCCCACAGAGTTCGACAGAGAAACTTTCTCCCATGGTCAATACCCTGACCTCTTCGGAATATTTCTCATCAAACAATGCCAACGCTCCTTGCTTCATAGCTTCATCTATAGACATCACTTGAGTAACGATTTTGGAGTTCTTAGCTATTTCTTCATTTACCAGCCTTTCTATTTCTATAAGATCTTTCTCTAATAAAGCTTCGAAGTGAGAAAAATCAAACCTCAGCCCATCAGCACTTACTCGCGATCCTCTCTGCTTNACATGCGCTCCTAGAACTATTCGCAAGGCAGCATGCATCAGATGCGTAGCCGAGTGATTTAATTTGATCGCTTCTCGACGGGGAGAATCGACTTTTGCTGTGACCATGTCACCCACTCTGATCTGACCCTCTTCCATAACTCCTTCGTGTACATAAGATTTTCCGATTTTTGTTGTGTCTATTACTCCAAAAATGCCACCATCAGTTCGAATCTCTCCTATATCTCCTATCTGACCTCCCGACTCAGCATAGAAAGGCGTTCGATTCAGTATAAGTAGAAAACTTCCCTCGCCGCTAATTTCATCTGTGGGTAAACCGTTTTGCAACAATCCGACCACCTCTGCTTCACTTGAAACCTCTTCGTAACCTAAAAACTCGGTGTCAAAATCAAGATTGAGACTGGATTCCTTTGTCGAAGAAAAACTATTGGCAGCACGTGCTCGTTCACGCTGATTCTCCATTGCAGCTTCAAAACCCTTCATGTCTACCCTAAGATTTTTTTCTCTTGCAATGTCCGCAGTAAGATCAACAGGGAAACCATATGTGTCATATAGCTTAAACGCTACCTCACCTGAAATCTCCTGATCCGAGACAACGTCAATCTCATCCATCAGGATTCTAAGACCATGATCAAGCGTCAGCTGAAATTGTTCTTCCTCTTTTAATATGATTTTTTCGNTTTGCTCTTTACTTTCACTAATAAATGGATATGCCTCACCCATCTCTAACACAACCTTTTCCACCAACGCCGAGAAAAATAAGTCCCTATTCCTTAGCTTATGACCATGACGAAGCGCTCGCCTGATTATTCGTCGTAAAACATACCCGCGACCCTCATTGGAAGGCAAAACCCCATCCGCAATCAAAAAAGTGGTTGATCTTATATGGTCTGCTATCACCTTGAGAGAAGGATTCTTGAGATCATTTGTTTTAAGAATCTTTCCTGTTTCAGCTATTAACCGCCTAAAAAGGTCAATTCCATAGTTATCGCTCACTCCCTGCTTGATCGCCGCTAATCTTTCTAGTCCCATCCCAGTATCGACACACTGCATGGGTAACACCTCCAGCGTTCCATCTTCTAGCCTGTTATATTGAGTGAACACGAGATTCCATATCTCTACATATCTATCCAACTCGGACTCTGCACTGCCTGGAGGACCACCAGGAATTTCTGGACCATGATCATAAAATATCTCTGAAGAAGGCCCACAAGGTCCCGTATCACCCATCGTCCAAAAGTTATCTTCATCTCCCAATCTCGTTATTCGTGCGGGATCAAATCCTACCTCATTAATCCAAATGCTTTCAGCTTCATCGTCCGTATCATGAACCGTCACCCATAGCTTTTCCGGAGGAAGATTAATCACCTCTGTCAGAAACTCCCAAGCAAATAAAATCGCCTCTTCTTTAAAATAGTCACCAAAACTGAAGTTCCCCAACATTTCGAAAAAAGTATGGTGTCTCGCCGTATATCCCACGTTATCTAAATCGTTATGTTTACCTCCAGCTCTCAAACATCTTTGGCAACTAACTGCTCGGGTATAACCCCTGTTTTCTTTGGAAGCGAAAGCATTTTTAAATTGAACCATGCCTGCATTAGTAAAAAGCAGCGTCGGATCTGTATCAGGAATAAGCGAAGCAGAATCTACTATGGTGTGATTTTTGCTCTTAAAATAGTTTAAAAATTCTGATCGAATTTGCCGACTGTCCATAAAGATTTTTCAAGTAATAAAAAGTGTAATAAAGGGATTAAGATACAGAATTTTATAGTTACTAGCCACAGAAAACAGTCGGGCAGTGCTTCGGTCGCTAAAAAATATAGCCTCGGATCTGGTCCGGCTCGAACCCCCGTTGTCTTAGAAAGTTAAAAGCCTTTAACTTCTCTTCTTGATCATCCGATTCAGAACCAAGAACATTAAATTTTCTAGCTATAGTTGTCTCCAAAATCTGGGTCCAATCTATCTCCGATTCGTTAAACGCATTGTCTATTATTTCAGCACAGATCCCTTTTTCTAAAAGCTCTGCTTTGATCTTTAAGGGGCCTCTTCCTTTTTTTGATCTGAAGTAAATATAATCTTCGGCCAACCGGCTATCACTCTGAAGTCCTTCAGAGGACAACCTCTCTAATTCTTCGATAATTTGGACCTGGTGATTTTCAAATTTTCTATAGAGCTTAAAAACCAGCTCCTTAAACGAATGCTCTCTCCTAGCTAAAAGATCCATCGCAACGCGACGGATCTTCTTAGCATTCTTTTCCATGTTTTTAAAAACTTGAAATGGGAGTTACGTTATCTTCTTCACTTTCGCTTTCTTCCTGCAAAAGCTGGGATCGAATTTGAGTTTCTATTTCTTCAAAGATATTAGAATTGTCCTTTAGAAACTCGCACGCATTCTTTTTACCTTGGCCTATTCGCTCACCTTTATAGCTATACCAAGCTCCAGCTTTATCTACAAGATTGAGGTGTACTCCAAGATCCAGCACCTCTCCAAACCGATAAATACCCTTTCCATACATAATCTGGAATTCTGCCTGCTTGAAAGGAGGAGCAACTTTGTTTTTTATCACTTTAACACGAGTTTCATTACCTACGATTTCATCGCCTTCTTTAATGGCCCCTATCCTTCGTATATCCAGTCGAACAGACGAATAAAACTTAAGAGCATTCCCTCCAGTTGTAGTTTCAGGACTACCAAACATAACACCTATTTTCATTCGGATCTGGTTTATAAAAACTACCAAGGTATTCGAGTTTTTTATATTACCTGCCACCTTTCTAAGAGCCTGACTCATTAGCCGTGCCTGAAGACCAACGTGATGATCTCCCATTTCCCCTTCAATTTCAGCTTTAGGAGTAAGGGCTGCCACCGAATCAACTATTACTACATCTACTGCTGCGGATCTCACAACCATATCGCAAATCTCTAGAGCTTGTTCTCCGGTATCGGGCTGAGAAACAAGCAAGTCTTCAATATTGACTCCTAAATTCTGCGCATATTGAGGGTCAAGCGCATGCTCTGCATCAATAAACGCACAAGTACCTCCGTTTTTTTGAGCTTCCGCAATCAATTGCAGTGTCAGTGTCGTTTTTCCGGATGATTCGGGACCATAAATTTCAACAATCCGTCCCTTTGGCAACCCCCCTATACCTAGAGCGACGTCCAAACCAAGGGATCCCGTCGAAATAGAAGGAATTTTCTCCTGAGGAGAATCTCCGAGCCTCATCATCGCTCCTTTTCCAAACTGTCTTTCAATCTGCGACAAGGCTGCTGTGAGAGCTTTTTCTTTATTAGTATCGATATCTGACATGTATAATCCCCTTTTTTTCTGTTTTTCTATAATGCGAAACTAGACAGCGCTTATACGCAATAAGGCAATCTTTACTATTACCTGCTAAAAAAGGCAAAATTCTAGCCACTGCCTAAACATTTTTTAGTTACTGTGTTTATGTACAGTATTATGCACACCCTGATTTAAAACGCTAGTTTTTTATCAGGTAACCAGACATTAGAAAAAGAGCACGGCTTTCCTTTAATGACAATTATTTCCAAAAAGAATCTGATGGCTGAAGAGAAAAATTCTCACACCCCGATGATGAGACAATATTTCTCCATAAAAGGACAATATCCCGACTGCATGCTTTTTTATAGGCTTGGAGATTTCTATGAACTGTTCTACGAGGATGCTAAAAAAGCGTCTCAAATATTAGATATTACTCTCACATCGAGAGGGA
>PAPD01000019.1 GCA_002708765.1 Gammaproteobacteria bacterium | reverse complement strand
TGGTCGGCCGGAATTTAAAGGATAGTGCCGGCGACCCTCAGTGTCGGCCCAATAGTTCAGCTCCTGAAGGAGGACCGTTAGCGCCAGTCCCCCGCCTGGAAGTCTGCAATTTTCACGATTCTAAAGCCCGTTTCCAAGCCATGAATTTCCAAGTTGGAGCGGGTGAAATTGTTGGCGTCTACGGACTCATTGGCGCCGGGCGTACTGAAATGGCGCGTGGCATTTTTGGCTTGGAGGCACTCGCTGGTGGCAGTGTGTTGGTAGATGGCAAACCGGTGGCCATTCACAGGCCTCAAGATGCTGTACGTGCTGGTATCGCCTATCTGCCCGAAGACCGGTTGCGGGAAGGCCTCTGTCGCGGGCTGAGCATTCGGGCCAACACTGTTCTGCCCACACTCGACCGCTGGACACAGCTCTTTCGGTCTTCATCAGCAACAGAACTTCCCAGTGCAACCGGCTTGCCTCACCGGGAGACACCCGTCAAACGCTGGTCGTTAGGATTGCTGGCGAGTCGACGGGTCGAAAAGCAAGTGACCCGACAAGTCGTTCAGCAACTAGAAGTACGGCAGCGGAATATAGAGCAACCCATCAGCCAGCTTTCTGGAGGAAATCAACAAAAGGTTGTTTTGGGGCGTTGGCTGCTGGCCGCACCGAAAGTCATGATCCTCGATGAACCAACCCGGGGTGTTGATGTCGGTGCGAAGTCAGAAATCCATCGCCTTTTGCGGAGTATTGCGGACCGCGGTTGTGCGATTCTAATGATCAGCAGTGACATGCCTGAGATCCTGCAACATTCCGATCGCATTATGGTTCTTCGGTCGGGGAAGATGTCAGCGGAATGGCAGGCCGGCGATGTCACTGCGACCGAAGTCGCTGAAGCAGCGCTTCCTGATGAAAGTGTGCGCGAACAGTCGGTATCCACCGAGAAAAGAGCAGTAAGCCACAACCGGCGGATCGCTGGCGAATGGGGGCTTGCGGCGGTCATTGTGATGTTGAGTCTTTGGCTGAGTCTGACAAGTGCAAACTTTTTCAGTTGGGCGAATTTTGGCAACTTGCTGGCTGAAACAGCATTGTGGTCAATTCTTGGTTTGGCAGCCGCATCGGTAATCATCGCAGGGGGAATCGATATTTCAATCGGTTCGCTTTTGGCGCTGTCGGCTGCTTGTGCAGGTCTATTGCTCAAATTGCCCCTTGCGCCCGAGATATCGATACCCTTGGCAATCGTCGGCGCGCTGACAGTTGGTCTCGCAGGAGGATTACTCAATGGATTGATATCACTCGTTGGCAAAGTTCACCCGATTGTGGTGACGTTGGGAATGATGATCGTTTACCGGGGACTTGTAATTGTGCTGGTCAGCGGGCGACAAATCAGCAGTGTGCCGGAGGCTTTCGGATGGATCTGGATTTGCCCTGGATCGGGGTTTCGCGCAGTGATCGTCCTGGGGGCTGTCGTTTCAGCAGTGCTTTATGTCATTCATGTTCATCGACCGGCGGGCCGTCACCTTTATGCTTTAGGATCCAGTTCGACCGCTGCGCAGTTGGCAGGAGTCTCCCGCGTAAAAACATGGCTTTTCGCATTTGGCCTGGGTGGATTGTTGACGGGCATCGCGGCCGTCATCGTGTTGTCAGCGAGTATGCAGATGCAATCTCAGCTTGGGAAAGGCTGGGAGTTACAAGCGATTGCGGTTGCCGTGATTGGTGGCGTGAGTATCACCGGAGGGCGTGGCACCGTCGTGGGAGTCATTTTAGGTGCTGTTCTATTGCGGCTCGTTAATCTGGCACTAGTGCGTTGGGAAATCCGCGGGGAGCAGGTGAATGTGTTCGTGGGAGGCTTGATTCTTGCGGCTGTGTTGCTGGACCTGTTTTTGCGAAAGTGTAGAACATGAAGCGAAAACGATTTGCCTGGAATACGGTTTTTGTTCTGCTACCTTGGCTGTTACCTTGGCTGCTACTGTTGCTGTCCTTGGGGCTCGTATGTTTTCAGGTTGAGCGTCCCATAGCCCTGGTGAGTCTTGGTGTTCCATGGGCGCGGGTTGGTGCCCTGGCAATCGTTATGACAGCGATCATTCTGACTGGAGGAATCGACCTTTCGGTTGGATCCATGATGGCGCTCAGCTCGATGGTCATGGGCCTTTTGTGGCAAGCTGGATGGTCTGCAGAAGCCGCCGCCGGCGTGGCTGTTCTGGTAGGACTTGCGGCAGGAGGAGCCAATGGCGGTTTAGTGGTATTGGGTTTGTCGCCATTGGTGGCCACCCTGGCGACGATGGCGTTCTATTCGGGATTAGCGATGATGCTTTGCGGGGGCGAAAAAATTACAAAGCTACCGAGTCCAGCCGTGGACATGAGCCAGTTTGCCGGTTGGCCCAGCGAGTACTGGATTCTGGGATTTGTGTTTGCGATATCGCTGCTCATAGTGCATGGCACGCGGTTTGGTCGTTGGTGTTATGCAATTGGCGATAATCCTATTGCAGCGAGGTTCTCAGCGGTACCTGTGCAACGCACGCAATGGTGGCTTTACATGGCTTCGGGACTGGTGGCAGGGTTGTTGGCGGTGACTTATACTGTGCGAAAAGGTGCAATTCCAAACGCACATCAGGGCATCGAATTAGAAGCGATAGCCTGTGTTGTTGTGGGAGGCACCCTGATTACAGGTGGCCGAGGCGGTATTCTTCAAACCCTACTGGGAATTCTCGTGGTCGCCAACATCGACATAGGTTTGGTTTTCCTGAGCGGGGGATTCAAATTCATCGGAGCGGATGCCAGGCTTATGGTCGTGGGTGTCTTGCTGATTGTCGTTGCAGTTTGGAACGAATGGATGGCGCGGGCTGCTGCCAGGCTAGAAACACTGAACAAGGCTACGGAACGAACATGATGATTCAACGATCAAAATATTTTCTACTTGTGGGTTTGCTTTCTTCTTGCCTGTTGGGGTGCCAGCAGGAACGGAGCGATGAGTCGCCTGTTCGGGTTGGGATGATGCCCAAGCTAATGGGCATTTCCTTTTTCGACGCAGCGGGTCGGGGGGCACATGAGGCAGCCGAGGAGCTGGGAATCGACCTGACCTACGACGGGCCAACAGAGGATAATGCCGAACAGCAAGCCGAGATGATCGACGCCTGGGTGGCACAAGGCCTTGATGTGATAGCGGTTGCTCCCAATGATCCCGACGCGATCGCGCCGACTTTGTCGAGCGCGCGGTCCCAGGGAGTGAAGGTTATTACCTGGGATACTGATGCTGATGCTGTATCCTCGAAGCGATCCATCTTTGTGAACCAGGCGCCCGTGGAAGGGATCGCAAATGCCCTGGTCGATGTGATGGTGCGAGGCGCCGGAGAGGAAAACAAGTTAAAGGGGCAATTTGTGATCATCAGTGGTACCAAAACTGCCGCGAACCAAAATGCGTGGATGGAGGTTATGATCCCTCGCCTGCAGGAGGAGTACCCCGACTGTGAGCTTTTGGAAACTCGATACCCGACCGAAGATCAGCTGAAAGCACGCGAGGAGACGGCAAATTTATTGGCCGCTTATCCGGATCTGAAGGGTATCTGGGCAATCACGTCGGTGGCCTTACCTGCGGCTGCCAAGGCAGTGCGTGATGCGGGCCGTCAGGACCAGGTTTTTGTGACCGGCCTGAGTCTGCCCAGCTTGATGCGCGATTATGTCGAGGATGGTACAGTCAAAGAATTTGTGCTGTTCGATGTGGAAAAGCTGGGTTATCTGACCGTGCAGGTGGCTGCTGCCCTGCACCGGAACCCTTTGCAACCACAGGAGGGCCGGACGATGGGTAAGCTCGAATCGATTCGCATTACCGAGCAGGAGGTGATTTTAGGAGAGCCCCTGATTTTCGACCGAGACAATATCGAGCAGTACGATTTTTGACGGCAAAGCTGTCACAGGTCGGGTTGCCAAAGGCGGAGAAAATCTCGGCCAGTTGTCTCGGAGAAATCCAGCGCGAAGTAAGGGACGAGGTTCGCGTGGAAACGCTGGCGCGCCGTTTTGGTTCGGTTACCAACTGTTTTCTTTGCTGATGCTAGCAAACCGAACTGAAACCCCATGCGTAGAAGGACCACCGTGCCTGAAGCCGAGTCTATAAGCCGGTCGCCCGGATAGCTGGCACAAGGGCCATGGGTTTCAGTCTCCGACCCGTGCGAGACAACAAATCAAATGAATGGAGTCGAAGTTTTGGCAAATGCCGCACCACAGGATGGCAACTTCTGGAGCCGCAACCAATGGCCAATCGCATTTGGTTTGGTGTGGGTCGCAATGGGTTTTTCAGGCGGTTTTTTGTTTGCCGCGGAGTTTGATTTCCCCAGGGTGCTGGAGTGTCGCGACGTAACGTTGGCCGAAGAGGTGGGGTTGGAGCACCGGACAATTGAAATCGTGATACCTGTTTCGGTTCGCTTTCGCGACGGAGAAACCCGCCACGTAGAAGAAGTTGACGTTGATTTTGGCGCAGCCTCCAATGACCTTTTCGTGAGCAGCTTTTATCCTGTTACGGAACTGACGAGTGATTTGACTGATCCCATCGAGCGGACCATCACGACCGAGAAATCGCACCGGGTCAATGGGACGTTCGGGGGCGAGTTGCCACTTGTGGGAGGCGATCTCGTTGCCCATTTAACGCCGTCGCTCAGTGGTACACTGGCAAATCGGGAAACCAGTACCGAAAAAATCAGTCGCCTGGCACCCAGGAGACCGGTCATCGTCAGCGGAACCAAAGATCATCGGCGGGGGGTGTTTTTCAAGATCAAACGGTCGACACAAACGGNGCTGGAAGGAGTCCATGAGTTGACGATCGTTTTTGAAGTCCCGGCCGACTGGCAGTCAGGATCACTCCAGGTTACTTGCCGCGCCTTTGGTCGCAAAAAACTGTTTGGCATCGTCCAGCAATCNCGTGTGTTTGGGGAGACGATCACGCCGGTCTATCTCTATCTGGAAGGAAACGACCCGGCCCGGAGGGCGGCGCAGCAGAAGGCGAAGCAAGTTCGTCGAGATCCAACACGCTGGAATCGTGTTGCCGCAGTACTTGAAAGTCGCTGCGTAGCTTCGCTCTGTACCTTCAGTTCGTCAGGCCGGGGCCAATAGTCGCGGAACTGCCATGCAATTGAATCACCAACACGATTGAATCGTAGTCGAAGCGAACAATCTGATGGATGGAGCAAGCCAGATCTTCACCGACATCCGGCGAGGCGACGTACCCTTTGGGTGCTGTTACTTGCCGTAGTTACTGCCCTGCGGCGTGGCGGACTCTGCTGCCGGGTCGAGCCCCAATTCTTTGCGCATGATGGCACCCGATTCAGAGTACCATTGAAATAAGATCCTGGCATCGATTCCNANGTTNAAATGCCGCACGCCCATGTCAAGGTAAGGTTCGAAACCGGANGGTTGNTTAAGTTCCACGCGGGGGGCGATTCCCATCTTTAAAGCAGTCCGAATCGTATGGAGTTCAGCCTCTTTGACCTGAGGTGCATCGAGTCGGCCTTCCAATCCCAGGTTCATCGCATAATCAGCTGGGCCGAACTGTACCATGTCAATTCCTGGCACTTCCAGGATCGATTCCAAATTTTCGACAGCCGATTCTTTCTCGATCATAATGGCTACTACGGTTTCGTCGAGAGCATCGGCCGACTCTGGGCTGGCCACATCCAGAAGAACGCCGACGGACCGATTGAGGGCAACCCCCTGAATTCCTCCTGACTTGGGACGCTCAAACCGGGTAACTCGTACGCACTCCTGGGCATCGTCAGCATCACGCGGGTCGGTGAAAAGGACATTTTGAATTCCTGCCCCAATCGCCCGGGTTGCTAAATGGAGGCGGGATTCTTGTTGAATCTTGATCATCGCCGACATGTGATCGAACAAGTCAACCGCCCGCCCAAGGTTCTCGAGCGTATACAGGTCGTATGGGGAGTACTCGGCTACGAACTCGACATAGTCGAACATTCTCGAATGCCCCACAAGTTCGAGCATGGTTGGCCAGGAACTCATGAGTCTGGTACCAAGAGTGGGTTGGCCATCGTCAAGAAGTTGGCGTAATCGATTGGGTCGCATCAGGGAACCTCAGCATAAAAANCNGTGGGAAATCACAATGGTGATGATGACAGAGTGTGCATTTAAGTCAGGTGTGAATCTTTGCTTGTGCTTGGTCATATGTAATTAACGGCGCGCCGCTGGATGGCGGATTTCCAGCCAGGCGCCGTCCTGTTGGCTGCTGGCAACGCATTGCTGCAGAAAAAACATTCCTTCTGCACCATCAAACACGTTTGTGTAGATCGTATCTTTCTGTTCGACTGGGCTGCCTGAGGCCCGCAGTGCCATGTCGTCGTATGCAGACCGGTAGATATTTGCAAAAGCTTCAAAAAATCCCTCGGGATGGCCACTTGGGAGTCGGCAGGCAGCGTTGCCTGTTTCGGTCATGTACCCGGCACCCGGGTTGCGCGTGTAAAGTTTGGTGGGTTGCCCGTGTTGTCGGAATTGCATCACGTTTGGATTTTCCTGGTGCCACTCGAGTGATGCCTTTGTGCCATCGATCTCGATAAAAGCGTCGTTTTCACGCCCGTGGGACAATTGCGAAGCAGTAACGGTACCGACCGCACCGTTTTCGAACCGCACGACCGCATGGCCGTATTCGTCAAGCTGGCGGCCCGTGGTAAAAATCTTCAAATTGGCGGAGATTTGTTCAGGCATCAAACCGGTGATGTATCGCCCCAGGTTGTAAGCGTGGGTCCCGATATCGCCAAAGCACCCGGCTGGGCCCGATTTGGTTGGGTCGGTTCTCCAGGAGGCCTGCTTTTGCCCTTCTTTTTCAATCCTGGTTCGCAACCAGCCCTGCAGGTAGGTCGAGCGAATCGCCTCGATTTCACCCAGTTCACCACCCAGTACCATTTCCCGGGCCTGGCGAACCAGCGGATAGCCGGTGTAGGTGTGGGTCAGGCCAAAAACAACCCCTTTCTCTTGGACCAGCTTGACGAGTGATTCGGCCTGAGCCAGATCGAAGGTCATCGGCTTGTCGCACATGACGTTTAGCCCCGCCTCAATGGCTCGCCGGGCAATGTCGTAATGTGTGTGGTTGGGCGTTGCAATCGTGACAAAGTCAATCCGCTCACCCTCGGGCAGGCTCGCCTCGCTTTCGATCATTTCCTGATACGACGCGTAAGCCCGCTCAGGTGCGATGCCATATTCGGGTGCCGATTCCTTGCAGATCTGCGGATCGGACGAAAGGGCCCCAGCCACAAGTTCGCAGCGGTTGTCGAGCACCGCACCAGTGACATGAACACGTCCGATAAAAGCACCTCGGCCACCACCAACCAGACCCATGCGAAGTTTACGACCAAGACTTCCATTGAACGTCATCGTTGTTATCTCCAACTCCAAAAAATCCAGGAAACCGGGTGATTTCGGGATGGGTATCAACCCAACCTAGCCTGAACATACCTGCACAGGTGGCCTGGGTTCAAGGGTTCTCGTAGCCACGAGAGAAGTTATTGAGCCTGTCGGCCGAGGTCGGGGTGATCGGTAAAAAAGCCGTCGATACCTGTTTGAAGGAATCGCTCGATTTCACCAACCAAGTTGCCCAGTTGCAACTCGTTGTGCGGCTGTTTCCCTTGAAAGTTCTTGGGTAGAGATCGATTTTCGCCCCGAAATGTATACGGATGCACCAACAATCGCGCGGCGTGGGCATTGCGCACAAAAGAGGTAGCCTCGCCGGGGTTCAGTCGACCTGCCTCGTCCTTTGGTAAAATAAAGTGATATTTTTCGGGACCAACTCCATTAGCATAACGGGCAATGTGGGCCAGTCCATCCCGCGTGGCCATGTCAGCGTAGGTGGTGCTGCCGCCGGCTTGCGCTATATCGAAGGGTTGCCCCCGATCACCCAGCAATTGAACCAGCCGTAAATCCATATTGCGTTTTCGCATTTCCTGGCGGAGGCGTTGTAGATTCTGAACCTCGAACGATTGGATATAGACCGGGAGATCGTCGAAATTTGTGATGCCATGCAACTGCAAGGTGTCAAGCAGCACTTCATTAATGTCGATACCGGTTTCCTTGAGGATGTGGGTCGGATGCTTTGTTTCTGGATAAATGCCCACACCGCCTGCTTGGGCGAGTTGGATTACGTCAGTTAGCGTTGGAACGGGCCAGCGGTCATCGAACTGGCAGTTGGCCGGTCGGAACGGAGTTGGCACACTGCCGGTTTGGCGTTCCCGGGCGCGAAGCTGCCTGATTTCGGCATGGGTGAAGTCTTCGGAAAACCAACCGGTATGGTTTGCCCCGTCGATTACCTTGGTCGTTTTTTTTTCAGTGAATTGAGGTAAGTCTCTCACATTGGTGCTGAAGTCCAGGACGTTATCGTGCCGGGCGATAAGTACCCCGTCGGCGGTCATCACGAGATCGGGTTCGATGAAATCGGCACCTTGTGCGATGGCCAATTCGTACGCTGCGAGGGTATGCTCGGGTCGATAGCCAGAGGCACCTCGATGGGCGATTACCACGGGTCGCTGGCCGGTCAGCGTTTTTGCGTAGGACATTCAGCTGAGTATACCATCGTTGATGTCAAGTTGGACCCGGGAAAGCTGGATGCGCGATTGCAGGCAAGACAGTCAGGATGGCACAGGCTGCGCACGGTTTGCGAAATGGTTGGACGCAAGATTGGCATCGAGTTGACTCCCAGGAGTGTCTGGTCTTTGTACAATATTAGGAAAGTAAGCCAAGAGACAGGTGACCGTAAGAGTAGAACTTCCCGCAAGTAGGAACAGCGACAAATAGAAAAGATCTACCATGAACCAGATTGGTATCCATCGACGATGTGCCCTCCACGGGTTGGCAGCAGGAGCAGCCGCAGCAGTCGTTGGGCCATCTGCAGCAAGGGCTGAAGACGACAAACAGAACTCTTTCGGATATTGCCTGAATACCAGTACGATTCGCGGGCAGAAGATCGAACTTGTTGAAAAAATCGAGATCGCTGCCGATGCAGGGTACGACGGCATCGAACCCTGGATTCGGGAAGTCGAGACCTACGTCCGCCAGGGTGGGAAAGTGGCGGATTTGAGGAAACGNATTGAAGACCATGGCCTCAAGGTTGAAAGTGCGATCGGTTTCTCACAGTGGATTGTTGATGACGCGGATCTAAGATCGCAAGCCTTGGAGCAAGCTCGACGTGAAATGGACTTGGTTCTTCAGATTGGTGGCACACGGATTGCCGCCCCACCGGCTGGCGCCACCAAAGCCCCAGTGTTGGATCTTGACCAGGTGGCCGCACGGTATCGCCAGCTACTGGAAATCGGGGAGCAGATCGGTGTGTGTCCGCAGCTTGAGGTTTGGGGTTTTTCCAAGAATTTGCACCGCTTGGGCGAAGTGGTCTATGTAGCGATCGAGAGTGGCCACCCAGCAGCTTGCATTCTGCCTGATGTTTACCACATTTATCGAGGCGGATCTGATTTCTCAGGACTCCGTCTGGTAAATGGTTCCGCGATGCACGTATTCCATATCAATGACTATCCAGCCATCCCCTCGCAGGCTAGTCTCACTGATGCCGACCGGGTTTATCCGGGCGACGGTGTTGCTCCACTGAACCAAATCTTGCAGACACTGACGCAGATTGGTTTTCAGGGAGCTCTCTCGCTGGAATTGTTCAATCCCCATTACTGGCAACAAGATGCAACCGTCGTAGCCCGGACTGGCCTGCTTAAGATGAAAGCAGCGGTGGCCTGTGCTACTGATGTCAGGCGAGACGAAAAAGTCCCAAGGCCGTGACCGCGCATTTGCATGGAACCGGTGGCAGTCAAGAAGCCCAGGTTGCCCGTTCGGCGAATCCTTTAAGTTACGGTTGTTCAACAAGGGCCACTGCCCAAAGAGATGGCAATCCATCCTGGCAGGAAACGAAAGGGGCAGCTAGAATCGTTGGCAAGCAGTTTTTAAGTGCCTTCTTCAAGAATCAGAATTTCGGTGCCTCACGATCGTTTTCCTATCGGAGGATTGTTTTGACCCACGTACGCACTTTGGGAGCGGAGCGCGTTGTTCCATCTATCTAACTATCTAAGCTGCACAAGTACCTAACTGGTTGTAGGATCAGGTTTCACACAGGTAGCAATATCTCATGGCAGACAGCAATGCAAGACTGGCTTTAGTGACTGGCGCGGGACAAGGTATTGGGGCGGCAGTCACTGGCCAACTGGTTAGCGAAGGAATGCGCGTGATCGCGATGGAAAAACGGGTAGACCTGCTTGATGGCTTGGCTGCAAAGTTCGGAGACAAGGTCATTCCGTCCGAATTGGATCTGTGTGAAATGACCTCCATTTCCGGCGTGGTCTCAGAACTGGTGCAGGAGCACGGCCCAGTTACGGCCCTGGTCAACAACGCGGGTGTCTGGCCCGGTAGCCCGATTGTGGATATGGACGACAAAACCTGGCGGTTGAATTTCGCCATTAACGTTGATGCGCCATTTGCGCTAATGCGGTGCCTGGCTCCTGTGATGGCCGAAGCGGGCGGAGGCGGCGTCGTTACGGTTGCCAGCCGAAATGCTTTTCGTTCCAGTACGAACAATGCAGGCTACGATGCGTCCAAGGCTGCTGTGGTGGCGCTCACCCGAACGGCCGCAGGGGAATTTGCGAGAAACAATATCCGGGTCAATACGGTTTGTCCGGGAGTCATTAGTACACCTGGAAACAGCTCAGCGGAAGAATCGTTGTTCAAGGCCGCGTACACGAAACAAATCCCGATGGATCGTTACGGAGAGCCGGAAGAGATTGCCAGGGTGATTTCTTTCTTGCTTTCCGAGGCCTCATCTTTTCTGACGGGCCAGGCCATTATCGTCGATGGCGGGCAAATTGCCTGCCAGGATAATGCCCGCTACCTGGAGATCCCAGGACTGCGGTGAGAGGATTAAGTTGGCGACAACCCCTGTCAGGCCACAAGCGGTACCGTGTTCGGGAGGGGTTTGCATTCCCGCACGGGCTGTTGTGGAAAATGATGGTTCAGTTCCAATAGGTAGCACGCCCGGCAGGACTCGAACCTGCAACCCCTGGTTCCGAAGACCAGTGCTCTATCCAATTGAGCTACGGACGCGTGATGTTGTCGGTCGATTTAGATTTTCACTGTGAGCACATTCGAAAATACGCTTTTCGTCAGCCTCAATCAAGCGCATGGGAGGAACCGCCTAGAACACGATCGATTTAAATCAACCACACCATTGCTTGCAGGACTACCAAAACGATGAGCATGAAGCCAATAATCCAGACCGCAAAACGGGCCGCGTGGACCAGAATCGGGCCAATTTCTTCGTGTCGTGTTGCCGCATAGACCAGGCTAATGCTCACAATCAGCGGCGCAGCATACCACAAGCGGGCAGTGCCAATGTTGGCCCAGACATGACCGGAGATCAGTATCGATAGGATGATTGCCGCTGTCACGAGGATACTCGCCACGATACCAGCATGTGGGTACCGCTCTCAAAGGTTCGGAAAGGGTCAGTTGGAATCGGTCGGTGGAACACGCCCACTTTTTTCTTCTGGGATTATAACCAAAGGGCCACCGTAAGCATCATAAATTGCAAGTACGTTGAGTAACCCGGCGATGACAGTGAATACGGTACCCAATTCAAATCGGTCAGCCAGATCATGATGCCACTTAGCGAGTTCGTTAGGGTGTACCACCTCGTTACCACTTTGATCGACTGAAACAAAAGGTTGGGCTTGTAATCGCGGTGGCGTTGGCGGCCGCATTAAATCCTGGAGAGTGTCCTTAGCCATGAGGTCTTTTTTAACATGGCCGCGCTGAAGGATGGCTGGTAATGCTGAAAGACCAACCCCAAGCTGGCAGAAGTACTGCCAGCGGGTTAGCAGGCTGGGTGTTGAAGCGTAGACAACCCGCCCATTTCCCAAATAAAAACCGTAGAGGAACGTGCCGAGAATGCAGATCAAAANCAGGATGCCTTTGCCAGTTCGTCCTTGGTAGAGGTGCCCAAGACCGGGGACGAGCCAAGCCAATAAAGCAGCCAGCCAGGGGTCTTTCAGTTCGACTTCAATGGCGTCGGACGGTTCGGAAGCAGCCTTGGTTCGGGGAGCATGCTTGCCGTGGGATTGGGGCATGGTGGAGAATTTGGAGGTTCAAGCAGGGGAAATATCGCGGAACGACCATTCTGGTAGATTGTCGGCAGTCGAACCAGGGCAAACCACAAGGTTCGCCCTGGATTTTTTTGGGGGGAACCTCTGGCGATCCTGCCGACGACATTGTGAACCGGCTCGAAACGGGTTAAATTCCTATTTGGTCATGTTGTGGTGGGTGCCCAACAGACGGTTGTTTTAGGCCTGCCCGGCGGTATTGTTCCCGCAGGGGGTATGGCTTTGCACGAGGACAGGCACCCATAGGACAGGCACCGTCAAGCTGGTTTTAGACACGATTCGCGAGCATGCCATTTTCATCGTACTCGTGAACCGGTTTGCTGGCCGGCATAACCCCTCAGGAAATCACCGTGTCGACCGACCCCACCAATCCCGAAAATGAACAAGCCATCGCGGCACGGTTGATTGACTTGCCGATTGAGGACGAGCTGCGTGATAGCTACCTGACGTATGCAATGAGTGTAATCGTCAGCCGGGCCCTGCCTGATGTGCGAGACGGCCTGAAGCCCTCCCAGCGGCGAATTTTGGTGGCGATGAACGACCTGAATCTGACACCTGGTTCATCTCGAGTGAAGTGTGCCAAGATCTCTGGCGACACGAGCGGGAACTACCATCCGCATGGTGAAAGTGTTATTTATCCGACGCTGGTACGGATGGCACAAGAGTGGAATATGCGGTCTGTGTTGGTCGACAAGCAGGGCAACTTTGGTTCGATTGCTGGCTTGCCTCCGGCGGCTATGCGGTACACCGAGGCCCGCATGTCTCAAGCAGCGGCGACGATGCTTGAGGATTTGAAACTCGATACAGTTGACTTTGTGCCAACTTACGACGAGCGCCGTACCGAGCCAACGGTGCTTCCGGCCAAGTTTCCCAATCTGCTGATTAATGGTTCTTCTGGGATCGCAGTGGGTATGGCAACGTCGATTCCGCCGCACAATCTGGGCGAGGTTTGCCGTGGTGTCTTGGCGTTGATTGACAACCCTCAGATAACAGTGCGCGAGTTGATGGAATATATCCCGGGACCGGATTTTCCAACGGGAGGTATTATTTGCGGAAAGACTGCCCTGTGGAGAAGTTACGAAACCGGCCGGGGTACGATTGTGGTACGGGCTAAGACCACGGTGGAGACAAAAGCAAATGGTCGCTCACGGATTGTAGTTTCTAATATCCCGTATCAACAAACGCGGGATTCAGTGATCGAAAAACTTTCGATTCTAGGCGGTGACGGCCGCGTGGCTGGTATTTCAGATGTTGCGGATCACAGCAATTTAGAAGAGCCGGTCCGGATTGTGATTGATCTGAAAAAGGATGTCGATCCTGATGTGGTGCTCAACCAATTGTGGAAGTATTCCCCATTGCAGGATTCTTTCTCGGTCATCTTGTTGGCACTGGTCGATAACAAGCCCCGCACCTTGTCACTGAAGGAAATGCTTGAGGAATTTATACGGCATCGGGTGATAGTCATTCGCCGCCGCACTCAATTCCTGCTGATCAAGGCCCGTAAACGCAAGCATACGGTCGAAGGTTTACTGCTGGCCCACACGAACATCGATGAAGTGATCCGTGTGATCCGTGCGTCGAAGTCCCAACTGGAAGCCAAGCAGCGGTTGATGGATGAAATTCGGTGTCCCGCATCAATGCTGCAGCGGGCGTTGGGAGACACAGGATTTGTCCAGTTTCAGGAAGAGCGGGGTGTGGCTGAGGAGTATTTTTTGACCCCCGTGCAGGCCGACGCGATTCTCAAAATGACCCTAGGCCAACTGGTCAACTTGGAGCAGGAAAAACTTACCGAAGAACATGCCGAGTTGCTTGGGAAGATAACAACCTTTGGCGAAATTCTGGACGACGAGAGCCGCGTCTATGACATCATCCGCGATGATTGTGAAGAGTTGGTCCGTAAGCTGGGCAGTAAACGTCGCACGGAATTGAGCGACGAAGAGGTTGGCAATGTTGATATCGAAGACCTCATCGAAGAAGAGACGATGGTCGTGTCAATCTCCCACAATGGCTATATCAAGCGAACCGCAGCCAGTACATACCGTGCACAGCGGCGTGGCGGCAAAGGTGTGAAAGGCGCTAAGACTGACCAGGATGATCCGGTCGAACACCTGTTTGTCACCAGTACACATGACTATCTCCTCTTTTTCACCAATCACGGCAAAGTCTACTGGCAAAAGGTTTACAATTTGCCCCAGCTTTCCCGCGATGCCAAAGGCCGCGCAATTGTGAATCTGTTAAACCTGGCCGAAGGCGAGAAGATTGCTGACTGCCGGGCTATTCGTGATTTTGATGAACCCGGCCACTATCTTTTGATGGCAACCCGCAAGGGTCTCGTGAAAAAGACTGAGTTGAAAGCGTATCGCCGCCCTTTGAAAAGCGGCATGATTGCCATCAAGCTCAAGGATGGAGATGAGTTGGTCGACGTGGTCGTTGCCGCTGCGGGCCAGGAAGTCGTGCTTGCTACGGCAGGAGGTTTGGCAATCCGGTTTAAAGAATCGGATGCCCGACCAATGGGGCGTAACACGAGTGGCGTTAAAGGAATTACGCTGGCGGGTGATGATCAGCTGGTTGGGATGGTGATCGCTGATCCTGAAGCCACCTTGTTGACCGCATGTGCCAATGGTTACGGCAAAAGAACACCGTTCGGTGTCAATAACGGCGGGGCTAATGGCGATGACCAGGAAAGTGGTGATGAAGGACCATCTGGATTTCGCTACCGGACACAAAATCGAGGCGGTAAAGGGGTACGCGACATCAAGACAACCAACCGGAATGGTCCGGTCATTGGTATTGCCGGCGTACATGATGAAGACGAGCTAATCATGATGACTTCGCGCGGAAAAATTCAGCGCATCAAGGCGAGCGATATCGGCGCCATTGGCCGCAATACTCAGGGTGTGCGGATCATGAGTATTGATCGTGGCGATACGCTCAGGGCCGTTGTCCGGGTGCCACGCGAAGAAAACGACAACTCGTGACCAGAAGAAACAGCGCGGGAGAGTTCTTCGAGAGCAGAAGACCGGGTCGCCAGGGCGCTTTCACCAAACATCAAGGCTGCCCCGCCTGTCATATCTTCCTTAGGAAACTTTCCCTCATGTTCAGGATCAGGGGATAATTTGCCATGAAAATAGCAGTCATTGGTACGGGGTATGTGGGGCTTG
>PAPD01000018.1 GCA_002708765.1 Gammaproteobacteria bacterium | reverse complement strand
AAGGGCAATATCTGGGACCTACGCCTTCTATTTTGCCAGTATAAAGCGGTGATCGATCAAGTCCCTTTTTTATGATCTCATGAGTGCGTTCATTAGTGTGCGCAATAAAACATGAAACCTGTTCAGGGTGATCTATGGGATTGGACAGAAAAGACATGGTTGGCCTTGATTCTTCACCCGGTTGCTCTTCTAACACACCATAATTTACTGTCTTACCGTCTATTCTTGGCGGAGTACCAGTCTTTAGTCGATCGACACCAAAATCCATTTTCCGGAGCTTCTCTGCAAGAGGGGTTGAAGCCGCGTCGCCCATTCTGCCACCTCGTTGCTTATCTAACCCAACATGCATGACTCCGCCAAGAAAAGTACCGACTGTAAGTACAAGGGTTCTCGCCTTCAGAACCAGCCCCATATCTGTAACAACTGCTTCTACTTTATCTCCTTTGAAAAGAATATCTTCAACGGACTGTTGAAATATCGATAGCCGGGGTTGTTTTTCCACTATTTCCCGAATGGCCGCTTTGTAAATAGCTCTATCTGCCTGAGCTCTTGTAGCCTGAACTGCCGGACCTTTTCTAGAATTTAGTATTCTCCAGTGTATTCCTGCCCTATCAGCAGCCTTGGCCATTGCGCCACCAAGAGCATCAACCTCTTTCACAAGGTGGCTCTTCCCTATCCCGCCAATAGCGGGATTACAAGACATCTGTCCGATAGTTTCTATATTCTGAGTCAATAGAAGAGTATTGGCCCCGGAACGGGCTGACGCCAGTGCAGCCTCTGTACCAGCATGTCCGCCTCCTATAACGATCACTTCAAACTCTTTCATTAGCCTCTCTAACTTGTTTCAGCGGAAGTATATCTCGAGCGCTTATAATATTGGGCTTCTGCAAAGCATTTTTTACTTCCCGATGCAGAAATTTTGAAAAATTTCGCCAAGCAAGTCATCCGAGCTGAAGGCACCGGTAACCCTCGACAATGTTTTCTGGGATAATCTCAACTCTTCAGCTACCAAGTCTGGCGAAGAGGGAGCTTCAATTAATTCAGATGCCTTCAACATATGGAGTCTAGTTTCTTCAATAGCTTCGATATGCCTACTTCTAGCTGTAAAAGTTAAAGCGCTGGCACTGCTAATTCCTGCTTTTTCAGACAATTTCTGTTTTAGCTCATCCAACCCTTCGCCAGTTTTTGCGGAAATAGTGAGATAATCCTCTGGTATTTCCAAATCTTTTACGAGATCAATCTTGTTGCAAACTATCATCTCACGAGGGTCCTCGGCTCTCAATTCCGGGCTGACCTCATAAGGCGGCTCCATCTGACTGACGTCAACTAGCCTTAAAATTATGTCAGAACGGTCGATTTCGGCAGAAGCTCTCTTAAGGCCTTCTGCTTCTATTTCATTTGCGGCCATTCTCATCCCAGCCGTATCCATAATTCTAAATGGGACGCCTGCTATAACAGCATTCTCTTTTACTACATCCGTAGTGGTACCAGGTATATCCGTTACAATAGAAGTATCGGACTTACACAAGGCGTTCATTAAGCTCGATTTTCCGGCATTGGGTTTTCCTGTCAGTACCAGCGCAACCCCTTCCGAAAGTGCAACTCCTTCTCTAACTCCTCCTAGAATATTATCTAAATCTCTGAGGATTTCTTTAGCTAGATGCTGAAATTGTGTGTTGTTTGAAACCTCAATATCGTCCTCGGGAAAGTCAAGGTCTGCCTCAATCAATACCCTTAACCGAATCAATTTATCGAGTAACGAATTGATCTTTTGCGAAAATTCTCCCTGAAGTGACCGGACAGAAGCAAGCGCTGCCTCCTGACTGGCACTGTCAATTAGATCTGCGATAGCCTCAGCTTGTGTCAAATCGATTTTGTCGTTTAAAAAAGCTCTCTGGCTAAATTCTCCAGGATTTGCTTGTCGAGCTCCCAACTGAATAACTCTTTTAAGCAACATCTCCATGACAACTCGGCCCCCATGGCCTTGCAGCTCTATAATATCTTCGCCCGTAAAAGAGTGCGGTTTTCTAAAGTAAATTAGTAGTCCTTCATCAATGGCCTGATCAGCCTCTCCAAAAAATTTCGAAAAAGTAGCTACCCTCGGCTCTAGCACTTTATTTGTTAGTCCCAAACCAATTCGGACGGAATCCGGGCCCGAAACACGAATAACTCCTATCCCGCCCCTACCATTAGGAGTTGCTATAGCCGCGATCGTATCCTGGTTATAGCTCATGGTCCTGTTCGTCTCAGGTTTTTTCTAACTGACGGGTGACATACCACTGCTGGAGAATAGACAGAATATTGTTAATCAACCAGTATAGTACTAACCCGGATGGAAACCATAAAAACAGAAATGTAAACATGATCGGCATGTATTTAAAAACGGCAGCCTGAACCGGATCTGGTGGCTCAGGTTGCATTCTCTGTGTTAAATACATTGTGATTCCCATCAGTATAGGTAAGACAAAATAGGGATCCATAACAGACAAGTCTTTTATCCATAGAATAAAAGGTGCCTGCCTTAACTCTACGCTTTCCATTAATGTCCAATAGAGAGCGAGAAATACGGGCATTTGTAACAATATCGGAAAACATCCGCCCAGAGGATTGGTCCCTTCCTTTTTATATAACTCCATCATAGCCTGGGAAAATGCCTGTCTATCATCTCCATGTCTTTCTTTGAGTCTGTTCATTTCCGGACTCAACTTACGCATTTTTGCCATAGAACGGTAACCCGAAGCAGACAAAGGCCACAGGAGGATTTTTACCAACAAAGTCAAACCTATAATTGCCAAACCCCAATTACCGACCAGCCCGTGGATATAAGTTAGCATGTAGAATAAGGGTTGAGACAGCCACCACAAAAAACCGTAATCTACTGTTAGATCAAGGCCCGTAGCTATTTCTTGAAGGCGATATTGATCCTTCGGCCCAGCATAGAAACTCGTTGATATTTTTTTTACTTCTCCCCTTTCGACAGAAACTGGTTCTGAAGTGTAGCCAAGCAAATAGATATCTTTCGAACCTAATCTTCTAGCGTAATAGTTTTGCCTCGTATCGCTGCTCGGTGGCGCCCACGCTGTCAAGAAATAATGCTGGACCATCGCCATATAACCTTCCGTACGGGTCAGTCGATAGGTTTGATTATCAAGGTCTTCAAAATCTATCTTCTTGAAGATGTCATCTTCTGTCCTGGTGGCTCCTCCAACATAGGGTTGCATTCCCATGAAGTTTCCATCAGAACCAACCGGCTTTTGCCCATCCCTTTTTAGCTGCGCATAAAAAGCCCCTGACCATAATTCGTCTGTGCGATTCCTAATCTCATAAACGATGTCGACTAGGTAGTCACCTCTACGAAAGCCAAAAATTTTTCTGATTTCTGTACCATCTTCCTGGTCATAAACCAACTCCACTTGCAAACCATCTGAAAATCCCAGGGAGTATTCTTTTTTGTCAGCATAGAATCTGGGGCGGGTTCCATCTTTATCTGTACCGTTTTCTCCTATCAGCCCACTCTGTGCGACGTAAGAGTTTCGATAGTCCATCAACACAAAAGCTTTTTCAGGATCTTCCAGAGTTTCGGGAAATTTTGGCAACGCTATTCGTTTTATATCTCCGCCCAATAAGTCAATGTCCAAGTCCAGAACGTCTGTTTTTACATTTATCCTATGAGAAATATCTTCCTCTGGCATCGGGGCGGTTTTCACCACCGGCCCACTAATTGAAACTTCTGGTATTCCGTCTATGTCTGTTTGGGTTTGAAGCTCAGGAGTATCATTTGATTCATTAACCACAATCTGTTTTTCTGGTTTTTTAGGGTCTGGAGAATCTTTCCTTTGACCATAGTCATTATTCCACTCTAGGACTAATAGGTAGGAAGTTACCGCCAGACCAAGAAGAATAAAAACTCTTTGAAAATCCATCTATTGAAGAACCTCTTCTGACTCTGGTACCGGATCATATCCTCCTTCACAAAAAGGATGGCACTTAAGTAATCGCTTTGCTGACAGAAATGCTCCCTTTCGAGCACCATGGTTTTCAATGGCCTCATACGCATAATGCGAACATGATGGATAATATCTGCATTGTCTACCTAGAAAAAATGAAAGGGTTAATTGATAACCTCTTATTGCTAGTAAGAGTAGGTGTCTCAATTTTTGGCTTCCTTCTTAAGTTTGTTTAAAGATAAAAAGACATTTTCTAAGAAAGTCCAGTTATCTTTAGCAAAATTGGCAGCAGGTCTAGGCAGAACAACGATATCTATCCCAAGATCGGGGTCAAGAATAGTTCGGAAACATTCTCTAATCTGACGTTTTATCCGATTGCGTCGAACAGACAAAGGAATATTCTTTTTGCTTATTACTATCCCAAGTCTATTGGTATCTATGGAGTTAGGCTTCATAAGAAATAAAAATTCTTTGAGTTTAACAGGGTTCCTGTTTCCCTTAAAAACAGCATCAAATTGAGCTGATGAGAGTAGTTTTTGTTCTTTTGAAAAAGGTTGCCTAGCCATAAAAACGGCTTGCCTGAATATTTTAGAAAAACATAACTTATATGATAGCCAGTATTATTCTATTACGCAGATAATCTTTTTCTTCCCTTTGCCCGTCTTCTATTCAGAAGAAGTCTACCGGATTTAGTGGCCATACGAGCTCTGAATCCGTGTGTGCGTTTTCTTTTTATAACACTAGGTTGAAAAGTACGTTTCATTTTTTTTTCTAGATTGGTTGGGGCGGGGGCGATTCTAAATGACCACTAGTCCTCAGGTCAAATTTGTATGCCTATAATATTAAATAATTATTTAAAAAAATTATTATTACTATTGTTATTATAGGGACTTGATCTGTTAGAAGTTGGTTAAATTGGAGAAAAATCATTAGGTTATGGCTTTTAAAACTTCTTTATAAAAGGTAGAAAAACATTGAAGTTCCTGTGCGTATTTTTTGGATCAATTCCGTTTTTATGCACATGTAACCTACCTTGATAAATTCTACACAGGTTATCCACAGCTTAGTCACTAGTTGCACACACTAAAAATAGATAACTAATTGAAAGATAGTAAGTTTTTCGTCATTTTTAATTAATTCTCTTGGCTTGGTCATTTATTTGGGGTTAATATCGAACTCTGTCTTGAAGTGAGCGGCTAATCAGCTGCAAGCTTATTCGATAAAGAAAAATAAGTAAATTATTGGAATAGAATCTGCCAACGGAGGATTTGTGTCCCAAGAAATATGGCAAAGGTGTTTAAGTCATCTAGAAAGCGAACTTTCTGCTAGTCAGTTTAGTACTTGGATCCTGCCGCTTCAGGCAAAAGGAACTAGCGAGAATATCCGATTGTTGGCTCCTAATAAATTTATAAAAGACAAGGTTAACGATAACTTTATTGACCGAATCCGTGAGCTTCTATCGGAAAACGGTACGCAGAAAAGTGAGATTGAGATCGAGATAGGTGAAAGCGAACAAGGCGAAACAGTAGAAAATTTAAGTTCCTCGAAAAAAACAGCGAATGCATTTATTGCTAGAGAAAAATTTTTTCCTTTGCTGGATTTGAATAAGGAATTTACTTTTGACTCTTTTGTAGAAGGAAGATCGAACCAGTTAGCTAGGGCTGCAGCTTTGCAAGTGTCGGAAAATGTGGGGGGAGCTTCCTACAACCCTTTGCTTTTGTATGGGGGAGTGGGATTGGGAAAAACCCATCTTATGCATGCGGTTGGAAATTCTATTGCGGAAAGGCATCCGGATCTTAAGGTAGCCTATATGTACTCCCAAAGGTTTATGGAAGACATGGTAAGAGCTATTGAGCGGGGAATGATGGCGGATTTCACCCAATATTATAGAACAGTAAACGTTTTGCTTATGGACGACATACAATTCTTAGCGAAAGGTATGAAAACACAGGAAGAATTTTTCCACGTATTTAACAGATTGCAAGAAGATGGCAGTCAGATAGTTTTAACCTGTGACCGTTATCCTAAGGAAATTGAGGGACTCGAAGAGAGGCTTGAGAGCAGGTTTGTCTGGGGAATGACTGCACCTGTAGAGCCACCGGAACTGGAAACCCGTGTGGCCATATTGATAAAAAAGGCAGAGGTTGAAAAAGTTTATCTTCCGAGCGACGCGGCTTTTTTTATTGCTGAGCGGATCAGGTCTAATGTCAGAGAGTTAGAGGGAGCGCTAAAAAGAGTGATTGCGAACGCAAAGTTTACTGGTCGAGAGATAGACAAGGATCAGGCAAGAGAGGCGTTGCGTGACCTTATCGCTATTCAGGATCGTCAGATCAGTATTGAGAATATCCAGAAAACAGTTGCTGATTATTATAAAGTTAGAGTGGGAGAGCTGAATTCCAAGAGACGAACTCGTTCAATCGCTAGGCCTCGGCAATTAGCTATGGCGATATCTAAGGAAATAACAAATCATAGCCTCCCCGAGATAGGCGATTCTTTTGGGGGGAGAGACCATACTACGGTTTTGCATGCTTGTCGGAAAATTGAAGAGCTTAGAGAAGCCAATAGAGAGATCCGCGAGGACTACAACAATCTATTAAGAATGCTAACTTCCTAGTAGAATATCTATTAAATTATTCGAAACAGACTGCACTCGCGTTTTTGTATGTAAGCGCTTACTTATATAGGGAAATATAGATGAAATTTTCGGTAAATCGAGAATCACTTTTAAGGCCCCTGCAACAAGTTTCTGGGGTTGTGGAAAGAAGGCAGGCACTTCCAATTCTTCAAAATCTTTTGCTTGAGATATCTGATGATGTGTCTGATCCTGTTTTGTCAATAACAGGGACGGATATGGAAGTTGAGTTGATGGGCCTGACCGCGGTTTCAGTTGAGGAGGGTGGCTCTGTAACTGTGCCAGCTAAGAAGTTTTTGGATATATGTCGGGAAATTCCAGAACAGGCTGATATTAATTTTTCTGTAAAGGGAAATAGGCTGGAAATCAAGTCTGGCCGTTTTAGGTCAACCCTTGCGACCCTGCCCTCCTCTGAATTTCCAACCTTTCAGCAAGGAGAAGCTGGTCTTTCGGTAGATGTCGAAAGTAAAAGTTTCAAAAGCCTTCTTGATAGGACTGGTTTCGCGATGGCTCACCAGGACGTTAGGTTTTTTTTGAATGGCATGTTAATCGAGTCGGGTAAAGATTTTATAAAAGCAGTAGCGACAGACGGCCATCGCTTAGCGTTAAGTAATATTCCTCATGAAGGTATAGAAGAGAGTCAAGTTCAGGTAATAATTCCAAGGAAAGGTGTGCTTGAACTTCAAAGACTGATGCAGGAGGTTGAAGGTAAAGTAAAGGTCGAGATTGGGTCCACCAATTTGAAAGTTTCGTCTGACAACTACACTTTTTCTACCAAATTAATCGATGGGAAATTCCCAGATTACCAACGAGTTATTCCTAAGGAAGGTAGCAAGGTGGTGATGGCAGATAAAGATGTATTGCGGCAAGCCCTTAATAGAACTGCTATTTTGTCTAACGAAAAATTTAGAGGGATAAGAGTGAATCTGTCTCCCAGACAAATTGAACTCTCAGCTAATAATCCTGACCAAGAAGAGGCAGAAGAAACGGTTAGTGTGGAGTATGAGGGAGAGAATCTAGAAGTCGGTTTCAATGTTAGCTATCTTCAGGACGTGCTTAACGTAATTGATAACAAGAGGATAAAAATTACTCTTCATGATTCGAGTAGCAGTGCAATTCTTGAAGACCCTGATTCTAGTGATTCATTGTATGTAGTTATGCCTATGAAATTATGAGTGCCCTTTATAATTGGAAATGAGTTTTTCTCCCGCTATTCAGTTGGGTAACCTTGGGCGGTCATTCTTGGAAGGTTCAGAGGATAATTGGTGAATATTTGGGAAGTTGTTCATGAGAGAAGGATAGCCCAAACCAGAATTTTTTTTTCGATGGATATGCAGGTGAATAAGAGGCCAGCAATTCATTGGAGAGGGATGTTTCAAGCAAGAAGATTTTTTTAAAGAATGTCTAGATGAATAAGAGGTCAGCAATTCACTACTTTTGCTTCGAGAAAAAAAAATACCTGAAGGTTAAGCCGAATGGCGCATAGAATCCTATGAGTCTTCAGAGCCTATTCATTAAAAATTATCGAAATTTGACTGAGATAGAAGTGGACTTAGGAGCAAAAGTCAACTTCCTTTTTGGCGCGAATGGCAGTGGAAAAACAAGTTTTCTTGATGCGTGTTATTTTCTCTCAAGTGCCAGGTCCTTTAGGGCTAGCGAAAGACATTCTTGTATTAAGGAAGGAGAGGGAGAATGTCTTGTTAGGGGCAATGTAAGGAAAGATTCTATTTTGCTCAATATCGGGGTTTCAAAGGACAGGCAAGGCCTTACCAGGATTAAAATAAACGAAAGAAATGTAGACAGAACAAGTGATTTGGCCAAAGAGCTCCCAACCGTTTTCTTGGGCCCTGAGAGCATGGGGTTGTTAATTGGTCCGCCAGCTCAACGAAGGAGCTTTATGAATTGGGGAGCGTTTCACGTGGAACCGAGATTTAGAGATATATGGAGGGAGGCTAATCGGTGCCTTAGACAACGAAACCAGGCTCTTCAGTTTAATAAAAGAGACTCAACACAAATAGAAGTATGGTCGGAAGAGCTGGTGAAAATTTCGGAACGAATTGACCAAGTGAGACGGGATTATTTCCAACAGTTTTCACCCAGATTCGAAGAGGTCTTAGGCCGGATCAGTAATCTGGAAAATGTTGAGATCCAGTATTTCTCTGGATGGGCTGAAGATAAAGGCTTGAAGGAATCGATGAAGATAAATTCTGAAATGGATTTAAGGAGAGGTTATACTGGTTCGGGATTTCATAGAGCTGATCTTAAAGTTCTCGTCAACCATAAGCCGGCGGATAAGTTCTGTTCTAGAGGAGAGCTGAAAGCCTTAGTGTGGTCGATGAAGCTAGCTCAAGGAACGCTGCTATCGGACTTAAATGAGCAAGATAAGGAAAATGAAAGTCTTATTTTCTTAATAGATGACCTGGCTTCCGAATTCGATGATTATCATAGAAGAAAAGTGCAAGAATATCTTTATCAGACCAATCACCAGGCTATTGTTACGGGTATTGATGAGTGGTCGCTTTTCGGCGGAGGGGATATTTGTGACGGTAGGGTGTTTCACGTGAAACACGGCAAATTAAAATGCAATATGGAGAAGTAAGTGGTAGATAAAAAATCATATGATTCATCCAGTATCAAGGTTCTAAAGGGCCTCGATGCCGTTCGCAAGCGCCCTGGAATGTATATCGGGGATACGGACGACGGCACCGGCCTTCATCATATGGTGCAGGAACTAGTGGACAATGCTATTGATGAAGCTTTGGAAGGATACTGCTCGGAAATCAAAGTAACCATCCATGCAGACGAATCTGTCTCGGTTTTCGATGATGGACGAGGAATCCCGGTAGATGTTCATGAGGAAGAAGATCGTTCTGCTGCCGAGGTTATCATGACGGTTTTGCACGCGGGTGGAAAATTTGATGATAGTAACTATAAGGTTTCTGGTGGATTGCACGGCGTTGGTGTTTCTGTGGTTAACGCTCTGTCCTCGTTGCTGGAGCTGACTATATGGAGGGATGGTAAGGTCTGGGAGCAGAAATACAAAGATGGTGTCCCCCAAGGAGAATTAAAGCCGGTGTCCGATACCGATTTAACTGGCACCCTGTGTCGTTTTTATCCTTCTTTAGAGACCTTCAGCAATATCGAATTTCAATATGACATTTTGGCAAAAAGACTGCGCGAGTTATCATTTCTAAATGCAGGTATTTCTATTGAACTGACAGACGAAAAATCCGGAAAATCGGAGAGATTTAATTATGAAGGTGGATTAAAAAGCTTTATAGAGCACTTAAATACCAGTAAGAGCTCTATTAACTCTATTTTTCATTTTTCGAATCATAGTCGTGATGGTGTTGGCGTAGAAGTAGCCCTTCAGTGGAACGATTCCTATCAAGAGACGATATTAGCGTATACAAATAACATACCTCAACGGGACGGCGGTACTCATCTTCAGGGGTTCCGAGGAGCGTTAACACGAAGTCTTAATAACTATATTGAGAAAGAGGGATTAACAAACAAGGCCCAGGTGAATACAACGGGAGATGATGCTCGGGAGGGTTTAACAGCAATAGTTTCGGTCAAAGTATCGGAACCAAAATTTTCATCTCAGACCAAAGAAAAACTGGTTTCATCCGAAGTAAAAACGGCTGTAGAGCAAGAAATGGGAACCGCGTTTTCAGATTACCTTATAGAAAATCCTAACGAAGCGAAAATTATTGTTCAGAAAATGATTGATGCGGCTAGAGCGAGAGAAGCGGCACGGAAGGCTAGAGAAATGACTCGACGAAAAGGTGCTCTAGATGTCGCTGGTTTGCCAGGCAAGCTCGCGGACTGCCAGGAAAAGGATCCTCAGCTTTCTGAATTATATCTTGTGGAGGGAGAATCTGCTGGGGGTTCTGCTAAACAGGGCCGCGACCGGAAATATCAGGCTATTTTACCACTAAAAGGGAAAATTCTAAACGTAGAAAAAGCGAGATTTGACAAGATGCTTTCCTCGGCAGAGGTTGGCACTTTGATTACTGCACTTGGTTGTGGGATTGGAAGAGAAGAGTTTGACCCTACTAATCTTCGTTACCATAAAATAATCATCATGACGGACGCTGATGTGGATGGAGCCCATATTCGTACTCTCTTGCTGACTTTCTTTTTTCGCCATATGCCCGAGCTCATAGAAAATGGACATCTCTATATTGCTCAGCCACCACTATACAAAATCAAGAAAGGAAAGATTGATCGTTATATTAAAGACGAGGAGGAATTAACTTCATATGTTCTTGAGGAGTCTTTGGAGAACGCAACTATAACTGTTGGCGCGACCGGAAAAAGCTTTATAAATCAAGATCTTAGGAACATTGCGTTATCCTATGAGGCTGTAAAAAAACAAATTAGTCGTTTACAAAAGATCTACCCCCCCAATGTTCTTAACTCCTTGATCTATTTACCCATAATGAATATCGGTGATTTGGCTTCACACATAACGGTTATCGGTTGGGCTGAAGCACTTAGTGCTAAATTGAACTCTTTCTCATCTTCTAAAACGAAGTATGAGATACAGATCCGGGAGGATGAAGATCGGTCATTATTTTGTCCGGTTGTAGTTATGGAAACGCATGGAGTAAAAAAATCTTTTATCTTGACCCGAGAATTTTTTAACTCTGCGGACTACAAATTGCTGAACAGGTTAGCCCTATTAACAGAGGATCTCCGAGATCGTAATATCTTGGTTTCCAGAGGAGATAAGTCTACTAGCGCTGATTCTTTTGAAAAAGCGTTGGAATGGTTAGAGACCGAGGCTATTAAAGGGCAGACTCGAAGTCGATACAAAGGTTTAGGTGAAATGAACCCTGATCAGCTTTGGGAAACTACCATGGACCCGAAGATCAGAACCATGTTGAGAGTAACTATAGAAGACGCTGTCGCAGCTAATGTAGCTTTTAGCTCCTTGATGGGAGATCAAGTAGAACCGCGAAGGGAATTTATTGAAGACAATGCACTAGCAGTGGCAAATCTGGATATTTAAGGGTAGTTGTTTCCTAATATATTCATTCCCCATTTTCAAGCAGAGACATCACAAAAGACAATAGGTTTGGGAATACCGGGAGGTACTTAGGTTTGTTAATAAGCGTTGTCCGGCCTTTTCCGGTCAGAACCAGAACGGCCTTGCAACCAGATTTGTCAGCCGCCTGAAGATCTGAATCCGAGTCGCCAACGAAATAGCCGTCTGATGCTTTAAGATTATTTTCGGAGAGAATTTGTGTAATTAACCCTATCTCTGGCTTTCGGCATTCGCATCTGTCATTGGGATGATGTGGACAAAATTTAATATCTAATATGGCACCTCCGGCTTTTTCTACTGTATTACTCATCTCATGGTGGATTTCTTTCAAATCCGCAATCGAAATTTTTCCTCTCCCGATCCCACTTTGATTTGTTGCAACGAAGACAGGTATATTGGCCTTAGTCAACCTAACAATAGCTTCAATAGAACCTTCTTCTGGGATCCATTCCTCCAAGTTTTTTATATAGCTATCGGAGTCTTTATTAATTACTCCGTCTCGGTCGAGAATTACAAATTTATTCATAATTTTGTTTCGTCTAGTCGCTAGAATGTATCAAAAGAGTCTAATTGTTAAATTAGGCTATTTTTTTTGACCGATGATATAGGCTTTTCCCGCCATACTACTATCGCCAAACCTTCGTGAAGGCTGTTCTCGATAAGCCAGAACACGGCAGTCCTTTATTAGACTAAATACCTCTTTGTATTTAAGAAGATAATCGGGATTAGAAGGACCATCTACTCTTTTCTTTTCCTCAGTAAACGTTTGGTAAATTATCAAACCACCTATTTTTGTCGCGTTATATATTTCATCCGTTATTTTACGATCCAAATAATGACAGCATAATACCAAATCGAAATTAACATTTGCGAAGGACCCTTTCGTGATATTGAGGTTCTTTATATTAATATTTTCTCTTCCCTTAAGCCTAGATGAAATAAGCTGGATCGCCACCTCTGAAAAATCCCATGCATGAACTTCCATTCCGAGATTAGCAAGAAAATAGCTGTTAGCGCCTGTTCCACAGCCGATATCAAGAGCAATTCCTTTTTTGGGAAGTATTGCGCTATTTTCGTGCAGAACGGCAGCAACAGGAGTCGTTATAGAGGTGTTTTTGTAGTGATTATTCCACTTCGATATCAGTTCGTTCATTTTTTCCAAAACATTGGAGAGAATAATACCAGAAGCGTAAAAATCTCTAGCCTGCCCAATGCCATAGAAAAACACAGAAGAAGTTTTGCTATAATCGGAAGGTTTTGATAATTCTCAGCAACTGCTCCTAGCCCAGGACCTAGGTTATTAATGGTTGCCCCAACCGCTGAAAAAGCGCTTAGGAAATCCAGACCCATCAACATAAGCGCTAGCATGATAAAAATAAAGATAATCACATAAATTGAAAAGAATCCCCAAACCGCTTGCATAACTTCGGTCGGGACATGCCTATGATTAACTTTTACTGGGAAAACGGCGTGAGGGTGAATTAACCTATGAACCTCTCTTATTCCTTGTTTCCAAATTAGCAAAACTCTAATTACCTTCATACCACCACCCGTAGAACCGGCACAGGCTCCTGTAAATGCTCCCAGAAAAATAAATAACGGTATAATCGATGGCCAGTAGGAAAATCCTGCAGTAGAAAATCCTGTCGTGGTAAAAATCGAAACAACCTCGAAGGTAGACATTCGAAGAGCAATATTAGGTTGGTATATTGATTCCCTCCAAAGCAAGAAGGTAACTAACGCAATGCTCACTAACAGAATAGATAAAAAGAACTTAACCTCATCGTCGCTGAAATAATGGGCGATGGTTTTTTCCTTAAGGGCAAAAAAATGTAGGGCGAAATTAAGACTGGCCACTAACATAAAAATAATCCCGACCGATTCTATAATAGGAGAATTGAAATATCCTATTGAAGCGTCATGAGTGGAAAATCCTCCGATCGCGATCGTTGAGAAACTATGGCAGATCGAATCAAACAAAGACATACCAGCTAACCAGTAAGCCGCTCCACAAATTACAGTCAGACCAATATAAATCGACCATAGCGCTAAAGCAGTTTCCTTGATTCGTGGCGTCAATTTTGAGTCTTTAACCGGGCCAGGCGTTTCCGCACGATACAACTGCATACCGCCTATACCCAGCATCGGAAGAATTGCTACAGCCAAAACTATTATTCCCATTCCTCCTAGCCATTGAAGCTGTTGTCTGTAATAGAGTATTGATTTGGGCAGTTGATCCAGTCCTTGAATTACCGTCGCTCCTGTTGTCGTCAGCCCGGAAAAAGATTCAAACAATCCATCATGGAGAGCCAAATTTAATCCATTACTGTCGACAAATGGAATTGCTCCAAAGGCTCCAAGCGCTATATAGAAGAATACAGTGATTAAAAAGCCTTCCTTGGTTCTCATGTCCGAATTACTTCGAGAAAATAAAATCCAGAGGGTTGCGCCAAACGAAAAGGTGATACCAAAAGCCCTTAGAAAAACTAAATATGATTCGTCATAAATAAACGCGATCAGGATAGGCGGAACCATAGTAGCGCTGAAAAACACTAGGAGAATGCCCAAAACTTTCGCTGTTACTTGTAAATGCATTTTTATTCGAACATACGGCTAGGGGTTTCAAACAGCTTTTCGACCTCATGAATTCTTTCCTTGTCAACAAGAAATAGAATCAGATGATCGTCGGGCTTAATCACAATATCGTCGTGAGCCATGATAACTTCTTCGCCTCTCACAATAGCCCCAATATTTGTTCCGACAGGTAATTCAATATCTTCGACTTTCCGGCCTATTACTTTGGAGCTGTTTTTGTCTCCATGAGCTATAGCTTCGATCGCTTCAGCTGCTCCTCTTCTTAAAGAGTGATCTCGAACAACGTCGCCATGTCTTACATGTCTTAATATTGAACCTAAGGTAGCTTGATGAGGATTGATTACTACGTCTATGTTTCCCCCTTCTATCAGATCCGCGTAAGCTTGGTTATTGATTAAAGCAATTACCTTTCTTGCGCCCAGGCTTTTGGCTAGCATAGCCGACATTATGTTTGCCTCATCGTCGTCTGTAACTGCGCAAAATACGTCGGCCTCATCGATATTCTCTTCTAGCAATAAGCTTCTATCGGATGCATCTCCTAACAGAACTATCGCTTGGTCTAGTTCTTCAGAAAGTTCCAGACTTCTTTGCTTCTTTTGCTCAATGATTTTTGTGCTGAATTTTCTCTCGGCGCTTTTTGCGAGGCTTTTTCCTATATGGCCACCTCCGGCTATTATTATTCGCTTATTGGGTGCCTCAGCGCGTCGCATTTCAGACATAACATGTTTTATATCTTTCTTTGCAGCTATAAAAAAAACCTCGTCATCTGCTTCTATGACGGTATCACCGCGAGGAATAATGGGTCGATCTCCTCTAAATATGGCTACGACTCGAGTATCTACTGTTGGAATGTGTTGTTTCAAATAACGAAGTTCCTGATTTACCAGAGGGCCACCATAATAAGCCTGAATACCGACAAGCTGGGCTTGCCCATTCGCAAAATCCATAACCTGAAGGGCTCCTGGATTTTCGATCAACTTAAGGATATCTTGGGTTACGATTTCTTCTGGGTTAACAGTAACATCCACAGGCATAGCTTCGTCTCTGAATATCCCACCGTTTTTTATATAGGCAGCTGATCTGATTCTTGCTACTTTTTTCTCTATATTAAAAACTGTATGGGCTACTTGACATGCAACCATATTGACTTCGTCGCTTGAAGTAACCGCTATTAGCATGTCGGCCTGATCAGCTCCAGCCTGTTTCATTATCTGAGGATGGGAGGCCATTCCGTTGATCGTTTGTATGTCGAGGCGATCTTGCAAGTCCCGTAATCTTTCAGGGTCCTTGTCGACCACGGTTATATCGCTCGCTTCCTTTGATAGATTTAGAGCCAGGTTGCTGCCAACTTGCCCGCCTCCTAAGATAATTATCTTCATATGGTCTTCCTAGAGATGGAGGCGTAATAAAATCCGTCATGATTTTGCTCGGTTGGAAAGAACTGAATTCCCATTTCAGTTCTTACTGCACTAGATAGTTTGTCTGACCAGAAATCAGGAATTCTATTAATTTCAGCGTACGGAGTATTTCCTATAAAATTTCTTACTACCAAATCGTTCTCCCTCTTTAAGATTGAGCAGGTCGAGTATAAGAGCTCACCCTCGTTGCCAAGCAGTTCGAAAGCTTTTTGAAGCAGCAGCTTTTGTTGCGAAGCTAGCTTATCAACGTCATCTTCCTTTCGCAGTATTTTTATGTCTGGGTGTCTTCGGATAACTCCGGTGGCTGAGCAGGGAGCATCCACAAGAATTCGATCAAATTTATATTCCGATTCAAATTTTTCTAAAGGACTTATTATTACTGTTGCGTTTAGCGATAGCCGATCTAGGTTTTCAGTTATTTTTTTTGCCCTTTCTCCGTTTAAGTCCAGAGCAGTTAATTCTACTTTAGGCTCGCTCTCTAAAATATGACAAGTCTTTCCTCCTGGAGCAGCACAAGCATCCAGAATTCTTAAATGCGGTCGGAGATTTAAGAGCTCCACGGCAACTTGAGCTGCCTCGTCTTGAACAGAGATTAATCCTTCTCTAAACCCCGGGATTGTTTCAACATTTCTTGGCTCTTGCAGAGTTATCGCATTTGTTGAAAAGGCTCCTGAATTAAATTTGATCCCCTTCTCGTCGAGAAGTTCTTGATACGCTTTTCTTGATATCTTTTTTTTATTGACTCTCAGTGTCATAGGACCCTTTGCATTATTTGCTCTTATAATATTTTCCCAATTGTCCCAGTCTGCTTTGATAGCTTCTGCAAGCCAGAGTGGATGATTTGTTTCGGATTCTATGGAATTGTTCATGACGGCTTGGCATAAGACTTCTTTGTTTCGTATGTATTCTCTTAGAATCGCGTTTATCAGTTCTTTTGCCCAAACTTTTCCCAGGTATTTTGCCGCTATTACACAATTATTTACGGATGAATGCACTGGTCTATTAAGATGATCGAGGCTGTAAAGAGCAGCCTTCAAAAGTAGCTGCAGATCAAAATGCTTTTTTTTCAGGGGTTTATTCAGTAGTTTACCTAGAATGTTTGAATAGAAGAAATAATGCCGCAACGTTCCATAACAGATTTCATGCACAATTGGTGGCCTGCCTCTTAAGCTAACATCCATTGGCTTTTTCTTCTGTATTGTCATCTTAAGGGCACTAGTTGCTTCGGAGTATTCGTTCATATCTGTTTAAAATACTTCCCAACCTGGAACCTCTGGCTCCAGCCATTAAGAATATCTCCTCCTCTCAGAATAGTTCCTTTTCCTTGGTTTATCTGGAGAGCTGTTACCCGTAACCCATTGGTTTTTGTTCCCACAGTTAGGCCACGATCACTTAGTTCCAGTATTTGCCCATGGTTGCCAGATTTCTCCTTAACTTCTGTTGCAGAAAGAATTTTTGTTCTTATCCCGTCAATGAAGCTGAAAGCGGCTGGGGAAGGACTGAATGCCCTTATTTGCTTATCGATATGCTCTGATTCCATAGACCAGTCGATCAAGCCCTCCGATTTGGAAATTTTTTTGGCATAGGTAGCTGCATCATTATTTTGGGGAGTAGAATGCTCTTGAAGGACTTCTAGATTTCCGAGAGCTTCTATGAGCATTTTTCTGCCGAGGGTTGATAATTTCGCTGTCAGCGATCCCGCGTTTTCGTTTTCAAGATGAATAGACTCCTGCAGAAGAATGTTTCCTGTATCCAGACCCGCATCCATTTGCATAATCGTAATCCCCGAAGTTTTATCTCCCGACAGAATCGATCTAGGAATTGGTGCCGCTCCTCGCCATTTGGGTAAAAGAGAAGCGTGAACATTAATACAACCTAGACTAGGTAGTGCTATAATTTCGCTACTTAGAATCTGTCCAAACGCTACAACTACGATCAGATCAAAATTTAGACCCCTGAAGTTCTCTACAGCAATCCTGTTGGGTTGAGTAATGTTTAACCCGTATTCTTCAGCACGCCTTTTAACTGGAGACTTTATCAAGTTTTTTCCTCTTTTCCCGCGGCGATCAGGCTGCGTAAAAACATTTGAAATTTCATGCCCGCTATTTATGAGAATGGATAAGTGATCGGCGGCGAACTCCGGAGTTCCAGCGAATACTATTTTCATCTCTATCTAAGCCATATTCTGTTTAGCTTTTTTCAATTTCTTTCTTATTAACTGGCGCTTAGCACTTGATACATAATCTACAAATAATTTTCCTTCTAGGTGATCTATCTCGTGCTGAACGCAAATCGCCAAAATTCCTTTTGTATGGATTTCATATTCCTTACCCATCTTGTCTAAAGCCTTGAAGCTGATTTCTTCAAATCTCCTTACAGGCTCATAGAAACCAGGGATCGAAAGGCATCCCTCATTTGTTTCCAATTCTCCACTCGAATCAACAATCACTGGGTTTATCAGGATGAGAGGGTTATCTTTGGTTTCGGATACGTCGATCGCGATTATCCGTTTATGGAAGTTTACCTGAGTTGCTGCGAGGCCGATTCCGATCGCTTGGTACATGGTGTAAAGGAGCTTGTCTGCAAATTCAGATATTTCCGAAGTTACATTTTCAACTGGAGTGGCAACTTTACGTAATCTAGGATCTGGAAACTCAAGTATGTCGAGAGATTGCATTTTTTGGCACCGCAAAAAATAAATTTCTATTTTAAATGGAGCATTTTGAACCTAGCTATTGTATCTTTTTTCTAAATTTAAATCTCTATCAAAGTGATTCATGCCGTTATCTTCTCGGCTTATCAGGGATTTTTTAAGGGGTTTATGGTGATAGCAGCAGGCATTAGGCTTTGGAAAGAGAAGAAAAAATAGAGTTAGCAGCCAATGTGGTTCGTGATGACGGAATAATTGGCTATCCTACTGAAGGAGTTTGGGGCTTAGGTTGTAATCCGTTTTCCGAGAAGGCAGTTGAACGATTGCTTCGATTAAAGAAAAGAACTAAAGACAAAGGTTTATTGCTCGTGGCTTCAGAAATCGATCAATTTTTTCCCTTTCTTGAAGGACTAGAAGAAAATAACTTAGCTCAATTAGATAAAATATGGCCTGGTCCAGTGAGTTTTTTGGTTCCCGACAATGGTGTCGCTCCGGAGTGGATTGTTGGTGCTAATGAAACTCTGGGTCTGAGGGTTAGCGCGCATCCCGAAGTGAAAAGTCTTTGTGACCAAGTAGGCCCGTTGGTCTCGACATCGGCAAATATTACCGGGTTCCCCCCTGTAAAATCTGCAGAGGATTTCCTAGTTTATTTCGAAGACGAAATTGATTACGTGTTAGAAGGGAGCCTGGGTGGTTTGGAAAAACCAACCGAGATACGGCATATAATTACCGGTGAGGTATTTAGATGAAAAAATATAAGCTCGCTGTAATGGGAAATCCTATAGCGCATAGCCGGTCACCGATCATACACAATTTTTTTGCGAAGGCAGTTGAACTTGAAATTTCGTACGAGAAACTGCTGGTGCCTTTTGGTGGTTTTGATGAAACAGTGAGGTCGTTTATAAGGAAAGGAGGGTATGGTTTTAATGTGACCTTGCCCTGCAAGAGGGACGCGTGGAGCCTAGCCGATAGGTTATCTAGTTCGGCTGCCGAGGCCGAGGCGGTTAATACAGTTTTGATTGACAACAATGGGTTCTTGACCGGAGAGAATACCGATGGAATCGGCCTCATTAAGGACATAGAAGTTAATCTAGCAAAAACAATTCCGTCAAAAAAAATCTTGGTCCTCGGTGCTGGTGGCGCAGTTAGTGGCGTTATGAAAAGTCTGGTTGATAGAAATCCTTTAGGGATATCTGTATATAATCGAACCAGAGAAAAATCAGAAAAACTGGCGAAGAAGTTTTCAGGTCGGGTTGAAGCGCTAGATTTGGATGAATTAGCTGACGATTATGATTTTCTTATTAATGGAACGTCGATAGGCATAGCTAGTGGCCAAATTAATTTACCCAAAAGAATCTTAGACAAAGTCGAGTTTTGTTATGACATGGTTTACGATGACGGCTTGACTCCATTTCAAAGGTGGTGTCAAGAAAACTCAAAGTGCAGAGCCTATAATGGTATAGGAATGCTTGTTGAACAGGCGGCTGAGGCCTTTGCATTTTGGTTCGGAAAAAGACCCGAAACCCTTCCGGTTATTGAGAAACTTCGAAAGGAAAACTGATTGGAGCGAAAAATTGAAAAAGCCTTGCTTCCTAAAGTGAATTATCCAGATTTTCAAGATATAGACCCGGATAATGTTCTTTCGTCGCTTAGGACTATTATTAAAGAGGTTCGTACTGGAATAAAAGAACGACTAGAGGAGGATAACTTATCATTTGAAAATCTAGTTAAGCATAGAGAAGAGCTCGAGGATGAACTAAACAAATTCTGGGCACCTGTGTCTCATCTAAATGCGGTTTCCAATAATGAAGCAATTAGAAAAGTTCATTCAGAGGGGTTGGTTGAAATTACTAATTTACAGACAGAAATCGATCAAAATAGTGATCTTTATGCTGCATATCGGCAAATCGAGAACGGAGATTATTTTTCTCATCTTAAGATTCCAGAACAGAAGGTCGTTTTAAATGCCATCAGAGATTTTCATCTGTCGGGAATCGATCTTCCCGTCGACCAGAAAGAAAAATTATCAGAATTAAAGAAAGAGATTTCCATTCTTGGCACAGATTTCAGTAACAATGTTTTGGATTCCACACAGGCTTGGAATAAGCAAGTTTCCGATGTTTCCGAGTTATCTGGTATTCCTGAGAACGCACTTGCTTTGATGAAACAGGCTGCAGAGAATAAGGCATTAGACGGATATTTGTTGACTCTTGAAATGCCATGTTATCGTTCGGTAATAGTTCATTGCGATAATCGGCGACTCCGCGAAGAGCTTTATATGGCGTATGGAACTAGGGCAACCGAGTTCGGACCCGGGGCAGCGGAGTTCGATAATTCCGCTATTGTCCCGAGGTTACTAAATGCTCGGAGAAAACTGGCAGATATTCTAGGGTTCAAGAATTATGCTGAGCTTTCGACATCAAAAAAAATGGCTGAATCCCCCGAGCAGATCATTTCCTTTTTAAGAGAACTAGCTCATAAGTCAAAACCCCAGGCTTTAGGAGAACTCAAGGCAATTCGGGATTACGCTAAGAAAATCGATGATATGGATGAACTGGAGCCTTGGGATGTAGCATACTATTCTGAAAAATTGCGGCAGGATTTATTTGATATTTCTGAAGATTTTTTGCGATCATATTTTCCAGTGCCAAAGGTACTGACAGGTTTGTATGAAGTAATTAATCGATTGTTTGATCTGAACGTAAAAGAGATTTACTCGGTGTCAAAGTGGCACGATGATGTTCAGACCTTTGAGATTTCCCGCAACGGCAAGGTTATCGCCGGCTTCTATCTTGACTTGTATGCAAGAGAAAATAAACGCGGTGGAGCATGGATGGCCGAGTGCATGGTCCGTCGATCTGAGAAATCGGATAAGTTACAGTTACCAGTAGCTTTTCTTACTTGCAATTTCTCTGGCCCTGTTGGAAATAAATCTGCCCTTCTAAGTCATGAGGAAGTAATCACACTGTTCCACGAGTTTGGTCATGGGTTGCATCATATGTTAACACAAATAGATGTCGCCCCTGTTTCTGGGATAAATGGAGTTTCGTGGGACGCAATCGAATTACCTTCTCAGTTCATGGAGAATTACTGCTGGGAGAAAGAAGCTCTTGCCTTTATTTCTGGGCATATTGATAGCGGAGATCCATTACCCGACTATCTTCTTGAAAAACTTATTGCGGCAAGGAATTTTAATTCTGCGATGGCGATGGTTAGGCAGCTAGAATTTGCACTCTTTGATATGCGCCTTCATGTCGAGTTTGATCCTGATCAGGAAAATCAAGTTGAAAGGCTTATGCAGGAAGTAAGAGAAGAAGTAGCCGTAGTTAATCCCCCACAGAAATACTCCTTCGAAAATAGTTTTTCCCATATTTTTTCAGGAGGTTATGCGGCTGGCTATTATAGTTATAAATGGGCTGAAGTTCTTTCGGCGGATGCTTATTCCAAATTTCAAGAAAGCGGAGTTTTTAACCGTCAGACGGGTGAAAGATTTCTCGCATCCATTCTAGAAAGAGGGGGTTCAGTGGATGCTTCGGATTTGTTTTTTGAATTTATGGGGCGCGAGCCTCGGATCGATGCTTTGCTTGAGCAGAACGGAATAAGCTGATAGCAAAGTAATATACTAGGTTGAGGCGAATTGTTAAAAAAAAGATTTATTTCCGGAGCCAAATGCCCATCATGCGGAGCGGTGGAGGCTCTATATATTCTGCGTGATGAGGCTAAAGAATCGTTGCATTGTATCGGATGTGATTTCCGGCAGTTTAAGAGTGACTCAAAAAAGCTAGATTCTTTAGACGAATGGTCTCAAGTTAAGCTGACCATTTCTGATTAAAAAAGGTTTTTGTTAAGTTATTGGCCAACTAAAAGTAAGCAGTATTGGTTTGAGAATACTCCGCCATCACTGCTATAATTGGGCTTTTACGACAGGTTAGGCCCAAAAAAATTAGTCTTTCTTTCCGGCGAGACGATTAGTCTTTATTAGATGGAGTTTCCCAAAATGAATATATTAAAGCGGCCGAAGCAGATATGGCTTTTGCCAGCGTTTCTTTTTTCTCATGTTGCGTCAGCGGATTGGTTCGCTCTTAATCTGAGGAAAGGGGTCACAGAAATAAGTAGAGAAGTTTACGATCTTCATATGCTTATATTCTATATCTGTTGTGCTATCGGAGTAGTTGTTTTTGGAGCCATGATTCTCTCCATGGTAATTCATAGAAAATCATTGGGAGTTAAAGCAGCGAGTTTCCATGAAAGTACAAAACTAGAAATTGCATGGACAGTTATTCCTATTGTTATACTTTTAGGAATGGCGGTCCCGGCGACAAGTACGCTTAGAGAGATGTATGAACCTGGGGAGCCGGAACTGGACGTAGAAGTAAGGGGTTATCAATGGAAATGGCAGTACACTTATTTAAATGAAGATCCTTCCAAGGAAATTCAATTTATGAGCGCGTTACTTACGCCTCAAGACGAAATTCAGAATCGGGCTGGAAAGGGAGAGTATTATCTTCTAGATGTTGATAATCCACTGGTAGTTCCTATAAATAAGCGAATAAGGTTTTTGATAACATCTAATGATGTAATCCATTCCTTTTGGGTACCCGATTTCGCTGTAAAGAAAGATGCAATTCCGGGGTTTGTTCATGAAAGCTGGGCTGTGATTGAGAAGCCGGGAATCTACAGAGGACAGTGTGCCGAGCTTTGTGGGAAGGATCACGGATTTATGCCCGTAGTTGTGCACGCAATGGAGCAGGAAGATTTTGATGCCTGGGTTATCACTAAACAGGAAGAGGCCGCAAAAGTTTTTGAAATAGTAGGCAAATCTTGGTCAATGGATGAACTTTTGGAAAAAGGAGAAGAAGTATACGCTAGAAATTGTGCGGCCTGTCATCAAGTCAATGGTCAGGGTATTCCTCCTGCTTTCCCGTCTCTCGTAGGCCTTGGAATCCCGGTCGGCCCTATCGAAGCTCATATTGATATATTGCTATATGGACGAGCTGGAACCGCGATGCAGGCCTTCGGGCAGCAATTAAATGCTGCGGAGATAGCATCGGTTGTGACCTATACACGAAACGCATGGGGAAATAATATGAAAGATTCGGTTCAGCCCAAGGATATTAACACCATGATGGCTAGCCAGTAGGAGAAGCAGCATGAACGCGGTTATAGAAGAGCATGATAATCACCATGGCCCCGACAAAGGTATATTGCGCTGGGTCTTTACGACCAATCACAAGGATATAGGCACCTTGTATCTGTGGTTCAGTTTTCTGATGTTTTTTATCGGAGGTATATGTGCTTTAGGTATTAGAGCAGAACTTTTCCAGCCAGGGTTGCAGATTGTCCAGCCGGAGCTCTTTAATCAGCTTACTACAATGCATGGATTGATAATGGTCTTTGGGGCGGTGATGCCGGCTTTTGTGGGGCTAGCCAACTGGTTGGTTCCGATGATGATCGGAGCTCCGGACATGGCCCTTCCAAGAATGAATAATTACAGCTTCTGGATTCTTCCATTTGCATTCGGAATGCTTCTTTCTACTTTTTTAATGGAAGGTGGAGCCCCAAATTATGGATGGACCTTCTATGCGCCTCTTTCCACTGAATATGCTCCACCTAGTGTCACCTTCTTTATTTTTGCGGTCCATCTTATGGGAATTTCTTCAATAATGGGCTCTATCAATGTGATAGTCACGATTCTTAATATGCGAGCGCCGGGTATGACTTTGATGCAAATGCCTTTATTTGTTTGGACTTGGCTAATCACAGCATATCTTCTTATAGCAGTAATGCCTGTTTTAGCGGGCGTAGTGACTATGATGTTGATGGATATACATTTTGGGACTGCGTTTTTCAACGCGGGTGGTGGTGGAGACCCAGTATTATTTCAGCATGTCTTCTGGTTTTTCGGGCATCCTGAAGTCTACATAATGATCTTGCCTGCTTTCGGTGTAGTTTCTGCCATCATTCCTACTTTTGCTAGAAAAAAACTGTTCGGTTACGATTCAATGGTTTACGCCACTGCCTCTATAGCTTTTCTTTCATTCATTGTCTGGGCTCACCATATGTTTACGGTAGGAATTCCTCTAGCTGGAGAACTTTACTTCATGTATGCGACCATGGTGATAGCCGTTCCGACTGGTGTGAAGGTTTTTAACTGGGTTGCGACTATGTGGCAGGGATCGATGACATTTGAGACACCAATGTTGTTTGCTGTGGCTTTTGTGATTTTATTTACAATTGGTGGTTTTTCCGGGCTAATGCTCGCGATTGTTCCCGCTGATTTCCAGTACCATGATACTTATTTTGTTGTAGCACATTTTCACTATGTGCTGGTCCCCGGATCAATTTTTTCGATTATGGCTGCGGTGTATTATTGGCTTCCGAAATGGACTGGGAATATGTACGACGAGACTTTAGGAAAGACGCATTTCTGGCTATCTTTTATCGGAATCAATGTGACCTTTTTCCCGCAACATTTTATAGGTTTGGCGGGAATGCCTAGAAGGATCCCTGATTATGCACTTCAATTCGCGGATTGGAATATGGTTTCCAGTTGCGGAGCTTTCCTCTTTGGTTTCAGTCAGCTGCTGTTTCTTTTTATAATACTGAAATGTATTAGGGGTGGGGAGCGTGCGACCGAGAGAGTTTGGGAAGGGGCCAAAGGACTTGAGTGGACAATTCCATCTCCAGCGCCATATCACACGTTTTCTAAGCCGCCCACCAACATGGCTGAAGCACATGGCTGATATGGAAAACGATGGATTGAAGACACGAGGTTTAGGCAAGCTAGTTGGTGTAGTTGTTGGGATGTTTGTATTTGGTTTCTTGTTGGTTCCTCTTTACGATATTGTATGTGAAGTTACTGGTTTTAATGGAAAAACCTCGGGGGCATATCAAACTTCGTCTCAAATAGACGTTGATGACAGTCGTTTTGTTACGGTTCAGTTTTTGACAAATAGAAATGCGGATATGCCTTGGGAGTTTCGGCCTAAAGTGCGTTCGATGAAAGTAAAGCCAGGACAGATCAATGAGACAGAGTTCTTTGTTCGTAATAAAACTGGTTCCACGATGGTTGGCAAAGCTATTCCGAGTGTGACCCCGTTTAAAGCTGCTGATTATCTTCATAAGACGGAGTGTTTTTGTTTCGAAAGTCAGGAACTTAGGAATGGAGAAGAGCTCGATATGCCTCTGAGGTTTATTGTTGATAGAGATATACCGTCTGATGTAGGGCGCCTAACTCTTTCATATACTCTTTATGACATAACGGAAAATACGCAGGTAGCGTTTAGATAAAAATTAGTTCTTGGGAGAGAAAAATGTCCGTCGAAGATTCCTACGAAGAGTATTATGTGCCTCATAACAGTAAACTGCCTATTTTTGCTTCGTTAGGTATTTTCCTTACAGTTTACGGTCTTGGAAATATGTTTAACGAAATGACTGCGGAGAAGGAAAGTAGTTTCGGAGAGATTGTATTTTTCATGGGCGGCCTAGTTATGAGTGGAACTCTTTTTTTCTGGTTTCGTGAGGTTATTAAAGAAAATCATTCTAAATTATATAGTAACCAGCTCAATAGATCGTTTGTATGGGGAATGAGCTGGTTTATTTTCTCAGAGGTTATGTTTTTTGCGGCTTTTTTTGGAGCTCTTTTCTATGTGAGGGCTTTTGTAGTTGATTGGATTGGTGGCGTTGGGGAGCGAGGCCCCTCGGATATGATTTGGCAAGAATACCAACCTCATTGGCCCATGCTTGATACGCCGGATCCTTCTAGGTTTGCCGGACCTGATGACATCATAAGCCCATGGGGGCTCCCTCTCTTAAATACATTACTGCTGGTAACCTCCAGTTTTACGGTAACATTTGCTCATCATGGCATTAATGAAGGAAATAGAAGAAAACTTATAAATTGGTTAATTGTTACTATCAGTCTCGGTGTTATTTTTCTGTTTGTACAGGGGTATGAATATTATCATGCTTACCAAGATTTAGGATTAACGCTAGCCTCTGGGATTTTTGGTACCACCTTCTTTATGCTTACCGGTTTTCATGGAGCACATGTGACCCTCGGCACGATAATGCTGATAGTAATGTTATTGAGATCTTTTAAAGGACATTTTTCCAAGACAGATTGTTTTGGTTTTGAGGCCGCGGCCTGGTATTGGCACTTCGTTGATGTTGTGTGGTTAGGTTTGTTTGTTTTTGTTTATGTTTTGGGTAGCTAAGAAGAAATTCCGTACCAGGGAGCGGTAACTCCTAATTGACCTGTGTAAAAACCGTAGGCAACGACAATTAATAGAGCCAAGGCAAGAGATACTCTTACAAGAAGAAATTTTGCTGTTCTTGTTCCCTCTTCCCGATCCTGATCTCTCATGAGTGCGACTAGAGCAATTCCCAAGGCAAAGAGATTCGCTAAGAACAATAAAACAACTAGCAATTTTAATAGCATTTGCGGGTCCTCTTTGGTTTTTGGGATAGTATATGTTTTTATCAGGTTTGGAATTTGATTATTTTTTTAGGGATTTGTTTTATTGGTAACTTTTCATTATAACTTTAAGATCACCTTGTTCTCGCTATTGTGTCTTATATCTTTCATCAATCTGGGGTTTTGGCAGCTCGACCGAAAAGAAGAGAAGATTGCTCTTCTGGAGAATGATTTGCATTTTAGATCTCAGATTGGGAGTAGACCCGAGTTTATTGACCAAAATAGGGTCCTTTCGGGAACTCCCCTAATCCTCCAAGGCACTTTTGATGACCGAGTAATTTTGCTCTTAGATAATAGGATACATAAAGGAGTAGTCGGTTTCGAAGTTCATCAGCTTTTTCATGACGAAAGTGCACTTAACTTTATAATTAATAGAGGTTTTATCCCGAGAGGCAGGACCCGTTCTTCGCCTTTGGATATTCCTTTGATGCACAATGAGATGGTCTCAATTAGGGGACATATATACAAGGCACCAAAAAATCCGTACCTCCGTAAGATCGAAAAACTAAACTACGACTTTCCGCAAATCGTACAATCGATTGACATTAATATACTTTCCAACGAACTCCAGCTTGGTTTGTTCCCTTTCGTGGTTCGTTTGCAAGAGGATCAACTGGGTGCGCTCCCTAGATCTTGGGTCGTTAGCAATATGACTCCAGAAAAACACCAAGGGTATGCGCTTCAATGGTTTCTCATGGCACTCGCGGTTTTTGTCGCATGGATTTTTTTTACTTTTAGGAGAACAAATGGCTAAAATATCTCCATTGCTGGTTCGAAGCAGGTTAAAGTTAATGATGCTGGCCACTGTTGGCTTTGGACCATTGATCGTTGCCTATCTAGTGTTTTTCTATTTTCCACAGTGGATGCCAACCTCAACGACTAACCGTGGCGAATTGATATACCCTCCCCTCGTTTCTGGCGAGCTGGCTTCAAATGATAGCCTTAAAGGATTTTGGTCCCTGATGCTAGTTCAATCGGAGTGTGCTCCCGATTGTGACCAGCTTCGTTATCTGGCGGCCCAAGTTGTTAAAGGTTTGGGTAAAGATTCCAATAGAGTAAAAAATATAGTGATCTCTAGAGAGGGGTTTGCTGTCTCCCAAAGACCACCATCCGAAACTGATTCCGTGAGGCTGGATTCCTATGATATGAAGGAACTTACTAGAATCTCTAAACGAAAGCCCGGACTTTTTTTAAAAGATCCTAATGGAAATATTATTATGTTCTTTCCTTTAAAAGTGGCGGGGAAACCAATGTTGAGGGATCTCAAGCACCTCTTAAAGCTTTCTAACATAGGTTAAAATGTCGATGTGAATAAATGTTTATCCTATTCTTAAGCTCTTGCGTGGAAAAGAAGCTTTTTTAATGTATTATTCCGGCCTTTAATACCAACTGAATGACATTGATTTCAACTACTTCAAACATTGCTGAAAGCGCTCCCGACTGGCGAGATTTCGTAGAAATTTGCAAGCCAAGGGTGGTTCTTTTGATGCTGCTCTGTTCCTTGGTGGGGATGTTCATGGCTGGCGATTCTCTAGTACCCCTAAGGATTCTTTTGCTTGCAAATCTGGGAATTGCGCTTGTCGCTAGTTCGGCTGCTGCATTAAACCATCTTATTGATTCGGGTATTGATGCTAGGATGTCGAGGACTAAAAATCGTCCAGTAGCCCAAGGCAGAATAAAACCCATGCAGGGCGCTATATTTGTTGGTATTACCGGTATTCTCGGCTTGAGCATTCTTGCCTTTTTTATCAATCCTTTAACAGCCTGGTTGAATTTTGCCTCTTGGCTGGGATACGGTGTTATATACTCAGTCTACCTCAAGAGATTGACACCTCAGAATATAGTGATCGGCGGGCTATTTGGTGCTGCGCCCCCGCTTTTCGGATGGACTTCCGTAACGGGAACTATCGATGGAGGGGGGCTTATACTGGTGCTAATAATTTTTGCTTGGACTCCGCCGCACTTCTGGGCGTTGGCCATAGACCGTAAAGAGGAATATCGGGATGTTCGTGTTCCTATGTTGCCGGTTACTCATGGCGAGGCCTATACTAAACTTCATATTCTTCTCTATACGATGATTCTTATTATTTGTTCCGTTTTGCCTTACCTCATTGGCATGAGTAATATATTTTACCTAATATCTGCCTTAGCGCTAGGAACTGGTTTCATGTATTGGTCTTTATCAATGATTTTTGGAAAGAGCGATTCGGCTCCGTATGACACCTTTCGCTATTCAATTTTTTACCTAGCCGCTTTGTTCCTTTCTTTGCTTATAGATCATCACCTTCTTCCAGTCACCTACGTAATTAACTAGTTCGTCCGATGGAAAAAGGAATTAGGAATACCTTGGTCAGCCTGATCGCATATATTGCGTTAATACTCGGATTATTTTCCTCAACTTTTCTTATCCCAAGGCCCTTGACAGATAGCGAAGCCAAGGACATCGGCTTATTTTTATTCGATAGTCCTCGACAGATTTCCGACTTTCAGATGATAGATGAACATGGAAAAGAAGTTGGGAAAGAAAGTCTCTATGGCCAATGGTCTATCATATTTTTTGCGTTTACCTCTTGTCCAGATATTTGTCCTACGACTTTGAGTGTTATTTCAAAAGCCTATGCAAACTTCGACAAGCCTGTAAAGATAATTATGGTCACTGTTGACCCGGAAAGAGATTCCTCAGAAGGACTTGCGAAATATCTTTCGTCTTTTAACACAGAATTTGTTGGTTATAGAGGTAGTTTTCGTGAAACAGTAAATCTGTCCCAACAGCTTAATATTGCTTTTGGCAAAGTTCCGGGAAACGAGCCCGGAGCTTACACTGTTGATCATAGCGCTTCACTTGTTCTAATCGATAACCTAGGCCGATACATGGGCTTTATAAAGCCGCCTCATAGTTCAAGTAAAATCCAGAGAGCGATTAACTCTCTTTAAAATTAACAAGAAATTTCTCCAGTGTTTTTAGAATTCCAGTATTACCCACCTAGGGTATAGCTTTGATTCATGAGCAATCTCACCAGTTTCAGTTATATCTGGAGCTGGGACTAAATAATAAGATCTACCTTTTTTTGGTATAATTTTCACCATTGCAAGGCTACCATTTTTCCAGTATTCGATAATTGTCTGTCGCCTGTTTTCGATTATCTCTATTTTCCCGTCCTCAACCCTGTAGGTAGAAGAAAAGGTTTTTGGACTGAAAACAAACAGGACGAAAGAGAATGTTGCTAGTAAAAAGAAAAAAATTTGTTTCACAATATAAACCGAAAATAAATTGACTAAATAATATGAAAAAAAAATACGAATTGATTCTTATAGATGGCTCATCGTATCTCTTTAGAGCATATCATGCATTGCCCGATTTAATGTCCTCAAAACAGCAACCGACGGGGGCAATTAAGGGGACAATTAGTATGATTCGAAAACTTATTTCAGAATATCCTGAGAGCAACGTGATAGTCATTTTTGATGCGAAAGGCAAAACGTTTCGTAACGAAATCTACCAGGAATACAAGTCTAACAGACCGCCTATGCCGGATGACTTAAGAAGTCAGGTCTCCTTTATTCATCAAATTGTTTCCTTAATGGGGTTGCCCCTTTTATCGGTTAAGGGTGTGGAGGCTGATGATGTTATTGGAACGCTCGTCCAGCAGGCAACTAATAAACATTTGGATGTATTGATATCTACTCAGGATAAGGATTTGGCACAATTAGTTTCACCGACGGTAACTTTGCTGAATACCATGACGGATACTTTTCTAGATGAAAAGGGTGTTTTAAAAAAATTTGGTGTTCGCGCAGACCAGATAATAGATTACCTAGCTTTGGTTGGAGATGCGTCAGATAACATTCCCGGGGTTCCGAAGTGTGGCCCAAAGACAGCAGTCAAATGGTTAGATGAATTCAAATCCTTAGAGAATCTCATAGCAAACTCAGAGAAGATAAAAGGAAAAATTGGAGAGAATTTGCGTGAGTCTCTAGCCTTTCTTCCAACTTCATATGATCTTGTAACGATAAGAAAAAACGTTGAACTTGATACCACACTAGACGCTCTTGTAGCAAAACCTATTGAGGCCGAAAAATTGGCTCGGGTTTATAAAGATTTAGAATTCAAGGCTTGGGCTGTTGAAATAGAAAAAGGAAAAACTGGCGAGACTCCCATTTCTGCTCAAAAGCCCTTAATCGATGATCGAAAATATGAAGTAATTCTGACCTTAGAAGAATTAGATATCTGGATTCAGAGATTAAAACAACGAACTATATTTGCGTTGGATACCGAAACCACAGATATAGATTATATGATGGCAGAATTGGTTGGTATTTCTTTTTGTCTAGAAAGAGGAAAAGCCGCTTATGTTCCGATCGCTCACGAATATGAGGGATGTCCAAAACAGATTGATCGTCAATTAGTATTCGATCGATTAAGAGTTCTTCTTGCAGATCCCAAGATTACGATTATTGGACAGAACATCAAATACGATCTCAGCATCCTTGCAAAATATGGTTTAGAGGTATCGGCACGAGTCGAAGACACTATGCTTGAATCTTACGTTTTTAACTCGGTAGGTTCGCGACATAATATGGACGATCTAGCGCTCAAATATCTAGGAATTTCTACTACTACCTTCGAGGACATCGCTGGTAAGGGCTCTAAACAGGTAACTTTTGATAAAATTGATATTAGTGTAGCTACGGACTATGCCGCAGAGGATGCCGATATCACTTGGAGGTTGCATGAATTCCTTTCTAGCAGGCTTAAAGAAGAACCTAAACTACAAGCTATTTATGAGAACCTAGAGCTACCTTTAGTTAAAAACCTGTCAAGGCTTGAAAGAAGAGGTGTCCTTGTACACGAGGAATTGTTAAATCGCCACGGTAGTTATCTTCAATCGAGAATTACCGACTTAGAAAGAAAAGCCTATGAGTTAGCGGGCGAGGAATTCAATATTGGTTCCCCAAAACAGCTTCAGACTATCTTTTTTGATAAGCTTGGGCTCCCTATCTTAAAAAAAACGCCGAAAGGCCAACCCTCTACGGCTGAATCGGTTCTTCAAGAGCTAGCCTTTTCTTATCCTTTGCCTGAAATAATCATGCAGTACAGAACGATGAGCAAGTTGAAATCCACTTACACTGACCAACTTCCAAAACAGATTTTTCCAGGAACAGGTCGAGTACACACTTCTTATCATCAGGCGGTTACAGCGACAGGCCGTTTGTCTAGCTCTTCCCCTAATCTACAGAATATTCCGATTCGATCAGAAGATGGAAGGCAAATAAGAAAAGCCTTCATAGCCAAACCAGCCCATAAAATAGTTGCGGCAGACTATTCACAAATTGAGCTTAGGATAATGGCTCATTTATCTCAGGACGACGGCTTGGTTACCTCTTTTAGATCTGGACTCGATATACACAAGACCACTGCCTCTGAGATATTTCAGGTAGCAATGGAAAACGTCACAGAAGATCATCGGAGGAAGGCAAAGGCAATTAATTTTGGTCTTATATACGGTATGTCGGCTTTTGGTTTGTCCAAACAGCTTAACATTCCCAGGTATGAGGCTCAGGATTATATAGATTCATATTTTAATCGCTATCCAGGGGTTTTGGAATATATGGAAAGGATCAAGACCGAAGCCTCAGGTAAAGGATATGTTGAGACTTTATATGGACGGCGTCTATATCTGTCTGAGATAAATTCGTCCAATTTTCATCGTCGACAGTCCGCAGAAAGAACAGCTATAAACGCCCCTATGCAAGGTACTGCGGCGGATATTATAAAGCGAGCTATGATCTATACAGATAAGTGGTTAGAAGAGAGCAATTTGGCATCTGGCATAACTATGCAAGTACATGATGAACTAGTCTTAGAAGTTCCTGAGAAAGAAATCGAGATTATTTCACAGGGCCTTCCTTTAATTATGGAGGGGGCTGCTTCGCTCTCTATTCCTCTAATAGTTGAATTGGGAGTAGGTAGTAATTGGGATGAAGCCCATTAAATTTTAACAAATTAGATGAACTTTCTATATTTATTGGTGTCTCATATATTGAGGTAGTTGCTTCGGTCATTTCCCCCGAAAGTAGCCGAAGTTAGGGACCCGGTTTGCCCTCCCCAAGATTGCGATCCGGGTCCTTTTTATTCAAGCCATTCTTTGATCGATTTTTCTAATGAATCGAGGCCATCCTTTTGAGTTGAAGAAAATGTCTGGCAGCTAATTTTCTGTCCTAGCTCTTTTATTGTATCGGATAGAGCCCTTAATTTGTTATTTTTCGATAACTTGTCCGATTTCGTTAGCAATATATGGATTGGCAGGTTAATAGATTTTAACCAGTTAATCATTATTCGATCGGAGTCTTTTAATGGATGTCTGATATCCATTAGGAGAACAGCTCCCCGGAGGCATTTTCTTGATTCCAGAAATTCATCTAGATTCTTCTGCCAATTTGCAGTGATAGATGCGGATACCTTAGCGTAACCATAACCAGGTAAATCTACCAGTCGTTGAGTTGAAGATACGGAAAAGAAATTAATCATTTGAGTTCGTCCGGGTGTCTTACTTGTTCTAGCAAGATTGCGGTTTCCAGTTAGTGTATTAATTACACTTGATTTTCCAGCGTTTGATCTACCGCAGAAAACCACCTCCTTACCTGAATCTGGTGGGCATCCAGAGAGGGTTGTTGCGCTTGTTAAAAATTGAACGGCTTGGAAGTTTAAGGGCATTTTGTTTCGAATCGGTATATAATTCGGTTTCTATTTTATCACTGTCCGAAAAATTTGGGACTAGAAAGGCGACTAGTTTTTTATGGTATTTAAACTTGTATTAGGAATCTTGTTGAGCTTTTTTTTAAACTTGGCTGAAGCTGATCGGCCAGTAGATGAGTTAGTGGCTGTATGTGCCAGTTGTCACGGCGTGGATGGCAATAGTTTTTCTTCAGCTTTTCCGAATTTAGCAGGGCAGGGAGAGAATTACTTGCTTAAGCAATTAAAAGACATAAGGCGCGGTGAAAGAATTATTCCAACTATGGCAGGGCTTCTTGATAATTTCTCTGATCGTGAATTAGGAACGATAGCAGCATACTACGGGAGTAAAGAAAGACAAATGGGTTTTGCTAAAGCGCGTTTTGTTGCCTTGGGGGAAGCTATTTATAAATCCGGAATTGGGCGTAAGAAAATTGCTTCCTGTTCTTCGTGTCATTCCCCCGCTGGTAGAGGAAACGATTTAGCTCGATTCCCTGCTCTTGCAGGTCAATGGGAGGAATACACTTTGGCGCAGCTAAAAGCTTTCCAAAAAGGCGAAAGAAAAAATGATGGTGATTCGCAAATGATGAGAGGCGTTGTTAAAGACCTGACGGAGATTGAGATGGAAGCCGTGGCGAGTTACATTCGTGGGCTTCGCTAGTGTTATCAATAGTCCAAGGAAAAAATAATTGGTAGGAGTGAGGTCGTGAATAGTAAATCGGTAGAATTGTTTCTTATTTTTGCTTACTTCATTTTTTTGTTTTCCCCCAGCTTGTATTCTGCGGATCTTTTCGAATATGAGGAAGGAGTTCATTATGCTCGACTTGAGGTGCCTATAGGAACGAGCAATCCAGAGAAAATCGAGGTGACCGAATATTTCTCATATGGATGCCCTCATTGTTTTAGATTTGAACCGTTAATTTCTCAATGGAAGAGTCAGTTGTCTTCAGACGTTATTTTTAATAGAACTCCTGCAATCTGGAATGTCCCTGGTTACCAGATGTTCGCCAGGACTTATTATACGCTAGAGGCGCTTGACTACTTATCGAAATTACATCTACCGCTTTTTAAAACTATTCATAATAACAAAAGGCGTCTGAATGACCTTGAAGCTATCGCCGAATTTGTATCGGAGTACGGTGTGGATGCGGAGACATTTCTGCGAACCTATAACGATTCTTTTGGGGTTACAGCCAAATATCAACGAGCAGTAGCTAGGCAGAAGATCTATGGTGCGAGAGGAGTCCCAGCTCTCATTGTTAACGGTAAGTATCGTATCGAAGGTTCTATGGTCGGAAACAGTAATCTTGGAATGCTTCAGGTAGCCGATTTTTTAATCGAAAAAGAGAGAGGTCTTTTAGCTCGTTAAAAAAATAGTCATGGGATGTTTATGAAGTTTAGTTAATTTCTGTTTCTTGTATTTTTTTGTAACAGGAGAATATAATGGCAAAGATCATAGAGGGTGTATCTAGAACTTTTAGCGAATTCTTGCTAATTCCTCGGCTCACCAGAAAAGCCCAGACACCGGAGTTAATAGATCTTTCTGCACCTGTCGGATCTGATTCCTCTGCGACTGGGTTGCGATTTCGTATTAATGTCCCAATTGTGTCGGCCGCCATGCAATCTGTTACTGATTCTAATCTCGCTATAGCCCTTGCTCGGCAAGGAGGGCTAGGTTTTATCTTTGGTTCTCAGGATATTGGTTCTCAGGCAGCAATGGTCCGGCAGGTAAAATCTCACAAAGCAGGTTTTGTTTCGAGCGACACTAACACAAAAGTTGGAGAAACATTACGAGACGTAATTGGCCTTATGAAAAAGACCGGACATTCGACAGTTCCTGTAACTTCTGATGGCACTTCTCAGGGTAGATTATTGGGAATTATTACAGACCAGGACTTTTGGCAACATGAAGACGACTTAAACTCCCCAGTCGAAAGTTATATGACAAAAATCGAAAATGTAATCTTTGGTGAAGAAGGTCTTAGCTTGAAAGAGGCTAATAGTTTGTTGCATATGCATAAAAAAAACTGCCTTCCAGTAATTGATAAGGAGGGAAATTTGAAGTCCCTGGTTTTCAAGAAGGATTACGAGGATCACATGCGACATCCCAACGAACTTCTAGATAGCTCGAAGAGGTTGTGTGTGGGAGCAGCTTTAAATACGAGAGATTATCAGGAAAGAGCTCCTAAACTGGTTGAGGCAGGCGTGGATGTTCTCTGTTTTGATTCCTCAGATGGGCTTTCGGAATACCAAAAAGAAGGACTTGATTGGGTTCGAAATAGGTTTGGGCAGGATGTGGTTTTGGGTGGCGGTAATATCGTTTCAAAGGAAGGTTTTGATTATTTGGTTTCTGGTTTGGGAGTGGATTTTGTAAAAGTAGGAATTGGTGGCGGTTCTATTTGTATTACTAGGGAGCAAAAAGGAGTAGGTCGAGGTCAAGCGTCAGCCCTATTGGATGTGGTTGCTCGAAGAGACGAACATTTTAAGAATACGGGGATTTATGTCCCTATTTGTTCGGACGGTGGTTTGTCTAATGATACACAGATTGTGTTAGCCCTCGCTATGGGTGCTGATTTCGTGATGATGGGACGCTATTTTGCTATGACTGACGAAAGCCCATCAGCGAAAACTTCAATTAATGGACAAATTTATAAATCATATTGGGGTGAAGGAACGCGCCGAGCGCAGAATTGGCAGAGATATTCAGACAGCGTTGATTCCGGAGAGTTACTTTTTGAAGAAGGTGTAGATGCTTACGTGCCCTATGTTGGAGGTTTGTCGGAGGTTCTTGCAACAACTTTAAAGAAGATAAAATCAACGATGATTAATCTGGGTGCAGATGACCTTATAGAGTTAAAGGATAACGCTGTTTTGACTTTGGTTTCTGAGCAGTCGATTGTAGAAGCCGGAACTAGTTCAGTTTTTCAGTTTACAAGGAATAGTGAACTCGAAGCGTCAACTTGGGGAGAAAATAGATAAAGTTTGGAAATTTATCAGACTATTGACAGAAGATTCTTGCCCATTGGCAACGCAAAAGATTAAAACTTAAAAAGGTAGATTATTACTAAATCAGATTAATCTAATTTCTGTTTTTGATCTTAATGAGCGTGATTCTGTTGCACAGGAACAGTGCTTTGTGACGAGGAGATGGTTTTAACTAGCACCAAATTTGTGCAACCCTATAAATGTTTGTTTAATAAAAATCGTAAATCTATGTATTTATTACTAAAAAAAAAACTGGCACGGGTAATGCTCTCCTTTAAAGGAGATAGTTACGTTGGGGCTATATTATAGAGCCCTGTTTATGATTGTTATTATTTTTCCCTTCGATGAAAGGGTAGCGAGGAAAAATTATGAAATTAGTTGCTGCGATAATAAAACCATTTAAATTAGATGATGTTCGAGAAGCCCTGTCGGAAATATCTGTTCAGGGAATGACGGTGACAGAAGTTAAGGGGTTTGGTCGGCAAAAAGGACATACTGAGCTCTATCGCGGTGCTGAGTATGTTGTAGATTTTTTGCCCAAGATAAAAATAGAGGTAGCCATTTCGGACGATAGCCTATCGGCGGTTGTAGAGGCGATTTCAAAGGCAGCTAATACCGGAAAAGTTGGAGATGGGAAAATCTTCGTGAGTAATTTAGAGGATGTTATTCGAATTCGGACTGGTGAACAGGGCTCCGAAGCCGTATAAAACAAAATTTACTTAAACCTCTATCGCTCTGGAATCTAATTGAGGATAATCCGAGTTTTCAATGCTCTAGAGCACGCGCGTGAAGTATTTAAGTACTAGAGGCGGAGTTACTGATCTGTCGTTCTGTCAAGCAGTTTCTATGGGGCTAAGCTCTGATGGAGGTTTGATCGTTCCAGAATATATTCCTCATATTGGAGTTAAATTAAAAGATTTTTCAAAGCTGAGTTATCCTGCCCTGGCCTTCGAAATCATGACACCATTTGTAGATGATATTTCTTCCGGCGATCTAAGATCCATTATTAACAAAAGCTACTCTTCTTTTTCAGAAAAACAGGTAGCCCCTCTCGTCCAAGTTGCTGACTATTATGTTATGGAACTGTTTCACGGTCCTACGCTTGCGTTTAAAGATGTGGCGCTCCAGTTCTTAGGTAATATTTTTGAGTATATAAATAGGGATAAAGATCAGGCTCTTAATGTGCTTGGCGCTACAAGTGGAGATACTGGGAGTGCGGCCATTGCCGGATTAAAAGGAAAGAAGAATATTAATCTCTTTATCATGTTTCCCGAAGGCAGAACTAGCAGCATTCAAGAGAGACAAATGACTACCGTAACTGAATCTAATGTCCAGAATATCGCGATCGAAGGCACTTTTGATGACTGCCAAGCCCTTTTGAAAACGGTTTTCCGAGACCTTGCATTTAAATCCGAATTAAACTTAGGAGCAGTAAATTCGGTAAATTGGGCAAGAGTTTTGGCGCAAACCGTATATTACTTTTCCGCTTATTTCCAGTTGGGAATGCCCAGCTATTTCCAAGTTTCGGTGCCTACAGGAAATTTTGGAAATATATTCGCCGCGTTCGTCGCGAGACAGATGGGCTTGCCGATAGAACGCTTAATTCTAGCAACTAATCAAAATGATATTTTACATAGATTTTTTGAAACTGGTTTATACAAAAAAACTGGAGTCCGTTCTACTAATAGTCCGGCAATGGATATTCAAGTAGCGAGTAATTTTGAAAGATACCTTTATTATTTTTTTGGGCAAGAAAGAGAGAAATTTGAGAAATTCGTTGAGAGCTTTGAAACGACAGGTTCTGCTGAAATAAATCTAGATACTTATAACTTTCATGAAGTTTTTTCCACAGGTTCTGCTTCCGACGCTCAGATATCTGACAGAATTAGATCTATCTATAACGCTACTGGATATATTGCTGACCCACATACGGCGGTGGGGATCGAAGTCGGGATTAAAAAAATGAATACAGAAATTCCTCTTGTTTGTCTCGCGACTGCACATCCCGCAAAGTTCCCATCTCTAATATCAGAAATCCTCCCTAATTCCTCGATAGAACATCCAACGATAGAAGCTCTGAAGGGGCTTCCTACTAGGAAGAAGAAGATCGGTAATAACGTAGATGAGTTGAAAGACTTTATTCGCTCTTTTGTAGCAGATTAAGTTCATCGATAACGTTAGGTAATTCATTGATCTGGCTAATTGTTGCATCAGGGTTAGTTACCCCCCAAGAAGCCGTTTCGCCTTTTTTTTTCCAGATGGCAAGTAGTCCGGCATTTTTTGCTCCGTCAACGTCATTTATTGGATCGTCACCTACATAGACTATTTCCCTTCCAGCTAAACCAGTATGTTGAAGAGCTCTGAAAAACAATTCTGGTTCTGGCTTTGGTGCACCCACATCCTCCGCGGAGAAAGAAAAATCGAAGTATTTTGAAATCTTCATCTTTTTAACATTAGCGTTACCATTGCTCAGCGTCCCGAGTAAAAATTTCTTTGATAAATCAGCAAGAGTTGCTTCTACGCCTGGATAGTATTCCACTTCGTTTCTCGCCTTTATAAATACTGCCATCGCTTGGTGGCTAAGTGACTCCGCGTCTTGGGAGCTTTTTGTATATCCGCTAAAAATCTCTTCAAGGATACGTCGCCTCAGTTCAGTATATCGAAAGCCTAGTTCTGGTTCTTTTCTAAGAATTTCACTACGATGGGTTGCTATTTCTCTAGGGTTAAGGACTAAATCCGGAAATTTTCTAGACACCCAGCTTGTAATTTTCCCCTCAGCTTTTTTAATTACAGGTTCTACACTCCATAAGGTGTCATCTAAATCAAATGCGATTACTTTAATCATCTTTTTGATGGTTCCCCGCCCTAGGGTGGGTTCTGTCGTAAACTTTGCTGAGATGCTGAAAGTCCAGGTGGGTATATATCTGAGTTGTACCTATATCCGAATGCCCTAAAAGCTCTTGTATTGCTCGCAAATCCTGACTTGATTCTAATAGATGACTTGCAAAAGAGTGTCTAAGTTTATGGGGATAAATTTTTTCGGAAATTCCATTTCTTGCCGCCCAGATCCGAACCCTTTTTTGCACATTTCTTTTGCTGATCCGTTTTCCTCTATTGCTTAAGAAAAGGCATGTAGCATTTGTTTTAAGCTTTTCAAGGATAGTTGTTCTAAGAGGTAGCCATTCTTGTATTGCTCGCAATGCTTTGCTTCCTACCGGTAAAATTCTTTCCTTACTTCCTTTTCCGATTACTCTTAGTGAAGATTCGGTTAGCGAAATATCAGAGAGATCTACTTGGATTAACTCGGTAAGTCTGAGTCCTGAAGAGTAAAACAACTCTAGTATAGCTTTGTCTCTTACCTGGTAAAATCCAGATACTTTCTTTTCAAGAATACTCTTGAGCTGATCAGGATCAATTGGTGTGGGAAGTTTCGCCTGACTTTTAGGGGCTATTGCTTCCTTTGCAGGATTATCTCTTTTGTATCCCTTTTTTTGAAGAAATAGAAAAAAAGCTCGAATAGAAGATAGTTTTCGTTGAGTTGATCTTGGTGCTAAGCCATTCTTTATATTCTCTGATATAAAGTTCTGAATTCTGCTTGTAGTTATATTTTCAATTGGACCGTCTTCTTCCTTCTCTAGATATCTTCTTAGCGCTCCCAGATCTTGCTGATAGTTTAAGATGGTATTCGGTGATAGACGTTTTTCACTAGATAGATACTCGAGAAATAAATCAATCTTCATTGTTTTATGATTCCGGTCAGCAATCACGATTTCATTTCGCCAAGTATTTGGGAACTAATACTGAAAGTGCATCCCCAATAAACTCGAGGAAAATTGTTTCTTTTCCCTCATCAAAAAATTTCTTACTCTTGTGCCCCAGTATAAAAAGAGCGATCGGTTTTTGCTTTCTCTTTATCGGTATTACAGCGAATGATTTCTGCTTTCTATCTTTTTCTTTAAAAAACTCAGCGATTTCTTCCGTACTCAGAATCCCCAATCTTGGACCTTTATTTTTCAAGAAGCCTTTTCCAGATTTGCTCAACGAATTTTTCTCTATTATCTTGGTCGATTGATTTATTGTCTTCGATTTAGACCCAAATATAATTAACGAGTAGGTGCATCCAAGATGCTTAATTACCCCTCTTTTTAGAGCCTGAAAGAATTGTTCAGAAGTTTCAGCTTCTATTAACATTGTCAAAAAGAGTTTACTTTTTTTGAAGATCTCTGTATTTGATTTTGCATTTGAAAGAAATTGGCTAATTTTCTTTCTTCCTTCTTCTTCTCGTTGTCTGCTTATTTCTAGCTGTTTTTCTATCAGTGATATAGTTCCCTTTTCCTTATGGGGAATTTTCAATTTCCTTAAAAGAAATTCCTTTTTTTGAAAGAATTCCGGATTGCGGATTAGAAAATCAGACACTTCTTTTTCGCTTAAAGTATTTTTCATATGTCGATCTCGCCCTCATATACGTTGCTCGCCGGTCCAGTCATCATTAAAGGGCTTTCGGATCCGAACCACTTAATCTTAAGCTCCCCCCCTATTTGATCTACTACTACCTCTGGCTTTAATTTTCCGCGCTTGATTCCGGAGGCTACAGCGGCACAAGCTGCGGTCCCACAAGAGCTCGTTTCCCCTACTCCTCTTTCGAATACCCTTAGTTTAATGCGATCGCTCGATACTACTTCCATGAACCCAACATTTATGCCCTCAGGAAAAGTACTATGAGTACTTACTATAGATCCATATTTTTCCACCGGATAGTTTTCTATTTCTGTCACCTCGATAACCGCATGAGGATTTCCTAGGTTTACTGTTGTTAAAACAAGGCGTTTTTCTATCTCCTTCAGTTCCAGATAGTATTCTTCTTCTGTATCGGCTAGCTGTGGGATCTGCTTTGGCTTGAATTGTGGTTCGCCCATGTCCACTGTTATTTGCCCGTTATCTTCTAGGACACAAGTTATTGGTCTTCGTTTGGTTTCGAGCCTTATCTTTTTTTTGAATGTCAATCTATGATCTAGAACAAATTTCAACAAACATCGTGCTCCGTTCCCGCATTGCTCTGCCTCGCTTCCGTCAGCGTTATATATTCTGTAGAGAAAATCTAGCTCAGGGTTTTTTGGAGGACTTACTGTAAGTAGCTGATCGAACCCGATCCCTGTTTTTCTATCCGAGAGTTTTATTACGTTTTCTGTTCTTATTTCCCACGTTTGTGAAATTAAATCGATTATTACGAAGTCGTTCCCAAGTCCATGCATTTTTGAAAATCTAATAGACATTCTTTGCTGTCAACTCGGCTTAAGAGTTTCTAAATGGAAAAGATCTGAAACTTGTTCTCTTTTCCGAATACAAAGGTGCTTGTTTTTGGTTACCAAAATTTCGGCAGCCCTCGGTCTTGAGTTGTAGTTTGAGCTCATGCAGAATCCGTAAGCACCGCAATCTAGGATAGCAACAAGGTCCCCTTCGTTAAGCGCTAGTAACCTTCCCTTTGCCAGAAAGTCTCCTGTCTCGCAAATTGGTCCTACTATTTCCCACTCTGCTTTGTTTTCATTTTCATCCTCCCGAATGGCTATCACCTCGTGCCAGGATTGGTATAGCGCGGGTCTTAGTAGGTCATTCATCGCGGCATCAACAACCGCAAAATTTTTCCCCCCATTTTTTTTCAAGAGGTCTACTCTAGTAAGAAGCAGCCCTGCGTCACCGACAATGGATCTGCCGGGTTCAAGAATTAACTGTTGAGAGGTGTTTCTCATTAACGTGCTAATTTTCTTAGCGAACGTATTCCATTTAATAACGGATTCGTTTTTGTATCTTATCCCAATACCGCCACCGATATCGATATGAGATAAGGTTATGCCCTTTTTTGATAACACTCCAACAAGATCTATTAGAATTTGCAGTGCTGACAAAAATGGCTCGATTTCTGTTATCTGAGAGCCAATATGACAATCTAGACCAACTATTCTTAGGTTTGAGTCTTGATGTGCGTCGTTGCAAAGTTCCATCGCTATGTTAATAGGTATTCCGAACTTATTTTCCTTTAGCCCAGTGGAAATGTATGGATGAGTTTTAGGATCTATGTCGGGGTTAACTCGAAAAGAAATCGGTGCTATGTACCCGTATTCTTGACATAGACTAGAAATTTTTTTTAGTTCTGACGATGATTCCACGTTAAAACAAAGAATATTAGCTTTTAGCGCTTCAAGGATTTCCCATTTTTGCTTCCCTACTCCAGAAAAAACGATCTTTTTCGGGTCTCCTCCTGCCTTTAATACACGTGCTAATTCGCCACCTGACACAATGTCAAACCCCGCTCCTTGATTAGCGAGAACTTGCAGTATAGCCAGGTTGGAGTTGGATTTTACAGAGAAACAAATCTCAACAGGGTTTGAGGAAAAAGCGTTTTTTATCTCCAGGAAATTTTCAATTATTTTACTTTCCGAGTATATGAAAGACGGAGTTCCATATATTTCAGCTAATTTCTCTAGAGAGACGTTTTCTAGATGAAGACGTTTCGCTTTCCTGCTAAACATAGCAAAATTCCGAGATCAATCCGCTCTCATCATATTCCCATACATTTTTCACTGATCGAACTTCCTCTGGCAAGTAAAGCGGACCACTTTGTCCGCATGAGACTATTGTCAAGATTATTGCAAATATCGATAGGCGCGTTAGTCTCACTTTTTTAAGGTCTCCTGACTGTTATCAAATTATACTGAGACTTATCATTCTCAAGAAATAACTTAGTCCTAAATCGATTGATCATTTTCTATCCACTTAAAACGTCCCCAATTAACTAGAAATAAGAGGCTTAGTTATATTCTCCGGCTTTTTATAGACTCACTGGCTTCATCAATTGACCTTTCTATCTGGGCAGGAGCGGTTCCACCGTAACTAGTTCTAGAAGATATTGATCCTTCTGGTGAAAGAACCTCGAAAATATCTTTATCTATTAAATGACAATGTTCTCGAAACATTTCCAAACTGAATTCTGTTAGTTGGTAATCTAGCTCAATTGCTTTTTGTACGATTTTTCCAACTATTTCGTGAGAATCTCTAAACGGGACCCCTTTTTTTGTAAGATAGTCTGCTAAATCAGTAGCCGTGGCAAAACCTTGTCCAGCGGCTTCCAACATTTTTTCTCTATTAAGAGATATCTCTGGGATCAAAAGAACAAAGGCTTTAATGCAGCTAATTATTGTATTAGCAGTGTCGAATATAGGTTCTTTATCTTCCTGGTTGTCCTTATTATATGCCAGTGGCTGACCTTTCATTAGTGACAATAAACCAACCAGGGAGCCAAAGACTCGGCCACTTTTCCCTCGAACAAGTTCCGGAACATCAGGATTTTTTTTCTGAGGCATAATTGAGGAGCCAGTGCAAAATTTATCTGGAAGCGAGACAAAATCATATTGTGGTGTGGTCCATATAATAAGTTCTTCCGCCCATCGGGAAAAATGCATCATCAGTAGACTAGAAATAGAACAGAATTCGATTACGAAATCTCTGTCACTCACAGCGTCTACCGAGTTCTTGGAAATCGCTTCGAATCCGAGCAAATCGGCGGTAAGTTTTCTATTAATATTGTATGAGGTGCCTGCTAACGCCGCAGATCCTAAGGGTAATACATTTACCCTTTTTCTGAATTCTGTGAATCGCTCGAAGTCTCTATCTATCATTTCAAACCATGCCATCATATGGTGAGCAAAAGATATAGGTTGAGCAATTTGCAGATGAGTAAGCCCTGGGAAAATAGTGTAAATTTCGTTTTTCGCTAATTCCAAGATATTCTTTTGAAGCACGCTGAGCTCGGCACAAACCTCATCTATAATGTCTCTCAAATATAGACGCAGATCGGTTGCTACTTGATCGTTTCTTGATCTTCCAGTATGAAGTTTTTTTCCTATTTCTCCTACTCTCTTTATCAGTTCATTTTCAATATTCATATGAATGTCTTCAAGCTGAACGGACCAATCAATTTTATTCTGCTTTAAATCCTCGTCTATACTGTTCAACCCCTCTTTGAGAATTTCGAATTCCTTTTTTGAAAGGATATCTTTAGATGTGAGCATTTCAGCATGAGCTAAAGAACATTTAATATCGTAGGGCGCGAGTACATAATCAAATTTAATTGATGCGGTAAACTCTTCCACGAATTGATCTGTTTTTTCAGTGAATCTTCCCTGCCATGGTTTTGTCATATCTTTATTCACTTTTTGAAGCTCTCTGATAGGGTATTACTGAATTATATCAGTAACGAGAAGATATTGAGCCAAGAAACTATTTTAGATTTTAGCCATTGAATGATTATTATCCTAGGGGTAATGTGGCCCTGTTATTTAGACACACAAATCCTATGAAGATACTTAGAATCGCGACTAGGAAAAGTTCGTTAGCTCTTTGGCAAGCGAATCATGTCAGTGATTTGATTCGAAAAAGACATTGCGACCTGGAATGTCAAATTGTTCCTATAATTACTGAAGGAGATAGAAAGAATAATTCCTCACTGAGAGAGATGGGCGGGAAAGGGGCCTTCGTAAAAGAGCTCGAATGGGCACTTATTAAGGATACCGCGGATATAGCAGTTCATTCTATGAAAGATATGCCTGTGATTCTTCCAGAAGAACTTGACATCGCGGCAGTGACCTCCAGAGCCAATCCTATGGATGCTTTTATCTCTAACCAATATTCCAATTTATCTGAGATGCCGAGCGATTCGAATATCGGATCCTCAAGCATGAGGCGAGTGAGGCAACTACAAACACTTAATCCAAAGTTAACCTTTTCAGAACTTAGAGGGAATATAGAAACTCGTCTCCAAAAATTAGATTCCGGAAAACATGATGCGATCATATTGGCGGTCGCAGGCATAACCCGTCTGGGGTTAAAGGAAAGAATCAGAGAAATACTAGATCTTAACGTATGTGTTCCCGCAGCGGGGCAGGGAGCTATTGGTATTGAAATCAGAAAAGATCGACATGAAGTTAGACAGATAGTGGAATCTATTAACGATCGAAATAGTTTGATATGCGTTTCCGCTGAGAGAGAGCTGGCTCTGCAATTGGGAGCGAGTTGTGATCTTCCGATCGGAATTTATGCTGGGTTTTCCAAAGATTCGTTTTCGGTTCAGGTTTTTGTGTGTGACCACTTGGGTGAGACCGTAATACGTGAGGTAGAGTTTGGCAATTCGAATAACGTAGCCGAAGTGGTATCTAGGATTTCTGCGAAGTTACGTCGGAAAGGAAGTGAAAAATTGCTAAAAAAATGACAAGACTTAAAATGAGAGCTGAGGTGCTATTAACGCGGCCAAAAGGGGAGAATGAAAAGCTTGCCAAAAGACTTACCAAGTCTGGATGGGAAGTTATCATTCGTCCAATGGTTAAAATTGAAAAAAGGGAAGCCTCTAAAATTGAAATCAATATCGTCGATCGTTTTGAGAGCTTTGATAAAGTCGTTTTTGTTAGCAAAAACGCAGTCAGATATTTTATACCAATGATAAAAGAAAAATTAGAATTCTTACCCTCTTCCCTTAAATGGGTGGCAATAGGCAGGGGAACAGCAGATGAACTTGAGAAGTCGAATATCTTGGCAGAATTCCCCGAAAGAGCAGGAACAGAATCACTATTGGAAATGGAGACTTTCAGGGACCTTAAGAGAAATAAAATCTTGATCGTTCGTGGTCAGGGCGGTAGAGAGTTATTGGCAAAAAGGTTGTCTGAATTGGGCGCGGAGGTAAGTTATCTTGAAGCTTATCGGAGAAAGCCAGTGCATTATCGAAACGCTAAGAAAATTTCAGCGCATACGGTCTTGACCTCCACTAGCCTGGAAATATTAAAATCCTTAATTTCTAATCTATCTGGGTCTTTAGAAGATTATAGTCTAGTGGTTCCATCTCCAAGGATTGCGAAGAAAGCTGAACAATTTTGTTTTTCTAAAGTTTTGAATTCTGACGGAGCTTCTGATCAAAAGTTATACTCGGCGATAATGAGCATGAGAGAGAGTTTAACTTGACAGATAGTGAGCAGCTCAGCAAAGAAGAAAAAAATGAAACAGGGATTGAAACTGATAAACGGCCTATTATTTGGTTTTTTATCGCTTTTCTTGGTGCCGGGGTTTCACTTTTCTTTGCTCTTTATCTTGGTTACGAAACTTACTTATCAAAGATACCTGACCTTCACATATCCCTAAAAGCTCAAGAAGAGAAAATTAATCGGCTAGAAATTTCAGTTAATTCTCTGAAAGAAAAATATAAAGATCGAAACAAAACGCTCACCGATTTAAAAGGTCTGCAACAGGCATTAACAAAAAAAACCGAAGAGCGGGATCGATTTATTGACGCTGAGTTTTTGAAATTGAAAGGAGAAATCAGAAAAGACTTAAACTTTCTTTTATTATTAGAACTAGACTATCTTATTAAACTAGCGAACCAATGGGTTTTAATCGGTAGGGATTCTGTTGTTGCTCTGTCCTTGTTGGAAGAGGCAAGCGAGATATTAAAGAATAATAAAGTAATCGGTACCTCGGCTCTTAGGAATGCCCTGATGCAGGATATAATCGCGTTGAAAGCAGTGAATAATGATGATCTTGAAGAAGCCTACGTAAAACTCGGGAATCTAATGGAAGAGGTTCGTATGTTAACTGCAACTCCTGAAGATTTTAGCCATCAAGGTACCGATGTTAGTTCGAAAGAATTGTCCCTCGAATCGGGGGAGTCTGTAAGTTCATCATTTAGCATTGATTTTATGATTACCAAGCTTGTGAATCTGATTGAATTTGGTAAGGTCGATACAACTTTTAGGCCTTTAATCTTTCCTGAACAGGAATATTATCTCAAACAGAATATTTTGTTAAAACTTAATATCGCTCAATCTGCCTTAGTAACGAATAACAAACAAACCTATCAGCAGGCTATTTACGAAGCACTAGATCTTTTATCTGGACCCTTTGATCGAAAGAACAGGGTTTTGTTATTAATAACAGAACTAGAAAAGCTTGTTAATTTGTCAATAGATTCTGGAACCCATAGTTTAAACAAGTCTCTGACCTCCGTTAGAGCTGCTATAATGGCCTACGAGGAAGCGATTAGGTGAAATTTCTCCTTTCGCTCTTTATTTTGGTTCTATCCTTTGCGGTATTTATGGGAGTGATAATTGAAAGAGATCCAGGATTGGTTCTTTTTACCTACGAAGACTATTTTTTTCAGACAAGCATATGGGTATTTTTTTGTCTCTATATTTTAAGCTTTTGTTTGTTCTATATTCTAATTCGTTTCACCAGGGCTTTTTTACTGTCACTCACTAGTTCCAGAAAATGGCTATTTCAGAGGAACCAGGAAATCCCTCATTTAAGTGCTATGAGTTCTGGTTTAATCGCGTTCCTAGAAGGAAACTATGTTACCGCCATTGATTATTTTGAAAAGATAAGTGTTGCTGATGGGTTTGATGGAGTTAATTACTTATTTGCGGCTAAGGCCGCTGAAAGATTAGGAGCGATTGATGATCGTGAGAAATTTCTTAAACTCGCGTACCAGGGGACAGGAGATATTTCTCGTGTCACACATATCGTAGAAGCTCAAATGGCTCTTGATCGTGGCGATCCTCATTTAGCCTTAGATATATTAGATGATTATCCGGCAACTAGTTATTCGGAAAAGCTAAGACTATCCTCGTTTCTGGAAACTAAGGACTGGAATAGTATAGTCGGGAAGATACCTCTGAAAGTCGAAACAGAGGATTACCTAAAGTATGAAAAAAAAGCTGCACTGATTGCATTTGAAAATTCGAGAAAGAATGATTCTATCTTAAAAAATGTCTTCGATGCTTTAGATGAAGTGTTAAGAAATGATCAAGAGGTGGTCGTAGCTTACTTTAGAGGCCTTACTGAAAAATCAAATTGTGAAGTATCTATAGCCAGCCTGCTAGAAGATAAGTGGAACGAAAACCTAGTTTTTTGTTACGCGTATTCAAAAAAAGATAGCCTAGAAACTAAAAAGATTAAGTTGCATGATTGGGAGATATCCTATCCAACTAGTCCAGGACTGCACTTTTGTAAGGGGGTGCTTTACGAGGAAATGGATAATTATGAAATGGCCGAACAGTCTTATAAAAAGGGAAGGGACCTAGGTAGTGTTCTGGCGGGCGAAAAGTTGATTGAAATTTATGTTAAAAACGGTAATTTAAAAAAAGCTCGGGAAGAGATTTTAAAAAAACAGTAAAAAGTCATCTCTTTTTCTCCCTAGGCACAAGAGAAAAAATATCAGAATGCATGTTTGTTTTGGGCATTCCCTTTTCTAGAAATGCGTCTAAAGTTGCGTAAACCATTCCTGCGCTGCCAGACACATATACTTCGATGTCAGATAGGTCCTCGAAATCTTTTAGCACAGCCTTTCCAACTAAGCCAGTTCTTCCCTCCCATTGCTTCGAGGTACTGGGTTCGCTAACAACTGGAATATAATGAAAATTAGAATTCAAGTTATCCCATGCTTTACAAAGTTTTTCTAAATATAGATCTTCTACCGAAACAACTCCCCAATATAGATATGTTGATTTGGTGAAGCCTTGCGGTTCAAGAAATTCAATGATGCTCTTCATCTGCGTAATGCCGGTGCTGGCTGCAATGAGAATTAATGGTTTGTCAGGTTTCTCCTCCATGTAGCAGTCGCCCAAGGGCCCTTCTATTTGAAGATCTCTAGATGAATTAATTATTGATTCGATAATTTCTGAGTCCTCGGACCCGGGCGTAGGCCGAACATGAAGTTCTATATGGGATGAGTAATTTGGTGCGTTTGCAATCGAGAAAGGAAATTTTTTATGAGGAGTCAGGATCTGAATATACTGACCTGCAAAGAATTTAAAATTTTCTTCGTTTTTAAGGTCCAATAAAACCTTTCTTGTGTCCTTGTTGTAGTTTTCGATCGAAGATATTGTGCACCTAAAGCTCTTCATTTCTATCAATTACGTTTCATTGAAGCAAAGAATTCCTCGTTGGTCTTTGTTTTTTTCATCCTCTCGAGCAAAAATTCAATAGCCGCTAAGTCATCCATTTCATGCAGGATCTTCCTCAAAATCCATACCTTTTGCAATTCCTCTTCTGACATCAACAAATCTTCTCTCCTCGTGCCAGAGCGCCTTATGTTTATCGCAGGATATACTCTCTTTTCTGCGATTTTTCTTTCCAGGTGCAGCTCTAAATTGCCGGTTCCTTTAAATTCCTCGTAAATAACTTCGTCCATTTTTGACCCAGTATCTATCAGGCAGGTAGCTATTATTGTTAGGCTACCACCTTCTTCGATATTTCTAGCCGCACCGAAAAACCGCTTAGGTCTTTCTAATGCATGGGCATCTACCCCCCCCGTCAGAACCTTACCTGATGCTGGTATAACAGTATTATATGCCCTCGCCAGACGAGTAATAGAGTCTAGAAGAATAACCACATTTGTTTTTTGCTCTACCAATCGTTTTGCTTTCTCGATAACCATATCCGCAACTTGAACGTGTCGGGATGGTGGTTCGTCGAATGTACTAGCTACGACCTCCCCTCTAACTGATCTTTGCATTTCGGTAACTTCTTCCGGGCGCTCATCGATAAGCAAGACTATAAGGTGGCATTCTGGGTTGTTTCGCATGATAGATTGCGCAACATTCTGCAAAATAAGAGTTTTCCCTGCTTTTGGAGGCGAGACAATGAGTGCTCTTTGTCCTTTACCCATAGGAGATGTTAAATCGATTATTCGGGAGGTAAGATCCTCTGTGCTGCCATTTCCCGCTTGCAGAGCTAGGGCCTCATCTGGGAAAAGAGGAGTAAGGTTTTCAAATAAAATCTTGTTTTTGCTTTCAGATGGATCACTAAAGTTTATCTGATCGACTTTTAAGAGAGCGAAATACCGTTCACTATCCTTTGGAGGTCTGATCTTGCCTGAAACAGAGTCTCCTGTTCTTAGGTTAAACCTTCTAATTTGGCTGGGTGACACATAGATATCGTCTGGACCAGCTAAGTAGGAGCTATCTGGAGATCTAAGAAAACCGAAGCCATCTTGGAGAATTTCTAACGTTCCATCTCCATAAATTGCTTCTCCGGATTTGGCGTGCTTGCGAAGGACGTTGGCGATTATTTCTTGTTTTCTTGATCGCCCGAGATTGTCCATTCCCATCTCGTGCGCAATCTCAAGTAGTTCAGGTATTGGTTTAGTTTTAAGGTCAGTTAAGTTCATAGGGTCACTTTTTAAATTGGCGAAGGGCCTAGTAGATAGAATGAAATTATTTCAGCGATTACTTTTGAAATTACTTTTCGAGGAAGGAGGTCTTTTGGATTAAACTCTTTTTACATTTATTTAAACTGGTGACCCGCTAAATTAAACTTTTTATTCAAGTTGTCAACACTTTTTTCCTTTAAATATTGCTGTCGAGAAATTCGGTTAGCTGAGATTTCGAGAGAGCTCCTACTTTTGTAGCTTCGACATTTCCATCTTTGAAAAGCATAAGGGTCGGAATTCCTCTTATTCCATATTTTGGAGGTGTTGCTTCATTAGAGTCGATGTCTAATTTGCACACTTTCATTTTTCCTTCGTACTCTCTAGCGATTTCTTCTAGAACTGGAGCAATAACTTTGCATGGCCCACACCACTCAGCCCAATAGTCTACTAAGACCGGCAACTCGGAGCTCAACACTTCTGCGTCAAATGATTCATCAGATATGTGTTCTATGTCAGCCATTTTCTTCTCTATATTCCCAAATCAAATCCTATCCTAAGCCTACCGCTCATAATAAACAATATTAATTACAAAAAACTAGGATAAAAGTTCTTGATTTAACTTAGCTAGGTAGTGTTCGCGCAATTTTCTTGGCGAAATAGCTAATGATAGCGTCCGCTCCACTCCTTTTTATTGATAAGAGCGATTCATAAATCGCTTCCTCCATTAGCCACCCATTATTAATCGCCGCCATCAGCATGGAGTATTCTCCACTAACCTGGTATACAAAGGTTGGCATTCCGAATTCCTGTTTAACCTTATTAACGATATCGAGATATGGCAGTCCCGGTTTAATCATAACCATGTCCGCACCTTCTCGGATATCTAAAGCAACTTCATGCATTGCTTCCTCTGAGTTTCCGGGATCCATTTGATAATGTTTTTTCGATCCACTTCCGAGGTTGCTAGCGGAACCAACAGCATCTCTGAAGGGACCGTAGAAGCTTGAAGCATATTTTGCAGAGTAGGCAAGGATTTTTGTTTGAGAATATCCCTTTTCTTCAAGCTCGGATCGTATTGCGCCGATTCTCCCGTCCATCATGTCCGATGGTGCTAACACATCTGCTCCAGCTTCTGCTTGGCTTAAAGCTTGTTTTGTCAAGATTTCCACGGTTTGATCATTGGCTACAAGTCCCGTCGCATCGAGAATTCCATCTTGGCCGTGAGTCGTATAAGGGTCCAGAGCTACATCAGTAATAACTCCAAGTTCAGGGATGTTTCTCTTCACTTCATGAATTGCTCTCTGCATAAGACCACTAGTATTAAAGGATTCCTCTCCATAGGGAGTTTTTTTGGTACTAGAAATAACCGGGAAAATGGCTATGGCTGGTATTCCTAAATCTTCAATTTCCTTGGCCTCTTCCACTAACTGATCAATAGCAATTCGTTCTATCCCTGGCATACTTGCTATCTTTTTTTCATGCTCGGCTTTTTCTGTTACAAATAATGGGTATATGAGATCGGCCGAAACCAAACTGGCTTCTCTTACCAAACGCCTGCTCCAATTATTGCTTCTAAGCCTTCTTAGCCGAGTGGTTGGGAATTTTCTAGTTCCTTTTGACATTGCCTTCTTTAACCTATGAGTGTCTTTTGTTACAGAAAAATTTACCCGATCATAATCTAAACTACGGTTTCTGTTAACAGTGGAGCTAAAATCATTTAATTCTCTCGAAGTTTCTTTTTTCTATTAAGGTTTGAACAATACAAACGCTTATTAGAAGAAAAAAGGAAATCATGGCCCAGCCAGGAATACTCAAGCCTAAAAATTTCCACAAGGTTTCTGCGCAACTGCCATCTCCCATAACAACCATTTCAATTACTTCAAAAAAAGGAAATACTTCCAATAAGTATTCAAGGTCTGGACCACATGAAGGTACCAAATGGGGAGGCAAGTTTTGCAGATATATTTGTCTTCCCGCTAGAATCGCTCCGAAGCAAAATAAAGCTCCGTTTAACAGGGAGTAAATTACTCCTCCTCCTTTTTTGGGATTATGCACCCAGGCAACCAAAGCTAGGGAACCTCCGATTCCGAACATAAATCTTTGTAAGGTACAGAGTGGGCAAGGCATTAGCCCTTCAGCTAGTTCAAGATAAAAACCGAAAGATAAGAGCATAGAACAGGAGAAGAATATTACTAGATTTAGACTATTCGAACTAAACTGATATTTCATTTCTGGTTCCGAAATTCTTTTTTGGTTTTATCTGAGTCCCATTTAAAATAAGCCATTCAGACGCAAATTCTTTCAACTGAGGGAAAAAAAGTTCGAAATCATTTTCTAGTTCCTGTCTCTTTTCTATTATTATTCTTGGCGCTGCCCGCATTGGATTTCTGTATTTTAATCTCCTGTCTATATTCTCGCATGCTTTGACGATAAAAGATTCAGAAGCGAAATTCTCTAGGGATTTGTGGATTAACATTTTTTCAGCTAAAAAAGCAGCTTCTTCAGGAAGATGATCAAATGAAACGAGATCTTGCATAACCTTTTGAGAAAACTTCTGTAACGGCATCGAATAGAACTTCTCCCAGGATCTAGCTAGCAGATGGTCATATGCTAAATCCGTAATGATCCCCCCGAATCTTCGAAACTTGAATCCATATCTATTTTTGCTTTTCTCGGCAATTGGATGAGAATCAGAATATTTGTCAACTGCTCGATGCAGTTTGATGCCTGTTTCGACTTCCTGCTCGTATTTGCCGGTTAGTCTCCCTTTAATAAAATCTCCTAAAAAGCTTCCGGCTACCAAATTTTTTGTCTGATGTGAAAGTGCGAAGTGTGCAAGAAAATTCAACTTATTTCCTTTAGTTGTTATAACCGGACAGGAAATCTTTTAAATATTCATCAAAATGATTGCTTGGTTCTTCTTCTAGTTTTTTTGCAACCCCATGACTTTTATTACTTATGTCTTGAAGGAACTTGAGTTCATTGGGATGAAGCTCAGTTCCATTGTAATAGTCTCTATATTCCTTAGCTTTGCTGATTCCAAAATCGAGAAAGGAAATCTCTCTCTCTTGCATCTGTAACAACATTTTTCCGCTCGGAGTAAGCTCAGGGTCTCTAATCAATTTCTGTTGTTGTTTCAGGCTTTCACTATATCTAGTAGAACCCTCTATGTTATCAAGGAAGTCTGACAGTTCTTTAAAGCTATCTAGAATTTCATTTGCCCAGCGATATAATGTTCGTTTATTACCCGCATCTGAAAGAATGGTCTCTCTGTTTCTGCCCTCAAGTGCCGTAAGAAAATGGTTGTGGGAGTTATCATCTTCTGTTTTTCGATCATCTTTCTGGCTTTTTGACACTAAGCAAAATAGCAAAAAGATGTCTAGAAAACGAATTTGTTCCTCGGTAATCCCCGTAGGGGAGAAAGGATTTAGATCCAGTAGGCGGAGCTCAACATACTCCACTCCTCTATTCAGAAGTGATTTGATGAAATTTTCTCCTGTTTGAAGGTTTGTTTTAGCTCTGATCGAAGTATAAAACTCGGCCTCGCTCTGCAACAGGTTAGAACTGATCTGAGATTTTTCATTTTTTGGAAGGTTGTCTAGAAGGACATATGCTTGATGTTCCTTCTGTATCGCGTTTTTTAATGATGAAGCATATTCTGACAGTCCATTATAAGAAATTCTGACGTGTTCTCTTTGTACTTTGCTCTGATACCCTAAATCACCTGATCTTAAAGAGGTAGCAAATGGCATAAAAAATGTTGTGTCGTCGTATTTTAAAACATGAAGAGCGTCTTTATTTTTTACAAAAGAAGAACAGATCGCCGGTGAGGCTCCATACAAATACGTTAAAAGCCATGATAATCTGCGGAAATTCCGCATAAGGTCGAAGTATCTATCCGATTTAAATTTAGTTAGAGGGCTTGTGGAACCTTCGATATGCTTTAGCTTTTTCCAGAACTTGTTATTAAATGAAAAATTATAATGAATCGCACAAATCGTCTGCATTTGTTTTCCATATCTTTTTGCAAGACCTTCTCGATATAAGTTTTTTAGCCGTCCTAGATTAGTTTTTCCAAAATTAGCCACCGCTATTTCTGGATCAGGAGGAAGGCGACAAGGCATGCTAGTGGACCACATTAGTTCTTCCCCCAGATTCTCTGAGACAAAAATATGTATTTTTCTCAATTCTTCAAGAACTGCAGACGGAGATTGATGCACTGAGGTTATTAGTTCAGGCTGAGCTTCCGCGAAGTCAGCAGTTATAAATGGGTTAGTAAGTATGTTCCCTAGTGAACTTGGAGCTGCTTTTTGCGAAAGATCCCCTTTCGTTGTAACTCGGAGAGTCTCTCTTTCAATTCCTCTATTGAATGCAAATAGCTTCTTTATCTCGTTAAGGGTTTCACCCTCTAGGAACTGAGTTGTTAGATGTTTCATACAATAGAAAACTAAATAAGGTTATGATCTTTAAAGCGCACGATCTGGCGACGTTGTTTTTTTGTTGGCCTTGCTTCTTGTCTATAGGAATCTTTCTTTGTGGTTTTTTCTCTTTCCATTATTTCTCTAGCCTTAATACTTTCTTGTGTTTCTTCGAATAGATTTTGTGCGAGTTGAGCAGACCTTCGCTGAATTGAAAGTTGTCTGACTAAGACCGTCTTTGGGTATTTCTCTATTGACAGATCTATCCTGTCTTCAACAGAAAGAGCTCTGCTCGGCTTACATCTTTGGCCGTTTACTTGAACCTGTCCCCCTTTTATTGCCGAAATAGCTTTTTGCCTGGTTCTATAAAATCGGGCAGCCCAAAGCCATTTATCCAAACGTACATCCATAATTCGATTTCCTAGTATGCATTAAAAAAACGCTAAAAGTTAACCCAGAAAACCAGTACCCATAGCTTATATATGATTATTTTAAATCCAGCTAACATTATACAACAAACTAAATAGTTTACTTAGTCATGTTGATTTGAGTAAATTTGATTTCTGTTTTTTCTTTGAAAGTAACCGAGATATTGCATTATGTCGAAGATATTTGATTCGATGATTGAGGCCGCCAGGGAAGCTGGTGAGGCAGTTCTTGAAATCTACGGGAGAGATAATGTTTCGATAGAGATCAAATCAGATAGTTCCCCCTTAACGCTGGCTGATAAAGAAGCACATAGATTGATATGCAATCGCTTGCGTTTAAAGCATCCTGATATTCCTATCTTGTCGGAAGAGTCTGAAGAACTGCCATATAAAGAAAGGAGCCTTTGGGAAACTTTTTTTCTAGTTGATCCACTAGATGGAACGAAAGAGTTTATAAGTAGAAACGGTGAGTTCACAATAAATATCGCTTTGATTAATCGAGGCAATCCAATTGCTGGCGTTGTTTATGTGCCGGTCCAGGATAAGCTCTATTTTGGAGATACTATAGCGAATCAAAGCTTTTTTGAATTGGATGGAGATAGGATCCCCTTGGGGACTAGAGCAGTTTCGTCAGAAAAAGAGTTAGGAATTGTGGCTAGTCGGCGTCATGGGGAGGAAAATCTTAAAAAATTCTTGTTGGAAATGTCTAAGAGGTTCCTCAAGTTAAATACTGTGAATGTGGGAAGCTCTCTTAAATTCTGCCTTATCGCTGAAGGTAAAGCAGACATTTATCCGAGACTCGCCCCCACTTCGGAATGGGACACTGCGGCCGCTCAGGCTGTCGTAGAGGCCTCTGGAGGGCGTGTTTTCGACTTATCTTTTAATACCCTTAGGTACAATACCAAAGAAAGTTATCTAAACCCTTATTTTATAGTCGTTGGTGATAAAAGTTTTAACTGGCCAGACTATCTAAAGATTTTGGCGTCGAACTGATCTTTCTTATTCTAGGAGAGGAAGGCTTTCTTTGGTCTCAACTAGCGAAGCTGCGCTTGTCTTCTTCCTGCCGAGGAGAACACTGGGTATGCATACAGCTTTCGCTAGTGAGATAGTTAATATACGCGCAGTCTTTCAGAAATAAAAGCCAAAAAAATGGAGATTTGTTTGATTCCTATGAAGGAATTGTTACGAAATCGCGATAACGCATTGAATTCTGGTGTTAATCCTCCTAAAGGCGTCAACATTAATATTTCCAGGACAAAAAGTTAAGTTTTTGTGACTTTAAACGCTTTTATCAGGTTTTTTTCAGATCTTTTAAAAAATCGTGGGGTCAGATCTTGAATTCTTCCTACCTGATGAAGTATTTTAGCTACCAGGTTCTCGCGAGACTTTGTCTGTCTTTTCATTTTGATGTTCTGCTACTCAGCTTGAATATCCAATAAACTAGATTTTTATAGAGAAAGTTAATCAACAAGAACTGCCAGTTTCAGCTCGTTAAATGGGAACGTCTATATTTTTTTAGGAGCGAATGTTATGAGTAATTCCGATGATGTTGAGTTCGATGTAATGCTTGATGAAGACGATCTGGAGAACAGAACTAATGAGCTAGATGCTTTAGAAGAGCTCGCTGTAGGGAAAAAATTTGAGGACGATGATGAGCAGGAGAGTCAAGAATCTCGTTTGAAGTTGCTGATTGATAAGGGAAGAGAAGAGGGTTATTTAACTTATGAGCAATTAACGGAAGCGCTTCCTCAGAGTGTAACTGAGCCCGACACTTTTGAGAATATTGTTCTCATGTTTGAAGAAATGGGCATTTCCATTGTTGAGACAGCCGGCGATGCGCAGGATGCGAAGAGCGAAACGGAAGTTCAGGAGAGTGCCGACGGATTAATTCTAGGGGGATCGGATAACGTAGTGAAAACTATGGATCCTGTTCGGATGTATATGCGTGAGATGGGTACGGTCCCGTTGCTAACTAGAGAAGGAGAAATAAAAATTGCCAAACGTATAGAGGAAGGCATTAGAGAAACTATGTCTACCATATCTGTTTATCCGGGCGTTGTTGAATATGTTCTAGCTTCTTACGAAGAAATACTTGAAGAAGATAGCGATTTGTCTGGTGCGATAGCCGGATTTTTGGATCCGGAAGACGAAATTCCTGATATGAGCCAGATTGCCGAGGCTAAATCATCGGGAAACTACGAAGTGACAGAGGGAGATAATGTCGGGAAGCTGGATCAAGATCTAGGCCATCATCGATTTAAAAAACTAAAAAAGGCCTATAATTCCTATCAGAAAGCTCTAAAAAAATATGGTAAGAAATCGGATAAGACTCAAAAAACTCTTGAAACTCTTTCTGATATTTTTAGTCTTTTTAAGCTGGTGCCGTCGATCATGGATCCGATGTTAGATTTGGTTCATCGAGATATGCAGGAAATCAGAAGTCAAGAAAGACAAATAAGAGACCTGGCAATAAATAAAGGGAAGCTTTCCAAGGACTTATTTCTGAAAGCCTATCTAGGGAAAGAGACGGATTTAAAGTGGATAGACTTGGCGATTAAAAAAAATCCCTCGTGTGCAGATCAACTGAAAAAATCCCGAGTTTCTCTTCGTCATTCGACCAAACTGATAAAACGAGTCGTTGACCGAACCAATATGGAAGTTTCCGAAATAAAGGACATGAATAGGAGACTGTTTCTGGCGGTTGGGAAAACTCGTTCTGCTAAAAAAGATATGATAGAAGCCAATTTAAGATTAGTTATTTCGATAGCGAAGAAATATACCAATCGAGGACTTCACTTTCTTGATCTTATACAAGAAGGGAATATTGGTTTGATGAAAGCGGTTGATAAATTTGAATATCGTCGAGGTTTTAAGTTTTCTACATATGCTACTTGGTGGATTCGCCAAGCGATCACCCGATCCATATCAGACTTGGCTAGGACCATCCGAGTTCCTGTGCACATGATGGAAACGGTTAACAAATTAAACAGACTAACCCGGCAACTGGTTCAGGATCTCGGAAGAAATCCAACGATCGAAGAGTTATCGGAAAAGATGGAGCTCCCTGAGGAAAAAGTTCTGAAAGCCTTGGATGTTGCAAAACAGCCCATTTCTCTCGAAACACCTGTTGGTGATGATGATGATTCAACTATGTGGAACTTGATTAGTGACACTTCGGCTGAATCTCCTTTAGATCACGCCTCAGATAAAGGACTAAAACAGACAACAACTGATGTGCTTACTGCTCTAACAGATAGAGAAGCGAAGGTGTTGCGGATGCGTTTTGGGATTGATATGAATACAGACCATACTCTCGAGGAGGTTGGACGACAATTTTCTGTGACCAGAGAGAGAATTCGTCAAATTGAAGCGAAAGCGCTTAGAAAATTAAGACATCCTGCGCGATCTGAACAACTAAAAAGTTTTATCGAGGGATAATTTACCGGAGCCTAAAGGTTCCTATATTCGACTCGCATATTCAGATTATCTGAGTAGCCCTTGGGAGATATTTTCGCCTTGCACTTTTAAGCTTGAGGAAGCAGGGGTTTTTACCGAGGCACCAGATCCAGGTTAGAACGTTAGAAAAGAAGCTTAATTACCCGCACGACCTTTTAATCGATAAAACGGTACTTCATATTACGTCTCCAGATGTTCATATAGATTATCAAAAAAAAAGATTGGTAATGTATTTTCTTGGATTAGAAATTTTTCGTAATGAGTTAGCCGGGCAGCAACTTCTTTAGACAGAATTAATTCTAAGAACTATCACCCGATTATGGGGCAACCCTTACATGCACCGATTTCAGACAGAAGATAGTTATTATTTTTTGGCTATTCCGGGGGTCGTCTACAGATCGTTTGATGGTTTTACAGATTTTTAGTAAGGCCCAACCTTGTTTGATTCCAATATGCGGCATTGTGCGCTACGGAAAAATGATGATGAACTCCATGTTTTTTGGTCTAGAGTTGGCGATGCTCCTGAGAGAATTTATGTATCTCGATTAGCTCTGAAAGGAAACTGGATGGAGTGGACCGCTATCCGCTCTCTGGAGCTCATGAGACCCGGAAAATCATGGGTGGGAGCCGACGCATCTTTGGTACCATTTCAACGCAGTTTTTCGAAGGGGGGGAGGTTAATCAGTTTAGAGATTCCTGTTTTTTGAAGAGAATGTTGATTCCTTCCTTCTCTATTCTGTTTCAGGAGAGTCGGGGATAGCTTTAGCTAGATTTATTCCTTAGTTTTTCATAAAGTCTATTAACTATCATATTCGCTTAAGCCTTTAAGTGAGCGAAAATTCTTCTTTCTCGAGGGTTCTGACATGAAATCACCGATATGTGAAAAGTTAAATATAGAGTTCCCTTTAATCGCTTTTTCTCATTGTCGAGATGTTGTGGTTGAGGTTTCCAAAGCCGGAGGCATGGGGGTACTGGGAGCCGCCGGATTTTCTTCAGAACAGTTGGAAATAGAACTCTCTTGGATTGATGATCATATAGATGGGCGTTCCTATGGGGTAGATCTTATAGTTCCTAATACGATGGCTAATAAGGACGAGTCAAAGAATTCAACCGAACTGGGATCGATGATCCCAGAAGAGCATAGGGCTTTTGCGGGAGGAATTCTGGCGAGAAATGGCATCGATACTACGGATCTTTATGCAGGAGTTGAAGCCAATAACCGTGGATTTTTGGGGGAGAAGAGCGCAAAAAAGATTTTAGAAGTTGCCTTTAGTCACCCCCTGAAGTTAATCGTGAATGCCCTAGGGGTGCCGCCAGCTCATATGCTTGAATTATCGGATAAATTCGGCGTTTCTTGTGGAGCATTAATTGGAAATAAACAGCATGCGATCAAACAAGCCGAAGCCGGAGTGGATGTTATCATCTGTTCAGGCACTGAGGCGGGAGGCCATTGCGGAGAAATTTCTACCATGGTCTTGGTCCCCGAGATAACAGAAGCGCTCAAAGATTTTCAAGGTGTCTCTGTTCTCGCCGCAGGTGGTATAGTCACTGGTCGGCAAATGGCTGCGGCAATGGCGATGGGTGCGCATGGGGTATGGACCGGCTCGGTCTGGCTTACCACCGAAGAGGCAGAGACATTGCCTTCGATAAAGAAAAAGTTACTTTCCACACAATCTAACCAGACTGTCAGGACTCGAAGTCGAACTGGAAAATTTTCTCGCCAGGTTAGATCGGTTTGGACAGATGCCTGGGAAGAAAACAGTGCGCCTGACCCTCTTCCTATGCCTTTGCAATCTTTAGTTAGTGAGCCTGCGCTAAACAAAGTCGGCAAATTGGCTGAATTGGGAAACTCTCAAGCGCAGGCGCTAAATACATATTGGGTGGGACAGGGGGTAGGATTAATGAACGAATCCGCTTCAGCGAAACAGGTAGTTTATGATTTCATGGAAGACTTTCTCTCGGCCAGCGACAGGCTAAAGAGTTATACTGATTCGTAATCTGACAGCACTCTCTAGCGCAGGAACTTATTAAAAGGTTAAGCGTTTCCTCGTCAAGCTATTAAAGCAAGACCTATTTCGCTGTAGGCGCGCCGTTTCCACCCGCAAACTCTGGATCCGCTTCGTTTCCAAGAAGTATAGAACCAAGATCCTGGTATAGCGGATGAGCTACCCATCTATGAGTTGCGGCAGCATGTGCATCTCTTAACTTTCGCTCAAGAGGACTGAACATTCGCATACCGGTCGTGCCTGCTGTGTTATGCAACAAATCTACTACTTTCATGCATTCGTTCGAAGCGTGCACGCATGCTAAACGGGCGTCTTGAGTAGTTTTTGCTCCAGGGAATTCTGCTCCATCTCTAAGTTCATCCTCAACTGCCTCCATTGTATCCATTAGCCAGCTTCTGCAAGATCTATACATAGCTTCTGCCTCACCCATCCGGTACTGGGCTATAGGTCTGTGAGCCAGAGATTTTGAGGAGAGCATTGGAATCTTGTTCTGAGCTATATCGGCGAAAGCTTCGAGAGCTCCTTTGGCTACACCTAACGCTACTGCCGATTTATTGTAGGCTAGTCTAAGCGGCACCGGCATCCTATAGACAGGGTTTTCATAGTTCGCCGGTGTCACAAATAGATCTATTCCCGTATATTCTGCAGGACATATTCCGCCATCTGTCTTGACATCATCCGAGCCTGAGCCCCTCATTCCTGCCACGTCCCAGGTTCTTACTATTTCCCATTGATCTCTTGGAAGGAACCACATTTTGAAGATCGGCATGCCGTCTTCTCCTAATTCGGGTTCGTCGCCGTTCATTAAGGGTGCGCCAATAAAACAGTAACTTGCATTATGGCATCCTGATATAAAGGTATTTTGTCCCCATACCTTAACGCTACCGTCTTTTTGTTTTTCCGCTCGTGGGGGTTTTGTTCCGGGTCCGCCCCCACCGCACATTACGACTTTTGGGTTATCAACATAAATTTTCTTAGCTAAATCGGCATTCATGCCTCCTGCTGCCATTGCGTTAATCTCGGATCCAAGCATCACATTCCATGAAACCGATGCATCAATTGCCCCCAGGTGTTCTAGCACCTCTATCGTTTCCATAGAGCTGGCATTATCTCCACCGAGTTCGCTAGGCAGAGCAAATCGGAAAAATCCTTCGTCCACTAGCTTGTCGACAATCCAATCAGGGAGTCTTTTCATTTCCTGAGCTTCCTCTCCTGCCTTGAGAATTTCTTCTCTCATTTCTTCAATTTTGTCTAGTCTTTGCCTATGGACATCGCGAAGCATCAGATCGCCCTCAAATAAAAATGTAGTAGGCTACAGTGTAGTCAGATTTTACTTAAAAATAAAAGGGATATCGTAAAATGTTTAGGCCTGAATAAAAAATTGATGGACAATTCCTGGATAGATTTAGCAATTCGAGAATTGAAAAGAAGCGTTGATTTAGGAATAAATATCCTACCCGAGTCTTTTTTGGGAAAGCGCAAAGTTTTTACAATTCAATATCCAATCTCTCCATGCGAATTCTGCTTCAAGCAGGTATTATTTGTTCTTTGCACTGACTAGAAATGTGGAGAGCGATAGATGGATTTGAAGGATAAAAACATAGTTGTAACGGGAGGCGGACAAGGGCTTGGATTGGCAATGGCTCTGGAGTTTGCAACTGCGGGGGCAAATCTGTCCCTAATTGACATAAATGAAAAGCCACTTTCGGAAGCAGTAAAGCAATGCGAGGCTCTTGGAGTGCGTGCAACCAGCCACATCTGCAATGTTTCAAGGGAAGAAGATGTAGTTAGTATATTTGATGAGTTAGAGCAAGCTCATGGTGCGATCCATGGTTTGGTTAACAATGCTGGAATATTAAGAGATGGTCTGCTTATTAAGGTTAAAGATGGCGAAATTCAAAAACGTATGAGCCTGGATGAATGGCAGGCCGTCATCGACGTGAATTTAACGGGTGTTTTTCTCTGTGGGCGGGAGGCAGCTACAAGGATGATTAGTAAAAATATTCCGGGATGTATTATTAATATTTCAAGTATTTCCAAGGCAGGAAACGCGGGGCAGACCAATTATTCTGCTGCGAAAGCGGGAGTTTCTGCTATGGCAACGGTGTGGGCAAAGGAACTTGCTCGTTATGGAATTAGATCGGCTGCAATAGCCCCTGGTTTTATTGCTACTGAAATGGTCGCAGGAATGAAACCTGAAGCGCTTGAAAAAATGTCCGCAGGAATTCCACTTAAAAGATTAGGCGAACCTTCAGAGGTAGCCCATGCAGCACGGTTTATTATGGAAAACGATTACTTGAGCGGGAGAGTGATAGAGCTTGATGCTGCGTTAAGACTTTGAAATCAGAGCGCTCTTTAGATCCAAAGTATCATATTCCTATTAGTAAATAATTTTCGAAAACTAGGCCTTCTTTCTCTTCTAGGTTATTCGGTTAAGATTAGAAGGCCTCTAAGGTTAATATTGGCGCTTACCCAAACTGGCTCATCGTGTTTTCGTTCCCGCCTGCGAGTAGCGCATTCTCCCCTGCGAAATATTCTTTGTGGTGATCACCTATAGTTGTTCCAGCCATTTCCTGATGTTTCACTACATTCATTTTTCTTCGAATTTCTGTTCGTTGAACGCCTTTAACATATGCGAGCATCCCATCGTTTCCGAAGTATCCTTCCGCAAGAGTGTCGACTCCCAGAGCAGTTTCGTGATATGTAGGCAAGGTGATCAAGTGGTGGAATATCCCGGCTTCTCTTGAAGCGTCTGACTGGAAGGACTGGATATATTTGTCTGCTGTTATCGCGAGCACCGAATCGTCAAGATCAGAGCTCATCAATCCTAGCGGGTCACTGGAAGGGTCTGGATAGCTAGACAGGTCTTCCCCTTCGCTTTTTAATTCCTCATAGACCTGCTCTCGAAACTTCAGGGTCCAGTTAAAAGAAGGTGAATTGTTGTAGACCAGTTTTGCGTCGGGGATAACTTCTTTTACTCTATTGACCATCTCTGCGATCTGCGCTACGTTCGGCCTTTCTGTTTCAATCCATAACAAATCTGCCCCATGCCTTAAACTTGTAACGCAGTCCAGGACTACTCGATCTATGCCAGTTCCTTCTCGAAACGAATACAATCCGTTATCTAATCTTACTGGTTTTACCAACTTCCCTCCTTGGTGAAGTGTAATGTCATGTTCTTTAAGTTCGGCTACGTTATTAATTTCTTCAGTTTCAAGAAAAGAGTTGTATTGACTAGCCAGATCTCCGGGTTCTTTCGATACCGGTACCATTTGTGTCAGACCCGCTCCTAAAGAATCTGTTCTCGCCACGATGATTCCATCCTCGACTCCAAGCTCCAGGAACGCGTACCTAATGGCGTTAACCTTGGCTAGGAATACTTCATGAGGCACGGTGACTTTTCCTGCCTGATGCCCGCATTGTTTTACTTCTGATACCTGATTTTCAATCTGAATTGCGCAGGCACCTGCTTCAATCATTTGTTTAGCAAGGAGATATGTAGCCTCCTCATTTCCGAACCCCGCGTCAATATCTGCGATTATTGGAACAACATGGCTTTCAAAGTTATCAATTTGACTTAACAGATTTTTTTCCTCGGATTTATTGTTGTTTGCTCTGGATTCATCTAATGAACTAAAAATTCTTTCTAGCTCAACCGCATCAGCCTGCTTCAGAAATGTATATATTTCTCTGATTAGGGAAGACACGGATGTTTTTTCATGCATACTCTGATCCGGCAGAGGACCGAAATTGCTTCTGAGGGCTGCGACCATCCACCCCGATAGGTAGATATATTTCTTTTTTAGTGTTCCAAGATGTCTTTTTATGGCTATCGCTTTTTGTTGTGCTACGAATCCATGCCAGCATCCCAGTGATTGAGTATACTTTGAAGGATCCTTATCATAATCAGCCATGTCTGAACGCATAATAGCCGCGGTATGACGTGCAATATCTAATCCAGATTGGAATCGGTTCTGAAGCTTCATCCGTGCTGCATATTCCGCGTTTATTCCCTTCCAGGCCTCCCCTTGTTTTGAACATAGGGCTTCCATATTGCTAATTTCTTTTAGATATCCAGACATAATAAATACACCCACTTGGGACTTAAAAAACCTACCATATCAATTTTTAAACCGGTTGTAATTGGAATAATAGGAAGATATTGTATTCCAAAACTTCAAGTATCTGGGCAAGGGCTCGCCTGTTATTAGTTCAATAGCTTTCATTCTGATACTCTGGATGGAGGCTTAGGTTAAGGAAAATTCCGGTGAATCTCCTCAGTGTAAATATCGCGGCGAGCGAATCCATCATCGTCGAGGGAAGAAAACGAAAGACTGGTATTTTTAAACAACCTCGAGATGGGAGGGTGCGGGTAAAATTTCTAGGTCTAGAGGGTGATCTAATCTGTAACCCGAAGCATCACGGTGGTCCAGACCAGGCCGTTTATGCTTATAGTGACGAAGATTATCAGTTCTGGAGTAAAGACCTGGGAAAGGCTCTAGAACCAGGTACCTTTGGAGAAAATTTTACTACCTCAGGAGTCGATCTCAACGCTTTATGTGTTGGTGATATTTTTGAGATCGGCGAAACCAAGTTGCAGGTAACAGCCCCGAGAATTCCCTGTGGCACGCTGTCGGCGATAATGAAACAAAAAGACTTTGCCAGAAAGTTCAAAACGGTCAATCGCTCAGGCGCATATTTTAGAGTCTTGTCGGAAGGCTACTTAATCAAGGGAGAAGCAATACATCTTCTGAAATACGAAGGCGACAGAGTTTCTTTGCCGACTTTTTTTTCAGATTTGGGTCGAGATCTTTCGGAAAATGAGATCAAACGTTATCTTCGTTTACCAATAGATTCGAGATCCAGAGATAAATTCGAAAATAAACTAGATAATATTCTATTGGTAAAAAAATAGAGGAGAAACCGATGAACGGGAAACGTATTCTGATAACGGGTGGAAATAGCGGCATAGGACTTGTCGCCGCTACAGAGTTAGCCAAGCAGGGAGCTGAAATTGTTTTGGCATGTAGACCGACTGAAAAAACTGAGGCAGCCATATCTGCTCTGAATTTTTACTCGACCGTTCCCGTCATTAATCTAGAGGTTGATCTAGCTAGCCTTGATAGTGTTAGGAATCTGGCGAAGCGATTTCTTGATAGCTATCAAACTCTAGACGTCCTGGTCAACAACGCTGGAGTGTTTCCGCCAAAACAGCAGATAACTGAAGATGGTTTTGAAATGCAGTTTGCTGTAAATCACCTGTCCCATTTTCTTTTAAGCAACTTACTCCTAGATTGCCTGAAAAGCAGTTCTCCAAGCCGAGTGGTGACAATTTCCTCGATGCTTCACAAAAAAGGTAAGGTGGATTCTGAAAGTTTTCGAGGATATGAAAATTATAACAGCTCGTCTGCTTATAATAACTCGAAACTCTATAATGTGTTGTTCGCGCTTGAGCTGGCAGAAAGAACCAAGGGAACAGGTGTCACATCGAATGTGCTCCACCCCGGCGCTGTTGCGACTGATATTGTGAGAGACATGCCTTGGATTATAAGAAAAATTATCGGTTTGGTATTTATGTCCCCTGAAAAAGGAGCACAAACTACTATAAAACTGGCCTCTGAACCAGAATTAGAAGGGGTGACGGGCAAATATTTTGACCAGCTAAAGTTAGATGAATGCGCTTCTCTGGCCCATGACCAGGCGTTAAGAAAATCATTTTGGGATAAGTCTGCTGAGTTGGTGAATCTGGGTCACTCGTAATCTTTAGTGATGTACTGCGCACCTTTTTCTGCAATCATTACTGTTGGAGCGTTGGTGTTCCCCGAGGTTATGGTGGGCATTATCGAAGCGTCAATTACCCTAAGGCCCTGGATGCCTCTTACACGAAGTCGGTCATCGACAACGGCTTTTTCGTCGCTACCCATTTTGCAGGTTCCTACAGGATGAAAAATGGTTGTTCCCAGGTTTCGGGCTGCCTCTAACAGTTCGGAGTCTGACTGGGCATCGATCCCCGGCAACCATTCAGTTGGTCCAAATCTCTTAAGGGCATTCGCGCCCATGATTTTTCGCGTGAACTTTAGCCCTTCAATCGCTACTAGTTGATCTTCCTCCGTGGACAGGTAGTTCAATGCGATCTTTGGATGCATCTCCGGTCTACTACTTTTAATGTGCACGTGCCCTCGACTTGAAGGCCTTAGGTTGCAGACCGCTGGGGTAATTGCATCGAATTTGTGTAAGGGCTGCCCAAATTTGTCCAGCGAAAGAGGTTGAACGTGCCATTCAATATTCGGACTGTTCTGGTTTCCGCTGCTTCGGGCAAATGCTCCTAATTGTGATGGTGGCATGGTAAGAGGTCCTTGCCTAAGCAGAAAATACTCCAGCCCCATCTTGGCCAGTCCCACCAATGAATTTACTTTCTGATTCAATGTTACAGTGTTCTGGACTTTGAAAATCGTTCTAATTTGCAGATGGTCTTGCAGATTTCCGCCGACACCTTCGAGATTTAGATTAGTTTTTACTCCATTTTGCTCGAGTATGTTCGCTGGACCAACTCCTGACAGTTGAAGGATCTGGGGTGATCCAATCGCGCCTGCGCTCAGGATTATCTCTTTTCGAGCATGAAAGGTCTCCTTCCCCGATCTCGTTATAACGCTTAGATCTTTGCATCGTATGCCGCTGAGGGTTTTCTTGAATCCCAGCTTTTCCACTTGCGCCTCGGTAATGATTGTAAGATTCTTCCTTTTTTTGGCGGGATCAAGAAATGCCTTCCTTGCATTCCATCTGGTACCTCTGTTCTGATTCATCTGAAAATAAGCGCTTCCAAAATTGTCCCCCCGATTAAACTCCCTGATTTTAGGAATCCCCGATTCCCTAGCGGCTTCTCTCCATGCATCTAGAATTTCCCAGTTAACACGTCTTTCCTGAACCTTTAGTTCGCCGCCAACACCGTGATATTCATCGGAGCCATGCTGATAATCCTCAGATTTTCTGAAAACTGGTAGCACCTCATCCCAGGACCAGCCTCGGTTTCCTAGTTGCGCCCAATGATCGTAATCGCTTTTTTGACCCCTCATATAGATCATGGCGTTGATTGATGAACAACCTCCCAAGACTTTTCCTCGTGCGTAGCCTAGAGATCGGTCGTTAAGTCCGGCTTCGGGCTCAGTCTTATAGCACCAGTCTGTTTTGGGGTTGGCAATGGTGAAAAGATATCCGACGGGGATATTTATCCAGAAGTAATTGTCTTTCTTGCCGGCTTCTAAGAGTAGAACCGAGTGTTTTCCATTTTCAGTAAGTCGGTTTGCAATTGTGCAGCCTGCTGTGCCTGCGCCAACAATAATGAAATCGAATTCATTCATAGATTCTAAATCATCTCACTTTTACTGAATTTGGACTTTCAGCTAACCCTCTTGTCCAGCGTGCTTTTCTCGATCAGCAACTAGAGTAGTGTTAGATGCTGATCGACAAAAATCAACTGGTCGGTCTGGTTAAATTTCGGTTTCGACAAGAGATTCACATGACACCTGAGCATTCATATTTCTGCAAACACCTTTTCCCGTCATTTTATCACTGGAAAATGATCCTTCGTAGACCTTTCCGTTCCCCAGTGACATTTTGCCCATGCCTTCTCTTAATCCTCTTACCCACTTCCCCTCATAACTGCTTCCGTCTGGCCATCTCTTTATTCCGTTCCCTTCCGGTTTATCATCGACGAACTGCCCCTCGTATATGCTGCCATCTGGCATCGTAATCACACCATAACCGCGCATTTTATCGTCTGCAAAGTTGCCTTTATAGTTTCGTCCGTCCTCAAAGGTTCGTTCACCATACCCATGCATTTTCCCTTTACGGAACAATCCCTCGTAAAGTCCTCCACTGGAAAATGCGAGGGTGCCCTTTCCATCCATTACTCCATCCTTTATTTCACCCATATATATGCTTGAATCCGGACCAAAAAGAGTCCCAACCCCATTTGGTTTTTCGTTCAGGAAAGTACCAATAAATCGCCCTCCATTTGCATCTATAAAATCGCCCTTCCCCGAGATTAGATCGTTCGAAAATTCTCCTCGATAGGAACTTCCGTTTGGCCAAATTATTTCACCAGTTCCATGCATTTTCCCTTTACGGAACAATCCCTCGTATGATTTTCCATCAATGAAAGTCATTCTTCCCTCCCCTTCGGGGAGTCCGTTTTGGACCTCGCCTTTGTATAGTCTTTTGTCTGGCCAGATAATTTGTCCTGAACCTGTAAGGTCGTTACCAGAAAAGCCTTTGTATACAATCCCCCCGATACTTAATTCTTTTTCCAGAGACTTGTCGGGTGCTGCTGAGCTATCATTTCCCTTAATATGGCTCCCCCTTACTTCTAAATTTTTGGGAGCGGTCAATTCGAGATACCCACCGGTCAGGCTTATTAGAATTCCTGTTATAAGAAGGTATTGATGCTTTCTCGTTAGAGCTTGATTTAACGCTAGTAATTTAGTGATAACTTTTTTCATTTTTGAAAACCTTACCTCTAGCTAGAAGATTAAGGCAATGGCTATGGCTCCGTAATAATTTCTTTTTCAAATGGTTTTTTGAGAAAATAGTTAAAATACGCATAGCCGCAGATTATTACCTTTACGGTGATTGCTCAAATTCAATCGGAAGAGACACGAAATGACAATAGAAGTAAACGGGATTGCCCACATCCAGATGACGGTAAACGATATAGATAAGAGTATGCCTTTTTGGGAAAGTCTCTGTCATTTCTTGGAAATGGAAACTTTGGTAAGAAACGAAACTACTTTGTATTGTATTGGCGGTCGCACCGGTATCTTGATAAGGCAGGCCCCGGAAGATAAAAGATTGTCTCTTTACGATCAGGATCAAGTAGGATTGCATCATTTCTGTTTTCGGGCAAAAAGACGGGAAGATGTTGATGCCCTTTATGCGTTTGTGATTAACCTGGATAATTGCAAAGTAGTTCATGGTCCGGAGGATGGGCCCCACTTTGCGCCGGGGTATTATTCCATTTTATTTGAGGATCCCGACGGCATAAGAGTGGAAATAAATCATGTTCCGGGGAAAGGGCATTTCGAAGGGAAAGGCAGGCTGGCCCCTGGCGGACCAGGCCCATCTTCTGTTTATGGAAAAGAGGGAATTTAAATCCCTACCCAAAAAAAGAAATTTCCTAGTCAAGTTACGAAAAATGTGGTGGATTGATATTCGTTCGTGATACTAATAGGTGACTGATAAAGTAACCAAAAAGGGATGTTTGATTTCCATTGAATAACAAGAAAGATTTCGATCTTACTCCCTTTTACAGGTCCTATGCGTTGGGACTCTTCCTTCTGGTTTATATAGTCAATTTTATTGACCGACAGATTTTTTCCATTCTGATCGAACCGATAAGGGCAGAAATTTATCTGTCAGATACCCAGCTCGGGTTATTGGGAGGCATAGCTTTCGCGATCTTTTATACCTTTGCGGGAATACCTATCGCAAGATGGGCCGACGTTGGTGTAAGAAAAAACATTGTCTCAATAGCAATAGTAATTTGGAGTTTGATGACGGTATTTACATCAACAGCTAAAAACTTTTGGATGTTGCTGATAGCACGGGTAGGAGTAGGTATCGGAGAGGCTGGTTGCTCTCCCCCGATTCACTCGTTGATAGCGGATTATTTTCCTGAAAGAAAGAGAGCAACTGCTTTATCTATATATTCCTTAGGCATACCTATTGGTGGCGCACTGGGGACACTGATTGGAGGTTGGGTAGGCGAATATTTTGGGTGGCGAATGGCATTTCTGGTTGTCGGTTTACCCGGTGTTCTCATTGCCGCAGTAGTTTACTTGACGATCAAAGAGCCACCTAGAGGTTACTCTGAACCGGGTGGTATCCCTGAACAGAAACAACAGGTTCCGTTGAAAGACACTATAAAATTCATGTGGCGCCTAAAATCTTTTCGTCACATGTCTTTTGCGGGATCACTCCATGCCTTTGTTGGTTATGGTGTGGGATTATTTCTGCCTTCTTTTTTTATGCGAGTCCATGGGTTTGGTCTTGCTGAAACTTCTACCTACCTGTTTTTTATCGGGTTAACTGGAGTGATAGGGACATATCTCGGAGGATACCTTAGTGATAGATTTGGACAGAAGGACTTGCGATGGTATCTATGGGTGCCAGGAATCGCTACTATAATATCGGTTCCTTTTGCCGTGATTTTCTATACTACCGGCAACCCGATACTCGCCATTTTTCTGGCAATTCCCGGAGCTATTCTGGGCCCAATGTATCTGGGCCCTACTTTTGCTACAACCCAGACCCTGTCTCCTCTTGCAATGAGGAGTCTTGCCTCCGCTATTCTTCTTTTTATACTTAACCTGATCGGGCTAGGATTAGGGCCACTGTTTGCCGGATTTCTCTCGGATATCTTGCGGCCCGAATATGGCGAGGAATCGATAAGATATTCGCTTTTGTTGCTGGCAGTGGTGGGTAATGTTTGGTCTGCGTTTCATTATTATCTGGGTTCTCGTACTTTGCGAGAAGATCTGACAGCAAAGAACCTGATTTGAAATTTTTGTGCTTGTTAAAAGACGCTTAAAAAGGGGAATAGATGATGAATTTTTGGTTGATGGCAATAGGGGTAGGGTTAATTTTTCATGGATTACTTATTCTATGGGTGGGGGGACTCCCCTGGGCACTTCGCTCCGGGAAGAAACCGTACTTTGAAAAGGGGTCTCCTCAAGCCTTTCAGATATTCTGGTTAGATCAGTATAGCTACATAGGGTTAACTCTATCGGGTGGAGGATTGATAATCCTTTTTAACGGGTGGGCAATATGATGGAACCGATGGCGTTGCCTGTTTCTAGTCTTTATTTCGGTTTACATGGTCTATTGGCGGTTTTTTTAGCGAATTTTGTTCTTTATGTGAGGCTTCGAGCTAGTGAAATGCCTGAATGGAGTCCTGCTGCGGCCCTAAGAGTCCAGGCCAATTTCATCGAGAATGTGCCGTTGGCTTTGTTGCTTCTGCTTGTGTTGGATATTCAGGGTGGTCCTTCGACCATGATCCATTCCTTTGGAATTCTGTTGCTTTTTTTTAGATTGATGCACGCCTTTGGCTTGGGAACAAAAGAAGGCGCTAATTATCCTCGATTGATTGGAGCTCAAGGAACTTTTGTCTTGCTATCTATTATGTCATTTGCCTGCGTAGGTATGTTTTTTAATCTCTTTTAAATAACATATCCGTCACCTGATGCTCGGACTGTTATGTCTGAGATTGCTACACCCCAAGGCTGATTGATCGCAAAAATTATCTGTTCGACTAGTGAGTCGGGATCCAGCGCAAAGTATTCGATGTGATTAATCTTAGTCATTGATTCGGGAAGCTGTCCGGCTTGGGCAGCTTCGAATTTGTTCATGTATGAAGGCATATTTTCGCCTAGCAGTCCGCTAACAGCTTCAGGATTGATAATGCCGGTTCCTAGGTTGGTTGCTGGAACCCCGGTGGGCCTGACGATGGTAACTTTTATTTTTCCTTGCGATTCGATGCGTAGGGATTCGGACAAAAATATCACGGCTGCTTTGGTCGCACCATATACGCCTCCCCCCGCTGTGGGGTAGTTTCCATATATAGAGGCAAGGTTTACGACATGACCGTGACCTTGCCTAATCATCTGATCGTGAACCGAGACGATGCCATTCAATACACCTTTGATATTTATGTCGATGCACTGATCCCAGGAGTCCTCGGCGTCATTGTGGTCGGAGTAAAAAGCAAGGGGCATCACTCCGGCATTATTGATTAATATATCTATGGCCTCGAACTGCTCGATCGCTTTGTTCGCTAAAGCGCGCATCTGGCTTTTGTCTCTTACATCCGTTTTTATGCCTGAAATTTCCCCCCCCGATTTCCTGATGGTTGCTACCAGTTTCTGGAGGCCTTTTTCGTCTACGTCGGCTCCTACCACTTTCGCTCCCATAGAAGCGGCTTTGCGACTAAGGATTTCTCCGAATCCTGATGCCGCACCAGTGATTATGATTACTTTATTCTTTAGGTAATTAGCCATTTTCTGTTCCCTGTTTTTTCCTAGAAATAAAACTTGAAACTCGTATATAAGAGATCGGAGTTGAGCCCGTACTCGGATCCTAGGGCAAGCGCTTCTGTGGGCTCAGCAGAAAAATCTTTCCCAGAAAAATGATACCAACCCACGTCGATATAGAAATTTTCACTGATACTCCATTCGCCAACCAGTGAAACGAATGAGGAATTGTCGGAGAGATTAAATACTCCCCCGGCCACCATATTGAAAAAAGGCGACACCTGTATTGATACCGAAGGCAGCAGATAGTGCTCACCGAGCAGCGTCACCCCGCCTTTTCTGTAGGGTATTTTTCTGGCCTGTTCCTGGTATGCTGATGGGTCATCGCTCCCAGCTCCGTTAAAGTGATACTCTAGTTGCAAGAAGATTTTTTCGTTCAATGAAAAGTCGGCGCCTGAAGACGCTAGCTCATAATCTTCGTCGCCCCTTACATAAGCTACCTCCAGCCAGAAACCCAGTTCCCTGAGGCTGGACTCGGCTCCGAAACTGTAGAGTGACTGTTTTGCGTATTCCACTACGGTAAACTTGTAATCCGTGCCTTTTAGATTGGCCTGAAGTTTAATAAAGGCGGCAGAATTGTCTGATTGGGCCTCGTCTCCTAGAATAATTCCGGCGTCTATTCCGGAGAGTTCGGAGAATTGTCTCTGATATCGTATGGCATCTATACCGATTCGGTATTCGGTATTAAGTGTTTGCAGATTGAAAGGCACAAAGATGTCGGTTGGGCTTATCATCCGAGCCGAACCGAGATCGATACTTTGTCGGCCCAGGGTCAGATCACTTTTTTCAAACTGAAACTGGAGATTTAAGCGATCCAGATTCTGAAAGGTTTTATTTTTCCTAGATTTGGCGGAAATTGTCTGGTCTAGGTCGTATGCACGATAGGTAGCTTCCTGGGCCTGAAAGGTTTGCGACAAAGAGGATCGGGATGTAAAGACAGGGCTGATCTCATAGTGAATTTGCCAGCTTAGATTCGATCCGAATCCGTCTACCATTAATCGAAAATTGTTCTGGGACTCATAGGATCTGGAAAATTCGAGTAGGGGATTACTTTCAATCTCATTCATTAACAGAGTGGATTTAGTGTACCCGCTTACCCTGATTTCACCAAAAACAGGCTCGGTAAACCAAAGAAAAGCGAGCAATATAATTGGCATCGGCGAGCTACTTTTGTTCGTCTCGTTCGATAGAACCATCACGCAGGTGAATAAGCCTGGTCGCCATATTCATGATCTTTTCGTCATGAGTCGAAAAGACGAAGGTCAATTTAAATTCTCTGTTCAACTCTTTCATTACTTCCAGAAGTTTCATTCCCGTTTTGCTGTCCAAGTTGGCGGTAGGTTCATCTGCCAGGATGATGTCTGGTTTTGAGACCATTGCTCTTGCTACGGCTACCCTTTGCTGCTGACCTCCGGAGAGCATGGCGGGTCGCCGATCACCCAGTCCTGTTAGGCCGACTGTTTCAAGTATCTCCTCTACCTTCCGTCTTCTTTCCGGTTTTTTAATTCCCTGAAGCATCATGATGTATTCGATATTCTCGGCTGCGGAGAGAACCGGTATAAGATTGTAGGCTTGGAAAATAAATCCGATATGATCTCTTCGGAAATCCGAGAGTTGATTTCCTTTCATATGCGCTATTTTTTCTCCCGACAAGGTAATGTCACCTTCATCTGGTGAATCCAGGCCTCCGATCAAGTGCAGGAGGGTTGTCTTTCCTGACCCGGAGGGTCCGATAATTGCCGTGAATTCTCCTTCTTCGATTTCGAAACTGACATTTTTGACTGCGCTGACCCTGGTTTCACCTAGGCCAAAATGCTTAGATAGATTGCTGGTTTCTATGACCTTCATGTTTTGCATCCTAGAGTGCTCTTTGAAGTGCTCGGGTTGGTACGATTCTTGAGGCAAAAAAAGCCGGATATATTGCAGTGATCAGAGTTAACAGAATCACGTAAAGTGGCAGAAAAATAACTTGATAGGGAGCAAGCTCGGTATACAGATTTCCGTTCCCCAGCATTATTCCGGAGACTTCCATCTCACCAAGCGGAAGTCCGTTAATGCTATAGTAGTAACTAAACAATAGGCCGACAATCAGTCCCAGAAAAGCGCTCAGAAGGCCTAGAAAAAAAGCTTCGACTAATACCAGACTGATAATTTCAAAGCGACTTGTTCCAATTGCTCTTATTACACCAAATTCATAGATTCGTTCATATATCGACATGAATAGCGAATTTATGACTCCTAGCGAAATAAGAATAAAAAGTATTCCTCCGATTATAGCAGTTCCCAAATTTGTATATTCCAGCATGGCTCCTATGGAGGGCTGCAGCCCCAGCCAGCCAGTGATTTCTATTTCTTTGTCTTCCAGGTCTTGATAAGAGAGTGAAAGATTATCTCGAGAGGTTTTTGGATCCTTAAATTGTAGGACGATCTGGTGTATCCCCCCTTCCATGCCTAACAGTTTCTGTGCGGCAGAAAGATTTACAAATACGAAGCCCTCGTCAAATTCTCTAGCCCCGAATTCAAAAATTCCTGAAATCCTAAAAAGGTCTTGCGTTAATTCGTTTGTATCTACATTCGCTGCAGTCAGCACGATTCGATCACCTAGTTTAACTTCCAGCAAGTCGGCGAGGGTGGTCCCAATTAGCAATTCCCTGCTCTTGCCTGATAGATAATTCCCTTCAGAGATCGCGTCACGGATTCTGCTCACCTCTTTTTCTTGCTCGGGATTGATGCCATAAATAACCCCTCCAGCGGAATTGTAAGCTGAACCGATCATTCCTCCCGAGAGAACACGTAGGCTATATGCTGACAATCTTTCATCTTCTGTCAGCTTGCCCAGGATTGTGGTAGGGTTTTCTATATATAGATCAACATCGAAATTGTCCCGGAACCCTAGACGGTTTATCTGCGCTTCACCCTGAAGTGTTTTTGTAACACTTCCGATCATCAGCTTTTCCATTCCTCTGATTGCACCGTCCGCAAAGATCAATACAGCAAGCCCTGTGCTGATCAGGAGACAGGTCAATAGAGTTCGTCGTGTATTTCTAAAAAGATTTCTCCAGGCCAGTTCAATGTAAAGCATTGCTAGAATTTTCCCAGAGCATCAGCGGGGTCAAGCCGGGCCGCTCTTATTGCAGGGAACAAAGAAATAAGAGCCGCAAAGAGGAGAATGATTCCCATAGGCAGGAACAGAATCTGCGCGGTGAGCTCTCCTTTAAAGTGCTGGAACTCTATGCCGCCCATGTCCATAGGTTCTGGCATCATAAAACCCGTATCAGAAAACCACATGATCGAAGGCAACGCGATGATCACTCCTAAAATAAGACTCATCATCGAGAGCAGTACAGTTTCCATAAAAATCAGGTTCACCAGTGTCCCAGATCGATAACCAATCGCTCGCAGTACTCCGAATTCCCGAGTCCTTTCAAGAACTGACATGAGAACCGTATTTAGCACACCAATGAAAACAATGATCATTAATAACACGAGGAAAACCCAGTTACCTTGTTTGTCTGCCTCCATGCTTTTGTAAAACATTTCCTCAACCTCTTGCCAAGGAGAAACTACCAGCTCAGGTAACTTTTTCTGCAGGTCTTTAGCAACTGACCTGCTGTCAGCGACATCTTCTAGAAGCATAGAATATTCGTGCACACTCAGCTCCATCGATAAAAATTCCTGGAGCGCTTGAAGGGGCAGATATACATTCATCCGTTCGCCGGATGATTTTTTACCGATGATTGCCGAGACCACGAACACGTCGTTGGCTATGGAACCATCTGCTCCCTGGCCAATCACTATGAATTCGTCATTGATATCCAGCCCTAATTTTATTGCCAGGCCCTTTCCAACCATTGCCTGGGTTCGGTCGTTCTCTCCACCCTGGGAACTGAAAAAAGATCCTGTTACGATTTTTTCTCTTAACCTGGAGACGGTAGTTTCTTTTTTAGCGTCAACGCCGATTAATTGAACCATCGCTGTATCTTCTTCACTAAAAGATAATGCTGGTGAATAAATTCGGGGGGCGAACCCTATGATTCTGTTATCGGCAGAAAGGATAGTTTCAATTTCATCTTTGTCGCTTATAGACTTATAGATTTTAGGGCGTGTTAGGTAATCATCAAGATGGATCTGGACATGACCGACATGGCTCTCGGTAAAAATCCTGATCATATTATTATAGGACCCCTCGATTAATGACAAGGTGAGTGCAAATAGGAAATAACCACCACTGATGCTAAGGCCTGTCAGCAGAGATCGCCTTCGTTGTCTTAATATATTCCTGAAAGCGATTTTAATCAGCATGAAAAGTTACAGCCGCTTCCTGAGCTCGCGCAATGAAAAAGAGGTTTCGGAAACTCCTGAAGGATCAAACTCTAAATTCTCATAAATAACTGTAGTACTGTGTCCCGGTTTGTTCAGGGGAATCATCTGCATAACTGAGGGCATTAACATTCCATCAAATTCCTTTGGCTCTCTATAAAACAATTCCCTGATTTTTTCTCCATCGTCATCATAAAAGGCCTGTTTAAGTGGAAGCATCGGCTCTCTTTGTACCAGGTATTCTATTTTCCCCCAAACCGAGACAGTTTCTTCCTTTGGCGTCAGAATAACCAGGTACGATTTTTCCTCGGTCTTCAGCTGAAGATTATACTCATCAATAAGTTTTGTTTCCTGAACAAGGTCGTCATTTGTAAAGTCACTTCCCATCCATGATCCCATCATCATAGAGGGCGGTATCTTGATAACCTTGTTTATTTTGGGGAAGAAGTTCCACATCTCCTTATCTCTTCTCAGGGATGTGATTCCTCTTTCTTTTTTCGGTGAGAGAATTCTGAAGATCGCTCTCTCTTTTCCGAGTGTCTGTCCCGACATTTTAATTGAACGGGAGCCTCGAGGAGTTTTGACCTCCATGATCATAGAGACGGAGCTTGACTCTCCTCTGTAAAGTTCTTCCATCTGGTTGATAATTTTTCTGGCTTCATTTTCGGAGCCTTCAACCATTAACGGAAAGCAAAGAAGCATCGTCAGAAATCTTCTCATAGCCTAATTTCTCAGCAACTTAGGTTGTTAATTGTCATCTATTTCCCTAAAAAAAACTAGCTGGGAGGAGAAAAGAGCGCGGATCATTGTGCGCGTTGTTTTGCTGTTGATGATAAGATGGTTTCATCAATCACACCAATACTGAACAAAGGTGTCGAAATGAAAAATAAGTTGATGCCAGTAATTGTTGGTGTGGGCCAGGTTTCTCAAAAAGAGTTTGGAATAGATTCTTCCTCCGCCGTGGCGCTGATGGAAGAGGCGGTGCTCAATAGTGCGGAGAACGCCGGATTATCTAGAGAAGCCCTAGGGGAGGCAGATACTCTGGCGGTAGTGAAGAGTTTTCGTGAGTCGACCAGAAATTCCCCGGAGGCTTTGGCTAAGAGAATTGACGCAAACAAAGCGAAACAATGGTTGATGCCTAACGGAGGTAATGGCCCACAATACCTGGTTAACCGGTTCAACGAAGCGATAGCCGAAGGAAAGTGTGAATTTGTTGTTTTGGCCGGATCGGAAGCGATGGCGACGGCTCGCATGATCGTAAAAACTACCGGTAATCAACCTCAGTGGGAAGAGCCTTCTTTTAGAGAGCCAGAGTATCTGATTAATGATGCTGAAATGTCTAGTGAGCACGAGAGACAGCATGGCTTGTGGCTTGCGCCGGGATTCTATGCCATGGCCGAAAATGCTTACAGGCATTGGCTTGGTGTTTCTATCCAGGAACACCAGATCCAGATGGGAAGGCTTTTTTCAAGATTTACGGAGGTCGCTGAAAAAAATGAACACGCCTGGTACCCGATAAAAAAGACCCCTGAAGAAATAGCTTATCCCTCGAAAGATAATCGTCTGGTCGCTTGGCCCTATACAAAATATATGAGTGCCATGAATCAGATTAATCAGGGTGCAGCGATTATCTTAATGTCAAAGGATCGCGCGCGCCGTTTCGGTATAGGAGAAGAAAAATTTGTATACCTCCATGGGGCTGCAGATACTGCCGAAAAACCTATCTCTACCAGGCCTAATTTCTATTCAAGTCATGCAATGGAGGTGCTAGCGGATCAGGTCTTCGAGGGAAGCGGGTTGTCTATGGACGAAATCAGCTGGATCGATTTCTACTCTTGTTTTCCTAGTGCAGTAGAATTTGCGAGAGATGCCTTTGGCCTTTCAAAAGACGATCCTAGGGACCTTACCGTGACGGGCGGGTTGCCTTTTCACGGGGGGGCAGGAAACAACTACGTAATGAATTCTATCGCTACCATGGTCGAGACGGTTAGAGCGAATCGGGAAAGTTTTGGTCTGGTAACAGCGAATGGTGGCTATCTTAGTAAGCACTCTGCAGGGATTTACTCTACAACTCCCTTATCAGGAAGCTGGTCTCGGCGTGATCCGTCTGAATATCAGTCGTCGATAGATAGGATTCCTGATGTCAAGTTTTTGGAGCTTCCATCAGCCGAGGCTGTTATAGAAACCTATACCGTTCTTTATGGCAGGGACAACAGGCCTTCTCAGGCGCTAGTGGTTGGGAGGCTAGGGACTTCCCTCGAAAATTCCAGTAGCCCTAGATTTCTGTCTGTTATGGAGGGAGATACGAATCTTTTGGAAGCCATGACTAAAGAAGACATGATTGGAAGAAAGGGAAGCGTTGAGCGGCAGGACAGGCTTAATAAATTTTCGCTGAGTTAGATCTGGCTCTATGTGCGCTTTACTTTTTTAGTTGGCCCTCTTCGCTTTCTTATCTCAGTTGGCTTATAACCGCATCAAGTACATTCAGAGCACAGAGAGTATGGACGATCCCCGCCTTATCAATGGTTTCAAATATGACTTCGAAGGCGTTAGCATTGCACTCAGATTGATCAAAGTTGATTTCAAATTCAGAAGAAAAATTACTCATGAAATCCTGGGAGTTTGCAATGGGAACAAGTCGATCAAAGGGTGAGTGATAGAGGTTGATCAGGGTGTCTTTGGGAAAAAAGCTTTCCGGATTCTTGACATTTGTCAGGCTATTGAGCTCAAGCAATAGTTTCAGTTTTTCGTAAAGTGGATCTGAAGCAAGAAACCCGTTCACGAAATCATCAGACAGAGTATTTTCGATCACCAGATCGTTAATATCTAATCCGGTCTCTGAATAATTTACAAGAGCGGGCAAAATCCTGTTTGTAGCAAAGGGAACGCTAGTTCTGCTATCTACAAACTCGCAGTATTCCCTATTGGAGCAAGAACCGTTCAGGAACTCCAGGACTCCTTTAAACGTTTTATAAAGATTAAAGGGCGCTCCCCCCAGAAATGATTCGACTACTTTGTGTTCATGCAACTTAATGTCTGATAAGGATAGGAGATTTGTTGCACTATGCCCCCCCTGAGAATATCCAATCAAGGTTATCTTTTTCCCTTCGTAGATCGGATCATAAGATTTGTTATTGTTGATCGATAGCACCAGATCAAGTCCATTGAATGCAGTTTGTGCGGCAAGAAGATAAGTTTCTTCATTATTATTGTCTTTCCCGCGACCGTAGTTGTCCGGAGCCAAAACAAGATAACCTCTCGAGGATAACTGATTGGCAATAATGAACCACGCATCTTCGGGGTTGAGATCTCCGGGACTAGAGCCAGTTGCATGGGAAAGCAGAATCATTGTCGATCGCTTGGAAAACTCCGACATCCCCTGAATATCTGGATAGCTGACCAGTCCCGTAAGATCTGTGATTGGGTTACCGAATGGATCTTGCGATTGATAAGATACTCTTTCAGAAATCACATCATATAATGGCCTGGGATCAAGCAGAGTTTTCCAGTATTGGTCTGCTATACCTAGAAAAGGCTCCAAGATCAGATCTATGACTGCTGCCGGTGCTTCGAGGTCGGATAATAGAGCGCCTGAAACATAACTGGCGAAAAGGTTTCTAACTTGATCTCTGGATAGAGCGATACTCTCTTTAACTATTATTTCATTCTCAGTTGATACGCCGGTAGAAAATTTGTGGTCTCCTTCCAGATTTTCTCCGTCCGGGCCTTGGTCAGTTAGAGTAATTGTGTGCTCGGTGTTCTCTTCTAAATCGCAATCAATGATGTGCTGGGTGATTTCGGAGAAATTCTCCGGCCCGGGGTCGGTAATTCTTCTTGATATCTTTATAGATTTAATATTCGAGCAGTTCGTTGAAAAGTCGCTGGTAGGATTGTTTCTGGAAAGGTGCGCTATCGCGAGAGTGGTCCTGTCGGGGTCAGCGTTGATGACATCTGATCTGGGAATAGTCTCTATAATTGTTAGTGGCTGCGAATCTACCGATGAATCGGGAAGATCTATTCTTGGATTGGCCAGCTCTTCTCCGCCGCCGCCGCACCCTAGCAAGGAGAGATTAAAACTTGCAACAATTCCAAGTGTTTTTAGTTTAATCGCTTAAAGTTCCTCTGTTAAGGGCTTCTATGCATAGAGTAATCAGACGAAATAGAGTGCGTCTGATAACTTCATAAATCCAGCTCTTACTTTAATAATAGTCCTTTTTCATCCGAATTCTCGAGAAAAGATCTCCTCATTAAATCCGACCAGGTAGGTTTCTCCTACCTTTATCGTTGGTGCTCTCATATTTCCCGTCGGTCCAAGCATTGATTCAATTGCATCAGTACTGGCTGTTTTTTCTATATCAAATTCTGATACCTTTTTGCCTTTCATAGCTATAACCTTAGAGGCGTTTTTAAGCAATAAGGCGGCATCTTTTGCCTGCAGTTTTTTGCTGGCCATCACCGTTTCAATTATGTCAATTTTACTGGCTTCCAAAAACTTGGATGCTTTGGTGCAAGTAGTTCATCCTTTACGGAAGTAATACCATTCTACTTTCTTTGCCATCGTGGTCTCCCAGTGCGAAATTCAGCTTTTTTGAAAAAATTCAATATTTGATATGTAACCTATGTATCTAGGATTCTCAGTTTTAACTGTTCAGAGTTTTACGTCAAGAGGAGTGTCCTGCTGAATTACTTTGCTGAGATCTGTTATTTTCTTTTAAAGGTGTATTCGTTAGTATCACCGAAACATTTGGGCTCGCTAGCTAAATTCGGGTAGATTCGAGTGCACACGAAAAGCGGTTTCCTAGAACGGCTTAAAGGATTTTGGGAGTTCAATTGAGAAAAAGTTGTATCACCATTTCATTCCTTCTCTTTTTAAATCTTCTGGTCTCATGTGGAGGAGAAATAGAAGGACAAGGTTCATATAACAAAGGAACCGATAAACTCCGGACGAGCCCAAATGACGATCGGGCTTATCGGTATCTTGTTCTGGAAAACGGACTGAAGCTGGTTCTTATCTCCGATAAGGCCGCCGACAGGTCGGCTGCCTCCATGAGTGTATTCAGAGGAAGTTACGATGATCCAGCTGATCGACAAGGGCTTGCTCACTTTCTTGAACATATGCTTTTTATAGGGACGGAAAAATATCCTGAACCGGATGGATACTTGAAGTTTGTTCGGGCTAATGGCGGCAGCTCGAATGCTTATACTGCCTCGGATCACACCAATTATTTTTTCGATATTAACCCGGGTGCTTTTAGAGAGGGGCTTGATCGTTTCGCACAGTTTTTTATTTCCCCCCTCTTGTCTAAGGAGTACGTAGAACGTGAAAAAAATGCGGTAAATGCCGAATATAAAATGCAGTATCAGGACGACAGATGGCGAGCTGATGCAGTTAACAAGATAGCTATCAACCCGGAACATCCTGAAGCGAAATTCAATATCGGGAATCTTGAAACTCTTTCTGGAGAGGTCCACGCTGATCTTTTGGCTTTCTTCCGGGGAAAATACTCAGCCAATCAGATGGGGCTCGTAGTTTTAACGAATGAACCTTTGGGTGAGATGGAAAACTGGGTAAGGAATATTTTCTCAAACTTAAAAAGTGGAGACCTTGAGGAGGCCGCAATCATTGTTCCGTTAGTAAAAAAAAGTGGTATACCAGCCACACTCAGGCACGACAATGTTAAAGAGACATACAGAATTTCATTCGGGTTTCCGGTTGCCTCGGCCCGGAAGCACTTCGATAGTAGGCCGCTCGATTATATTTCGAATCTGGTTGGGCATGAAGGAGAAGGCAGCCTTCACAATGTACTGATAAAAAAGGGATGGATAGAATCATTAGTTGCGGGCGCGATTGATTATGACGAAACCAACTCTTTTGTTGTCGTCTCCATGGATATGACCGAAGAAGGATACGCTGTCATTCCTAAAATAAGCCGGTATCTTTTCGATTACCTTGATTTGGCGCGGTCAGAACCCGTGCACGAATGGCGTTATCAGGAACAGGCAAAAATGGCTGATATCGGATTCCGTTTTGCGGAAAAAGTACCCGCTATCTCTGCGGTCCAGATGATTTCATCGAGACTGAATAGATATCCTTGGGAATCAATACTTTCTTCAGCTTACCTTATGGAAAAATTTGATGAGGATCTTATCCGTGATTATCTTGCAAAGCTTAAACCGGACAATGTATTGGTTTCCATTTCCTCCCCGGGATACCTTGGGAGAAAGACGGAGAAATATTTCGGGGTGTCTTACGATCTGGATCTTGGCCCATTGGAATTGCCTGAGATTGATTCTAGCGAATTAAGGCTTCCGGAAAAAAATCTCTTTCTCCCTTCCTCGCTTGAGCTAGTTGAGGCAAGCCCAAGCGCGCCTCGATTGGCGCTGGAAGACGAAGGAGTTGAAATCTATCTGGACAGCGATACGGATTTCGGGGTTCCAAGAGCGGTAACTCAGGTCAGGGTAAGTCCCGTTTCAGGGTGGCGATCCCCGCGAGATCAGGCCTTCGCAAGTCTCTATGCAGCAATTGTAGAAGATTCTCTCAATTCGTTGTCATACCCAGCTTACCTTGCAGGGTTGAGCTATGAAATCGAACCTGGCTCGGAAGGTTTTAAAATCACGGTTAGAGGATACAATGAAAAACAGTTAGTCTTGCTTGAAGAAGTCCTAGAGGAATTAACAGGCTTGGCTGTCAAGCAGAGTCGTTTTATAGCGCTTAAAAACGAATTGCTTAAAGATCTCAAAAACAAGTCATTTGATAAACCTTATCAGCAGGCTTTGCGAAAACTTCGAGAGGAATTGATCGAATCCATTTGGCCGATTGAAAAGATAATTGATGAACTTGAAAATGCTACGGTGGGGAAGCTTGTCCGGTGGCGATCTAGTCAACTAGAGAATGTCTCCGTCCAGGCCTTGCTGGTAGGTAATTTTGATGAGGGCGTGCCCCAAGAAATCCGCGACCTGTTTGGTTCCTTCTTCACATTGACCGAGACAGATATATCTCCTCCCGAGGTGCTTCAGGTCAAAAATGCACGGGACATAGACCTTCATCTGGAGCATGATGATGCTGCTATACTATTATACGTTCAAGCGGGTTCGGAGAGTCTGGAGGACAGGAGCAAGACAGCGTTGCTCCATCATTTAATAGCTCCGGGGTTTTTCTCTGATCTTCGTACCGATCAGCAGTTAGGGTATGTGGTTGCTGCCTTGAATAGCACTATAAGAAAACGCAGTGGACTAGGTTTTATTGTTCAGTCTCCAGTAGCTGGGCCCGATGTTTTGCGTTCCCGAGTACTTGATTATGTTAAAGGTCAGAAAAGTCGTTTACGTGCGATGGGAGCCGAAGAGTTTAATACAAATAAGAAAGGGCTAACAAAGAAATTGCTGCTGCGAGATAAAAACCTGCGACAAAGGGCCTCCAGGTACTGGTCTGACTTTGAGCTTGATATAGTCTCTTTTGATGGGCGTGAGCAGTTGGCACTAGAGGTATCGAAGCTTACACAAGGTGAATTGATCTCGTTCCTAGAAAAAATGACCAGAAATCTGGAAAAGCAATATATGGTTATATCAAGTGGGGGGAGGTTCGCTAGATTCTGACCCTTGTTTGAATTTTTTCCGAAAAATTAGCAGAGCCTAATAATTGTTGATCCTCAATACTGGGCAGTACCTCCATCTACACTCAATTGGGTTCCAGTAATTCCGGCTCCAGCCTCACTTGCTAGCAATAAAGCGGCCGCCGCTACTTCTTCGACGGTGTTTGGTCTTTTTATGGCGGATTCAGAGGTAAAATAATCTATCATTTCGTCTAAGGTCATACCCATAGCTTCTGCCGTTTTTGGACCGTTTTCTTTTAGGATGTCTGTAATGATTATTCCGGGACATATTGCGTTTACTGTGATTCCCTCGGTCCCTACCTCTCTTGCTACCGATTTAGTCATTCCGTTAATGGCGTGTTTGGCTGCCGTATAGGCTGTTACAACGGGTTTCCCGTGTTTCCCTTCCATTGAAGAAATATTGATGATTCTTCCCCATTTGTTTTCCAGCATTGTTCTAAGAGCTCGACGGGTGCCCCAGAAGGTAGAATAAAGATTCCACTTGATGCAGAGATCAAACTCCTCATCGGAAAGGTTAACCGTAGGTTGTAAATCAGCACCCGCTCCCCCTGCATTGTTAACGAGAATATCAAGAGTACCAAACGCTTGGATAGTCTTATCTATAAATCCTTCAACATCATCCTGGTTGGTCGCATCACCTTGGATAAAAATTAGTCTATCTTCAGCACCAATTTCCTGAATTACTTTCTCCGCTTTCTCGGTATTTCTTGCCATCATTGCGACTTTTGCGCCGTTCTCGAGAAATATTTCGACAATTCCTTTTCCTATCCCGGCGGTTCCGCCAGTTACGGCGGCTACTCTGTTTTCTAGTTGCATGTCTGATCCCTGTAATTCTGATTCATGGTTGTATTAATTTTTCTTGATTTTCCGATTTCATTTTGATGGTATGCAAACGAAGTTATCTAACTTCAATCGAGTCCTCTCCCCAGGGAGCAATCTCAATACTGTCACTCTTAAAAGCATCGGGGAGTTCTTCGGTCATGTGCCAGGTTGCTGCAAGCCTTCCAAAGCCCACAAAAAATGCCACTGTCATCCCGAGCTCCACTATCTGTTTCTCTGAAAAGTGCTTTTTTAATTCATCGTAGACTTTGTCGTCAGCAGACAGGTGATTGGTAGCCATTAATTCCCCATATTTTATTGCCGCTTTTTCTGCATCCGACAGATTCTCTGCTTCCATTGGTTTTTCGAGGGAGCACACAAGTTCCTCCGTAAGACCATCATCAATCGCATCTTTGTACCTGATTGCCATGCAGCTTCGGCATTGGTTATGGAAGGCCACTCTTAGCCTGACGAGTTCTATTAGACGTTCCGGCAGGTCTCTATGGACCTTAAGTCCGCCGGCGAAAGCCATCAATCCTTTGGTTACTTCTGGTGTGTGCGCGAACATTCTCGTTAAGCCCTGCTCCAGAGGGGTAGCTGAATCTGCCCTTGAAAGTTCTCTTAACTCGGGGTCCCAGTCTTCAATATCTAACTTGCTAACGCGCGTCATCGGTTCTCCTATCGAATTTAGTGCTGGTCAGAGGATATCAGCCCTCTCTGTTAGGTCCAACTCCCGTTCTCGTTTATTTCTTTGTTTCCTTGGCAGTTTAGTGGCGATTACTCTTAATGATGCCCTGCTTTAGCATTTTCGCCTGACTGGTTTCGTCGTAACCTAATTCTCTTAAAATTTCGAAAGTGTGTTGGCCTTGCTCCGGCGCGTCAGAAAGATCCAGATTTACTCCAAACATTTTCGCCGGCGGGCTCGGCCCAAGAAACTTTCCAATTTTATTGTGTAATTTCTCCACCACCACTCCTCTCGCTTTTACGTGCGGATCTTCCTTTACCTGCTCCGGAGAATAAACTGGTCCGGCGGGTACCCCGGCTTCTCTGAGTTTCTCCACGATCCATTCTCTTTCGAACTGGTTTACAAGGCTGGCAATTTTACCGAAAAAATATTCGATGTTTTCCGCTCGGTCCTTGCTGGTCCTTAGTTTTTTATCTTTGAGCTCAGAGCTCGCACCCAAGGAGTTGCAAAACGCTTCCCATTGTTTGTCGGTTCCCGGAGACACGGTGACGTAACCATCTTTACATTTGTAGAGGCGATAGCCTTCTAGGACATTGGGAAGGTGGTGGCCATCGTCTTCGAGCAGGGAGCACTGCATCATTACATCGGGCCAATTGAACATTATGTTGGAGTCGAGCATTGAAGCTTCAATGAAGCATCCTTCTCCTGTTCGGGCTCTTTGAACAAGTGCAGCCAGAATAGCCTGAGTGTTGTACATGGCAGCGGTTTTGTCTGACACCATTGTCTTGTGCAAAGTTGGTCCGCTCTCAGTTTTCTGAATTCCAGCCCAGCCGGATAGACCTTGAATAATAGGATCGTAAGCCGGAAGTGATCGATATGGTCCCGTCTCTCCGAATCCTGTCGAGGAACAGTAAATCAGGGATGGATTTCTTTGCGAAGTCTGAGCATACCCAAACCCCAGTTTTTCAGTAACTCCTGTCCTGAATCCCTGTACGAAAATGTCTGCTTCTTCGAGCAATTTCCACAGAATTTCTTTCCCTTCTTTTTGGGTTAGATCGGTGGACAAAGAACGTTTTCCGGAGTTTGCATTTGCAAACCATGTGCTCATGCCATTTCTGGAACTACCATACTTTCTGAGCTCGTCCCCAGAGCCCGTGTCTTCTATCTTGATCACTGAGGCGCCTAGCCCGGCCAGGCTTTCAGTGGCGGCGGGGACAGCGATCATTACCCCTAGTTCTACCACCCTTATACCTTCCAGTGGTCCCACAACTATTGTGCTAGGGCAATTCTAGGGTCATTAGGGTACACCCATTCGTCTCCCATGACTTGCTGGACTCTTAATTCTTCCGGAATGTTTTCAGATCCGATTATCCTATCTGCTTCCTGATTCCAGTGATAGATTCTTGCTTCCTGATATGAGAGCGGAACCCCTCGAAATCCGTGAGATTCCATCGATTTCTGAATCCAGACTCCGAATTCAGTATCTTCGCGAAGAACTAAATTAAGAGTTTCTCCGTTATTTTCAGTCCAGTAGTCGGGGGCGGGGGCATCCCCCCAATCCGGAGCCATGGTCCAGACCTCAAATAGTGTCTTGTTAATACTGATTGGCCAGAACAGGAGCGGTGGTATCGCTCTTTCTCCGAGTGGCGATACCCAATTGGGAAAGATTCCATAGGATTGAGTACAAGTCCTAGCTATCTCTCCAACAGTGCTTATCTCCGGGAGCAGTTCTTCCTGAGGAAGTGCAATTGCGGAATTAGCTCCTGCAGGTCGAGGTGCAACCATCCGGCCATGTCCGCGAGGATAAAAAGTGTTAACGTTTCTCCGGCAGTCTAGCGCAGGGGCGACCGTGTGGGCGTGAATGCTTTTTACATGGTAAACTTCGGTATTGGCTTCCATTGCGATTTTCCAATTGCAGTCGAGCACAAAAGAATGACGCGCCGCGAGACGCACTTTGTCAAACTGGAATTCTTCCCATTCATCTGCTATCGGGCCTAGGTATTCTTTCAGGCTTACGCAGTTATCATCAAAATTTACGAAAATCAGATTACCGAATCTTTCGCATCTGATTGATATAAGACTCCTGCATGAAAAATCCAGATCCCGGAAATCCTCCGGGTCGCGGACCGATAGGAGATCGCCTTGGTGCGAATAAACCCAGCCATGATATTTGCAGGTTAACCTGATTTTTTTCCCGGCAGTGTCTGTGACAATTGGAGCACCTCGGTGCCTACAGGTGTTGTAGTGCGCGTAAACTTGCCCGTCATCTCCGTGAACGATTAGGACGGGTTGCCCAGCATTTTCCCACAACATATAGCATCCCGGTTCAGGGATTTCGTCAATATGAGCAGCAAAAAGCCAAGATTTTTTCCAGATATGTTCCTTTTCTAGTTCGTAGAACCGAGAATCGATATATCTCCCCGCAGGAATATCCGGTAAAGATGGAAACCCTTGTGGCGGTTCTTTCCTCGAGGCCTCATATTCCATTAATCGCTTAAGAGTTGCTATTTGGTCATTGTTCATTCCCATCATCACCCTCCTTTTTTTTCCCTTATCCCTAAAGACTATCGGGTGGATATGGAATTTGCAACGTGTTAAAAACGCCGGCTCTGGTCATTTCAGCCTTCTGGTAGAAGAACCGATTGATCTTCGTCGGAAACGTCGATGGACATGTCTTAACGAGAAGAATCAGGTATAGTCAAGGATTGGCTACTTTCAAAAATTAAGGTCTAGGAGGTTCTCCTTGGTAGCAAAGAAAAAAACTGAAAATTCAAATGGCCCGTCGCAGAAGATTCTGCAGGAACTGCACAGAAAAATGGTTCGTATCCGTAAGTTTGAAGAAAGCGCGGGTAAAATGATGGAAGATGGAAAGATCCCTGGTGCTTTGCATCTATACGTGGGTCAGGAAGCCGTTGCCTCTGGTGTTATGCAGCATCTTTCCAACGAGGATTGGATCACCTCCACGCATCGGGGTCATGGACATTTGGTGGCGAAGGGAGGCGAGTTCAAACCCATGTTTGCAGAACTCTTTGGCAGATCGACGGGGTATTGTCGTGGGAAGGGGGGTAGCATGCACATTTCTAATATGGATCTGGGCATGTTAGGTGCAAATGGTATTGTTGGTGGAGGCCCACCGATTGCAATGGGAGCAGCCTTCTCTAACAAATTCAAGAAAAACAAGAATGTATCAGTCGCATTTTTTGGGGATGGTGCTTCTAACGAGGGAAGTGTTCATGAAGCGGCGAACATGGCTGCACTCTATCAGTTGCCCTGTGTGTTTGTTTGCGAAAATAACGGATACGGAGAATACACACCTCAAGCTAGGCATCAGGCAATTGTTGACGTTGCAGATCGTGCCGCAGGTTATGGCATGCCAGGAGTAGTGTGCGATGGAATGGATGTGATGGCCGTATATGAAGCGGCCGGAGAAGCGATCGAAAGAGCCAGAAACGGCGAAGGCCCCACTCTACTGGAATGCAAAACTTACCGGTATTACGATCACGTTGGTGTAAGGGGAATGGGACTGAATTATCGTAGCGATGAAGAGGTAGAGGAATGGAAGAACAAGGATGCTATAGAAGCCTTCGAGAAACGCCTTCTTCAGCTCGGTGTGATGACCAAGAAGAAAATCGAGAAAGTCCATTCATCAGTCAACCAGGATATAGAGGAAGCCATTGCCTTCGCGAATGATTCTCCCTATCCGTTGCCGGAAGAATTGCTGGATAACGTATATAACGAGGAGGCATAGTAGAAATGTCAGAAGCTGAGAGTAACACGGTTCGGGAATTACCTTATGTAATGGCGATAAATGAAGGAATTAGGGAAGTTCTTCGGGAACAGAAGAACGCATTTATCGCTGGAGAAGACGTTGCTATAGCTGGAAGTGTATATGGTTATTGCGCCGGGCTTCTGGATGAGTTTGGTGAAGAGAGAGTTATTGATACACCGATATCTGAAAAAGGAATTATGGGGCTGGGTGTAGGTGCTTCTGCCACTGGGTGCCGGCCTATAATTGATCTGATGTTCATGGATTTTGTTGGTGAATGCATGGATGAGATAGCAAATCAAATGGCCAAGATGCGTTTTATGTTTGGAGGGAAGGCAACTCTCCCGGTTACGGTCTTGACTATGGGAGGAGCAGGGGGAAGCCTTGCCGCTCAGCATTCCCAGAGCCTGGAGGCCTGGCTGGCTCATTTGCCAGGAATGAAAGTGGTGATGCCTTCTGATTCCTATGATGCAAAAGGGATGATTATTTCGGCGACCAGGGATAATAATCCGGTTTTTGTGGTGTTAAATAAAGCTTCTCTAGCCATGTCTATGGAAGTCCCGGAAGGCAGCTATGAGGTTCCCCTGGGAGAAGCTTGTGTCAGAAGGCAGGGTAAGGATCTTACGATCGTTGCCTTTGGCAGGATGGTGCATGAAGCAATGGCTTCGGTAGATAGATTAAAAGAGATCGGAATAGACGCGGAAGTTATTGATGCAAGAAGCGTACAGCCTTTTGATACCGAAACGGTTGTGAATTCCATAAGGAAAACTCACAGAGCTCTAGTTATTCATGAAGCCGTGAAGTTTGGCGGAATAGGCGGGGAGATTGCTGCCCAAATTCAGGAAGAAGCGTTCGATTATCTGGACGCGCCCGTCATGCGGGTTGCAGCTCCATTTTCTCCAGTGCCTTTTAGTCCAGCCTTGGAGCAGATTTATATTCCAAACGCGGATTCTATTCTGACTAAGGTTAAAGAAACCCTAGCGATGTAGACTGGACTAAATTTTTGGATGCTAGAACGATAGGCATAGTCGCTAATCCTGCTTCCGGGAAGGATGTTCGGCGGCTTGTTGCTAGAGCGTCTGTTTTTGATAATCGTGAGAAATGCGCCATTATCCGAAGAGCTTTAGTGGGAGCAGTTAATGCCGGAGCAAGAAGTTTTGCGTATCTTGATGATTCGCATAATATAGCCGGAGGGGCTTTCAAGGAGATTGGCAAGGATTGCGAGGTGGTAGTCGTCCCGTGCCTGAAAACATCTTCAGCTCTTGATACTATTCATGGCGCAAGAAATATGCGAGAACACCAGCCTGTTGCGAATCTTATTCTTGGTGGCGATGGCACTAGCAGAGCTTTTGTCAAGGGGTGGCGAGATGCAGTGCTTCTCCCCCTGTCTACTGGAACAAATAACGTCTTTCCGGTTCTAGCCGAAGCGACCATCGCCGGGTCTGCATTGGGAGTTCTGGCTGCAGACGGAGTGAATAAAGAAGAAGTAGTTCGGTCTGTAAAAATCATCGACATTGAAATCGAAGAGGAAGAGGGAGATATAGCGCTTATCGATGCGGTTGTTACTAATGATCAGTTTATCGGTAGTCGGGCGTTATTAAATGCTGGGGCAATAAAAAAGATTTTTCTGACTCGGGCAGAACCCATATCAGTGGGCATGACTTCTGTTGGGGGATTGGTTGCCCCTCTTTCCGAGGAAGAAGACGCTGGTTTGTATTTAATTCTCGACAATACCGGTAGTATTAATGTCACGGCGCCGATAGCCCCGGGATTATATGACAAGCTTTCAATAAAATCGGTTGAAAGGGTTAAATTCAATGAAACTATCGAATTCAAAGGACCTTGTGTCCTGGCCCTGGATGGAGAAAGAGAAAGGGAAATTCAGCGGGATCAGAAAGTAAAAATACGGGTTGGACGAGAAGGCCCCGGGGTCCTCGATGTAGAAAAAACCATGGAACTCGCGGCGAGCCGCGGGTTTTTCACATAGAGCAATTGGGAGAAAAGATGCCTAAAGAGATTTACCTAGTTAAGGTAGGGATGTCAATGACCGAGGGGATGGTGTCAGAGTGGTTCATTCCAGACGGTGGCACAGTTAAAAAAGGAGAACTCGTCTATTCTCTTGAGACAGAAAAAGTCAATCTTGATGTCGATGCTGAATATGATGGAGTGGTCAAGCATCTGGTTGAAGTCGGGATAACACTTAAACCCGGTGATGTGGTCGGATATATTTTCGAGTCTGGCGAAGATGTGCCCGACAACCTCGATCAGGCAGATTCTCAGACCATCCCTTCCGAGCAGAAAGAGCCGGAGCCAGTTGTTCAATCCGAAGCATCAGTTCCTGAACTAGTTAGAGAGGGAGCGTCGAATATTGAGGAAAGCGGCCGAGTAAAATCCTCTCCCGCTGCCCGACGACTGGCCCAGGAGTTAGGGGTCGATTATAGAGCCGCACGAGGAACTGGCCCCGGGGGAAGAATTGTGGAAATTGATGTCCGGGCCCTTGCCGATGCTGGAGGGCGTGAATCCGGACGCACTGAAATCTCAGTTCAGCAGCCAAATCTTAAGGCGAGTCCTCTGGCTCGAAAGATTGCGGAGGAGAGAGGAATTGATCTTGCATCTATAAAAGGGACAGGGCCTGGAGGCAGGATTGTCCAGAGCGATGTAGAACAGGCGCCGCTTGATAGAAATTCGGTATCTTCGCCCACGGGTTTGACCGCTGAACTTACCCCAGGCCCTCACCCCGGAGACACTGTCCCGGTGAAAGGGATGCGGAAGACGATTGCTACCAGAATGCACCAGAGCCTTATGGAAAGTGCTCAGCTTTCCATGGATATGGAAGTCATAATGAATGATGCGGTAAAGATGAGAAACGGATTGGTTGAAGAGTGGGCGTCGGAAGGGGTCAAACCTACTTATACCGACTTCGTTATCAAGGCCTGCGCAAAGGCTTTGAAATCTCACCCCATGATGAATAGTCGTTTTTCTTTCGAAGAGATTCTGCTCCTTGAAGAAGTGCACGTCGGGATGGCAGTTGCTCTGCCCGAGGGGCTTGTTGTTCCAGTCGTTAGGAATGCTGACAGGTTATCCATTAAAGAATTGGCAAAGGAAACTTCGCGATTAGCAAAAGCAGCCAGGGAAGGCAGCCTTAGCCTGGATGATTATGCGGGTGGAACCTTTACTGTTTCAGCCTTGGGAATGTATGGAGTGGATTCTTTTACGCCTATTATTAACCATCCTCAGAGCGGGATTATGGGGATCAACAGGCTCTATGACGGGATGGAATGGGAAGACGAAAGAATAGTGAAATCAAAAAAAATGAACCTTTCTCTGACCTGGGATCATCGAGCTCTAGATGGCGCGCCTGCGGCAGAGTACCTGGTTGAAGTAAAAAAATTACTGGAAGCGCCTTATCGGCTTTTAATTTAGGAGAGGAAGTGAAGGAACAAAGTTTTGACCTGTTAGTTATAGGTGGTGGACCCGGAGGTTACACAGCTGCGATAAGAGCATCCCAGTTGGGATTGAAAGTTGGTTTGGTAGAAAGAGAACAGCTCGGAGGTGTATGTTTGAACTGGGGGTGCATCCCTACGAAGTCGCTACTCCACGCGGCTGATGTCATGAGAGAAATTGAATCAGCCTCTTCCCTTGGTATCGACGTGGGGAAGCCCAAGATCGACCTGGAGAAAATAGTTGGGCGCTCTAGAGATGTGGCGGGACAGCTTTCCGGGGGGATATCCCACCTGATGAAAAAAAATAAAATAGAAGTGATCCGCGGGGAAGCTACCTTGAAAGACAAGAATACGGTTTTTGTTGGCGAAGATCAGATTTCGGCTGCCAGTATTGTCCTCGCAACTGGAGCGAGCCCGAAGAATTTACCCCATGTAGTGGTGGATGGGGATCGTGTTTGGGATGCCAGATCAGCGATGACGCCGGCCTTTCTGCCTGGCAAGTTGCTGATTATTGGTGCCGGAGCAATAGGAGTTGAGTTCGCGAGCTTCTACAAATCCATGGGGTCGGAGGTCACCCTGATCGAGATGATGGATCAGATTCTTCCAGCCGAGGATAGCGAGGTAGCTGAAAAGGCAAAAGAATCCTTTTCTAGCCAAGGTATAAGAGTATTAACAGGAACGGGAATCGAGTCTTTAGAGATAAAGAAAAATGGTCTTTTAGCTTCGATAGCGGGTGCCGAAGAAAAATTTGATGCAGCTATTCTCTCTGTAGGGGTCGAAGGAAATACAAAAGGTATGGGTTTAGAGGGTTTGGGGGTTGAACTGGAGGGAGGTTTTGTCCTGGTTGATGAGCATCAGCAGACCAGCGTTGAAGGGGTTTATGCAATAGGAGACGTTTCTGGGGTTCCTTGTCTCGCCCATAAAGCGAGTCACGAAGGCATTATTTGTGCAGAGGCGATTGCGGGAGAGCTTCCCTTACCGATCAACAAGAATCGTATTCCGGGGTGTACCTACAGCTACCCACAAATTGCAAGTGTTGGCCTCACGGAAAGAGAAGCCAGCGGGCGCGGTTCTATTAAAGTTGGCCGATTCCCCTTGCTAGCGAATGGGAAGGCAGTTGCTGTTAACGATACGGAAGGAATGATTAAAACGATTTTTGATGAGAAAACCGGTGAATTGTTGGGAGCTCACATGATTGGACCCGGAGTTACCGAGATGATTCAGGGGTTTGTCGTTGCTATGAGTCTCGAGACTACCGAAGCAGATCTTATGGCGACGGTCTTCCCGCATCCTACTTTATCGGAAGCAATGCATGAATCAGTGTTGTCTGCGTTTGGGCGGACCATAAATTTTTAAAGGAGCTAAAGGCGACCATGAGTTTTGCAAAAGAATATGCTGAAAAAAACCCAACCGAGGTAGCGATTCAGGATTCCAGTCAATTATTAACATGGGCAGAAGTAGACGATGTTCTAAGTAGGTGTGGGAGTGGTTTGCAATCGCTTGACCTGGGCCCTGATTCGAGAGTAGCTGTGTTCGCGGAAAATTCGGTAGAAACGGCGCTCGCTAATTTGGGGGGGCTTATTGCTGGTGCTTCGGTTGTTCCAGTGAATTTCCATTTAACCGGGGAAGAAGTGAATTACATACTTAAGGATTCCGGGGCCCGGGTACTTTTTGTCGGGCCCGAGACCTGGGAGAGAGGACTTGAAGCGATCAAGGGGTCGGATGTGCATACCCTGGTATCATGGAAGGTGCCTTCAAATCCAGAAATGATTGACTGGTTAGACTGGCTCTCCAAGGCGGTGCCCGGGAATCTTGATCAATCGGTTCCTCCTCGTCCGAACCTCTTATATACGTCGGGAACCACGGGCAGGCCAAAAGGAACTGATCTTCCGCCCACCATGTTTGCTGGAGGAGAGACCGTTGAAGAGCATGTTTTTAATTACAAGATGGGTTTTCTAGAACGCTCGGGTGGTCTTGTGGGTAAGCAGTTAGTAGTCGGTCCTATGTACCACACGGGGCCGCTTTCTGCGACTCGCAATCTTATTGCCGGCACTCCATCCGTTGTTTTAGGTCGTTTTAATGCTGAGCGAACTCTTGCCGCAATAGAAGAACATAAGATTACGTCCTGTTTGATGGTTCCGACACATTTTGTCCGGCTACTCGCTCTTCCAGAGGATGTAAAGGCAAACTACGATATTTCGTCGATAACGGCTATAAGTCATACAGGATCAAAGTGCCCGGTTGACGTCAAGCAAGCAATGATTCAGTGGTTCGGGCCGGTTTTTCTTGAAGCCTATGGTGCGAGTGAAGTCGGATCGACTTGCATGATTACTTCTGAAGAGTGGTTAAAGTATCCCGGTTCTGTGGGTAAGGCATTACCTCCTTTCATAGCAAAAATTATGGATGACGATGGGAAGGAGTTACCCGCCAACACAGAAGGGCGTCTTTTTTTTGAAGATACGACGGGACGGGGGGTGATTTACTACAATGACCCGGAAAAATCTGCTGAGGCTCATATCGCGCCTGGTGTGTTTACCTTGGGAGAAATTGCTTATATGAATGAGGAAGGCTATGTCTTTATCACGGATCGATTCAGCGATATGGTGGTTTCCGGAGGGGTAAATATCTATCCTGCGGAAGCAGAGCAAGTACTTATAGAGCATCCTGTTGTTCTGGATGTCGCCTGTATCGGAGTGCCACACAAGGAAATGGGGGAAGAGCTGAAAGCTCTGGTTATTCTGAAAGAAGATGTCGAAAGGCCTCAGGAAGAAACCATAATTGCCTGGTGTAGAGATAAATTATCTCACTACAAGTGTCCTAGAACCCTGGAATTCGTAGATGATCTCGGAAGAAATACCATGGGTAAGATCAACAAAAGAAAGCTCAAAGCTCCTTACTGGGAATCAGAAAACTGAATAAGAAATAGAAAAACCGAATTCAAATTCAAGTATGGAGGGGTTGGGCGATGATTGTTGGTGTTCACCATATTGCGGTAGGAGTGAGCGATTTTGATAAAGCGATAACCTTCTACACTGAAGCCCTGGGTTTTTCTGTCGAGCGTGAAGCGGAGTTCGATAACGTAGAAAAGGTTGACCAGGCGATTGGCCTGCAGAATGCGAAAGCCAGGACAGCGATGTTGAGTGCAGGAAATATTTTCCTGGAACTCTGGCATTACTCTAACCCCGAGCCTAGGGATCATAGATCCAGGCCATGTGACTTTGGGTATCCGCATTTTGCATTGCAGGTTGATGATATTGCTGCCGAGTATGATCGTTTAAAAAAGCACGGTATGAAATTCGTCGGGGATATTGTCCATTTCGACCAAACCTCTTCAGCAATTTATGGCAGAGATCCATGCGGAAATCTTATCGAGATTTATGAGATAAAAGATGCCGATGTTCCTCAGTTAGATAGGGCTAGCCTCAAGCATGGGCATTGATTTTGAAGATAGAGTCGTGCTTGTTACAGGCGCAACAAAAGGCTTGGGTCTATCTTTTGCTCGATGTTTGGCAGAAGCCGGCGCCCATGTGGTATTAAATAGTAGAACTCCTTATCCCGGCCATTCCCTGGAATTTATGAAAAATGAGGGATTAAAAGTGAGTTTTATTAAGGGACCAGTGGAAGAAAGTCAGGAGCTGATAGATCGTGTAATGGATCAAAATGGAAGACTGGATAGCCTTGTCCATAACGCGGGGTTTATCATGGATAAGACCCTGAAAAAAATGAGTGATTCTCAATGGTCTGATGTTATGGGAGTCCACTTAACCAGTGCCTTCAAATTAACTAGAGCTGCCTGGCCCCATTTTGAAGAAGCTGGAGGGGGGCGCATTGTTTTTTTGTCTTCGGCGACTGGACTCTATGGTAATTTCGGGCAGGCTAATTATGCATCCGCTAAATTGGGCATGCTTGGTCTCGCCAAGACTATCGCTATAGAAGGCGCTAAATCTGATATAACTTGCAATTGTGTGGCTCCTTTTGGTGCTACTGGAATGAACAGTGCAAATTTCCCGGATGATCTAAAGAAAGCCATTAAGGCGGAGTATGTTGCTCCTCTGGTTGCTTATCTTGTGCATAAGAATTGCTCCGAATCGGGGAGTATGTTTGAGGCTTCTGCCGGATCTTTTAAAAAAGTTCGCTGGGAAAGAAGCCGGGGTCTTAATCTTGATCCGCGCCAAGAGGAGATAACTATAGATAAGATCGCCAAATCCTGGGAGGAGATAGTATCATTTTCGGATTCAGAGCATCCTGACAGCATGGGTGAGGCTCTTAAGGTTATGTATGAGCGTTTATTGGATAATGCTTGAGCCTTTATTCTGATTTAATTTTGAGACAGATCTAAACGATCTCGAAATGTAACTCGCCGAGGGCACCAAAGGTCGCCAGATATTTTCCGTGGGCCCCAGGAAATACCTTTCCGCAGGCGCCCGTAAGAAAAATACATCGATCAGGAATAACGTAATTCCGGCGGGAAGCCTCATCCGCAATAAAGGACGCAGCATTGGTAGCTCCTCCTAGAGAGATGTTTAGGTCTGAACTATTCACGAGATTTTCTTCATGAAATAGTTCGACCCTCTGTTCCTGTAATAGATTGATATCAGAATACCGGGTTCCCAGGAGAAACTTTTCTACCGCAACATTGCCTGCTACGAGGTTTGGTCCGTTTAGGTCGTTTTTTCTTTGAAACCCGATCACCGCGAATTCTATAGCTGCTGCAATGGCGTGAACGTTTCCCTTGTGATCCGATATAACGGCAAGTTCGCACTCGATCAACCTTCCTTCACGATAAGGAATCCTAGGTCGGGGCGGAAGTTTGTTGGCTTCAAAAAGACTTCCTATCAGAGGCTTCGTTATTCCTAATGATGTCTGCATATCATTGCTCGTTACGCCTGCTTTTAGACCGATCAACTCTGATGGATAAACCCTGCTCGTAACTTCCTGCTGAATTTGGTAGGCGGTCCGCATATCGAAATTTGTCTCGAAAGGTGGAAGAGGCTCTTCTTTTTTAAGTGCCAAGGTTAAATTCTCTACCAGACTCTTCAATTTTATTTGCGTTCCGCTATTGTTGTTCGGTGAAGTAATCTGTCGAATCCCTCATACCCTCCATGCGCTCTGTGCAAAAGGCTTCTGTTATCCCATAGAACCAACATGTCCTTTTTCCAGTCATGCTGATAAGTGAATTCTGGTCTGGTTTGCCATTGGTATAGCTCAAGTAGCAGGTCTTTGGATTCGTCTGCTGGCATGTCTTTTATTCCGGTGATATAGCCGAAACAACTAAAAAACCCTTTTTCCCCTGTTTCGGGATGACGTCGTACCAGGGGGTGAATCTGGATTTGTCTTGCATTGTCCGAGACTATTATTCGCATGCTCCTGTCTTTTTCCAATTCATCCATACCGAAAAGGCCTTCAGGGGCGTAGCCTGCCGCCGCCGAATGCACAGCGTACTTCCCGTTTACCTCGGTTTTTAGATGCTCGGGCAATTTTTGGTATGCCAGGTGCTGATTAGCGAAACTCGTCGCCCCACCTTGCGGAGGAATTTTTATCCCATAAAGACAGGTCCCAGCCGGTGGTACTTCCATAAAGCTCCAGTCACTGTGCCATGATTCTGCAAAGATAGGTGCTTTCTCGGTTGCAAGCCTTTGAATCGCGCAGATGTGTTTTCGTCCCTCTATGGGTTCAATGTATGGATCTTCTCCGAACTCACCGAAGCAGAGAGAGAATCTCTCAAGCTCGTCATCATTTATTTTCTGGTTGGGGAAAATCAGGATATGGTTATCCAGCCAGGCCTTCCGGATCAGATTGATCTCGGAAAACTCAAGTGTTTGTGTCAGATCAATTTCTTCTATTATGGCACCGCAGGGCGAATCAAGCTTTTTAATCTCTAGATTCAAATTGTAGTACCGATATTAGGATAAGTTTAATTGTATGTCCTGTATATGCCTCATTTTGGATGAGGCATATACGCGAACTTCCTATCAGGCGCTAAGGATAGTTACGCCAGATATGCCCGGCGCACCATACACGTGGGTATAGGCTACCTTAGGGCTATCAGGCACTTGCCTTTTCCCTGCCTGCCCCCTTAATTGCAGGACGTTTTCATAAACCTGACGCAGCCCCGATGCTCCGACCGGCTCACCGTTTGCTAGGCAACCTCCATCGGTATTAACCGGAAGGCGGCCAGTGATCTCGGTTTCTCCATCTGCCAGCATTTTTTCCTGTTCGCCGTGTTCACAAAAACCGTTTTCGGCCATATGCATTATCTCTGCTCCTGATTCCGTGTCTTGAAGTTGAGCAATGTCTATGTCCTCAGGGCCTATTCCCGCGGCTTCAAACGCTGCCTTTGAAGCATCCACTGTTGGTCCATCTGCATAATCGAGAGCTAGAGAAGGCGCCAGAACTTCGAAGCTTCCATACTTTCTGGATCTGACGACCGCTGATTTAAGAAAAATCGGCTTATCGGTATATTGGTGAGCCTTGTCTGCCCTAGCCAGAACCAGTGCAACACCTCCTTCTCCCGGAGAGCAGAACATGTACTGTGTCAGCGGGTAGGATAGCATTTGTGACTGAAGAACTTCTTCTTCTCCAAAGGCCTGCCTTCGCCAGGCATTTTCGTTCTTCGAACCATTTCGAAAAGCCTTGGAAGCTACCTTCGCTAGTGAGCTCTGGGTAATCCCATAGTCTTCCATGTATTTATTTATCTTCATTCCGAAAAATTGTGTGGTTAAAGCCATGCCACTACCCCCATACCAGTCTCGCTCTCCCTGCTTCCCGGTTTGAACTCTGAAGGCACCGCGCTCGTGTTTATCAAATCCGACAGCAACCCCGAGATCATAAGCTCCCGACTTTATAGTATTAAAGGTGGAAATCAGTGCCGAACCGCCTGTGGCACAACCATTTACGACATTAATGAATTGAAGTCCCGTCAGACCCATTTGCGAAACCATGTGGTCAGGAGATCCTGCAGCGACGCTTCCTCCAAAAGCGAACTGAAGATCGTTCCAGCTGATCCCCGCATCTTCGCAGGCCTTCCTTATGGCGATGGCTCCTTGTTCCATGCCGCTAACCCCCTCATGACGCCCGAAAGGATGTATTCCTATACCAACAATTGCTACGTCGTCACTCATAAAATTTCTCCTTTATTAATCGGTAGGTGCAAAAGCGAATGTTACTAGCTCATTCCCGTTTTCATCCTCACCGATAGCTTCACCCACTATTTCCATCATCATACCGCTTTTCAACTGGGTTGGGTCAGAGATAGTTAATCTGGATTCCACTTTCAATTGGCCCGGGAGCTCAATATAGCCGACTCCGTAGGCTTTAAATTTTTCGGGGTTTGCTTCGCCTAGATAAGGCGGCGCTTTAGGTGGAAACCCCTGGATTGTCCATGCCCAAAGCGTTCCTTTGTTTCCAAGCTGCACCTCTTCTACGTTGTCCGAGGTACATTTCGGGCATCCTGATTGCATTGGAAAGACGTGATTGTTGCATTCCTTGCAACGCATTCCCTTTAATCGGGGGCCGTCCGGCGTCAAATCCATGACATTTTCGTTAATTGAAACCTGACCCATTACCACCTCTTTTATAATCTGCTCTATCGTTCAGAAAGTTATCAGCTTTTTTTGATCTAATCCAGCAAATAGGGAGAGACTAGAATTCGTTTGATTTGTCTTTTTTTGCTTGTTTTTTTATCTTTTCTTCGCCTTCAGGTTCTACTGCCATCTGGTTAATGAGTCTTTCATGGGCATGCCCCATGTGTTGCAGCGACATTGCGGCCTGAAGGGATGTCCAGATTCCCTGCCCATCCTGCATCTGATTAACTGATTGTTTTGCAAGTTTCAGAGCAAGGAGCGGTTGCCTAGCAATGTGCTTGGCCATATTCATCGTAAAATCAGTCAGCTCAGCTCTAGAAACTACATGGTTTACCATGCCTAGGGTTTTCGCTTCATCGGCAGTAATTGCTTCACCCGTAAAAAGCATCTCCTTCGCTTTTCTCACGCCCACTTCCCATGGATGAGCAAAATACTCGACTCCGTTGACTCCGAAGGCGACTACCGGATCGGAAAAACGCGCATCGTCGCTGGCCACGATAATATCAAATGGCCAGACAAGCATAAGCCCTCCTGCTATCACTCTGCCTTGTACTTCTACCATTGTTGGTTTGGGTATATTTCTCCATCGCCAACAAAATCCAAGATATAGTTCCTCTTCGAATGCCCAGTGCCCTTCGATGCCTGGCTGTGTAAATCCACCCCAGGTTCCCACTGGTTTTTGTGTCAAGGGCTCTCTATCTTTCATATCATGACCCGATGAAAAATCAGGCCCTTCGGCTGCGAGTACGATGACTTTGCAGTTGTTATCTTGCGACGCTTCATCAAGGGCGCTATTCAGTTCGTATAGCATTCCCTTATTTTGGGCGTTTCGCTTTTCCGGCCGGTTGAGCACTATTCTGGCTACTCCTTCGGAAACTCCTTCGTAGCGTATAAATTTAAAGTTTTGGGTCATGATCTGTCCTGGTTCTGGTGATTCGAGTCTAATGATATTTGGTCCGATAGGCCAAAAACTGGTAATTTCTTAACAACACCATAGAAAGGACCAATTGATGGTTAATGTATCCCTTGGTAGAAATGATAACGAACGAACGGTTTTAAAGCTAATTCGTGCGATGGAAGCCGGAACCTTGGAGCAAGCGGCTGCCGAGCTCTGCAGTCCGGAGTTCGTATGGGCTAACAGCGGGCTGGACACTATTTATGGGAAAGAACATCTGTTCAGGCATTTAGCAAGCGGTGGTTTTGGCAAACAGGTGTCCATACTTAAAAACATGACCCATTTCAGCGCTGATATTCTGAATCTGGCTACCAACGGTGACATTGTCTTTACTGAGCGGATTGATCATCATTGGGATGCCTCCGGAAGAGATCTTATGACCCCTCATATCTGTGGAGTGTCGAAGGTCGTTGATGGGAAAATTCTCTATTTCAGAGATTTTTATGACGTCATCTGCTATGAACAGCAACCTGGAGAACCCAATCCGGAATTCGAATTAACTTCGTTTAGAAACGCCCAGCGCGCACTGGTAAAGTAGAAGAAGTTATCCTGAATCCTCAATTTGTGTCATCGTTTGCTTACGAATGAGCTGAAAACGGTTTGATCATAAGAGGTTTAGTTAAGACCTGCTGTGACAAGGAAGTTTTTACTTAACTTTTTCAATGGATTGGGTTAAGAATAACTAGGGGATATTGCTTGCCTTTCCAGGACGCGAGGCGTCAGAAAAGCACGAGACTGAGAACGGGGAAACCTTTCTCTTATAACAAGAAATGTGCAGAGGACATGACCATGAGTTTACCAGATTTCCCAAAAGGGCTTACTCCCGAATATCTAAGTAAGTGCCTAACTGGCAAGGTCTTACCTGAAGGAGTTATTGTTACGGATGTGCATATTCAGCCTTTGGCGGAAGGCACGGGTATGATGGCAGATATAGCGAAGCTGACGTTGATCTATGACAATGATGTCTCTGATGCCCCTGCATCAATTATCGCTAAGTACGCGTCTGAAAATCCAACCAATCGCGAAGTCGCAATGAATATGAATCTTTATGAACGGGAGACCAGATTCGCTAAGGAATTAGATCCTCTTACCGAGGCAAGATGCCCGAGTTTTTATTTTTGTGACCTGGAAGACAGTAATTTCCTGATACTTATGGAAGACCTGACCGCTTATGAGGTAGGCGATCAGGAAGTAGGCGCCACTCTGGTCCAGGCTGAATTAGCAATTGACGAGTTATCCAAACTCCACGCTGCTTTTTGGAATAAAACAGATGGATTGGGTTGGGTGCCCGGAATAGTAAACAGCTATCACGCTGACAACATGAGGGACTGGGCGAGAAGTGGCTGGGATACGATGATTGAAGTCTTCGGCGATTATGTTCCCGAGAGTGTTCGTGTCCATCGGAATAAATTTCTTGAGATAATACCTCTGCTACAAGAAGAAAGAATGAGTGGTCCTAATACACTTTGTCATGGTGATTTCAGGATGCCTAATTTGCTCTTCGGGGTCGAGTCGCATCATCACCCCATAGCCATTCTGGATTGGCAGGGTCCGCTGATTGCCAAAGGAATGTTTGATGTAGCGGTTCTTCTTGGACAGAATACCAAAACCGGAGTAAGGCAAAAAAACGAAAAAGAACTTCTCCAGAGATACCTTGAAGGACTAGCTCGGTTCGGTGTTGAGAGCCTGACTTTTGAAGACGTATGGTCCGATTACCGGCGATGTATGCTATATGACTGGGTCTACACCGCGGTGATTGCTGGGACACTGGATCCGACTAATGAAGCTGGGATGGCCTGGATGCAGAAAATGGTCGCCCGACAAAGCGCTGCTTCCGAAGATCTGGAGGTCTTCGATCTTATGCCTGGCTAGTTTTGCTAAGTGTTTTCACCGCATGGATAACCCCCCTTAGCTCGGCCAGTCCCTTCATTCTTCCGGAATAAGAATACCCCGGCCTTACGTCTTCTCTGTGCCGCTCTTCACCCATGGTGTGGCCGTGATCTGGCCGCATCGGCATTTCGCGACCCGATTTTTCCTCGACTTCAAGAATTGCCTTGATAATACCCACCATATCATTGTCTCCGGCAAGATGTTCGGATTCGGTAAAGGAACCATCCGTTTTTCGTCGAATATTCCTAAGATGAGTAAAATGAATTTTTTCTCCGAAGTTTTCGACCATGGAAATCAGATCGTTATCGGAGCGTGCTCCAAACGAGCCTGCACAAAGCGTTAATCCGTTGCATAGGCTTGGGACTTCCCGCATGATTTTTTCGGCATCATCAGCAGTGGAGACTACCCTAGGCAATCCGAAGAGCCCAAACGGCGGATCATCGGGATGAATCGCCATATTAATACTGTGTTTTTCTGCCACTGGTATTATTCTTTTTAGAAAATCGTATAGGTGTTCTCGTAATTTGTTCTCGCCTAGGTTCTTGAACAAATTGATTGCTTTTCTGAGGCTTTCTCGAGTATGAGATCCTTCTCCGCCAGGGAGCCCTGCAATGATATTTTTTTCTAGTTTCTCTTTGTCAACTTCTGTCATATTAACGTATTTAAGCTGGGCTTTTTCCTGAATTTCCTGGGGATAGCTTTCGGAGGCGTTAGCTCTCTCGAGAATGAAGATGTCGTATGCAGCGAATTCTGAAATATCGAAGCTTAAGGCCTGAGAGAAGTTGGGGAGATCCAGTTTGAGATTGGTTCTGGTCCAGTCAAGGACAGGCATAAAGTTGTAGCATATGCATTCGATACCGTTTTCCCCCAGGTTAGTTATTGTTTGTTGGTAGTTGCTGATGTAGTGCTTAAAATGGCCAGACCCTGATTTGATTTCAGTGTGAACCGGAACACTTTCGACTACCTTCCAGGTAAGCCCATAAGATTCGATTTTTCTCTTACGCTCTTCAATATCAGTTAAGGGCCATATCTCTCCCGTGGGAATATGATCCAGAGCAGTGACTATTCCTTTTGCTCCCGCTTCAACGATTTGCTCCAGCGTAACCGGGTCTTCCGGACCAAACCATCTCCATGACTCAATCATGCAACTGTTTCTCCTGTGGGCGGTTCATTTTTTGAAAGGTCAGTCATCTAGTCGAACGATAATGCCGGCGTTTGCGATCACTATGGAATCATCTCCTTCGTCTGATGGAATTTCAAGCCCTCCTCGGATAACTTTAACCTGCACTGTCCCATAAGGCAGAGCTTCGACCAGTTTATTCTTGTTGACCTGATCCGGCTCAGGAACACCGATCATCAGCTCTATGATCATGTCTTCGGGATTTTTATCGAGGTGTTGAAAAAAATTAAGGCTTGAATGATGAATTGCATCGAATATGGCTCTTTCCGCTGCTAGGGTATAATCTCGACCATGTACGTCTGTACCCATGCCCATTTCGGTTACGTATCTTTTGTGCATAATCTGTTTCCTGTAAGTGAAATATCTATTACTTTTATCTATCTATCATGTGGGAGTGAAGAATGAAAATTGGTGCAGTTTTCCCTCATCTCGAAATAGGGGTTGATCCTGCAGTTATAAAGGACTGGGCCCAAACAGCTGAAGGTTTGGGGTATTCACATTTGCTAATCTATGACCATGTTCTTGGCGCTGTGCATGAGGGAAGGAATCCGCCTCTATGGGGGCCATACACACAGGAATCGGCGTTCCATGAGCTTTTCGTTCTCCTGGGATTTTTTTCCGCCTGTACCGAGCGCGTCGGACTTGCTAGCGGGGTCCTGATTCTGCCGCAAAGGCAAACCGCTCTTGTAGCAAAGCAGGCAACTGAAGTTGATATTCTTTCGGACGGAAGGCTGCGGCTGGGGGTAGGGACTGGCTGGAATTATGTTGAGTACGAGAGCCTGAATGAAGATTTTTCTAACCGTGGTCAGAGACAGGTAGAACAAATCGGGTTGCTTCGAAAGCTCTGGAGTGAAGATGTAATAGATTTTGATACTTCCTGCCATCGAATAGACCGTGCTGGCTTGAACCCGCTTCCTGGGCGAGAGATTCCTATCTGGTTAGGTGGATTTAAAGATGTCGTATTCAGAAGGGCCGCGGAAATCGGAGATGGTTTTATTTTCGGAAGTGGACAAAAAGAAAATCTTGCCGGAATGATTCGCCTGAAAAAGTTTCTTGATGAATTCGGTAGAGGTACAGAGGGCTTCGGTGTGGAGGCTCTACTGAATTTTCAGTCCGGACCGGAACAATGGAGAGCGGAAGTAGAGGATTGGGTGGAGGCTGGTGCGTCTCATGTTGCCATGAGAGGTATGGCATTGCGTGGGCAGGGCTCTGGACTGGCTTCTCCGAGGAAGCATATCGAAATACTAGAGACCTACTGGAAAGAGGTGGGCGATCTTTCCGATTGAATTTTTCTTGCTAACCATGCTCCGATGTCATCTAGTATTAGGTACCCCGAAGGGACGACTACTAGGGTGACGAGGCTAGAGAATAAAACTCCGAACGCAAGAGAGGCAGCCATAGGCACAAGAAATTGAGCCTGGACACTGGTATTTAACATCAAAGGCAAGAGCCCTACGAAAGTGGTAATTGATGTAAGCATTATTGGACGGCATCTGGACAACGCAGAGTTGGTTACCGCTTCTCTGATTTCTTCTCCTTCTTTACGTCGGAAATTTATCGAGTGGACTAAAATCAGGCTGGAATTTACAACGACCCCGGCTGCTGCCACAAATCCCTGTATTGACATCATGGCGATCCCCGCAACCAATCCCAGCTTCATCATTATCCAGTGACCAAAGATTGCGCCTACAAAAGCAAAGGGGATCACGCTCATGATAATCAGTGGTTGAAAATAGGAATTCAAAGGGATAGCGAGTAGCGCGTATATGACAACCATCGCAAAGATAAAAAGTGGAATCAAACTAGCCATCGATTCAGCCTGTTCCTTTTGTTCTCCCTCTAACGCGAAAGATACGCTGGGGTGGGGAGCTAGGATTTTCTGGATTGGTCCAGAGCGAAGATCGGCGATAACTTCGTTTGCTGTTACCTGGCTGCGGTCAACGCTGGCGATGACATTGACAATACGTTTCCCTTCGCTCCGCCTAATGGTTGAGAACCCAATGCCGTGTTCGGCCGTCGCTACTGTCGCGAACGGAACCTCATTCCCGTCTGGTGTTCTGATTCTCATCGAACTAAGTGCATCAAGAGAACCTCTTTCGTTCTCCGGGTATCTAATCATCACCCGAATATCTTCTCGACCACGCTGGACTCTTTGGGCTTCCTCCCCATAAAAGGCCTGTCTCACCTGTCTCGCCAGATCGCTTAATGTTAGCCCTAAAGCTTCGCCGGAGGGCAGGATTGATAGTTTCATTTCCCTTTTTCCAGACCTGAAAGAGTCTGTTATGTCGATGACTCCTGGGTACTCTGCCAGCTTTTCTCTTACCTCTTTAGCTACCAGAGCTAGTGCATCAACGTCATTCCCTTCCAGTTGAATGTCTATGTCCTCACCTGATGAAAAGAGCGAAGAATTGAATTTTAGTTCTAGCGCATCGGAAACAGGCCCAGTTAGTTCTCTCCATCTATTCGCAACTTCGATTGTTTTTATGTCCCTTGTCTGACTAGGAGTTAACGCGAGAATAACCTCGCCCAAATGGCTCCCTTCATTTCGGCTGTTTTCACCAGAAGTACTTCCCAAAGCAGATGCCAAGTGGATTACAGGGTTTGCTTCGGGGTATTGTGTTTTTAGTTCTTCAGCCAATCTGCTTGCAGACTCTTCGAGCTGATCTATCCCCGCCTTGGTAATTTCAGCATTGGTGCCGAGCGGCATGGTCAGTTTGGCTATTACTTGATCAGATGCCAGGGGCGGAAAAAAAGAAAAAGGGAGGCGACCACTTCCTAGCAAGGCGATGGCTATAACAAAGGCAAATATCGCCCAGGCAATGGTTTGATATCGCTTTTTGAGAGTTCTCTCTGATAGGTCCTTGAATCTTGTATTAACCAGTTTTTCGAAGCCTGCTGAGAATCCTGACTGTTTTTCGATTAGGTAATTAGCCAGCTTTGCAAGGTGCCCGCTGTAGTGGAGCGCTAGTATTACGCTGCTGGCAAATATGCCGAATCCGATAACCTGTCTAAGACTCGCTGAGATAGCAATAATTAGAATCAGGAGAACAGGAACCAGCATTAGCGCAACTTCTTTTTCCGGTTTTTTTATGTTGCTGTGTCCAAGGTGCGCCGGAAGAATAAGCTGGGACTCAACAATAGAAAATAGCAGGCAACATAATACTGTTGCGGCTATTACGTATCCGATCTGCCCCATAAATCCTGAGGCAAACATTATCGGCATAAACGCCGTTACGGTTGTTAGGACCCCAAAAATTACTGGTACAGCGACCTCCTGAGCGCCTCTAATTGATCCTTCAAGGAGTGGTTCTCCTCTTTGGTGGCGTGAGTGTATGCTTTCTCCAATTACTATGGCGTCATCCACCAGTATTCCCAGAACAAGAATAAATCCGAACAGTGAAATAGCGTCTATAGAAAGCCCGACCAGGTTGGCCAGGGTAAGTGCTCCGAGGAAGGCGACTGGTACTCCCAGACTGACCCAGAAAGCCAGCCGAGGCCTCAGAAATAGTGCTAACAGTATAAGGACCATCAGAAAACCTTGAAGCGCCGCGCCGATGAGTGTGTCGAGCCGGTCTTGCAGAATCTTGGAGTCGTCATTCCATATAGCCAACTCCCAATTTTTTGGTAGAGTCACCGAAACCGAAGAGACATAGTCTTTAACCGCCTGGGATATTTCCTGAATGTCTTCGTCTCCAACCCGGCTCACCGTAATCAATGCCGCGGGTTTATTGTTGAAACGAAAAGAAAGGTCGGTGTCTGCGAAACCATCTACTACCTTTGCAATATCTCTCAGGTATATCCTTGTCCCGTCTGCTCTTGTTCTTACTATAAGATTTTCGAATTCCATTCCCGAGTACGCTTGTCCTGTGGTCCTTAGGAGAATATCACCCGAACTGGTTTTGATGTTTCCTCCGGGGACATCCAGCGAACTTTTTCTGACCGCGATAGCGACTTCCTGAAAAGATAGATCGTGCCTTCTTAGAGATTCTTCTGAGACTTCGATCGAGATTTCATAAGGTCTAACCGCAGCAATTTCTGCTTGGCTGAGTCCCTTCAGCTGGGTCAGGTCATATCGGATTTTTTCTGCGAGTTCTTTTAGTTCTCTTTCCTCTGTCGGCCCCATGATGCTTAAATCGAGCACCTTGCGCTTTGGATTGACCAAGGTAGTTATCGGTTTCTCTGTTTCGTTAGGGAAAGTGGTGATGGAGTCGACCTGATTTTTTATCTCGTCGAGAGCTTTCGATGGATCAGCAGATTCGAAAAGCTCCGCGACTACCGTACAGACAGTTTCAGCTGAGTAACTGCCGATTGTATCTATCCCCTCGATGCCTTCCAGCCTTTCTTCGATTCGCATACAGACACCTCTTTCTACCTCTTCTGGAGCAGCGCCCAGGTAAGGCACTGTTATAGTGACGAAAGGGATTTCTATATCCGGGAAGAATTTCTTTGGTATCTGAGGGATACTTAGTAGCCCGCTAACGATAATAAGAGCCATCAGTAAATTAGCTGCCACATGATTTTTTGCGAACCAGGCGATTACTGGTTTCATGAGGATCCTTCGCCGGGTTCGACTGATGTCCTTACCTTAATGCCTGGTTCGGCGTTCCTGAGTGACGAAATGCAAACGATATCGCCTTTATTGAGTCCGTTAGTGATCACTGCTTCGTCGTTGAGCATCCTTAGTATTGATACTTCCTGAAATTTCAACCGGTTTTCTTTATCGACGACATAGACCAGGTTGTTTTCCTGAATCGCTGATCGCGGTATCACCACGGCATTTTGAATTATCTGCCCAAGAATCTCAGCTTCAACAAAAAGTCCTATGGTTAGTGGGGGTTTGGAATCTTTTGCTGCATAGGGAGAATCCACTTCTGCTATTACATTTATCATCCGGGTTTTCGAATCTAATTCGCCTTCGGTTCTTGCTACCCGAGCTTTCCAGGTGTGTTCCTCTCCTGCAAATGTTGCTTTTAAAATTACCGTTTCCTCGTCGCTTTCCCCGGTTCCATATAGAGGCAGATCAAGATAGGCCAGTTCCTGATCATGGACCGGAAGTTTTATCTCCGCCGAATCTATGGCGTATAGGCTGGCGACAGACTGCCCCCTGTTCACAAATTGGCCAACATCAACCTTTTCAGTACGAACTCTGCCATCGTAGGGTGCTCTTATCTGAGTTCGTTCAAGATTTTTCTTTGATAAAGAGACCCGGGCTTTTGCTTCCCGGAAAGCTGCTTCGGCAAAGCGCAGCCGATTAATTGCCTCTTCTTTTCTCGAGACACTGATGGACTGTTTCTTGGCAAGATTTATCTGGCGATCGTGGTTTTTTTTGGCGTTATCTAACTCGCTTTTCGCGGATTCCAGGGCCGCGCTGGACTGCTCCAGGGCTACCTCGTAGTCGAGGGGTTCAAGCGTTAATAGAATTTGTCCCTTTTTGAAAAACCCTCCTGAAACAAGGGACGAGGACATGTCAATTATTCTGCCTGATACCTCGGGTATCAGTTCACTTTCGGTTCTGGGAAGAACGATCCCGAAAGCGCTTGAGGACAATCTAATCGTTTCCGGGTTGATCGATACTGTCCTGACAAGAGGGATTTTTTCTGATGGTGCTCTTTGTTCGATTTCAGGACCGGTAGCCAATATCAGTCCACCCAAAAGAAGCCCGGCCAAAAATATGAAAATAGGATAATACCGCTCTTTCATTTTTTATCGGGTCTCTTGGCTGAAGAGATCTGGGGTAAGAGATTTGTGCGAGTCGGGGTAAAATTCTGTTAGCTGGACCCTGTCGATTCCTAAGGATTCGAGTCTACCAAGAGCTTCTTTTACTTCATCAGGGGATCCCATGAAGTTCGCTAGGTATCCTTTTCCAAGATTGCTTTTCATTTCTCTAACTCCTCGATTTTCGCCAACTGCCACTAGAAGGAAAATACTTATAGGAATGTCTTCCCGAACAGTTTTCACCAACTCTATTTGAGCTTTTACTTCATCTTCGCTAATAGTAGCCATAATACCTAGGTCGATTTTGCCGCCCCTTGTAGCTCTGGCGCTTGAATTTATCTCTATTCTATCAACAAGAGGAGTGATTTCTTTAATGGCTCTTGGCCCACCAGCGGAGCCTAGAAGAGGTGGTGCCGTATAGTCCAACAAACCAATCTGATTTTTATTGGCAATGTCTATGTTATAGAAATCGCCCTTAAAGTGACACTGATTGTTCCTTATGAGCTGGCCCGCAATAATTAGTGCCTCTACATAGCGACTAACCCTTTCCCCGGGAGGAGGGTAGCTCATCCCGCTGGCAGCGAGTTCCTCTTCCAGCCAGCCAGCACCCAGCCCAGCCTCGAAACGTCCTCCTGAACTTTGTTGAAGAGAAATAGCTGCCTGGGAGAACTCTACTGGCGATCGGAATAGATTATTACAAAAAGAAGTTGTTAATTTTATTCTGTCCGTAGCGCACGCCATTTCCGTTGCTGCAACAAAGACATGCGGATAGGCATGATTAACCCAGAAATGATCTGATGCGCAAACGCCGTGCCACCCCGATTCTTGCATTTCTTTGGCCCAGTTGCCCGGGTCTTGAAAACGATTGTTCGGCAGATTAACGAAATATTCCAAGGGTTGCTCCCTAGCGCTATATGCATAATCATGTCACATTTGCCATTGGAGAGCCAAAATGGCCGTTCCAATTATTGATCTTGGTACTGCAGAAAACAGTTCGAAGCAGCTTGTTGCCTTGGACGAGGCTTGCCGTGACCATGGATTTTTCCTTTTGATGAATCATGGGATGGATAAAGTTATTGAAGAGATGTGGGAAGTTTCGGTAGCCTTCTTTTCTCAGTCAAAAAAAGATAAAAGGCTAGTGTATCGAAGTGAAGATAATCCTCTCGGATATTTCGACAAGGAGCTTACCAAGAGAAAAAGAGATCTGAAAGAAGTCTATGATTTTATGGAACCAAGAACGGACTCTAAAGACTTTAATCAATGGCCACAGTACCAGGATAAATTCAGAGAGATTTCTACAAAATTTTTCGGATCTGCGTCAAAGGTCGCAAAAAGAACTCTTGATTTGTTGTATCTCGCTTTTTTTAAAGGCAGTTTTACCGGATCTGACCTCCCTGTTGGGGATAGAAAAACCAGCACTGTGAGGTACAATTTTTATCCGATGGCGGATCCCTTGGATCCTGGGGAGATCGAGGCAACCCCGCATTTAGGTAATCTGGCTTTGCATCATCATACAGATCCAGGAATTCTGACTCTGCTGGTTCAGGATATGGTAGGTGGCTTACAGACATTATCAAAATCACGAGGCTGGATAGATGTGCCACCATCAAAGGATACTATAGTCGTAAATCTGGGGGATTCCTTGCAGGTCTGGACCAATGACAATTATCGAGCGGCAATTCACAGAGTTTTGCCCATGGGAGGTTCTGCCAGATATAGTACACCGTATTTTTTTAATCCATCCCGCGACGCTCTTCTTGAGCCGCTCCAGTCTTTTTCCAATACGCCCGCCTTGTATAGAAGCTTTACATGGAAAGAGTATATTCGTGGACGGGTCGAAGATAATTTTTCTGATCTGGACGAAGACGATATCCAGATAGCTAAATACAGGGTCGAACTATAGAACCTCTCAAGTCTATTGCGAGGTGATGAACTGGTCTACCAGTTTTTTTATAACTGATGGCTCAAGAATTTCTAACCATTCGGGGGATGATTTTTCGTAACCGAGAGCTGATTTGCATATCATGTCAAGATCATTTCTGTTGCACAGCTTGCGGTCGATAATATCCTTTCCAGAAAAAATCATTGCTCCTCTCAGTCTCCTTGTGATCAGCATAGTAATCTCTTTGTCTACCTGTTTGACTTCTTCAATTTCCCAGTTGTCGTCATTCATTTCCTGAAGATGTCTCGAAGAGGCGTAGCCTCTGCCTAGGACTTCGAGATTTCTGCTCGCTGCCTTAATAACGTTAAGCCCGACCATATTCATAACTTCGAATGGTCCAAGAGCCACACCAACTTTTTTCTTTGCGACGAAATCTATTTGTCCGGCTGTGGCTATATCAAGACATCTAGCTGCTTCATTGATGAAGGGCAGAGATTGTCTGTTCAGCACAAAACAGGGTGTGTCGGCACATCTAACTGTGTGTTTCCCAGTGCTTGCTATCCATTTTTCTGTTCTCGAAGCTAATGCTTTATCAGTATATTTAGTCTCGATTATCTCAACGATGGGATTAAAGTCCGCCGGATTATTATAGTGAACACCTAAAAATCTGGAGGGGTTGGCTATTTCATCAATCATGTCCTTAACTTGCAGAGAGCTTGTGTTGGTCGCAATAATGGTTTCGTTTCTGGCAACACTGGAAGCCTTTCGCAGAACTTCTTTCTTGAGATTTAGATCTTCAAAAACAGCTTCGATGATAAAATCTCGGGTCTCAAGTTCCGGGTAAGCGCTCGAAACTGTAACGTTGAATTCTTTTAGCTCTCTTCGAGCAGTCTCTCGTTGTCCCGGATCAATCTCTATCAGAAGTACCTGGTATCCGTGTTCTGCCTGGTGCTTTGCAATCGCTTTTCCCATTAACCCCGCTCCAATAACCGCCGGAGACTCAATGCCATTCATTACCTTACCATCTCGGCGTGGCGCTCACACCACAATCAATAGTTAGCACCGAACCGGAAATAGAGCTTGCTTTATCGCTGGCCAGAAAAATGGCAGCGTTAGCGATGTCTTCTGGATCGACCAGCTTTTCCAGAGGGGCATTTTTTTTCCAGAGCTCGACACCTTCTGGCCAAGCCGAATCAATACCTTCTCTATAAATAAGCCCGGGCGCAATTCCGTTCACTCTTATTCCTAGATACCCAAATTCTAGGGCTGATGCTTTGGTAAGCATTTCTAGGGCAGATTTGGATATTGAATAGTGCGCGTGCCCGGGGGCTGGCTGTTGTCCCTCTATTGACAAAATGTTGATGACCGAGCCATCCTTTTTCTGTTTGGCGAATTCCTGGGTTAGTATCATTGGTGCCTGAAGGTTTACTCGCTGGGTAAATTCCCATTTTTCGTCAGTAAGATCGCCGAGTGCGCAGGTGTTCTGTGTTTCTGACGCAGCACAATTAACCAGAATTGAAACTCCTCCTAGTGAATCGATCACATTTCGCATTAATGTTCTCACATTATCCGGGTCACTGAGATCTGCTCTGAAAGTTTCTACTTTGACGGACCCCTCAAGAGATTTTGCTAGCTCTTTGGCGCTTGTCTCGTTCGTGTTGTAGTGAATCGCTAGGTCGGCGCCTGCCTTGCCGAAAGCCTGGCTTATGAAGCTTCCAAGGCCATGGCTGCCTCCAGTGATAAGAGCCTTTTCCCCCTTCAAGTTAAGATCTAAGCCCTTCATAATAGGTCCCCTCAGGTAGTTACCTACAGACTAACATGCTAAGGAAATTTATGGCTCCTAAATTCTTCCAGCCCGCCGAAAGAAAAAATGAATATTATACAGACGAACGTTGTTTTATTACGGAATTATGTAACACACCGGTCGCTCCGGAAGGTTCACTAGCTATAGCCCGGGTTTCCATAGGCACGACCACCCAGTTACATTCTCTTGACGGAATTGACGAGACTTATATTGTTATTGAGGGGGAGGGCAAAGTAGAAGTTGACGGAAATTCTTTTTTGATCGCCGAAGGAGATCAAGTAGTGATCCCCTCGGGCACTCCGCAACGAGTGACTTCAATTGGGGCGGTGGATCTGCGATTTTACTGCCTATGCACACCGCGTTTCGTTCCTGAGACATATATTAACCTGGAAATGGTCAGTAACTAACAGAAATCCAAAGGGGGTTTACTAAAATAAAAAGGAGGAACCTTGTATGGAATACAGTTTCCATGTTGATCAGCCTGAATGGCTTCCCGTTGAAGAGAAATCTTGTTCAGAAATTTATGCGACGACCGAAGAGAGAATGGCCCTGGTAATTAGATTTTCTGAGCTGAATGTCAGATTCGAAACAGGGGGGCCCTTCGCCGCCGCCGTTTTTGAAAGCGAGACTGGGCGACTTGTTTCTGTTGGTGTTAACCAGGTGATATCCTCAAAACTTTCTTTTGCTCATGCTGAAGTATGTGCTCTCTCTCTTGCCCAAAGACGGCTAGGTAATTTTGATCTGGGTGCGAGAGATACCCCGGCGCATCAGTTGGTGGTCAATTGGGCTCCATGCGTTATGTGTTACGGCGCCGCAATATGGTCAGGCATTACCTCTCTAGTAACTAACTCCGGCCCTGAAATGGAAGAAATAACCGGGTTTGATGAAGGCCCCTTGCACCCGGAATGGAGAGAACAGCTTCACGCTAGAGGCATAATAGTTCGTGAAGGAGTCATGAGAGAAAAGGCTCTAGCCGTTTTCCGGAGATACCGGGACAGTGGCGCTCCAGTCTATAACGCCAGAGAAAGGAGTAGAGAGAATCTCTAGTTTGAAAAAATTTGACCTTGATACAAAAGTTGTAGAAGAAACCCAGAAGATTTTTTCGGGGAAAGTTTCTTCTAACTGGAATATTGGCGGGAATCCAAATGGTGGTTACCTGATATCTATAGTGACGAATGCCCTGAAAGAAACTGTCACACATCCAGATCCTTTCTCGCTCACCGCGCATTTTATGAGATCGGGAATAGCCGATGAAGTTTGTGATGTAGAGGTTGAGGTGCTCAAGGCTGGTCGATCGACAGAGACCGTTGTTTCGACTTTATCCCAGAGAGGGGAAGATCGTATAAGAGTGACGGCGGCTTATGGAGATCTAGATCAGTCTCTCGGGATCGAGCAACAAATCGCACAGGGTCCTCCTGAAATTCCTGATCCTGGAAATTGTGTTCCTAGAACCGGAGAGCTCCAGGGAATTGAACTCTCCCTATCGGAGACTGTTGATGTCCGCTTGCACCCTGAATTTTTTTCATCCGACTCATCAGCGTGTGCTGAAAGTTCGGGGTGGGTTCGATTCGCTGATGGCAGGTCACCTGATGTAAGGGCTTTGATTCTGTTTTGTGATGTTTTCCCTCCATCTCCTTTCAAAAAGTACGGCGTCCTCGGTTGGGTTCCTACGGTTGAGATGACTATTCACCTGATAAAAAAGCCGGCCCCGGGGTGGATTCTTGGTCGGTTCCGCACGGAGAGTCTTTCCAACGGCCGGATGATCGAAAGCGGCAGTCTCTGGGATAGCTCGGGACAGCAGGTAGCGGAAAGCAGGCAGCTCGGTCTTATCATGAAGATGAATCGCTAATTCAGGAAATAAGTACCTTGAGAGCGATATTTACCCCATCTCTCATTGCTTCCCCTACTATATCGGTATGCGGGTCATAGGTAACCATGTTACCTTCATCTTGCTCCAAGGGGTTGCCATCAATGGCCAGAATTGCGCCCGATTCCACACCGCGCAGTTCACATATTACAAATAGTGTTGCTACCTCCATTTCGACCGCCTTAACGCCAGCTCTTTGCCACAATGGGAGGTTACTGCCAAGAATCTCATGGGGGTAGAACATATCCGAAGTAAGAACAATCCCTTCTGTGATAGCGCGGTCTTTCTTTTTCGCTTCTTGGCTCATCAAAGCAGCTATTTTGGGAGAGGCCAATGCAGGGAAGCTTGAAGGAACCAGATTCCCGGATAGGCCGTCTTCTCTTACGGCACCTTTCGCTATAACCAGTTCGCCTGCTTTGATTTCTTTTTGCATCCCGCCAGCGGTCCCCGCTCTTATTATTCTTTTTACATTTGATCGACATATTTCTTCGAAACAGACACCTGCTCCGGCTGAACCAACGCCATGAGAAATTATCGCAACATCAACACCTTCGAAGGTTCCCGTCATGGTTTTGTATTCCCGGTTTTCCCCTATTACTTCTGTATCTTTTAATTCTTTTGCTGCAAGCTCCAGTCGCCCGGGATCTCCAACAACCAGCACTCTTTCCGGAATCTGGCTCTCATCTACTTTAAGTATTGGAAGAAACGCCATGATTGGTTCTCCTATTTCTTGCCATGGTTTTTTTTAAACTCAGCCATAAGAGAGAAGAGCTCTAATGTGTCGGTCGTGGCACTGGAACCACTATATTCTTTGAATAGAGTATCTACATTGACAATTATTCTTTCGGCATCAGTCCACGATGAAAAATCCGATAATGCTATATCGTTGGCGGTTTCTTTCACGGTCATCCCTGCATCGAATCTTGTTCTGGCCTCTGTGTGGATGTATTCCAGGTATGATCTTACTCGCTTTACTCCCTGGGTGTCTGTCATGGGTCCGTGCCCGGGCACAATTACCTGCGGCGAGGTGTCTATGATCATGTCGCAGGCCCTGATCCAGTTGCTTACCGGTCCGGCCCACATGATCGGGGTTCCCTCAATGAAAAGTATATCGCCAGTATAAACTGCTTCATTTCCATCTACGAAGACTAGCACGTCTCCCCGGGTGTGGGCGGGGCCGACTTCCTTCAAAGTCACTTTTTTCCGGCCGACTTCCAGGTTGTATTCCCCTGTAAAGGTTCTGGTTGGAAGTCGTTCGGCTACATCGCCAAAATCAAAAGAGCCAAAAATTTGTTTGAGATAGTTACCCGTTTCTCCGAGCTGATCCGTATTTTGCATAAGAATACGCAGTTGCTCGGGACCAAAAGCATTCATTTCCTTGGAGCTCGCGTCGCTCGCTATAATTTCGGCGTTAGGGCAGAGCCCGTTACCATGAGTGTGGTCTCCGTTAGCGTGCGTATTAACAACACTGTTAATGTCGGAGCCGTTAATTCCGACAGCCTTTTTTATTTGTTTTAACATCTCCCGGGTTAGCGGTGCATCGAACAAGGTATCAATGAGCAAGGACTCGCCTGAGTCAAAAACCAGGCCGCTATTGGACCATCCCCAGCTTCCATCAGGCTGGAGGTAGCTGTATATTCCGTTCCCGGTTTCCGTTAGTCCTCGGAGGTAATTGGAATTGGTCATTGCATTATCCAGAAAATATAGGAAGAGACCTTAACAGAAGGTCTTCGGAGCCGCATGTTTTAGTTTCCATCTGGCATCTTCTCGCTGCTCTAACTAGATTTTGAACATTCCTCCATCAACAATAAGGGTTTGTCCAGTAATGTTCATGCTTCTCTCAGATACGAGGAACAAAACTGCGTTGCCCATGTCTTCTGTGGACTGCTCTCTCCTGAGTGGCGTGCGATCAAAGTATTGGGGATATTCATCGGAGAAAATTCCTTCGAACCATTTTCGGGGATCTCTTCCCTGGAACTCAGGAATCTTCTCGGTGGCCCTTTCCGCATTCTGTTTCCAGGCATCTGTATATACAATTCCCGGACAAACCGCGTTTACGTTTATATTACTAGGTCCTAGAAGGTCTGCGCAGGTCTTTGTATAGCTAATCAGAGCTGCCTTCATCGCGCTATAGCTTGGGTGAACGAAATCGTTAAGCATCTTGGGAGAAAATGAGTCTATTCCTGCAATTGATGAGATATTTACTATTTTTCCTCCTTCCTGTTTTTTCATTTGGGTTGCAACTGCTTCTGTCATAAGAACCGCGGGAAGAAGATTCTGCCCATACATTGCGTTCCAGATGTTCTCGATTCTCCCTAAAGGGTGCTCCGGTGGTTTGGAGAATTCTTTTGGCCCCGCACCTACATTGTTAACCAGAATATCGATTTTCCCGAATTGGTCGATGGTTTCTTTCACAACCGCTATGATGGTAACCGGATTCGTGATGTCTCCCGGCCTTGGTATAGCATGTCCTCCCAGCGCTTCTATTTCTGAGGCGCACTGGTTTGTGGTTTCTTCACTGAAGGAGTTAACGATTACGGTCGCTCCTTCTTCGCCGAGAGCTTTTGCTATACCCTTGCCAATGCCCCTCCCGGCGGCAGAAACAATAGCTATTTTTTTTCCGAGTTTCATGTTGAACTTGTCCTTTTTAAAAAGATACAACGATCTATGACATTTATGTATACAACCTACTAGAATAATTTCGGGGGTTGGGTAAGTCCAATTTTTGTTCAACAGGACCTAATAAGAAAAAAGGTATTCGAGCATGGAAATTAGTCGGGATCAGGTTATAGCGAAACTTACTTCTTCAGGCATGGACTACGAAATAATAGAAGGGAAAGTCTTGGGCCGCCCATGCAGGATGTTTAAAAATGCTCCGTTGACTCTGAGAGAGCTTTTTGAAACTTCACGGAGTGAGGCCACTTTTCTGGTGTACGGAAATGATCGATATAGCTTTAATGAAACTGCAGATATAAGTGCGCAGTTGGGGAATTGTCTTCTAGCCCGATATGGGGTGTCGAAGGGAGACAGGATAGCTATATCGATGCGTAATTACCCTGAATGGGTATTCGCGTTCAATGCGATTACTTCTATAGGCTGTGTGGCAGTGGCCATGAATTCTCTCTGGCAGTCCGAAGAGATGGCATTCGCTTTAAATGATAGTGGTTCCAGACTTCTGATTGCTGATGATGAAAGAATTGACAGATTTTTCGAAATCCGTTCAAAGACAAATGTTGATGTTGTTGGGGTGAGAGCGTTATCTGGTTCGGTGAGAGAAATTGAATCCTTGGAAAGCATGTTAGAAGAACAGGCTAATGTTCTGCCTGATATCGCTATTGACCCTGATGATATGGCTACTATTCTCTATACCTCTGGATCAACTGGGCACCCCAAAGGCGTTATTTCATGTCATCGAAACATTTTGAATGCCCTGTTTTCATGGGAGCTGGATGCACAGATCAACTTGGAGCTGGGGTACACTGACCAGGCTTTATCTTCATATCAGCCTGCAATTTTGCTGGGGGTTCCTTTGTTTCACGCGAGTGGGTCTCACGCAGTTATGCTTGCGTCTTACAGGTCTCAACGGAAACTTGTATCTATGAGGAAGTGGGATGTTGAGGCCGCTGCCGCATTAATCGAACGTGAAAAAATTTCCGCTTTTCTTGGACCGGCGGCAATGACCGGTGATCTAGAACGCTATGCTCGAAGCTCGAAATTTGATTTAGGCACGATGATCGCTGTTGGAGGAGGTGGTTCTCCGCGCGCCCCCGAGCAGGTTAAACGGATAAAAGACAGCTTTTCTGCAGCACTTCCGAGCACCGGGTGGGGAATGACCGAAACCAATGCGATTGGCACAGGAATAGCTGGCAGAGATTACTTGGCTCATCCGGGCAGCTCAGGCAGAGCTTCAGCGTTACTTGACCTGAGAATTGTAGATCCTGATGGAGTGGTCCAGGACAGGAATGAAGTAGGTGAGCTTGAAGTATCAGGTGTTTCAGTTATTGAGGGGTATTGGAATCGCCCTGAACAAAACGCCCAGACCTTTAATGATGGTTGGCTCAAAACGGGCGATGTCGCTTATATTGATGATGAGGGCTACCTTTTTATAGTTGATAGGATAAAAGACCTCATAATAAGAGGAGGCGAAAATATCGGGTGTGCTGAGGTTGAGGCGGTCTTACTTTCCTGCTCGGGTGTTAAAGAGGCTTCTGTTTATGCCATTCCTGATGACCGTCTCGGAGAGATTGTTGGGGCGACACTATCTATCACCCAGCCGTTTTCAGAAGGAGAACTACGAAATTTTCTTGAGAGCAAATTGGCCAAATTCAAAATTCCTGAGCTAATGATTTTAACAGATAAATCTTTACCTAGGATTGCTTCTGGAAAGATTGACAAAAGGAGAATCAGAGAGGAAGCGGTAAATTTCCATTGTCCATAGCTCCGAGTTGTTTTTCAAATTCTTTTTAAAAGCGAAGAATTCTTCATCTGTTAAAGAAAGTCCTTAAAAAACTAAATAAAAGTGAGACAAAAGAGTTTAGCGAACGTAAATCTGTTCATGTGTTATCCATCGGATAATGGTGATCGATAGGAAGTTTTGGAGGAAGAATGATGAATACCGGATACAGAATAGGTGCCGTAGCAAAATTAACAGGTATCTCTACTGATACAATTAGGGCCTGGGAGAGAAGATATCGTGTAGTAGAGCCACATCGAGGAGAAAACAATAATCGCTATTATAGCGATATCGATGTTAGCAAGTTGTTGAGTGTGAAGCGTTTAGTGGATGCTGGCCAAGCGATAGGAACTATTTGTAGTCTTTCAGATAAGGAACTGCGAGATCGCACAACGGGTTTGCTGGGTATTAGTCAGTGTTTAAACTCCTCTTCCGAACGTTGGGCAGTGTTCAGTGTCCAGAGACCTAAATGGTTGAAGGACTGTGTTACAGAGCAATCTCGTGGCGAAGTTTCCTGGTTTGCAGATTTTTCAGATATCAATTTGGAGAAATTCGATTTTTTTGTTATTGACATGCCAAGTCTTTCCGAGACCAATGAAAGAGAGATCGTACGGAATATCCCGACCCTGGAAGCATCAAGATGCCTGGTAGTATATAGATTTGCCTCCAGGAACCAGCTTCGTTCCTTGACGGCGATGGGCTTTAGATTACTGAAAGGACCTCTTGAGCCTTATGCTCTGGTTAATCTTCTGGGAAAGCAGGCGAGGCTGGACATTTCTTCCGCATCACGACGTTATACAGATAATCAGTTAGCGAAACTTGGAGAGCTTTCCGGTTCTCTGCAATGCGAGTGCCCAAAACATTTGTCGGAGTTGATAGCTTCCCTGAATCAGTTCGAAGATTATTCCCGAGATTGTCTCACACAAGGTGGAGAGGATGCAGCGTTGCATGAAAGGCTCTTCGATTATACTAGTCGAGCCAGAGCCATGATGGAAGATGCTCTGGCCGATGTCGCAGAAATCGAAGGCAAGGAGATAATGTAGATTACTTCTGAACTAAACCTTTTTGTTTTTAGGAGAGATCTTCGTATTGAGGACAATACAGCATTAGAGGCGGCTCGAAAATCGGGGCGCAAAGTATTGCCTCTCTTCATATTAGATCCTTATCTATGTGCTCTTTGGGCTAAATCTGAAAAACGATTAGGGTTTTACTTTCAGTCGTTGATTAGCCTGGACTCTGAACTTAGAAAGATTGGAGCAAGCTTGATCATTAGGTTGGGTGATCCTGTAGAAGAAATTGGTAAGTTGTTGTCCAGTTACTCTATTGTGAAAGTGTTCTTGAACTCTGAACATACGCCATTTGGCCGGAGTAGAGATAAAAAAATCAAACGAGTTTGTGAGAGAGAGGGGGTAGAGGTGGTTTTCTGTCAGGATAGCTACCTCAACCCCCCTGGTTCTGTGACCAAGGACGATGGTTCGCCTTATACCGTTTTTACGCCTTACCATAAGAAAGCTTCCAAGTGTAAGGTCACGTCACCCCTTCCTGTTCAAGCTCATTTCTTTGAAGCGATTCCCTCTCGTTCTGTGCTTGAAATTCCTCAGTTAGCCCGATATCAGGGAGTTGGATTACCCGGTTTTGAGCCGGGCTTTTCTGGCGCCAAAGTTCTGATGGCGAAAGCAGAAAAGCTATATCAATACGCCGAGTTGCGAGATATGCCAGCGATAGATTCTACGACAAAAATTTCACCTTATCTGAGGTTTGGAGTAGTTTCACCTCGACAGGTTTATTATGCCTTGGGCGACGAAAAATCAGAATTTACCCATCTCATTCGTCGTCAGCTCTTCTGGCGAGATTTCTACGCTCAAATAGGATGGCATTATCCCAATGTCTATCGGAAATGTTTTCGCCAGAAATTTGAATCGATAAGGTGGGAAAATAATGAAGATTTTATTGATTTGTGGAAGGCGGGGAGGACTGGATTCCCGATAGTGGATGCTGGAATGCGTGAGTTGAATCACACGGGATTTATGCACGGCCGGGTTCGAATGGTTACGGCCTCGTTTCTAGTCAAGAATTTGCATGTAGATTGGAGAATTGGTTTAAGGTATTTCGCAGAAAAGTTGATTGATTATGATCCTGCCGTGAACAATGGTAACTGGCAATGGGTTGCGTCCACCGGCTGCGACCCTCAGCCCTATTTCCGCGTCTTTAATCCATGGCGCCAGCAAAAAAAGTTTGATCCTGAGTGCGTTTATATAAAGAGATGGGTCCATGAGTTAGCAACTTGCTCAGCAAAGGATATCCATTCTCTGGAAAAAACGAATGATATCTATCTAGAAAAAATTGTGGATTTGAGAGAGACTTCGGAACAGATTAAACTCTGGTTCAAAGAAGCCGGTCAGCAATAATATCTTCCCTCTGAAAGCTGGGCTACTTTTTCATTATCTTAAAAGCGAGTCTACTCATAATGTTTCGTGCTATATATTTTGATCCAGATTGGAACGAGTGGATGGAAATGCGAAACCTTATCCGAGTTTTTCAGGCACAAGAAAAAAACGAGGTAGTTCAGATTCTAGATCAAGCGGAGAAATCGGCATCGGAGGGTTGTTACTTGGCGGGATTCGTTTCGTATGAAGCAGCAAGTGCCTTCGACATTGCGTTAAAACATTCTTTGAGAAACGATCAGCCTTTGGCCTTTTTTGCAGCGTTTGATTCTGTCGAACCTGTTTCTCTCATAGAGGATGATAATCCAATAGAGCTAGAAACGAAAATAGATGGTGAGAGTTATATTGAGTCAATAGGAAGTATAAAAACGCATCTGGAAGAGGGGGACGTCTATCAAGTCAATTTAACTAGTCAATTGAATGGACAGAAAATACAGGAACCTCGGAATATTTTCTCCAGATTGATCCGAGCCCAGCCTACTCGTTATGGGGTTTTAATTGAAAACGAAGATTTTTCAATATGTAGCGTCTCACCCGAACTGTTTTTTTCCTTAGAGGGGAAAAAGATAAAAATGCAACCTATGAAGGGCACGAGGCCTCGCGGCAGATTCTATGAAGAGGATAAAAAAAATAAGATCGATCTGCAGACCTCTGAAAAAGATAGAGCGGAGAACCTAATGATCCTCGATATGGTTCGCAATGATCTTGGACGAATATGTGTTCCGGGATCATTGAAGGCATCGAGATTATTTGAACTTCATCGCTTGCCCACTGTCTGGCAGCAAACCTCTTCTGTGTCCGGAATAACAGATGCTAGTCTGAGTGAGATTTTCGCCGCGCTGTTTCCATGTGCGTCTGTGACAGGGGCTCCGAAGGTAAAAGCGATGGAGATAATATCTCGATTAGAAGAGACTCCGAGAGGAGTCTACACTGGTGCTGTTGGTTATCTTAAACCAGGCGGAAGCGCACTTTTTAATGTAGCGATCCGGACGATGTTTATCGATAAAAAAAAGCGGCGGACGAGCTATGGCATTGGGAGCGGCATAGTCTGGGATTCTGATCCCGATGAAGAGCTAGCAGAAAGCCTTTCCAAGGCAGCTATTCTGAACTTCTCTAATCCATCGTTCGAGCTGTTTGAAACGATGAAATTTGTACCCGGAGAGAAAATCTACTTGCTTGAGGAACATATTGCGAGAATCAAATCTTCGGCCGAATACTTCGACCGTACTTTCGATGAAGCTGGTGTCAGGAATTTTCTGGCTTCGATCGATTCCGAAGAGCTGCTAAGAATTAGACTGTTAATAAAAGAGAATGGCGAAACAAGAATCGAGACAGTGCCGATAAAGCTTGAACAAGACAAGGTTCGTCTCAAATTGTCATTAACCCCGATTAACAGTAGAAATATTTTTCTCTTTCATAAAACCACCAATCGAAAAATCTATGAGCTTGCGAAGCAAAATATAAAGATGTGTGATGATGTGATTCTTTTTAACGAAAAAGATGAGATAACAGAAACTACTATTTCTAATATATTTTTAGAGATCGAGGGCGATTTAGTTACCCCATCTGTCGAATGTGGACTGCTTCCCGGAACATTCAGGGCCCATATGCTTGCTCAAGAAAAGGCTACAGAACGAGTTTTATCGAGAGAAAGTATCAAGATCGCAGAGAAGATTTATGTGGGAAACAGTGTCCGGGGTCTTCAAGAAGCTATCCTTGTCGATTAGATTAAGGAAGGCCGATGTAGGGGCCTACTCCCGAAATAAAATGCTCGGCGTTGACAGATTCCGGAGATTGGGTAAGTTTTATGACCGTATCGTTTGACTGGTGATATGACAGCATCTGTTCAGGTGAATGTTTTAGTATCAGTCCGATCATCACTCTGCCAATTATCCCGTGAGAAACGATCACGATGTTGGTTTCTTTAAGCTTTTTTAAACTCTCGATGAATGGAGTTACACGATCGATCATGTCCGGATAATTTTCCCCCCCGGGGCATCGGTAGTTGAATGGATCCTTTTCCCACTGGGAATATCCATCGGGCCATTTTTCAGGAATTTCTTCCCACATGAATCCACTCCATTTTCCCGTATCCCACTCCATAAGCCTTTCATCAAATTTTGCCTGAAGAGGCAAATGTGCACATAGAATTTCCGCAGTCTGTCGGGTTCTATCAAGCGGAGAACAGAACATATAATCTATATTTCTATCTCGAAGAAATTCTCCGTTTTTGTTCGCTTGTTTTTCCCCTAAATGGTTAAGGCTGGAATTCCATTGCCCCTGGACTCGCTTTATCGAGTTCCATTCCGTCTGGCCGTGTCTGACAAAAAAAATGTTTTTCAATTTAGCGCTTGGTAAAAGTCATTTGCTGAATACCTGGCTTAACGCCAGATTTAAGGTTTCGGAGGGCCTCATGGCTTTTTCGGCTAGATTTGTGTCTGGTGAATAGTAGCCACTAAGGTTTACCGAGTTTCCTTGTGAAGCTAGGAGTTCTCCACATATTTTTTCTTCATTTTCTCTCAAGGTCGCTGCTAAAGTCTGGAATAGTTCTTTTAAGAAAACATCTGCTGTTTGAGAAACAAGGGCCTCTGCCCAATACATGGCAAGGAAGAAGTGGCTTCCTCTGTTGTCGATTTCGTTGACCTTTCGGGAAGGCGATTTATTGCTTTCCAGGAACTTTGCGATTGCTTGATTAAGCGTATCGGCAAGAACCTGCGCTTGTTTGTTGTCAAACGCTACAGCCAGGTGTTCAAGTGATGCTCCCAGAGCGAGAAATTCACCTAGAGAATCCCATCTCAGGTGTCCCTCTTCCTCAAACTGCTGTACGTGTTTCGGAGCAGATCCTCCGGCGCCGGTCTCGAAAAGACCGCCACCATTTATTAGAGGAACAATGGACAACATTTTAGCGCTTGTCCCCAATTCCAGAATCGGAAATAGATCGGTTAGATAATCTCTTAGGACATTACCTGTCGCTGAAATCGTATTTTCACCGTTTCGTGCTCTTTCTAATGTGAAACGAGCGGCGTCAGGCACAGATTTGATATAAAACTCATAGTCGTTCTGATCGCTATCCGATAATATTGAATTTACTTTCCCAATGAGATTGGCATCATGTGCCCTGTTTTCGTCAAGCCAGAAAACCACAGGCCACCCGGTTAATTTGGCTCGCTTTACCGCCAGTTTTATCCAGTCTTCGATAGGTCCGTTTTTTACTCGGCATAACCGCCAGATATCACCTTTTTCAACCAAGTGCCGGAGAAGGTTATTGCCTCCGCTATCTACTACACGAATTTCTCCGTCGTCAGGTGCTTCGAATGTGGTGTCATGAGATCCATACTCTTCTGCTTTCTGTGCCATTAATCCCACATTGGGAACAGACCCCATAGTCTTAGGATCAAAAGCGCCGTATTGGATACAATGCTTTATGGTTTCGTCATATAAGCTGGCATAGCATCTGTCGGGAATGACAGCTTTCATGTCATGCAGTTCCCCATCCGGGCCCCACATTTTCCCCGATTCTCTGATAGCTGCTGGCATCGAAGCATCGATAATGATATCTGAAGGAACATGCAGATTGGTAATGCCTTTGTCAGAGTTTACCATTGCGAGATCAGGGCCGTTGCGCAGGCATGAGTCCAGGTCCTCTCTAATTTGTTTTGCTTCTTCCTCGGGTAGCTCACTAATTTTGTCGTAGGCATCCCCGATGCCGTTATTCGGATCTACTCCTAGCTTCATCAAGGTTTCTTCATGCTTATCCAAAGCTGCCCCATAATAAGCTCGGACACAATGCCCGAACATTTTGGGGTCCGAGACTTTCATCATGGTTGCCTTTAAATGAAGAGAAAAAAGCACGCCTTCCTCTGTTGAGGAGATCTGCTCTTCGAAAAAATCACATAAGGCTTTTTTGCTCAAAAAAGCTGCATCTATTATCTCGCCTTTGTTGACAGGGATACGTTCAGCCCATATCTTTTGTTCGTTCCCTGAATCAAAGACGATTGAAATATGTCCATCTTCTTGCGCAATGGTGGATAGTTCACTGTCATAAAAATCACCTTGGTTCATGTGTGCGACATGACTTTTTGATGAATTTTCCCAGCTCCCCATCCTATGCGGAAACTTCTTTGCAAACTCCTTTACTGCCGCCGCCGCTCTTCTGTCGGAGTTCCCTTCTCTAAGCACTGGATTAACGGCGCTTCCTTTTATTTTGTCGTAGCGAACCTTTATATTTTCCTCTTCGCTATTTCCTGGTTCCTCGGGGTAGTCGGGAAGGTCGTATCCCTTATTCTTTAGTTCCTTTATTGCTTCCTGCATCTGCGGAGTTGAAGCACTAATATTGGGTAGCTTTATTATGTTGGCCTCTGGTTGTTTGGCTAGCTCGCCCAGGTAATGCAAATCATCTGTAACTCTTTGTGCTTCGGATAGTCTTTCAGGGAAAGCGGAAAGAATTCTTCCTGCTAACGATATATCTCGTAATTCAACTTCAATTTTTGCCGCTTTTGTGAAGGTCTTGATTATCGGGAGAAGCGAATAGGTAGCTAGCCTAGGCGCTTCATCGGTGTCCGTATAGATAATTTTGGGTAAGTCTGACATAAAATCTAGGTGCCTTTTATCTTGGTATCTTTTGGATACGTTTCTTTCGTGTTAGTCCAGGTTAGGACTTGTTAATACTTGAATATTGTAGGTCCAGTATAAAGCAATACGCGCTGGTACGCATTTTCTTCAACGAAATAGCGCTTGCTCATTTGCGGAAAAGATAATCTATCTCCCGGAAAAACTTGGTTTTCTTTTGTTCAGGAAAGCATCTATCCCCTCTTGACCATCATGTGATCTAGCCATGTCAGCGATTCCTCGAGATTCGAGCTCCATCTGTGTTTCGAGGCCATTATCGAACGAGGCATTGAGAAGGCTTTTTACTTGCCCGAAAGCTAGAGTTGGCCCTTTCGCGAGGTTTGTTGCCAGTTCCCTGGCTCTTTGATCAAGAATTGCCTCTTCGACCACCTCGTTTATGAGTCCCCAGTCGAGAGCTTCTGCTGATGATAAAACACGGTTGGTTAACATTAACTCTCTTGCTCTTCTATCTCCAATGCGGCGCGGCAGAAAGTAGGAAGAACTTCCATCCGGAGAAAGTCCGGCATTTGTGTAGGCAAGTAGAAATTTCGTGGAATTAGTCGAAACGACAAGATCAGCCGAGACAGCTATACTGAATCCGGCTCCCGCAGCTGTCCCATTTACGGCTGCGATAACCGGTGAATTCATTCTGCTGAATCTGGATATGGCCAGGTGAAGATCGCCAGCCATTTTTTTTATCAGTGCTGGGGCAGCTTTTCCTGCATTGGCGAAGGCTTTTAAGTCGCCTCCGGCACAGAAGATCTTGCCGGTGCCTTGGACTATTACTGCTCTAACGCTAGAGTTTTCATCACATTCGATCGCAGCTTCACTTAATTCCCTGGCCATTGTAGGATCCAGCGCGTTCGCATTATCCGGTCTGTTTAAAGTGATCGTGGCAATATTGTTTGAAATATCAAAGAGAAGTGTCTCTAAATTCATAGGTGTTCCCATAAGATAAAAAAGGAATTGTAATGTAATATTTCCAGAGTTTTTATATAAAAAGGAATAGAGATGTTAGAAGCAGTCCAGCTTGGCTTTCAATCAGGGTTGAGAGTTTCAGAGATCTGCCTTGGCACAATGAATTTCGGTATCCCCGGTCGGGGGCACCAGGGGGACTGGACTCTTGATTATGAAGAGACAAAAAAGATTTTTAAGGTCGCATTCGAAAAAGGACTGTTTTATTTCGATTGCGCAGATGTCTATGGTCTGGGAGCTAGCGAGGAGGTTATAGGAAAAATTCTTCGTGAGATGCTCCCGCGGGAAGATTACGTGCTCGCGACAAAGGTAGCGATGCCTCTGTCTAAGAGTCCGAATTCAGGAGGGCTATCTCGCAAGCATATAATTGAAGGTGTTGATGCATCTCTCAAGAGATTGGGAATAGATTATATCGATCACCTCGTCATTCACAGGCACCCTCATGGAATACCTTTTCATGTTGAGACTCCTATCGAAGAAACTATGGAGGCCCTTCACGATGTCGTTAAATCTGGTAAAGCCATGTATCTTGGAGCTTCAAGTATGTTTGCCTGGCAATTTTCCGAGCTACAGATGACCGCGCAATCGGCAGGATGGACACAGTTCGTTTCCATGCAGAATCACTATAATCTTGTCTATCGGGAAGAAGAACGGGAAATGATTCCTTATTGCCAGGAAAATGGAATAGCGATAACACCCTGGTCGCCTTTGGCTAGAGGTATTTTAACGGGAGCTTATGGGGGTTCGTTAAAGAAGGGCACAACCAATCGTTCAAAGGGAAAGGATCAGGCTAGAACAGAAAGCTTATACAAAGGAGAAGTCGATTTTAAGATAGCGGCTCGGGTTGCCGATCTTGCAAAACGTTACGATAAAACATCAGCGCAGATAGCACTAGCTTGGTTGTGCAACAAACCCGAAATTACGGCCCCAATTGTAGGTGTGTCCAGTTCAAAACAACTTCTCGAGTTGGTAGAGTCTCCTTCAATAAAACTTGAAGAAGAAGATAATGATTACCTTGAAGAGCTTTATCGCCCTTTAGAGAATTTGTTGTCGTTGGGAGTGTCCTAGAAGAATTTCCCCAGTTTATTTCTTGTCCATTGAGAAAGAAGTTTGGCAAAGAACCAGATGATGATTGCTAAAGTGGATAGGGCGTCCCCGAAAAAATTCCTAGTATGCTTTGCAAAATAATTATCGTATATCTTTACCAACCTATGTTCCCTTTTTGTTTTCAATCCCAACCACAGGAAGCTCTGCCATATATTGGAATTCGCCCAACGTCCTAATCGGCTAAATTTTCTGAAGCTTTCTATGGAGCCATCTCTCATTAGTTCATGAAGGGCTTGAATAAAAAAAGGGAGCAGATCTAATTTCCCCGCTTCAGATGATTCCCTGTAGATATAAGATGCGGATTCGAAGAAATTATCTAGCCTCAAATGGTGCATAGACATAATTAGGAGGTTTAAAATAGCTCGCTCCTTCATGCCTTCAACCTCGAATCGTCTAGCGCTACTTCTGATTCTTCCGGGCAAGGTTACGAACTTGCCCTTACGGAAAAAACGTTCACCGAATTCCTTGTCTTCGAGAAACGTAAGTTCCTCCGAAAACCCTTCCATCTCTTCAAACGTTTTTCTCGATATTAATAGTCCCTGATCCCCGGCGAAGGTACCTTCCCTGTTGAAAATTGATTTAATTTCAAAGAAGCGTAAAAATTTTTTAACTGTCGGATCGTCGCAAGCGAAGTCTATCTGATAATGACCTGCCACTGGTCCTTTTTGTTCCCTCACAAAATCAAGAGATTTTTTGAGCTGATCCGGATCTCTTAATTCGCTGTCACCATGGAGAAAAAGATAGTCTTCTCCGATTGCTGATCTTGCGCCTCTGTTTAGTTGTTGTCCTCTTCCTTTCGGGCCTGAAACAATTTTGGCGCCAAGTGCTTTGCCAATCTCAATAGTGCCATCTTCTGATCCTCCATCACTGATAATAATTTCGAGACTGATTTTCTTCTGAGACTTTAACTGGAGAATGAGGGTTTCTATGTTCCTTGCTTCATTGAGCGTGGGGATGATGATACTGAGCATTTCAGGGTAGGGCCTGGAATGGGGTTTCGAGCCCCTTTTTGGCTGCCGATTTTATGTCTTCGAAAACATAGGTTTTTTTCGAGATTTCCAGAATTTCTTTATAATTCTTAAGAGCTTTGGCTCGGTCTTGCTTCAAGTCATGGAGTTGCGCGGAGGTCAGTTTAAACCAGGCAAAAGCCCAGCCGGGTAGACTCGATTCATCAGAATTAAAATAGGCCTTTATTTCGACATAGGTGTTTTCTGCTTCTTGGATATTCTGGATTCCCATTTGTGCGCGAATAAGGGACACTTTTGCCAGATTAAATTCTGGAGTGTCCGGGTCTCCTGTTCGAATAAATGTCTTGGCCACAGAGATGACTTCTTCAAACTTTTCCTGTATCAGCAAGATGAATATTAGTTGTACCTGGAATCTCGGATTTCCCGGGTACTTTGAAACCAGCTTCCTGAATTGTTTTTCGGCCTCACCGTGAGTCGCTTTTTTTTCTAGCATCAGAGAACCGAAAGTATATCGTGCTACGTCTCGGTATCGATCCCCCTTTTGGATTGCCTCGAGAAGGTACGGGATGCTTTTTTCGGAATTCCCTGTGGGGATGAACCATAGGAAGCGACTAAATATTTTTAAAAAAGGGGGAAGGTTGTCTGCAACGTAGTAGGCTAGACCCAGCTGCATTTTTGCGTCGTGCAATTCCGGGTCGTATTTTAGGGCCGTTTCCATTTGATCGATTCCATTGGTTCCATATTTCCCGGCCTTGTAATAATTACCCTTCAGCCCGTGATGATAGCTAAGGGCGAAGTTGGTTTGTCCGCAGTAAAAATTCGCGAGGATATGTTTTCGATTTTTTTCCAGTATAGGTTCGCACCAGTCAAGTGCTTTTCGAGAATGGTATAAAAGCAGGTTATCGTATTCGGTTTTGGTTTCATTCCAGGTGAGTTGCGTAATTATGGAGTTAAGCGCGAATACATGGCCTACGGGGTTATCTGCAGCCGAGATAAGTTGCGTTTCAATAATCTTTGCTTCTTTGTATTTTCCCTCAAGCTGAAGCTCAATGCCTTTCTTTTCCAGCTCGTCAATAATGGAAGCGTTGCAACTCATGGACGCCCAGATCAATAACGGAATAAAGAGGAAAAGCCATTTCATTGGGTAAGTCGATTCACTGCCTGTTCGGATAGGGAAAGAGCTATTCCAATTCGCTCACGCATGTGCTCGAGGTCTACACCTTCAGAGCTTTTCTGTCCTGCCATATATCTTGCGTAGACGCCGTGGACGATGCACGCAGATTTCCAGCGATTGAAACCAGTATAATAGTCAAGGTTAGATAGATCTGCTTTTGCTCTTTTGCCATATCGTTTCGCTAGTTCAGACCTAGCGGGGAACCCTGGAACAGCAGTCGCGGCTTCTGGGGAAATCGGAATCGCATCAGATGGATCAGGAAAAAAATTCAGTGCATAGGCTAGATCGGCTAACGGATCTCCCAGGGTCGATATTTCCCAGTCTACCACTGCTGCAATCTTTGAATCCGGTCCCGTCAAGCAGTTATGCAGTCCATAGTCGCCGTGGACTATTCTAAGCCCCTTTTGTTCGGGAAGATTTTTGATGAAGAATTCCTGTAGCTCGTGCGCCCGAGGGTCGTCATAATGGGCGGATTCTATAGATGATGTCCAGGATCTATACCATGTTTTGAGCTGGCGACCTACGTAGCTATCGGCTTTCCCAAGATCACTTAGCCCGACCTTTCCCGGGTCAACGGCGTGGAGATCAGCCAGCACGTCTACAAAGGAATAAGCAAGTGTCTTTCTCTTGGATTCCGGCACCCAGTCCAGAGTTTCCTCGTTATTGTATAAGGGTCGCCCATCCACCAGACCCATGACATAAAACCAGGCGCCCGTGATCTCCGGACTTTCGCAAAAACCCATCGCTATTGGAACGGGGACCGGCGTAGGTCCTAGGGCAGAGATTAGCGACCATTCTCTGCTCATGTCGTGAGCTTTAGGCAGCAGTTCGCCTTGAGGAGGGCGCGTGATGACAGCCGCCTTCCCGTAGCTATCTTCTATTCTATAGGTGAGATTGGAATGACCGCCCTCGAGCCGGATCCACGTTAGAGGTGGTGACAACTCGGATATGTTAGTTCTGATCCATTCCTCTACTTTCTCTACATCATACCCTTCAGGAGAGTCAGTCATTTTTGGGCGCTCTTTTTTATACACAATGTATCTATTTTTCGTGCTGGTGTAAAAAAAGATAGAAGTATGCTCGCTTATCGGTTTCGCGTTTTTTATTAAAAAACGTTAGACTTCACCCATGCAAACCCCATCAGAAGAATCGGTAAAAGAAATTATTGGACACGAGTTCCCTGGGGGGGAGTACCTGATTGCTCACTGGGAAAACTTTTTGTTGACCGAATGCACGGGCAGCGAGCTTTTACCCGATGGACTTGCTCATCCGGTAGCGCTCTTTCATGTTCCCATACTGGGGGCGAGTACTTCTATCGGAGAAATGTTCGAGCTTGGGAAAGCTAACTCTCCTTTTTCGATTGGTATAGAAAGCTATGAATGGGAAATTCATCAGCCTTTACTTGAAGAAACTCTCTACAAGGTTTTCGGAAAGATAGAGGGGGTTGAACGAAAATCGGAAGCTGGGCGCTTGTTTGATCGAATCCAGTTCCGGTTTCAGCTAACCCATGGTTCAGTGGAAGTAGCGAGCTCGACAATTATCTGGCATTACAATCGAGGGCGTGCCGATGAAAGTTGAGGCCGGTTTCGAAATTCCTTCCTGGGAGATGCCTTCGGTAGAGCGTTCACGAATGCGAACGATGGCGGCGATATTAAGAGACCCTAACCCGGTTCATTGGGACGCTGATCTTGTTGATAGTCTGCCATTTGAGGTCGGGAAAAAGACTATTAATCAGGGGCCGCTTGGTCTTAGTTATATGGTGAATATGTTGCACGAATGGGCGGGTCCTGGTTGTGTGAAGCGGATATTTATGACCTTCCCCCATATTGTGCTGAGTGAAGATCGTGTCGTGGCGAAGGGCCTTGTAACCGAAGTAAAAGGATCCAGTATAGAGTGTGACATCTGGTTGGAACGTGATGGCGTGCGGCTTCTAGAAGGTAATGCAACGGTAGGCGCGGACCAGATTCTCTGATTTCATTGTTCTATGATTTTTATTTCACTGGAGTAAGAAGGCAATACGAACCACTGTCGGTCGGTTCCGACCAGGAAATTCTCCGGCATGCCTCTTTTGAATTCTAGCTCCACGATAAAACTATCCGAGGTCGGTACCAGGTGATAGAAGACAACCGTTTTGATCTGAGATGTGTCCGTTAATTTCAGGATAGATTCGGTAGATGCGTGATAGTCCTGTATGTCCTCAAAAATTTTGGCTCTTCGATTAAGGCCGAGATCCTTGGATGCATTAACCATTTCCTTGATAATTCTCTCTGAACGTGCGTCGTGAATAAGAATGTCTACTGAATCCGTTATTATCCGAGTCTCTTCAGTGATGTTGCTATCTCCCGATACCACTACGCTCCTTCCGCGATAATCGAAACGGTAACCGACAGCTGGGCTTGCCGGATGGTGATCAGATAGATAAGGCGTGATTACCAAGTCACCATCTACTATTATTCCGCCCGGTTCCACTCTTTCGTGAGACATAAGGCCTAATATTGGTGGCAATAGCTTTTCACTATGATGTTCGGTTCGATAGCTTCGATCGGGAGCGTAGGTATCGTTAATGTTCCTGACCAGATTTTTTATGCCTTCCGGACCATATACTTTTAGTTGTTCTGGTCTTCCAGTTACCCATGATAAGAGGTTTGCCTCGTATATTTCAGCAATATGATCGGAATGGAAATGCGTAATCAAAATTCCTTGCAATCGATCAAAAGGTAATCCAGAACTTTGCAGGTTGGAGGTTGAGCCAGCTCCGACATCTACTAGATAAAAATGTTGAGGCGTGAGAACTGCAACGCAAGCCTGAGCACGGCCAGAATTATTAATGGGTGATGCGGTGCCGCATAGGAAAACCTGGAGCGCATCCGGAGTCGGCACACTTCTTGACCCATTTTCTGTCTGAGTTTTTGTAAAAAATTTCAGTGCGACTCCCCGGGGTTTCTCGAATTCGAGGGAACCTCTTAATGCGAGGCCTAGAGTGGTAGTGATTAGAAACCCATACAAAAGGAATTTTTTCATTTCCATACTCTCTCATTCGGTTTTTTCTTTATCGTTCTTTTTTCAATTTCGTGTCTTAATAGCCATAATCTGTCTTGTCCCCAGCAGCTGAAATCTTCAGCATCCCCACCTGTGAGATTGAAGCTGGGCACTCCCCAGAAGCCGAATTCTAGCATTCGGGACAGATTTTTATCTAGAATAGCCTCCCAACCGGATGCTTCCTTCTCTTCGGTTACCTTGTTCCAGCTCACTCCTGTTCTCTCAACTACCTTCTTCAGGCCTTCAGGTCTGGTTATATCGATTCCCTCCGACCAGGCAGCCTTGAGATAATTGCCACAATATTCAGTCTCTTTATCCATCTTGATCATCGCAGTAAGCAGCTTGAAGGCTTCTATGACGGGTTCTCCGATCGGATCCACTATCGGGCCAAAAGCCTGGCCATAATAGACAGCTTCTCTTTTTGCATCAGTCAGAATATAGAACTGTTTCGATCGAGAAGCTTTTACACCGCGCATCATCATGGGCATTACAGGGAGCGTTTTCAGTTTTACTCCTGTCTCGTTTGCTAATGCTACAACCCGGTCGAAGCAGATTGCGCTGTAGGGGCTTCTAAGTGAAGGAAAGAATTCCAATGTTAAATCCTTTTCCTCAAAAGGTTCCCCGGGTGACTCATGTGGCCTGGGAACACAAGGTGGGGCATTGGCTGAACCAAGGCCTGCCTCGACAAGCCGAGATTCCAGGTGGAGCAATCTGTCGACCCCCCAATACCACTCTCCCTCATAGTAGAAAGTGCCACTTAACCAGTGCCCAAGTTTCTTTCGAAGATTGGATCCTCGGGTCGGCTCAATTGTTTTAGAACCGGTCAAAGGAAGTGTTTGCCCAGACCACAGTTTTTCTCCTAGCTCGATAGCTGTTTCAGTGAAATGGTGTCCATTCAGTTCTCGGGATAACTTCTCTTCCGCTACTATTTTCTGGTTTTCGGAAATTTTGTTGATTCCTCTGGGAAGTTTTGTCTTGTAGTGTTCGGATATATTTCTGGCGTCGGCCAACGCCCATGAATGAAAACGTGAACTATCTCCCTGCTCATCCTTTGAAGGTGGTCCGCATAGGTGGAATTTAAAACTGATGTCATAATTTTCCTTAAGCATCGAAATTTTCTGAACAGCCAGATGACTATATGGATCATCAACCTGATGAAAATAGTGGACAATGGGAATATCTTTTCTTTTTATTCTGTGTTTTAAACGGGAAAAATTGAGCCTCGTATTACTGATCAAAGCGCTCATAAAGAACTTTTTTAGCAACACTTTTGGTTCCAAATCAGTTCATCCAGTAGACATATTCATCTCCTTCTTCAAAGGAGATGTCCGAGGTCTTGTCGATTAAAATAGGAGCATTGATCATTGCTGGCCAGATAGATTGTTTTTGGCTAGCGTTGTGAGTTTCGAGTAACCCGATCAATTGATCAACTAGTTCTGGGTTTTCCTGGACCAGATTGTTTTGTTCTGTGGGATCTTCATTTAGATTGAAAAGCCATGTTTTTTCGGGGTCACTCATTCGTTGAAGTTTCCATCCATCTTTAAGAACTACTTCATAATGCCCTCCTCTCCAGAAAAGTGTTTCGTGTGGGCTGGAGTTATCCTCGTTGGCGACATGCGGAAGCAGGTCCACTCCGTCAAGCCCTTCTGCCTGAATCCCTGCCGCAGCTAGTGCTGTAGCCGCAAGATCCATATGATGGACAGGATTTTTGTATATTCTTGCTTCGGCTATCTCTTTGGGCCACTTGATAAAAAAAGGTACATGTATCCCTCCTTCAAAAAAACTGATCTTCCACCCCCTGAAAGGGTCGTTGATCTCCGGGAGGCCTATGTATCCCGGGCCACCGTTGTCGGAGGTAAACATTACCAGAGTGTTTTCTTCCAGGCCATTCTTCTTCAGAGCCTCAAGGACTTTACCCACGCTTCGGTCAAGTGATTTTACCATCGCCGCATAAACTCTGAGCCGATGATCTGCAATTTCCTCTAACGAATCGTAATCTTCTTTAAGCGCCTGCAAGGGGTTATGAACTGCCCAGTGCGCGAAATACAGAAAAAAAGGTCTATTCCTGTTGTTCTCTATTACTTTGATTGCCTCTTTTGTCCAGTAATCGGTTAGATATCCGCCGGGTTCAAATGCTTCGCCGTCGTTAAATACGGCTGAATGTTGCAGGGCTGCCCAAAGGAATTTATCGATTGGATCCCAGGGCTGTATCGAGTTCACAACTTCTGGATCATCTTTTGGCAGATAGAGGCCGCTCTCCATACGGAGACTGTCAACGAACCCCTGCTGGTTTGGCGACATCCCATTTTCTCGACCCAGGTGCCATTTTCCTATGTGAGCGGTGTAGTATCCCGCTTCTTTAAATCTTTCCGCTAGCGTTACCTCCTCCGTTGGTAGCCCCATTTCCCGAAAATTAGGCACCACTTCGTCATCGTATCTGTCGAAATAATTCTTGCCGGGAAGCCCCGGACCGAAGGCTTTGTTACTTATATCCAGATAACGGCTCATGAACGGTGGCGTAGGAGTGAATTCGAAACCCACCCTGGTAGGATAGAGCCCGGTCATTAGGGCTGCTCGGGAAGGAGCACAAGTCCCGCTCGCGGAGTAACCATTCTTGAACAAGATTCCTTCCTTCGCAATCGAATCTATATTAGGAGTCGGAACCAGTCCCCCGGCTACTCCCCCTCCATTAAAAGTAAGGTCGTTCCATCCTAGGTCATCTGCAACGATCATGACAACATTGGGGCGACCGTCTCTTTTTTCTTCCTTTTCCGGTGAGTTCCAGAGAATCTCTTCATGTGGGTTAACGGATTTAGAGCCAATCGCTAGATTTACAGCGGTGAGAAGTAGTTCAAAACGATAGCTATAGGCAGCGAGAAAGACTCCGGCAAGGATTCCAATTATTGCAATAGGTTTTACCAATGTTAGCAAGCCTTGAATTTGAGTAAAAAAGTCAGGTTAGCTTTTCTGCCTCCATAAAGCTATTTCATTGTTATAGAAAAAGGGGCTTTCTATTTTGCGATCCAGTCCGGATCGTGCAGAACAATTTTCTGATCGAATAATTCTGTCACTTCATCAGAATTTAGGCCAAGCCATTCATTTAGGACAGTTTCGTAGTCTTCTCCTCGATGAGAGGTTTTTTCTCCCACGCCGCTTTTAGCATTTGAGAACCGATAAGGTGACTGAGTGGTGGGACGCATTCCACCATTCCGGTCGTCAGTATCGATGATAGCGTTTCGGTGAACAATGGTTTTCTGTTTAGCCAGGGTTTTGGGGTCCCGAACTTCTCCCCAGGCAACGTTAATTTCTGTCATGATCGAAACGAATTCCTTTTTTTCGGTTATGGTGCGAAGCAAGTCTCCGACCGCTTTTCTCCTGGAAGAGATTTTTTCTTCTAGTTCCATGCCGGATGTTGAGGGATCAGTCAAACCCGAATGGTCTACCAGGAGCCGGAAGAACAATCTGAAATCCGACGAGATAAGGACATGTCCGAAGCCCGTTTCCCAAACTTCGTTTGGCAGGGGAGCGGTAACAAAAGAATCTTCAAGGTCGTATTGGAGCTGATCATCCGTTGCTGCGGTAGCGTCAATCATTGCAATATCAATGTGCTGTCCTGAACCTGTTTTGTTCCTCATGTGTATTGCTGCGAGGGTTGCCACTAGACCATGGAGTGCTGCATTTGTGTCTGCTAAGGAGATGGGCAGATCATGAAGTGTCCCTCCATTTCTCGTCCAGTTCCGGTGGATCAGTCCGGCCTCCGCGTGGATAACAGGCGCGTAAGCCGGGCGGTGTGATTCCGGTCCATCCCGGCCAAATCCTGAAATAGAGAGCATGATGATTGCGGGGTTTGTTTCATTTAGATTCTGATAACCTAAGCCGAGACGACTCATTACCTCCGGCCTGTAGTTTTCTATTACGATATCTGCAACCTGAACGAGTCTTTTGATCAAGTCCGATGATCCTTTTGCTCTCAAGTCAATGCAGATATTTCTCTTACCTATATTTTGCTGGTGATAATAGCCCTGGACGTTGGCTATTTCCTTGCCCCAGAATCTGGTGACGTCACCCTCAGGCGGTTCAACTTTTATTACATCTGCGCCAAGGTCGGATAGCATCCGGCCCGCAAAAGGGCCTGCGAGAACTCTCGAAAAATCGAGAACTTTCAAATCGGACAATGGGTAAGCGGTTTTTTTTCCATTCATAATTTGTGCCGGATTGAAAAATGTCTGGTTTATCGTGATCTGCTTAGGATTCTGTTCTGATTCCAGATCATTCTGTTTTGTATAGCTGTGTCTCCGTTTTCATTTATTAGCATTTTTACGGTTTTTCCAGTGCTTGCCTGATTCACAAGCGTGGGGCACGTGCCATTATTTCTATATGCCAGGGCCGCTTTCAACCGGCCTTCCTGAGGATCTCCCAGTTTATGATTAAAGTCATCCGATACTAGGCACCCTGAAATGGGGACTCCTTCCGGAGAAGTAAGATTCGAGGGAGAGAACCCGTCCGCATAATCTCCGAAGCCTTTCTGATTAACACCCCTGAATTGAATGGAGAAATAGGTAGTTCCGCAATTATCGAAGGCATAAAATCCGTAAGGCTTTCCGCAAGTCGTGTTTCCGATCACTATTACTTCCATATCTATACCACGTAACCCATTTATAATTGACTCGCTCGCGGAGCAAGTTCCGGAGCCGGTGATAATGAAAACCCGATCAAGTCCCAAGACAGGCAAGGGGACGCCTTCCGGAGCAGAAAACCCCTGGCTGGTGGTTAGAAAGTCTTTGGGTGTCAGTCGTTCGCCAGTGACCGGATTGAGGTCAGGGTGTTTCTCGTTGAATTCGATGGCTTCGAAAACCTGGCCTACTGCTGAATCTCCGGCAATCATCGCTGAAAGCTCATTCGCGATATCAAGAAACCCGCCTCCGTTGTATCTTAGGTCGACAACCAGATCGGAAATATTGGATTCTCTGAGTTGCGTCACTGCTTCAATTAATTGTTTTTCTGCTGGTGCTATGTGGCTGTTAAATGTGAAATATCCTACCACTCCGTTAGCTGTTTCCAGGAATGATAAATTTTGAACCGGAGTGGAAACGATTTCTGTTGAAGTCATCGTAATTGATCTGGAAGAATCTTCTTCCACGTTTTTTATTAAAAAGGTATGTGATTCTCCGGCGTCAGGGAAAAGTCCATTGTTAAGGGTATCGATATCATCTCCGTTAATTACGTCAACTCCATCAATCTCAAGAATTTCTGCTCCTCTTTTTAAATTGATGGCCTCTGCCGTGGCAGGTGTGTCTGGTTCGGTATAGGCAACAAGTACTTTCCTAGGAGGAGCGCCATTCAATATCTTGAATTCTGCTCCGTAACCTCCTTGAACCCCCCCCTGGGAAAGAGCGATCCACTCATCTGTCGGAATAGCGAAATGAAATTTATCTTTGGGGTTGCCAGACTCTGTTAACTCGAACGTTTTCATTTTCTCGAAATATTCAGGGGTAGATAAGCTTTCTGGGTCAACATCAGTGATTTCGTCATACCATAAGTAGAGATCATGGCTCCAGGATCTGAGCCAGTTGTTTTCGTCTTGAGTCGAACCCTGAGAGTCAGGAAATGGCCTGCCTTGTGAATCACTTCCCTGCCTGGGGTTTTCGCAAAGTTGTTCAAAACGATTGAAGTTCTGGAAAGTTCCTGATTCGAAATCTGATTTTGGTTCTTTCTGCTGTGGTGGGGTAGATGGAGAAATGGGAGCTGAGCCATTATTGTTCGATCCACCACCACATCCGGCACATAGTATGATGGAGATCGCAAATATAGAGGTAAAAGGGAGTTTTGGCAGCATCATGAGTAATATCCTTTGGTTTAATAGACCGCGGCCACCTGGCCCCCATCGGCAGCGATATGTTCGGCGTTTATCCATATGCCCGCCGGGCTTGCAACGAATGCAATAATCCTTGCAATTTCATCAGCGGAGCCCAAACGGCCCAAAGGTATTTTTCTCTCCACTGCAGAATAAAATTTCGGGTTTTCTTTTTTGCGTTGGTCCCAGGATCCCCCTTCAAACCAGACTGCCCCGGGTGAGACCACGTTAGAACGTATACCTTTTTTCCCGTATTGTTGAGCAAGGTCATTGGCGTAAACACGCATTGCTGCCTTAGATGGGCCGTAAGCATTTGGTCTATTTCCGAAATGAAATTTACTTGCCATTGAGCCAACGAAGGTGATGCTCGCTGCGGAGCTAGTCTTTAACGATTCTATCGCAGTCTCGACTAATCTGACCCCTGCCATCATATCCACTTGAAAACTTCGCATCCAGCCTTCTTCATCCCCTTGGTGATCGAAACCACTAGCGTTGTGGATTAGGAGATCTACCCCTTCGAGTTGTTCGATAGCCTCTTCTGCGAACCGCCTTGTTTCTGTTTCGTTTTCTAGGTTCGCTGTGAATCCTAATGCCGCTCCGTTATCATCACCTAGTAATTGAAGGGCGTTTTTTATGTTTTGTCCGTTTCTTGCGCAGAAAGCTACCCGGCAGCCTTCTGATATCAATAACTTGGTGGTATAGAACCCGATCCCCTTACTTCCGCCAGTCAGGATAACTTTTTTGTTTTTTAACCCAAGATCCATATCTTTCAGTGCCTCTATATTTCTCTGTTCTCTATTCTACCTGTTATCAATAACCGAATACTCATTACCATAAAAGATTGTAGAGCGTTTCATATCAATGAAATTCATTTCGTCACTAATAAATGCCTTGTTAGCTGCTTCTGCTGCTTCTGCTGAAGTTATTCCGTTTCGGTCTACCCATGCTTCTGCATGTCCAAGATATGATGAGACCCGTGTGCCCCTAGATTTTTGTAACATTATGTCAGTTTTTGAGTTGGCACGATGAATCTGCCGATAACATAATATTCCTGCTTCATTACCCTTCGCTCTTACGATAGGTCCGTGATGTGTCAACCAGTAATGACGTGCTTCTGATTCGGCGAGTAGAGATTTCTGGCGAAGGGGAAAGAAAACTTTGATGATCCCGTTGTCTGGTTCGGCCAGAATTTCTTCTGGTGACGGATTAATCTGGGGATATTCATGGGCGAACCATATAGGTGAGTTGGCAAGATCTATGAATCTGGTTTCATCTTCCAGAAGCAGTTTTCCGGCTAGCTGACCAGCTTTGGTTCCAAAAATCTCTTCGAGTTTGGTTTCGTCCGACCACCAGAGTTCGGCGACTCCGTCATAAGGAGGTTCCATTTCTCCACGAGCTTTTCGTGCCTCTTTTGCCTCGTCCACGGTATGGGTTTGGACATAACGCAAAATATCGAGGTCTTTGCTCAGTTCTGCGACCAGCGGGGCGTGAGTGTTTTTCCAGTATGCCTGAAAATCTTCCCGGGTTAAGGAAGGGCTTCGTCGTAGTGCGAATACTAGTCTTATCATGTTATGGTCTTCGGATTAGAATTTTTTATGGATAGTGTGGAATGATACTCCACTTGGGGTTTCAGAAAAGGCGACGAGAAGAAATAATCTCTTATCTGTGTTTCGCTTTTTAAAGTCAACAAAGGAGGCAGTTGGGTGAATAGGTTGGAAGGCAAGGTAGCGTTGGTTACTGGTGGGGCAAGTGGTATTGGAGAGGGAACTGCTAGAAAGTTTCTGTCCGAAGGGGCTCGTTGTGTGATTGTTGATCTTCAGGCCGAGCGTGCTGAGGAGGTGGCTAGAGAGCTAGGAGAAGCCTGTCTTTCATATGCTGCAGACGTAGCCACGGAGGAAGGTGTTTCGGGAGCAATTGATTTTACGATGGAGCGCTTTGGAAGCCTGGATATCGTCTTTAATAATGCAGGGATTCTGGGAAGTGTTGGGCCGATTAAAGAGATTAGTTCGGAAGGATGGCATAGGACAATGGATGTCCTGCTTTCAAGTGTTTTTTACGGGATAAAGCATGCAACACGAGTGATGGAAGGGAATGGGGGTGTGATTATAAATACAGCTTCGACGGCCGGAGTGAGAGCAGGTCTGGGCCCTCACATCTATACCGCAGCCAAACATGGTGTCATCGGATTATCGCAGTCGGTTGCTCCGGAATTGGGCCCCAAAGGTATTCGCTGCAATGTTATTTGCCCCGGAGGAACGGTTACGGGTCTTACCGCTCGGTTGGCGGTAGGTGATCACAGAAATCTTGAAGGTGCGACAAAGGTTATTGGTAACGCTAACCCTATGGGACGAGGAGGCAGGGTTGAAGATATCGCAAATGCAGTCTGTTTTCTTGCGAGTGACGAGGCCTCTTTTGTTAACGGTGCTGTTTTTGTAGTAGATGGGGCAGGAGAGGTTATTGCAGATCGAAATGGTCGTTTTGCTGATATGGATTCGATTACGGTTCAGGAAGCAGATAGAACGGGAGTTTAAGTATGAATGAGATAGGGAAGGTGCCTAGTGTGGCAGAAGTGGCTGACAGATTGGCGATTATCGAGGTTATCCATGCCTATGCAAGGGGAATAGATCGCGCAGATGAACATCTACTTAAATCAGCTTGCTGGGAAGATGCCGAACTGGATTATGGGGGATACCNGGGGCTGGCNTATCCGTTTTGCGAATCTCTGCCGAATGCATTAAGGAACTATTCGAATACCCAACACCAGATTTCGAATACTCTGATTTTTCTTGACGGTTCGAGGGCTTCGTCGGAAAGCTATTTGACTGCCCATCATCTTCGTCCAGATGGAACTGAGATGACATACATTGGTCGTTATCTTGATAAAATGGAAAAGCGAGAAGGTGTTTGGAAAATCAAGTACAGAAAAATAATCATNACCTGGCATCAAGACGTCTCGTCGACCGAAAATTTCTCTAAAAATGCCTCGCTTGTGCCTATTTCCAGGGCTACTAACGATTCAGGAGACCCGTCTTACGAGTTTCTTGAAGAATAGCTCGGTTATTACTACCGGTTCAAATATTCGTCGAGGGTTTTGTGAAAATTTCTTATTCGGACTTCCTGGTAATTTCCAAGGGTCTGCCCACCTTTGATGGAGGCATTCATTCCTGCCCATTGGCGATGAAAATTCTCTGTATCCTGATCGAGAACGTGGGCTAGAGCAAACCCTTCTACCTTTTTATATGACTCATCTATGCCGAGATGATGTACTGGTGCGGGTTCCTTTCGGTCCGACTCATCCGGAACGGGTTCTAAGATAAGAATTTCATGAACGCAAGTGCCAAGTGAAGTAGGCCGGAAGCGGTAAATCAGTGGGATTTGGATTCCNGGGAAGAAGCAAGCATTAGGGAACAGATGATATTCGATAGAATCCAGCATGATTGATGTGCTGACTTCGGAGAGGTCAACTCCCAGGCTTTGTCCCATGGATTTTCTTAAGTGGTTGGCGTGCTCCTCCCTTGCGCTTCTCCCTTCCGGCAGATCTTCAGGGTTATAGCCTAGAACTCCGAATATTTCTTCTTCGGTCTGATCTAGATGCGGGTTTCCTGTAGACAGGTTTTGAAGGAAGCGGGACACATTTTTCCCGAAAACGTCATACTGAGTGTTTGCCCAGGAAGAGGTCCTTAATCCCTCTGGGTGGGTTGCTAGAACATGATACGCTTCCAGAAACCCTTCCATGCACATTTTCCAGTTTCCAGGCAGTTCTTTGTAGGTATGAATTGCTATATAGCGGTTTTCAAGCCCCCAGTTTTTGAAATGTTCTGGCAGAACTTCAAGATAGTCCTTGAGCGGCCCGCATTCGGAATCGAAATTGATGAAAACAAATCCCGCCCAGGTGCCGGATGGAATTTCTGTCAGTCCGAAGTTCTCGTCCGAAACATGCGGGAAGTCCCATCTGCATGGAATTTCCTTGAGCGATCCGTTAAGATTCCATGACATCCCATGAAAGGGACATCTTAAAAATTGTTTTCCCGTCCCCTGCGTTCCGGGATCAAAAAATGCCATACCTCTATGCGGGCAGGAATTCACAAAAGCTCTGATTTTGTTTTCATTATCCCTTACGATAACTGCGCTATATGGACCAACATCGTATACGTAATAATCTCCTGGTTTTCTAATATGCTCTTCTCTGCACGCCCATTGCCATACCTTTGACCAGACTTTCTTTATCTCTTGATCGAAAAATTCCTGACTGGTGTAACGAGAAAAGGGAAGGTCTTCATTTCCAAGGTAGTTATATTTGTTTGCCATCAGACCGGGATCGTTAGCGCTGTTCTCTCGGACTAATATATCTTTTACTGACCGGCCTGGGCATCTTGCTTCTCCAGGTGCAAGACTTGCATCTGACGGAACGCTCAGTTCCTCGATCATTTCTTTCATTTAAGGTTCTCTTGGATGATTTTGTACATAATAGCATCTGCTTAATGCTACTAATCAAGCAGATTATTTGGGACTTTATTTTTTAGTCCGTCTTGCCTGCAGCAGCCAATGAATATGCTGGTACTATTAATTGGTTATCGAAAGGACTTGACTAGTAGACCCCACAAATTTTTAGAGATTTTATATATGTTAGCGAAAATACTCTTTCTTGCCTCTTTTTGCGGTATTTCTATTCACTCATTGGCTGATGTCGTGTATCTGGCAAATGGAGATCGAATTTCGGGAAATATCCAGCTTATCTGGGGAGATAAATTGATCATCGAACCTGAATATAGTGATCCTATCCAGCTGGACAGAGAAAACGTTGTCGCCGTGGAATCAAAAGAAAAAATGGCTGTCGAGTTTAATGAATCCGACGATGACGCTTATATATTATCTAGATCTTCAGAAGAAGGAAAAGTTACCCTCGTTTCAGAAGAAAGGAACGTCGAAGTTCCCTTAAACGCCCTAAAGCGCGCTGAGCAGATAAGGGACTTCGAGTGGGGAATAAATCTCGATCTAGGGTCCAACTTCAGCAGGGGGAATACGGATAGCCAGACAACGAACCTTCAATGGAACGGTGAATTGAAAATTAAAGATCACCGCATCAGGAGTGACATATTCATAAGCAGGGAAGAAGTAAACGGACAAAAAACTAAAGCGAAAGATCGGATGAATTTGGGATACAACTATTTTTTTGTTGACCAATGGTTTTTAGCGGTTAATGTTGCCGCCGAACGAGATCCCGTCGCCCTTTTAACATCCCGATATTCTCTTAGTCCTGCTATAGGCTATGATTTTTTTGATGATCCTGACAGATTTTTTCACGTACAGATTGGCGCTGGTTACTCCTCCGAGATATTTAACAATCGTAGAGAGACTTCAACAACCATTGACTGGAAGTTAAACTTTTTCTGGGAGTTTTTTAATGGCGACCTGGGATTTTTCCACGATCAGAATTTGTTCAGAAACCTTGATGGCAGAGAGAATTTTGTTTTCTATAGTCAGACAGGCTTCCGGTATGAAATCACCGAAGATATTTACCTAAATTTCCAGGCAAATTTTGATTATGATAGCGTCCCTGTATCCGGTTTTGGAGAAGAGGATCTGACCTTTATTATTGGCGCAGGGATAGATTTATAGCCAAGTCGCCCATACTCTTTAAATTTATAATTCTTCGGCAAATCTTGCTTCCATCTGGAGATACCCTTTTGCATCTGGGTGCCTCGACCAGATATCTTTCCATCCCTCACCGCCCAGGACGTTATCGAATCCGTTTTTCCTTTCTGCTTCGGAATTCCATTTTATGATCCAGGTGATATTGGCAACGCCGTGTTTGTGCTGTTGAGGATCTTCTCCTGTAATTTCCGGAGCGCGACCGTTGTCTATCCAGAAACCAACGACGTTTAAATTTTCCTTCAGAAAAGGGACGGCCTCTTCAATTGCCCATTTTTTGTAGGCATCAAATTTTTCGGGGATATAGTGATAAGAACGTATTTCAAACATATTTACTCCTTGGATATTTCGTTTAAAAGTAATTCGACAACTGTTTCACCATGAGTGTTCTGCAAAAAGTGGCCTGCCTCCTTTATAGGATTAAAAGTGGCATTCATTTTTTTTGCCCATGCTCTGCCCCAGTCCTCTGTGAAAATGTCATCAGCACATCCCCAGATAAAGTGAGCAGGCTTTGACCAGTTTAGTAGTTGTTGAAAGAAATAAGTCTGGGCAGCACCGTTCCCTCTGTGATAATCGTAATGGCAGATTGAAAGAGGGAAGGCTCTGAAAGCGTTGAAGACACTCGAAGGCATTCCCTTATACGGAGCTTTGAATCCGCGATACATCTTCATTGCGTGTTTCTCAATTGTTAGTTGTTTCCCATGGATAATCCAGGGGATAGCTTCTTTTGGGCCAAGTATTCCGGAGCTAATAAGCAATAGGGCTGCTATATCCGGCTCTTCGACACTGAATAGTCCGTTCTCTTGCCAGTTCATGTTCCATTTTTTTATGGCTTCTGAGTATTGATATTCGGGGTGGTGTAACCAGGTATTCATGATCGTCAGACGCGAAAAACGCTCGGGCATATAAACAGCTTGAGCCAAACCTATTGGCCCTCCCCAGTCCTGACAAACAAGCGTTATTTTTTTTAGATCCAGTTCGGTTATAAGACTGGTTAGGATTTCCGTATGCCTCGCGATTGTATAGAAAACGGGATCTGTCGGTTTGTCGGATCTTCCGAAACCTAAATGATCGGGAACAATGCATCGGAATCCTGCTTCAACAAGTTTCGGAATCATCTTTCGGTATAAGTACCCCCAGGTTGGCATGCCGTGCAAGAGCAGCATGATTGGCGCGTTTCTTTCTCCTTCATCAATATAATGAACCCGGCAACCTTGCCACTGATGGAATTTTGGTTCATACAGAAAATCATCCAGTTCTTCGAAATTACTATCGGGCGTTCTGAGAATGTTCTTCATGCTGCTAGGTTCTCTCTGACATGTATGTGTGCAAGCTGATCANTCTGGTGATTTCCATCTCTAGGTTCACGTACCGCAAAAAGTTTTCCTTACGACCTGGCTCGGGAGCGGTTTATTAGCAAACTTGATGCTTTNATCATTGAGATCAAATGGTTTTGCCAGGATCTTAGTCAGTTTGTGAAACAGTTCGAAATTCTGCTCAAGTGATTCATTGATCGCTCTTTCAATAAGATGGTTTCTTGGAATAATTGCTGGATTGGTAGAAAGCATCTCCTGTTGAATTTTTGGATTTTCTTCTTTTTCNGTTCTTGTTTTCCATTTTTCTAACCACTCATCGAACCCGGAAGGGAACCCAGCCAGACTGGAAACAGACAGGTCGGGACGCTGGCCTGATAATTCTGAAAGGAGCCGAAAAGATAAGGTAAAGTCGAGCTGGTTTTCTTCTAGCATGTTTAGAAATCCTGTCATTATCGTTTTATCGCCAGGCAGATCTTTTTTAAAACCAAACTTGGATCTGAGTAATCTGTCTTCTTCCTCTTTGAAATAGATTGGGAATTTTTCAAGATGCTCCTTCGCTAGATTTATTGCTAACTCTTCGTCTTCGTCAATTAGTGGAATTAACGCTTGAGCTAGGCAGGCGATGTTCCAGTGCGCAATATTCGGTTGATTTCCAAAAGCGTACCTGCCGAACTGGTCGATAGAGCTGAAAGAAGCATCTTTCTTATATGAATCAATAAACGCACAAGGCCCAAAATCTATGGTTTCACCCGAAACCAACATATTGTCTGTATTCATCACACCGTGAACGAAGCCGATGCTTTGCCAGCTAGCGACTAATTTCGCCTGGGCCTTCATTACCTCTGTTAAAAGGGATAATGCTTTGTTTTCTTCTTTCAGAGAGTCTGGGTAATGCCTTTTTTGAACGTAATCGATAAGTAACTGAAGGGCCCCGGTATCCCTAATGCTTGCAAAGAACTGGAAGGTTCCTATCCTTACATGACTCCGTGCAACCCGCGTTAGTATAGCTCCGGGTTGAGATCTGTCGCGTTCAACATAATCCCCGGTTGTGATCGCTGCTAATGCACGAGTTGACTTGATTCCCAGAGCATTCATGGCTTCACTTACTAAATATTCTCTTAATACCGGACCAAGAGGGGATCTCCCATCCCCCATACGGGAGTAAGGGGTGCGTCCGGACCCCTTCAGTTGAATGTCATAGGCTAAACCGTCTTGCGCTATTACCTCTCCGAGCAGAATAGCTCTTCCATCACCTAATAGAGGATTCCATGCACCGAATTGATGGCCCGCATAAACGGTGGCAATAGGCTCACTACCTTCGGGCAGATAGTTGCCGCTCAGCATTCCCAGACCATGATTCGAATTTAACCAGCTCGATGATATTGAAAGGAAGCTCGCCAGTTGGTCATTAACTAGAATGATTTCTGGCGAACTAACTCGCTCCGGAGCCTGCTTTGTATAGAAATCTTTAGGGAGCTTGGCGTAACTATTGTTGAATGAAATTGTCATGTGGATAAG
>PAPD01000017.1 GCA_002708765.1 Gammaproteobacteria bacterium | reverse complement strand
TTTTGATAAACGGCTTTCTGATCGATTGAGAAAGCGTTAGGCGAGACCATTTTGAGAGTGCCTGTGACCCGTGAAGCGTCGTTTGCGCCCGATATCTGGAGCGAAACAGCGTCTCCAATAACATTTGTTATAGCCCCGTCTTCGCCTAGTTTCTCTACCACTAAATCGGAGTGCCCTGCAAGGGTCTGTGTATTTTCGATGGTGATATCGTCCCCATCACTATCGAAAAGAACCACTTTGTTATTTGCAGAGCTTGCTGTCACTCCAGTAGAACCAGAGATTTGATTAATTGCGTCGACTGCCGCCTCTGCGTCACCGCTCGATATTACGAAGTTACCCGTTTGGTAACCGTTTATCTTCACGCTGTAAGTCTTTGCTGTGGCCGAAGAAGAGGACAATGCAGCGTAGGTTTTTGCGTAGGCCCTTACCCCAGTCTCACCAGTCAAATTGTTGATTTTGACAGCTGTTTCTTTTGCGGTGTCTCCGACGGAAGAAGCGGTCTCTTTTGTGCCAAGAAAACCAAAAATTTCTATGTCATCCGCGATGGTACTTGGATTTTGAAGCGCGGCATCCCCAGTGAGGTCTGCGGGATCCATTCCAGCAGCCAGGGCACCTACGCCGTTACCAACCAGAGTGTGAGCACCGACACTCTCAGCGGCTACAGATTCAACGGAGAAGATAATATTCTCACCCTCTTCGATTCCGACCTGCATCGACTTGTTCAAGAACGTACCGTCTAGGATCAATTCTCCGTTATACCGGGTGTTGGTCGCAACACGCGTAATCTCCTGAACCAGCAAATTCACTTCTGACTGCAAAAAGGTTCTGTCAGCGGAACTATTAGTTCCGTTGGCAGCCTGAAGGGCCAGTTCGCGCATGCGCTGGAGCATATCGGAAACTTCCGCAAGGGCTCCTTCGACGGATTGCGTGAGTGCCTGACCGTCATTGGCGTTTTTTATCGCCATTGCCAGTCCTCTAACCTGGGCCGTCATCCGCTGGGTCATTGCAAGTCCAGCCGCGTCATCCGCCGCGCTGTTGATCTTGGAACCAGTGGAAAGACGCTCCATCGCGGTTTGAAGTTCCGCGTTCGAGTCAGCTAGTGCTCTCTGAGCAGTAAGTGATGAAACATTCGTATTAATTACTAAAGCCATAACGTTACCTATTTATTTGTGCTCTGTTTATTCGCCTCTAAAGGCCCGGCGTATTCCGCCGATACGGTTCTCAATAAATTGAACGGTTGCCATGTAGCGCGCCGTTTCTTTACCAAACTCCGACTGCTCGTAATGAGCCTCGACGGTGTTTCCGTCTGCAGCCGGGTTCATCGGGTTGCGATAAATTATCTCAGCATCTCCTAGTCGACCCAGATTTTTATGATCCATGTGAGATCCATGAGTCTGTTTAAGAGAAACATTCATATTCGATACACTCGCTTTCATCGCTTTTTTAAAATCGAGATCCTTTGCCTTGTAATTGGGGGTTTCCGAATTGACAATGTTCTCAGACAAGAGACCCAAACGGTCCTGCCTGAGCCTCATGGCATTTTCGTGAACTCCAAATACATTATCGAAAATTTTCACTTTTTCTCATTTCCTTACTAAAGGTTTCGATTTCATTGCCGATTTAAATGACTAGAAGAAATTTTTTTCGGCAATCACTAAGAGCAAACCTCGTGCCAACTTCTAGAAAATTTTTTTTTTCATTTATTTTCAATAACTTAATAAAACTCGGGATAATTCTTTCTCACGACAGATAAATGAGACGGCAACACATGGCCCGAACCGGAAACGCTGAGCGGCAGCAAACCTCCGCTAAGAAAGGTTGATGTTTTATTTTTTCGGGATAGGATCTAAGTCAACTGAAATCTTATGGTTTTCCGGGATGACTAGCACAATCAATGAAGAACTTGGATAAAAAAAAAGGGCACCATCTCAACTTCTATGCCACCTTGTGGATCGCTATGGCCATGATATCACCGCCAGCGATATGCGAGAACCTTATTGAAGAGTATGAAAGATGGCTGGAAAAACAATCACAAAACGAAGTGAATCTCAAAGAAAAAAGTTTTGATCGAGACCTCCTTAAGCTGGAGTGCGCTGAAAGAATAGGTTTCGAGTTCACAAACAGCAATAATCGCCAGGCAAAGGCATCTTGTCCGGGAAACTGGAGAAGATACCTGAAAGTTCCAAAAGTAATTGCCCTGGAAATGACAACCAAAAACAGAGCTCAGGTCCCCAGCAAAAAAAGAAACGCCTTCATCTTCGCCAGGAATATAGAGAAAGGCAGCCAGATTACCAGAAAAGATCTGAAAACCATCACAAAAAATAGACAGCTCCCAGCAAATGTCCTGACCAGCTTTGAAAGCCTGGGTCATTCATATTTGCAAAGAGATGCGAAACAAGGTGAGCTACTTTTAAAGACGGACCTGAAAAAATCAGTCTCGGCGCTTTTGGCCATAAAAATGTTGCCCACTGGTGTTCGTATCGACCAATCCCATTTCCGCCTTAGCAAATTGACGCATGACATACCACCCGACCCGGTCATGGGGCTGGAAGGCCTGGATTATATGACAACAAACAAGAGGATAAAGGCAGGGCAAGTACTGCGAGAAAGAGACTTACGGAAAGCGAAACTGATACGCCGGAATGATACGGTGAATCTTGTTTATGAAACCGACGCTTTTTCGATCGATGCCAAGGGTGTTGCGCTGGCGGACGGTTATTATGGAAATCGGGTGAGGGCACGAAACCTCGAAAGCAACCTTATTGTCTCGGGAATAGTGATCGATTATGGCACTATTTCGACAAATTCCTCCAAAAAATCAGGAAATTGATATCAGGTAGGCAGATATTATCCACCGAGAATTCTCGAAAGTTATATTTTCTTATATTTTTCAATAAGTTAAAATTTTTTTAAAAAAAACTAAAGTTTCCTATAAAATGGCCGATTGGAAATGTGTACAGTTCTCCTTAAAGGAAGGGAGTAGAAAATGGTTGAAAACATTAGTGGAGTTAATTCGTCAAAGACGAATAGAACAGATAACGCCTCATCTAATGCAAAGCGAAGTGTTGAGGACGCCAGTGCTGGTAAAGCACTAGAGACCGGAAGAACAAGGGATTCAGTCGACGTAGAACTTAGTGAAGCAGTAAAAAGAGCAGAAGAAAAAGCGAGCTACGATGAAGTACGTGTGCGTGAATTGAAAACAGCAATCGAGTCGGGCAATTATCCCTTAGATCGGGAAAAGATTGCCGAGAAATTCGCCGATCTTGAAAGCCTGCTGTAACGTATATGCCGGAAACCGGAACGACCGCTCTCCAGAGATTATCAGTTCTATCTAAAAATCTGTTCAAACTTCTGGACGAAGAGTTCGACCTGCTATCAGGTAGGGACTTCGTGTCAGTAGAAACGATCCAGAGTCAAAAGATCGAAGCCATGCAGGAACTAGACGGTCTTTGGAAAAACGTAGCTCAGGAATCTATCGCGCCAGAAGAGACTATTCTGTTTGATGAAATAAGAAGCAAGCTAGAAGAATGCAAAGACAAACATCTGAGAAATGATCTATTGCTAAAGAAGCAGATGGAAATAACCAAAAATCTTATAAGTGTCCTGACCAACAGAAACGAACTTCAGACTAACGTCTACAATAAACTGGGCAAGCTTTCCTAATCCCAGGGCGATTTTTCCTGTAGCCGGTACACCCAAGCCAGGACAATCGCGACCGCTCTGAACAACTCTTCAGGAATTTCCGAATTTACCTCTAACTGGGCCAGTGTTTCAGCTAACAGCGGGTCTTCAGAAATAGCCACCCCGGCTTCATCGGCAATGGCAAGAATCTCCTCGGCTAGCTTTCCTTTACCTTTTGCAGTTACAGTAGGGGCCTTCATTTTGTCATAGAGCAGAGCCACGGCAACTTTCTTATCGATACTCTCAAACATCGACGACAATCCCCGAAGAACCTTTAGTTTCTCGTTCTCCATAATATGTCAGGGTTTGTTCCCGTTTCCTTTCAGAAGGAAAAATATTTATTTCCTCTAGCTGCAAACCGGAATTGAAAAACTGTTGTTCTAGCCATTCCTTTTTGTCCAACGCTATCTGGTATAACTCCAGGACTGGTGTCCACAGATTAATTCTTATCAGAGTCTGATCTTTGACGACTACCGTCATATCCAGGTGTTTATCCTCAGCTAAGGATATTCGTAAACTTACCTTCCATTCTCCTGTTTTTTCATCGCTCGAGGCCTTTGAATCAGAAGAGTCGCGTTCCTCTATCTGGGCTTCGATCGGCCAATCCCCCAACACTGGAATCAGCCAGTTCAGGCTAGTTGTCCGTGTTAACTGACCACCTAACGCGTCCAGCTGATACGATTCTATTTCATCCAGGCTCTGGTTGATCTGACTAACATCCGCCCCCCGACTCAATTGCACCCTTCTGATCTGCAGTAAAAGATTCTTTAGATTGATTCTTTCGCCATGCCCAGCCAACACATTGGCTTCGTTATAAAGTCCGCTTGACAATAACGACTGTTTTATCGCCTCTATCATTGTCGCGTTGGGAAACATCGCACCTAAGGTCAATAAAGAAAATCCTCTTGGAAACCGCACTGGTGACGAATTCTGATTCTGTGTGCTAGCAGCAAAAACTAGCTGACGCAGGGCATCGCTTTGCAAAGGTCTACCTAGTAGCCGATGGACTCGGTCGACAGAAAGATTCGATGCTGGTTTTCGTTCAGAGGGCTGGAGACTCAAAAGAAAGGCTCCTGAACCTATGGCTGAAGCGGTTAGTCTCACTGCACCCTGGGTAGCTGCAAAATTCTGCGGTAGAACAATCTGCTGATTCGATCTGGTGACCAGAACATTCCCGTCCGGGCGCGATGCAATCAGTCCATTGACCACCTGGCCTTCTCGCAACCCCAGAGACCTGGCGTCGGGGGGTTCTAATCTAAGGGAGTATACCGCCGTGCTACCTTCTGAATATACCGCATTAACTCGAATAGGTTGGTTTATCGCGTCAGCCGATATCATTTGCTTATCTGGCAGGGAAACGAATCCAACCCGAATAAGGATCTTCTTCAGTTTCTTTTTTTGAATCTTGCTGTTTTGCGTTCCGGAATAAAATCTTCTTGAAGTCCTCTTCTTCTGGAAACCTCAACTTCGCATTCGCATACATCCAGTTCGGATTCGATCTTTTAAAAGCTCTCGGATTAGCTGCTACAAATGCTCTTTTCAGAAGGTCCGGATTTATATTGGAACCCTGAGCAATTTTTTCCAGAATCTCCGACAAACTATCTCCTCGCCGGATCGTATAGCGCCCATCTTTGTCAAGTCTTAAGGATTCACTATTTTTCGCCAGTTCATCTGCTTGCTCTTTCAGATCACCCAGCATTCTTGATAAAGCCTTCTCCAATTCCTTCTGATCCAGTTTTGCAGCCACTGCCGGCTCATCACCAGGCATGAAGCCGGTATCTTTCAAAACTTCTTCTAGGGTATCGTCACCACCAGCAGCATTGCTCGGTGCTCCTTCTCCAGCAGGACCTTCGGCTAATCTATCCGGTACACTCGCACATCCAGAAATACCAAGAAAAATAAAGAGTAAAAACGTAATCGGTTTGTTGGCCATCAGATACTCCTCACAGGTTTTGCTAGAAAAGTCATTCCTTCCATCGGAATCTCCAGTCCCTCTATGACTACTAGCTCGGATTCAGTTCTACTCATCCGAGCTACCTCTGCTATAAGAGATAGTTCCGATGCAGCTATTAGACCACGATTTTTAAAGGTTTCAGATTGTGGAATGAGAACAAATTTGTCACCGACACTCAAGCCTGAAGATTTTCCCGCATTCAAAACAAATCTCTCGGTTTTCGCTCGAGCCAAAAGCTTTAGGTCAGGGAAACATCTAGCTACTGCATTAACATCCGACAATTGTGATGAAATCTGAATTCCTCCTACTTTCATTAACTCGGAAAAAAGCTCCGTTTTCGTCCATGGGAGATCGCTTGTGGAAATTGGAAATTCCCAGCTCCAGGAATCAAGTACCTGTTGATCCTTCAGCAGGGTGATTTTTCCTTCTACAACAAAACTGCTCCGAGCATAACCAGTTAACCCGGAGAAATTTAATAGAGGTATTCGACTTTTTCTTTTTCCTTTTCCTTTTTCCGATATCTTCGCAACAGAAACAATCTGGAATACTTCGGGCGTTCCATAGACCGCTTGCTTGCTGAGATAATGTCTTCCATATTCACTNCCAAACCTCGCCGACGTATTTAGCTCGACATTTGAAAAATCCATAGCAGCTGTTTTTAACACCAATCCTATTCCGGACATAATGTTGATCATTTCGGCTGATGATCCGGAAGGCAGGAAATTAACGTGATTAAATCCTATTTTTGGTGTTGGCCTCGATTGATAGGAAAGCTTTGTTTCATCTTCATTAGTGAGAGAGTTTTGTATCTCCGATCTGCATTTTTTTTCGTCAAAGTGTTGTTCGGGAAAGGCCTTCGTTATTGCTTTTTCAGGGGAAAACTTGGACACGTAGACAGTCGAATCGTTCTCGACTTTTCCCGAATTTATAAAACCGATCGACCGGAAATAACCTCGCTCATTCATGCCTTGATAAACAAGCGATTCTTTTATTTCCTCTAGTAGTTCAGAAGGTGTCTGGCTTGAACCGGCCGCTTGAGAAAATAGCGGCAGAGCCATTAAGGCCCAACAGAACCTCGCGTAACCCGTCTTTCTCAATCTCATTTTTCAGTCCTGCCACATTCTTTCCTGAATAGAATCTTAGTTAACTTTACTGCCTTAATCTGTGCTTGCCGAAGCCGTTGATTTAGTCATTTCAATCATATCATCTATTTCACTTCCCCCTAGCCTAAGGGTAGTCTCATAGCTGTGTTCGCCGACAGGCTTGATTTCCACTAGCTCGGCACCATAGATTATTCCTTCAACCCGGGATCTGAATATTTCTTCACCAATTCTGGAATTAGTCATCTGTCCAGTTACCTCTACGTATTGACCATAAAGCTGCTCTACTAGCGATTTGTAGGCCTCTAACTTGGATGCCTTCACCGCCATAAGTCGCTTCTCCTCAATTGAAGACCCATTTTGAACTTCAATAACCGCGTAACCCACGCCATAAATCGGCTGAGCGAAGCCATCTGGAATAGTTGGCGCATAGTTCTGGACACAACCCGCTCCAAGAGCTAGTCCAAGAAACAAAAGCAATCTGAAACCCCGCGTTAACATCTTTATATTCCTTCTTTTAACACTATAGAAATCGGTAAATCTCGGTAATTCTTTAATGGGAAGTTTACTTTTGATTAGAAATTCTAGGCTTGGCACAAAAACTGCAGATTACTAAGAAAATCTGAAAAACAGTTATTAATCGACGAGTTTAGTTAAAAAAGGTAGAAACTTGGACTTTGCACTTAACATTCTGACGAATTTCCGACACCTGGTATCTAGCCGTTCGTTCCTTTCCATGGCAACTTCCCTGGCGATCCCGGCAGCAGTCCTTATGGTTATCGCTTTGCTGGTTCTTCCGCTTCCTGCCTTTATGCTGGATATCTTTTTTTCCTTCAACATCATTCTCGCTTTGCTAATAATCATGGTCGCCATAAACACATCTAGCCCCATGGATTTCTCATCATTTCCTATGGTAATCCTTTTCGCTACGGTGTTAAGGCTCGGGTTAAACGTTGCCTCTACCAGGGTAGTATTACTTGAGGGACATCAAGGCGGTGACGCAGCTGGAAAGGTTATCGAGGCGTTCGGGCAATTCGTAATTGGCGGCAATTATGCCGTCGGATTTATCGTTTTCGCGATTTTGATGATCATAAACTTTATCGTCATTACTAAAGGTGCTGGCAGGATTTCAGAGGTTATCGCACGTTTTACTCTGGATGCTCTGCCAGGAAAACAGATGGCCATAGACGCAGATCTAAACGCGGGGGTGATCGACCAGGAAACTGCCAAAGCAAGAAGGCAGCAGGTAGCTCAGGAATCCGATTTTTTCGGATCTATGGACGGGGCTTCGAAATTTGTCCGTGGAGACGCTGTCGCCGCTATTCTGATTCTCCTTATAAATCTGGTTGGAGGTCTGACCATCGGTATGCTCCAACACGATCTATCATTCGATGAAGCTACCAGGGCATACGTTCTACTAACTATCGGGGACGGACTCGTCGCAACTATACCTGCTCTCGTGCTCTCCTTAGCAACAGCAATTATTGTTGCCAGAGTTACTACAGACGAGTCGGCTCCAGAACAAGCTACCAAGCAGCTAGGAAATCCACTGGCTTTTGGTCTTTCAGGAGGAACACTCAGCATACTAGGCCTGATTCCCGGAATGCCGAACGCCGTTTTTCTTACTCTAGGACTTACAGCGATAGGTTTGGCCTATGTTCTAAGAAGAAAGGCTGTAGCTCAAGAACAAGAACACCAGGAACAAGCTGAAATTTCTCAGGAATCATCCTCCGAGGTTCTCGATCTCGACTGGGATGACGCTGGCCAGGTCGATGTTATAGGCATAGAACTGGGTTATGGTCTTATTCCCCTAATAGACGACAGCAACGAAGGAAAATTGCTGCAAAGGACAAAAGGGATCAGAAAGAAATTATCTTCGGATTTCGGATTTCTTCTACCAACTATCAGGATTCGGGACAATCTTGACAGTGCTCCAAACCAATACAAAATCGTTCTCAACGGTTCAATTCGAGGATCCGGACAAATAGAAATGGGNAAAGAGCTAGCAATCAATCCTGGGCAAGTACTAGAAGAAGTTAATGGTATCCAGACAAAAGNTCCCGCATTCGGTCTCGAAGCAGTATGGATAAGCGAAGAAGAAAAAGAATATGCTCAGGCGGTCGGTTACACCGTAGTTGATCCAAGCACAGTTATCGCGACGCACTTGAATTCCGTCCTCAGATCTAATGCCGACGAATTCATGACATTTGATATCGCTCAGGAAATGCTGGACCGAATAGGCGAACAGTCCCCAAAAATGCTTGAAGATCTAATACCGGAGAAACTTCCATTGAGTTCTTTCGTCAAAGTTCTGCAAAATCTGCTCGCTGAAGGTGTTCCGTTAAGAGACATGCGCACAATACTGGAAACGATCTCCGAGGGCGTAGCCACGACAAAAGAACAGGAAGCACTTACCGCGATGGTAAGAATAAAGCTGGGCAGGTTGATTGTTCAGGAAGCGAGCCAGGAAGAATCAACTCTAGAGGTTTTAACGCTAGATCCGAGCTTGGAACAGTTATTATCGGACCTAGTCAGATCAGCCGCAAACATTGAAGAAGTGGCTCTTGAACCAAACCTTTCAGAGAGCTTTTTTTCAGCTATTTCAGAGTCCATCAAACAGCTAGAGGAAAACGAAAAAGAAGCAGTTCTAGTCGTTTCTCCAATAATTCGACCCTGGTTAGCAAAACTACTTAGAAGGGCAAGTCAGGAAGTAAGAGTTCTTTCCTACAGAGAAGTCCCGGACGATCAATCTATAAAAATCATTCAAACGATAGAACTTGAAGAAAAACCTGAAGATGGAGTTGAAGAATAATGGAACTTAAGAGATATCTGGAAGCAGACTCAAAAACTGCACTCGACAAAATAAAAAGTGAACATGGAGATGAAGCACTAATCATATCTTCTGACAAAATCGGTAACAAAACCGAGGTTATTATCGGCGTTAACGAACGAACGAAAAAGGTTACTGAAATAGAGGAAGAATCAAAAGAAAAATCAGATGCTTTCAGACATGCGCTGGAAGCCAACGCGAATCAGGGAAACGGCAAACAAAAACCGTCAGCAAATAAGAAAAATCCTTGGACCGTTATTGAAAAACTAAATGATGAAATCGCGGACATCAGAAATTCTATGCTAGAACTCCAAAAAAATGCGCCAAAAAGCAGAAAACCCACTATCTCGGAGATAGATGAGAAAGTAAAATCTCGTGGATTTAACCTGGCCCCAATCGAGACTTTTAATGAATGGGCCGACGTTAATTTCATTCTTGGGAAACCGGGCTCCGGGAAAACAGAAGTATTGAAACGAGTACTAAGTTGTTTTAACGAACAGAGCGAAATCGACCTGCTTGTAATAAACTTGAGCGTGGGGTCACAGAACCAGGAACTAATGAGCTTAAGTCCAAGTTTGAATTTTACCTACATGAACACACAAGACATTAAGATTCTCGAAAAAATCGAAAATCTCAGGAAATGCTTCGCTCATATCTTTATAGAAGTAGACTACTCGCTCTCGAAACGTGTACAGGAACGAGCAGCGCTGCAGAACAACCTGACAATGGTTTGCAGCGGAGCAGATCATGGTTTTGATCCAAAAGAATTTGGTCTAGAAACGCAGGAAGATCATCCACCCATGATACTAACTCGCTTAGACCTATGTTCTGACTTACCATCTAAGTTAAACTATCTCACTGAGAATGAAGTTAAAATAAAGGGAACGGCAACGGGGCCTTTAAAATAGGGGGGAAATTGGTTCAATTTATCGGAATTGCCAGTGGAAAAGGAGGGGTCGGAAAAACAACTACCGCCGTAAACCTTGGCCTGGCGCTCCAAAGTCTTGGAAAAAAAGTCTCCTTACTAGATGCTGATATGGGTCTTGCGAATGCGCAACTATTTCTCGGCGTTACACCCCAATTATCTTTAGCAGACTTTCTCTTCCACAACGCAGAATTGAAAGATGTGCAGATCCCTTGTTTTGAAGGGATGACGTTGATTCCTGGAGCATCAGGTGATAGCGCCCTGGCTAATCTTCCTCCTCCCAGCATAATCAACCTCCTTGAAAAGCTTCGCGCCGAAAGCTCTGACGACATTATGATATTCGACATTGCCGCCGGCATATCTCACCAAAATACAGAAATACTGGCTGCATGTGACTCCAGATTGATTGTTATGGTAGACGAGCCTTCATCTATAGCCGATGCTTATGGTGTTATTAAGCTGCAAAAAGAAAGAAGAAATATCGCTTCTACTTTTCTTCTGCCAAACAGAGTCAAAGATAGCCAGTCCGGAAGAAACCTTTTCGATCAAATGAATGGCCTGTGTATGTCATTTATAGGTGAGCCCGTCCGATTCCTAGGAGCCTTGCTAGAAGATCCCGATATACGAATGTCTATTATGAAAAGAGAACCCCTACCCAAATCATTTCCTAATAGCAGGTCATGGAAGAACTTTCTGGAATTAGCAAAATTGATTATTAACGAGCACGAAACATAGATACCTGTTGAAAAATCCTTTTGCTGTTCTAATATTCAACTTTAAACCAAGGTAATCTGGTTAAAAATGTCAATAGACCAGTATTTAGAGATTGCGAGCAAAGAAAAGCTTAAACTGACCCCGGAACATTTTTCTCTGGTTAAGCGGACGGCCTTGTACCTAAAAACAAGGCTTCCGGCTAATATTGAGGTTGAAGATCTGATGCAATCAGGGCTAGAAGGACTAATGCAGGCTTCAGGATCATACGATGATAGCAGGGGAGTTACTTTCGACCAGTTCGCGCGAACAAGGATACGAGGGGCAATGCTTGACGAAGTTCGCAGGCTTTCGCCTGCAACTCGGACTACAGTTAATATAAAAAGGGAACAAAACGCTGCGATAGCTCATCTTTCCAATCATCTCGGAAGGAACCCTACCAGCAGCGAAGTAGCATTGTATCTTGGAAAAGATATCGATATCTATGAGAAAGAAAGATTAATCGCGCAGGGCAGTGACTCGGTAAGTTCGGATGCAAGCCCAGATTTAGTTCCGGATCAATATGATGAGGCTTCTGAACCATCAAACCTGCTGGAAAAACAAGAAACACTATCCAAATTGAAGTCGCTGATCGGAGATCTCCCAGAGAGATCTCAACTAATACTATCACTTTATTACGTTGAAGAACTGACACTTAAAGAAATTGCTGATGTGATATCTGTTTCGGAATCCAGAATTAGTCAGATACTAACTGAGACAGCAAACAAATTACGTAGCAAACTGAACTAATATGGCACTATTCAAGGGATTACAGCAATCTAAAGAACGCAAGAAAGCGAAAGCCTTCTACGAGCAAATTTCCAGAATGACGGGAGATCCTAGAGAGATCAGAAAGCTAAGAGCATTAATGAACGCCCGACTAACTGGATTTATTGATATGACGTTTATTGAAGGTGCCAAGGATTTGGAAAGACATCAAGAATCAGGTCTTGGAGGGCACGATCCAGGCGGATTTTCCCGAGCCTATAAAGCTGTAAAAACAGTAGGAGGCCTTGTAGTCGTTTATCTGCCTCAGAAATTCACCAATTTCTACTACGATCTAGGGACTAAATACCAAGCGGCTCACCTTACGAAAATAAGAGCAGTAACTCTCGCCGACGAAACTGCAAAGGAAATCACACAACTATTAAGGCTTGATAACCCAATCCTGCCTCTATCGTTTCTCAGAATAGAGATAGCAAATGAAGAAGCGGCGGAAGACGGTAATAAAAATAAAGAAGAACCGGATTTACAGAAAGACGAGTAAAAGGACCCCGGTTTTATCTCAGACCTTGTTCAAACCGGGGAAACTTAAAAACTTTTTATCCCAACCGCTTCTCTAACTCTCTCCAAGACCGGATCAGCTACTTCTATCGCTTTCTCTGCTCCCCGTCTCAAAGTTGTTTCTACGTAATCACGGTCCTCAGATATTTTGAGGTACTCCTCCCGAAAAGGCTTCAATCTCTGATCAATCAGTTCGATCAGATCTGTTTTCACCTGACCCCAACCAACACCTTCTTCATAGCGGAGGCGCATGTCATCCACTTCCCCGCTACTCCCAAATGCCTTGAGTATACCAAACAATGTGCAACCTTCAGGGTCTTTAGGTTGACCGGGCTCTAGTGAATTAGTTTTTACTTTCTTTATCAGCTTGCTAAGACCACCAGATTCTATAAAAATTGGAATGACGTTACCGTAGCTCTTGCTCATCTTCCTTCCATCCAGGCCCGGTAAAACTCCGGCTTCATCGCTAATTTGCGCTTCTGGAATCGTAAAAGTATTTCCGTAATGGTGGTTAAATCTGTTTGCTATATCTCTTGTCATTTCCAGATGTTGTTTTTGATCGTTTCCGACAGGGACTACATCAGCATTAAACATGAGAATATCTGCTGACATCAGAATAGGATAATTGAATAAGCCCATGGTAATACCTCGATCCGGATCAGCAGAATTTTCTTCTTCATTTTCTGAAACAGCTGCTTTGTAGGCATGAGCTCTATTCAAAAGACCTTTCGCGGTCAGGCAACCCAAGATCCAGGCCAATTCCATAATATGAGGAACATCGGATTGTCTGTAAAAAACGGTCTCATCAGGTTCCAAGCCACAGGCTAACCAGCTAGCGGCAACCTCGAAACTTGAATTAAAAGTAAGATCCGGATCATGGTTTTTAATCAACGAATGATAATCGGCCAGAAACAAAAACGAACTTGTATCGGATGCCTTGCTTGCCTCGATAGCAGGAAGAATGGCTCCGACAAGGTTGCCAATATGAGGAACACCACTAGTAGTTATCCCGGTTAATATTCTTTTACCAGTAGCCAAACCCTAGCTCCGACCTGCGATCAACTTCTTTTGACTAACCAAACGCATTAACTCCAGCCGTAAAATCGTATTTGAATGTCGGGTTCCCCGTGATACTGCCATCAGCATGAACTATATGCGTGGATGGGCTAGACCACTCGATAAAATCACCAACAGTGAGATCACCTATCCTTTCCGATTTCGGATCGGCCTCGGCGTGATTCTGTAAAAGAACTTCCGTATCTCCTTCAAAAATGCCGACCGTCTCGAAACCTTCGGGACAGTCACTAAAGGGAGTATGGAAAGATCCTGCAGCTTCATAGGAAAACATACCCGTCTTTATTCGGCTTTCAACCGGGTTTTCCGATTCTCGGTAACCATACCAGCCTCTCACCGTCCAGGCCATCGCGCGACATATATGAAAATGTGAAGGAAAGTCGGGAGCTCCACCGTCCATTTTATAGCTGAAGGCCACCGTATTAGTCGGCTCATGTACCGTCAGCACTTTAAAATAGGAACCTTCCCCAACTTCAAACCACTTAATATCTTTCATCTGCACATCGGCAGTTATTTTCTCCATAGCTTGCAAATCAAGTCCCATCGCCTACTCCTTTGCTATCAGTAATGTTCTTTATTCACTAGATCTCTTATTAGGGTACAATGCACGAATTCCGTTAAACCTACAACGCGCTCACCTTAAGCCCCTTCTACCCGACGAGAATTTTTGTCCCAAAAGGGCTCCCGCAGAACCTTTCTTTGTATTTTCCCTACCGGGCTCTTAGGCAAGGGATCAGTCTGGAAAATAACCCTGCCCGGTTTTTTATAAGAGCCAAGCTGCTTGCCACACAGTTCGATAATTTCCGATTCAGTCACTTTAGCTTCCCCAACAACTACGCAAACCGCAGCCGGGGTCTCGCCCCATTTCTGATGAGGAATCGAAAACACACCCACCTCAACGACATCCGGATGACCCAGAATTACATTTTCTAGCTCTGCGGGCCAGATATTGAATCCGCCCGAAATAATCATGTCGTCCTTGCGATCGAGGACATACAAATATCCGTTGCTATCCAGTCTTCCTATATCACCCGTTAAAACAAACCCATCCATTGAAATTTTTTCTTTAGTAGCGTCCCGATTCTCCCAGAACCCAATCATCTGCCCATCACACCGTATCGCTATTTCGCCTTCAGCACCCAGAGGCACAGCGACCGAAGAGTCCTCAATATCCCGGATTTCCAGATAAGCAAAAGGCAGGACACGACCAGCTGAACGAAGCGGAGTAGATCCTTCGACAGACGAAAACCATTCTTTTGGTCCCATCATACAAACAGGGAGCGCTTCAGTCTGTCCATATCCCTGATACATCACTTCACCAAAAATGTCTCTTCCAAGCAAGGCAGTCTCATCAGCTACAGGTGCCCCGCCTATCTGAATGACTTTTAAAGAACTGAAGTCTAGCTCCAACGCCTTAGGATTTCGAACAAGAGCATTGAGCATGGAGGGGACCAGGAACATATAAGCTACATCTTTCTCAGCCATGCGTTCTAGAACGAAATCCGGTTCAAATTGATCCAGGAGAAGATTAGTACCGCCTGACAACCAGGTTGGTGTGTAGAGGTAGCCACTGCCATGAGAAATAGGACCTACATGCATGCATACATCGCCTGCTTCCATTGGTGGAAAATTGTAGAACCAGTCTCTCCCCGCATCCAGCCACGTTTTATGGCTATATGCCACTCCTTTCGATTTTCCCGTCGTTCCACCGGTGTGCCGAATGATATACCAGTCATCTGGTTCGATACGGATATCCGGATCCCTATCCGAGAATGAATCAAGCCACTCTTCATAATCGTGGGATCTGGGAATCAGGTACTCAACACCTGAAGACAGACTTAGTGCTTCGGTCAGCTCCGGTTCGTATTTCTCGCTGAAAATAACTGCTCGGGATCCGGTATGATCCAACATTTGAGCATGGCTTTCGGACGAGTTCCTTGCATAAAGAGGCACCCGGACAAGGCCCGCAATGGCGGCACCAAGAAAAAAGTCCTGGGCTTCTATCCCGTTATCCTCCAGAACAGCTATCCGGTCACCCGGAACAAGGCCGAGTAATAAAAAAGCATTGGCTAACCGAACTCCTCTTGCCCAGGCCTCGGAGAAAGTCAGCACACGATCATCTGCGACAATCGCGATTCTGTTTGCATTATATTTGGCTGCTTGCCGCATTAGTCCCGTTACTGTAATTCCCCGATGTTTATTATCCATTTTCCTGCTCTGAAACGTTCCTAGATTAATATTACCTTTGTTAAAGATTTTTCCGACTTCAATCTTTATTTTTGGATTCTCCAACGAGATAATATCATTACTTAAGGAGGACTACCTATGAGCAACCATTCAGCTCTAAACACTTTCGGCAGGTCAGGCAACCCGCTTATTAGATCGGATATTTTTTCCAGTAGAGCTTCGTCACTGGGCGAAAAAATGACATTGCAAGGAGCGGTCGATAAAACCGGTATCCTGCTGTTTTTAACTGTTATGACTGCGGCCATAAGCTGGAACTTCCAGGGCCCTATGATGGGTGCCATTTCTGCTCTAGGTGCTTTAGCAGCATTTGTATCAGGCATAGCAACATTCGGTTTCTGGTTTTTTTTCGTGGGCTGGATTGTAAAACCACGACCGCACCTGGCACCAAAGACCGCGCCAATATATGCTCTGGGAATGGGTTTCATAATAGGGATTATGTCTGAACAAGCGGAAATGATGTTTCCGGGAATTGTTATACAAGCAGTCTCGCTCACATTCTTCGTCGCAGCGTCACTGCTCTTTGCATACAAAAGCGGCTTAATAAAACCGACCCAGAATTTTTTGCTGATTATTTTCTCTGCAACGGTCGGAATTTTTCTGACGTACATCGCAAATCTGGTTTACTCAGCGTTTACAGGAACCTCTTTCTCTTTTCTTACAGATAACGGTGCCTTCGGAATTGGTATCAGTTTGTTTGTGGTCGCGATAGCGGCGCTAAATCTTGTACTTGATTTCGATATCATCGAACAGGCACATGAACAAGGGGCACCTAAATATATAGAATGGTTTGGTGCAATGGCCCTCGTCGCTACTTTGATCTGGCTATACATCGAAATTCTGAGGCTTTTAATGAAATTACGTAGCAGGTAAAAATGAGTTTAAGTACTCTTCTTTTCGCTATCCTAGGAATTATCTCCTTTCTTTCCTTCTTTTTTTTGTTGAGATATAAAGCATCATCAAAACAAACGGACAGGACTAACCGGATCAGGTGGTCGTCATATTTTTCTTACAAGGAAAGAAAAGGGATCTCCCAGACAAAAAAGGTGGGCTCAGACGGGGACGCAGAGTTTCGCGAATAATCAAGGCATTTAAGAGTGTGATCGGGCAGGCAATCTCTTAAAGCAAGAGATAGATGGCCTGAAGAATAAATACTGCGCCAACGCCTAGGACAATGCGCTGGGTCCAGGCAAAGAATGTAGCATCTTCCAGTTTATCCAATATTTTTTTCCCCATCGTAGTACCTAGCACAGAAGCAGTCATAGCCAGAAAAACTACCCAGGCGGACAGATCCGGATTGCCAGGACCAAGATAAAGAAGACTCCCGAAGAAAAGAATCTTAGAAATATGTCCGAGACTTTGAGCCACTGCTTTTGTCGCCACTACCTGATACCTTGTCATGTTTACCTTTTGGAAGAAAATATCTAATAAAGGCCCACCCACACCGGCCAACAAATTAGAACCAACCACCACCATCCCGGCCAAAAACCCAACAGGTTTCCTGGTCACATCAGGCGAAAAATCCTCTGGTAATAGCCATGCTATATAGGGCATCAAACCGAGAACAAAAAGGACAGTAATGCGATCAGGGACAAATGACATAAAATAAAGCATAAAAAAAACAGCCAGATTTCCAAGAAACAAACTAAGGACAATCGGCCACAGAACATGCTCGCGATTCAACCAGGCTCGGTATCCATTTGAAGTCAACTGGATAATCCCATGCAATAACATTGCTAGGCTGACCGGGAAAATATTAACCAACACTCCCATCAAAACAAGCCCTCCCAACATCCCGAATATAGATGACAAAAAAGCGGTTCCGAGTGCAGAAACAACAAGGATGACTAATACTAGAAGAGGGCTCACCTAGGTGCTTTATCAATATAAGTTTGGCCGTATATTAATCAAAAAATAAGGTCGATTCACAGACTAAAACGGGAGGATCATCTATTTCTTACCAGAATTTTTAGTCCTTGAGGCAGATCTGGTGTAAATTCGTACTAGAGAAGACAAACAGGGGAAAACAAATGCGAACATCAAAATTCCTAGAGACTCTGTTCAAAATCATTTCGGGAACAACCTTATTATTCGCGCTCGGGTGCAGCGACAAAACTATCGGGCCGACTCTCGAAGTTGAGGTTGAAGTGCCGGTCGAGGTTGAAGTCGATTCCTCCTCTCTTAATTTCGGGAACAGAGAAAGTTTCGGAAAGGTTCGCATCAATGTAAGAGCAGCTTCAGGCATTGACGTTGACAGAGACACCCTTACCGAGGCCGGAAACAATGACGGCCTGGAGAATGCTCAGCCGATAGCCTCAGACATTGCCGTTTCAGGATATGCTGATCAACAAAATGACATAATAGACTGGTACTCGATTGAAGGCAGGGCAGGGAAAGTAATCCGACTCGATATCGACACGGAGTCTGGTTCAAATGATCTCGATCTCTTTCTTTACAAAGATCTGGGAGATGGATCAGGAGAGCTGGTTGATTCCTCACTTAGCGTGAGCAATATAGAGAGCCTGGTTTTTCCCGAAGACGGGATCTACTTCATTGAAGTCAGCGCTTTCAGTGGCGCCGCGCCCTATATTCTTTCCGTAGCAGATTCCGATGGTGGGGCTCTAGCCAGGAGCCAGGGGACACGGCTTTCGAGTCTTGCAGGTTCCTGCGTTTCGTCAAACAGCTGCAGCAAAGCCCGATCTGGCCAATGGATAATGACTACTTCTAAGACATTTTCAGACAAGATGGCTAATTCATCAAAGAATGAGAAAGCGGCTACTCAGGAAGAGATGATAAATGCTATGGGAATGACTCTGGATGGTGGTGCGGGAACTAGCCTGTTGCAAACAGGCATGAAAGACTATTCCGCTCAAGGCTGGATAGATCTGGCATCAAGTGTCGGCCAGACCGCGGTTCCATGGGGAGAAAATGACTCTTCGTTGCTTAGCTTTTCTTCAGATGATCTGAATGGAGATGGGATACCAGACCAACAAGAACTTCTCCTCACTGTTCTAATAGGTAAAAGAATAAATAGTGATAAATCAATTACGTCACTCAAATCAGTGGGCATTAACTATACTCGCACGCTCAAAACTCTTCCGAACGATAATAGCGCCCTGATAGAAGAGCAGTTCGCTTCTCATTACTCCCTCATCAAGCTCGAAGAAGCATGGGACAGCCGAATCCTCAATGCAAAGGGGTTAGAAGATGTACTCGTGGCAGTTCTAGATACCGGTATTGCACCCCTGACAGGACCTGAGGCACACCCGGACTGGGCAGACGTAGACACTGACGCCTCGGATTCGACTGGCAAACTCAGGTATGGTTTCGACTTTGTTTCAGAAACCGACATCGATGGTGACGACGTTCCGGGAATCGATTCTGATCCAACGGATATAGGTCCGCCTGAAAATACCTCGTTTCATGGTACTCATGTAGCTGGAACCGTCGCCGCTCCGACAGATAACGGTATCGGAGTCGCAGGTGTGGGAAGATCTGTTTCAATCATGCCATTAAGAGTGCTGGGCGATTGCGGATGTGGATCTACTTTCGACATTCTCCAAGGGAATCTATACGCAGCCCAGCTGCCCAATAGCTCCGACAGAATTCCCGGTCAGCGAGCCGACATAATAAACATGAGCCTGGGAGGTGGTGGCTTCAGTCAAGTGGCCCAGGACGTATATAATGATGTGCGAGCCCAGGGGGTGATCATAATTGCTGCTGCCGGAAATGAATCTACCGATGAGCCCAGCTATCCTGCCTCCTACCAGGGTATTGTTTCCGTATCGGCGGCAGCGCACGGTGAAGGTGGAACGCCATCCGACGTAATTCTAGCCCAATATTCTAACTTTGGAGCAACAGTCGATGTCTCGGCTCCCGGAGGCCAGTCTTTTGCCGATTCCAATGGCGATGGTTTTGGTGACGGAGTACTTAGTACGGTCGGTCTATCGCTCAATTCAAGCGGATACGCAAGTTTTAACGGCACATCTATGGCCGCGCCCCATGTGGCAGGCGTTGCTGCGCTAATGAAGTCAGTTCATCAAAACCTTACCCCCGATCAGTTTGACGAAGCGCTTACTAACCGAACGATTGTCCTGGACGTAGGTTCTTCTGGGAGAGATGATTCATTCGGCACAGGGTTAATAGATGCCTTTAACGCCGTGCGCATCGCAGAGCAATTAGCAGGTATATCGCCTACGCCTCAACCAGATAGCCCAGCACCCGAACCAGCGGAACCCGTCGCAAATGCGACCGCTAATCCAAGCTCCTTGGATTTTGGTTCGGGACTTTTGAGCTTGAATATGGAGATTCGCAATTCGGGTGATAAAGGAAGCTCCTTAAACGTTTCGAATATTACTACAAACTCTGCAGCTCTAATCGTCGCCTCGTCGGAAATTGATTCTAATGGGCTCGGGACCTACGCTGTAACCATCGATAGAGAACAGTTGGCAGACGGATCCAACCAACTGGAAATCAATATAAATACTAGTGCAAATAGCGTTAATGTTCCGGTGAATATATTTATGCCAGCATCGGGAACATCTGGAAACGCGGGACAACTGCACATAGTACTGCTAGATGCTTCTAGTTTGCGACAACAGGATTGTGCGCTACTATCGGCGGAAGAAGGGCTATATTCGGTCGAATTTGAGGACGTGAAAACGGGAGATTATTTTGCACTGGCAGGGTCGGATAGCGACGGAGATGGGCTAATCTGTGGTCCATTTGAAGCCTGTGGTGCCTACGAGAGCCTTGGCAATATCTCTCAAATAACTGAAGAAGAAGTTGACCTGACCGTTACCTATAGTCTGTTCGATCTTTTTCCCTCCGGTCAGTTCAGGGGTTGCAATTAGGCTCGCTGATTTTCTGGGCCAATTGTTCGTTTAGATAGAATTTCTAAGTCTCAGCTAATGGCAAGAAACACCGAACTTCTTCAATCTGTAATAGTTGTATGGCCATGGAACAAGAAACCCAGCGACTAGCATTATAGGAACAACCCACCAGACCAAGACCCCTCCAGCCAAAATCAGATCGACTATATTCATGGATAATTCCATGGCTATCATCGAAATGAAAGACATGCCCATCGCTGTCTGAAATGCCTCGGAAAATCTCATTTGACGAGAGAGTATAAAAGTTTCGAGCAATACGGAGGTAATGAGTCCATTGATAATTGCAAGAGTCATTATGCCAAGAACAGGAAACGCTATTTCACTTATCTGAAAAAAAAGAATCGTCCCAAAATCCCCAATGGAGCATCCCAGCAAACACCACAGAGTATTTGTGGCCGATTTTTTCCAGGTCGACTGGCAGGTCCATGAAATCGATTCATCCATCAATTCGCTCATCACTTAAGGTTCATCCAATAATAAAATAGTTTCTAGAGGAAGTTCTTTATCCCGGAAGGCAACTGTAACCAACTCCAAATAAATCAACAAGGTTTTTGAGAGCTCAGCTAATGAACCAGCCTCCAGCCTCCAGCATCCCGAAAGCAAGAAAAAAAAGGATCAGAGATATTACTAAATCAAGCACCCGCCAAGCCTCCGGTCTTTCCATAAACGGCCCGACTAAGGTAGCGAAAAATCCGAGCGAGAAGAAAAAAATTACGCTGGCTAGGCAAGCTCCACATCCATATAGAATTTTTTCTGCTCCAGAGTACTGAAGCGACATAGTGCCGATCAGGCCAACCGTATCCAGATACACCTGCGGATTTCCAAATGTAACGAGAAAAGCATAGCCAAGCGTAGAGAAAAGCGTGCCGCTCTTTACATCAAACCGGGCATCGAGCATTCTCACAGAAAAAAATGCCTTTAGCTTCAAGACACCGTATCCAGCCAACCAGATCGCAGCGAATCCAAATAGCTGAGGCTTGTAACGAAGCGCAAAATCCCCGATAAGAACAGAAGCACCCGCTATGCCAGATGCGATCAAAAAGACATCAGCAAGTGAACAGAAAAGAACTACTGGCAGGACATGTCTCCCGGTCATCCCCTGATTAAGCACAAATATATTCTGTCCGCCAATCGCAATAATAAGCGAAAATCCTAATGACAACCCCGTTAGAAAAGGAAAGGAATTCATCCACTAATCAGACAGGGAAATTGCCTGACTGCGTTCCCTGGGGAGGAAAATGCTGCCATAAGCCTCTAACTCCTATCTGAAGTCGGTAAAATTGAAAAGAATTACTGATACTCGAGATTCTATAGGATTTTAATGCCAAAGTGCTCGTAAACATAATTGAAGAAATAGATTAAGACAGAAGTTAAAATCAGACTAAGAAGGACCGAAATAAAAAAACCGAATCTCTGAATAATGTAAGGAAAAACCAAAAACATGGGCAAGGTGGGGAGCACAAAAAACAGAGTAAACGTAATATGATTAGCAATTTTCTTGTCCGATGCGCCCTCAAAATACATCCAGAAAATAATCAGAAACGTCGTTAGCGGAATTGCTGCGATGAGCCCCCCGTATTTATCACTTTTAAGCGCTACCTCACTAACAATTACGATAATGAAGGACGTGAATAAAACCTTGGCAATAAAAAGAAACATCGTGTCAGATCAAGTTCATAAGAAAGATTTCATTCATCAGATTAAATTTCCAGGTCCTCAAGAGTTTAATCCCGATAATCTTAGCTGAATAGAAGTCATCCTGGCCGCTGCCTCCTCAAGATCCTCTTGAACAGGCTGCCCCGATTCATAACCTACATTGGCAAAAAAACCGTCTACCCGACTATGAACACAAAGCTCTTTCAAATGTGACTGGATGATATCTTTGTTCTCGACTTCAATTTCAATGCTCGCCTTAACCGGCCTTCCCTTAAAAATAACCTCTATCCTTTCTACTGACCTGAGGTTCTTCCACCATAAGTTTTTTCTATCAGTTACACATAAAAGAAGGCCATCGTCACATTCATAGTAACTGACGGGGATCGGATATTTTTTTCGCGTCTTACTGCCTATTACCTCAAGTATCAGAATATTTCTGCTAAGCAACCCATGGAAAAAGGATTTCGAGATAAAAAGCACTATAGAATTTACAAATCTCCAGATCATAATACCGAGCACTTGATTAAATTAAACTAACCTCGGGTTTGCAGCTCAAATCACATTCTCTTCGATTGCAATTTTAAACTGATATTGTAGAAAACCAAAACCACAAAAAAAACCAACAAGACTCCTGTCATAGCGTGTTTGGCCTGGGTGGTCACACTAGCCAAATGGACTTGCCTCTCAGTGATGCTAGAGGGGAAAATCAGCATGTTAAAGATCTGCAGGTTCTCCAGAAAATCGATTAAAGCCAGGAATACAGGAAGCAGAGAAAGCCACTGCGTTCTACCCGGGGCGGTAAGAACAACAATCAATCCTGAACAGAAAATCAGATAACACACCGGAAAGAAGAGATCTAGAGTCAGGACACACCACGCATATATTTTCCGCCCCTCGGCTCCATAAACAGAAAGAGAATCTTTCACTTCAATCAAGCTGTAGCCAGGCAAAACGTCTAATATCGGCGCTCCCAGTCTTCGTTCAAGCTGGGCAAAACAGATCACACAGGCTACCAAACCAATAAAAGAAACCATCAACAGAATTCTTCTGGAGACAAAGGAAAAAAAATGGTGACCCATTCTGCTAAGCCGGTAGATCAATCGATAACCTATTCCACTATCCATCTAACAAGATCTTTTTTATGAACTCGATCTCCTGATCATCATAGGCAGAACCATCCTTCCGGTAAATATCGTGAAACCAGATATCAGGTTCAGGAATATCCTCGTTTTCTTCAAGAAAAGATCTTTCATTTTTCAGTTTCTTCAGGTTACCGACCGTAGTCCACCCGAAATGCGTCTGACTTTTTCCCGCCACCAATCCCCAATTATAACAACCTACCTTTGCATCCTTGAATATGGGCAAGCTAAATTCGAAGGTAGTGCCAAGTTCTCGTGCCATATACTCAGTACATATAACAGGCTTTCGCAGAGCTTTTAATCTTCTGATGGACGATTCCAGTTTATCACCTTCATATTGGTGAAAAGTAATAACGTCCGAGTTATTCTGATTACATTCGATAATTTCGGCTCCTATCGAGCCATCAAGACAAGACGTCAAAGGCTGCGTAGGACGAACTTCTTGGGCCCATCGCCAGGTCAGTTCCAGCAATCTGATAGATTTTTCTCCGACAGGAAATTGCCCGGGTTCGTTATATATATCCCACATAAGTACTCTAGGATCCTGTCCGAATTCTGTTATTACTTCCTGAACATATGATTTGAGTCTTTCTGTTTCTCTTTCAGAGATGGATCTATCATAAATGTCATGAACAATTGCTATTCCGGGACTCTGTTTCCAGCCCGAATTATGAACTCCTCGTACAGGCTTAGGCTGAATTCCCAGTTTCGGATAACCTCGATGACAATCATCGAATAGTACGAGTATCGGCTTGATAGAATTAACTTCACAAGTCTCTAAGACCAGATTCAAGTGATATATCAAACTTCTTTTGTCTTGCCACAACAAATCGTGGAGATAGATTCTTAAACTATTGAAACCAAGCTTGCTCGCCATCAGAATCTCTTGCCTAATAGTCTCTATATCAAAAGAATCTTTCTGGAACATTTCTAGCTGATTTACTGCTGTGCTTGGAAGAAAATTGCATCCTACCAACCAGGGTTGGTTTGCATACCATTCATTAGCTTTTTCTATACTCCAGGGCATATAAGAGCCCTCCTATTTTTCTGAGCTTTGTCGATCCAGATCCCGAAGCAAACCATCGATTTTATCTAGCACTGAGGGTACTTCTATCATTGCCATAGCATCAGGAGTTTTAACTTTTTGACCCCATTTCACTTCGTTGACTTTTGCTGAACGATATCGTGACAATGCTTGTGGATATCTGTTCACCAACCACCTCCCCGAATCATAAGGACCACTTCTATCAGGGTTACTCATCGAGTAAAGACCGATAACCGGCTTTTTCATTACCGTGGCAATATGTGCCGGCCCCGAATCAGGAGAAATAACAAAGTCGACACTTTTGATCAACGCCGCCATCTCTCGTATCGATGTCTTCCCGATTAGATTCAGCACATTTCCATCGAATTTTTCTGCGTTCAATTTCCGACAATAACTCACTTCTAAGGGAGAGCGACCACCGCAGACAATTACGCGTAATCTCTTTTCTTCCGATAAATACCTTATGACCTCAACAAATTTTTCCACCGGCCAACTCCTGTTATATTTATCTCCGTATCTCTGACTACTGCATGGGCTTATCAAACAAGTCTTTCTCCCGATATCGATATATTCAACAACCTCTGTTTCCTCTGGTTCAAGGCTCAGCGGAGTCCATTTCGGTTTATCAACTTCGATATCCAGTGCTCTCACAAACTCCATCATTCCCTCTGCGACATGCTGACAATCAACAGCATTAATGGATTCGCCGCAGAACCAACTCTGTTTGTCTCTAGCTCGGGCTTTGTCATAACCTATTTTACGAATTGACTTTATAGCCAGACTTATGAAGTTAGCGGAAGCTGAGGCATGAAGGTTTAATAGAACGTCAAATTCTCTTTTCCTTGATTCGGAAAAAACAGAAAAAAAGGATTTAAGCAGATTAGCTTTATCTACGACAATAAAGTCGATGCCAGGAAGATCTCTGAATAACTGGTATTCGGTCTTGCCAATAACCCAGGCTAACCTTGCAGAAGGAAGTTTTCTTTGGAGAGCCTCAATTACCGATAATGCGTGGCAGCAATCACCTAATGCTGATAGCCTTAATATGCAAATCTGTTTCATAGGACAAGCTTAAAAAAAAAAGATGGATTATGGCTACAAAAATCCTAAGAAATAAGAACTCTTTTATTGTTTTTGACGATTCGTTGGAAAATGTAAACGAAGACGTCTTTGATTTCTATAATAAAAACCAAGAGAAAGAGATTATAAGAAAGGGAGCTGGTCGAGGCACCGTGCTTTTGTTTCGACATGGATCAATGGAACTCGTGCACAAATCATATCGAAGAGGCGGACTAGCGGGCAAAATCGTTTCAGACAAGTATCTGTGGACAGGGTTGAACAAAACCCGATCTTTTAAAGAGTTTTTCGCGTTGAAGAATATGCGTGAGGAAGACCTTCCGGTACCAAGACCTATCGCCGCGAGAGTAATCCGCCATATCTATTATTATCGTGCCGAGTTGATCACAGAAAAGATCGATAACGCTAATACGCTCGGCGAACATCTAGAAAAAGGCACAATCACGACCGAAATAGCAAAAGACACGGGAACAGCGATCAGATCTTTCCACAATCATGGATTCAAGCACCCGGATTTAAATGTAGAAAACATAGTTATCACAAACGGCGGTAAGATTTTTCTTCTGGATTTTGATAAGGCGAAACCGCGCAAAAAAAAGATACAAGACAGCTCGGATATAAACCGGTTAAGACGCTCTATTACAAAGGTTTCTATTAAAAAAGGTAAAGTATTCCCTTCCCAAGCATGGAAAAAATTAACTGAAGCCTATGCTATCCCAAAATAATGTGATCCAAGGTTTATACCTAAAACGCTTCCATGAGCTTAAGCTCACAAACGTAAACAAATTCGAGTGGTTCGATGAAAATCAGACCAATGCGTAATCAGGATGGATTTCAAAGGCTGCAACAAGGTCATATTGCTGATCCTTGCTATTATTTTCTCCCCCCTGCCACCCATGCCAGCCATACTTTACTGCTCCATTCTCTCTAAGCTCTGGCTTCCGAGATGTTTTGTCAAATTCAAAATAGGGTCCATGTTCATCTCCACGAGATAAGGGGTCAACTCTCCCCATAACCCCTTCATCGTTAGCCCGGAACATTCCGCCCAAACCTGTGCCGGCATTAATGACCCAATGAACCTCAGCAAAAGCCGGCATCATGTCGCTAGGATCTCCCGCGTGATTATGTGCTGATAGATTTACGCCCTTCCCACAGGTCCAGAAATTAACATAGGTGAACTCCACACCACCCTCTTCGATTAGGTGCAAACCATCCATCATGTGGCAATCCTTTCCATCAAAAAATTCGGTGAACCTGCCAAATCTTTCTTCAAACGAATACCATTTTAACTCCTCCGATTTGGCGCCATAAAATTGCATTTGGTTCATATCATTCAGATTGTCCGGAGTCTTTTCATGTTCTGTCAATAAAGCAAATGAAGCTCCCTCAGAACCAGCGACAATTTCACGGCCTGACACTAGTGTATTTCTGATCAAAAATGGCTCGGCGAAGCATCCCCGATCAGGAAGAGCCAGTCGTCCGGTCATCACTTTAACGTAATGAATTCCTTCATCTAGCTCTAGAAAAGCGTGAGGAGCAAGGCACAAAAAACGGATATCTCTTCCTGCCACTGTCCATTTTTCTGAAACCTGATATTTCGGTCCCGAATTAAGCCGGATTCCCAGATCTAATCCACCACGATGATTATTATTTGAAATATGGATATTGGATTCAAGATCAGTGATTAACATTGGATATATAGCCGCCCGCGTCGGACTCTGGTAGTTTATTTTTATCGGAACAGTGGAAATGGTTATTTTCTAGATTGTATGCCAATTGCCTATGGAATATACAAGCTTTTTGCGAAAGAAATGGCGGTTCTTTCTCGCTCTTCTGGGTTACATTCGCCACAAGGCTACAAAAAATGCTAACCTCTAGGCCAAACAGAGCGGCCTTCTGGTATGAAGATATCAACAAAAGAACAATTGCTAAATCTCTTTGGAGAACCTCTGCCAGCGGTTGCCGAAAAGAAATCAAAAGAATTAATCCCGGAAGCCGTCGAGTTTATAAAAAGGTCTCCGTTTCTGCTTTTGTCTACAGCGTCTTCGAAGGGAAGCATAACTATTTCTCCAAAGGGAGATGAACCGGGCTTCGCAGATGTCCAGGATGAAAGGACGATTTTCATTCCGGACAGACCTGGAAACAAACTAATTGACGGGCATCGAAACATTATCGAGAACCCGAACGTGGGCCTGCTTTTTTTTGTGCCTAATACCCAAGAAACATTAAGAGTTAACGGGAAGGCAGAACTCATAGCGGATCCTATTCTATTTGAAGAATTTAAAACTAGAGGAAAATCAGCGACCCTAATCACCCAAGTAAAGGTAGAGGAAAGCTTTTTCCATTGTGGTAAAGCGGTGATCCGATCAAACTTATGGAACCACGACTCATGGCCAGAGAAAAGCAGAGTGTCTTTCGGAGAATTATTCGCTAAGAAAAACGGGAAAAAGGGACTTATGGCGAAACTACAAACAAAACTTATCGATAAAGCCATTGAAAGAGATTACAAGAAAAATCTTTAGGGATCGCGTCCCTGCCCTGAGCAACCAAAAAAGTGCGGTAATTAGCGAGACAGAATTAGTATAAATCTATCCTGGTTAAGAGCTCTTCCTTGCTTCCTGAATAGACAAGGGGCTCCCCCGTTCCAATCTCCAGTTTTACAATTTCCGAGGGAGAAATACCTTCCAGATGCATGATCAGTGCGCGCAACGAATTTCCGTGAGCACAAATAAGGACATTCTTATTTGTGCTCAGATAAGGCAATATTTGGTTTTGGAAATAAGGAATTACTCGTTCAGCCGTATCTTTTAGGCTCTCCCCTCCGGGGGGCGGAGTATCAAACGAGCGTCGCCATATCCGAATCTGTTCTTCACCCCACCGTTCTCTCGATTCATCTTTATTTAGGCCAGCCAGATCACCATAGTTTCTTTCGTTAAGCGCGAGATTCTGTATCGTTAAAATGTGATTCTGATCTAATTCATCTAGAATGATCTTGCCCGTCTGCTGAGCTCTCAATAACTTGGATGTGAAATGGACATCAAAAACAATCGCAAGCTTGCTGACCCTTCGTGCAGCGGCAATAGCTTCGGTTATTCCTTTTTCTGTCAAAGGAGGATTCTTCCAACCGGTAAACAGGTTTTTTTCATTCCATTCACTCTGGCCATGTCTTACTAAAACCAGATATGGATCAGGATTATCCATAATCAACAACCTTAAGTTTAATTAATAAGAAACAAGAACTTCGATATTATGTCCGGCATCTTTTATCCGCTGACTACCACCCAAATCAGGGAGGTCGATTACTCCTAGGAACAGAATATTTGATTTTTCAATACCGAAATTTTCAACCAGGATTTCACAGCACGCAATCGCTGTTCCGCCGGTTGCAATCAGATCATCGACAATAACTACCCTATCATTATTAGAAATGAAGGTATTCTTCTGAATCTCTATAGAAGTACTTCCATATTCAAGATCGAAACTTTTTGAATAAGAATCATTAGGAAGTTTCCCGGGTTTCCGGGCAAGAATAAAAGGAATAGAAAGATTAACAGCGAGTGGGCCAGCAAAAATAAAACCTCTGCTTTCTATGCTTACAACCGAAACCGGATTAAAAGCCTCGGCTAGTTCTATTAGCTCCTTGCAGGCCTTGGCAAATCCCACAGGCGATTCTGCCAGACTGGTAATATCTCTAAATCTTATACCAGGTATGGGGAAATCCTCCACAGTCCGGATATATTTCTTAATATCTAGTCGATCATTCACTAGTTATCCTTAAAAAACGCATCTTAGTAAAGTATTTCCAGTTAATTCTCTTCCTTCGTTCCGGACATCAACACCGGTTTTGGTTTTCTTCTCTTTAAAGAGAGGAGAAAGAACAATACTAAGCACAGAAAGACATGGGGAGCAAATTCAGCCCCCGGGGCAATACCTTTACTATAGGCACCATCACTAAGTCTTACAAAAAAAATTGGGTACAAAAAAGCTCTCCCTCCCCATTCCAACATCCAGAGCATATAAAAAGCGGGAACAAGAGAACGATATTTCCAAATTCCTACCCAGCAAATAAGACAAAAGATCAGCTGGGAAAATCCCCATAAAGAAAAGAATAGATGAATGATCCGGCTCGGATCGGGTTCGCCATCGAAATGTACCAGATTCGCAATTTCGTGCAACCCGAAGCCTGAAAAAAACATATGGACTATACTTCTGCAGGTCATGATCACCACAAACAGCACAAAAAAATACAGCGCGATAGAACTGCCCTGGTACTGATTATCAGCTTCTGCAGGAAGAATTGTTTTCACATCAAACATCTATTCTCTAATCCGATCTGGATGCTCTTCTGAAATTTCGTTACAAGTATAATCTCGCGCCCGACAAATGCTCGTGAAATGTAAATGCTCCATATGTTACGAGACTTCCTAAGAGGATCGACAAAAAATCAAAAATGAGTCTGGGATTAAGTTCTTCTCTTCCAGGAACACGAAGTTCAGACATAACGACTGAAAAAACGGAATAACCTAGAAAAGAACCGAACAATATAAGAGAAGGCAAATCCGGATTCGTCATCAGGTGCACGGATGCCCAGATCGCAACCCCTAACGCCATAGGATGTTTTATTGCTCTCCTCATATGAGTCGGAAAATTTGCCGCCACAAGCAACACAAATGAAAGAAACATCAGGTAGGGGCTGTACCGGTAGATCTCCGCTACAGCCGAATAAAGACTCCTTGAATCACTTTCATAACCATAAACTATTAGCAGCAACCCGACCAAACTGATAAGAGAATATATGCCCTTGTAAAGATTCTCGCCTAACAGGTTCTGAAATAGGGATCTGGGTTTTTCAAAAAAAGGGATCAGATGAATCCCGAAGAAAATAACTATGCCCGTTTTTAACATCATCGCCCTTGTCTTTTGGTTCTTAGCTCAAACGCTAAGGCCTTGAAAAATCCGACTCCTTCAAGCTCACTTAACGTGCTCACTTCATCATCTAATCCATAAACACTGTTAGCAGATAGTTTAACTGCAACCATACCAGATTTCGGAGACACATATATAAACTGGTTATAAACACCTATCGCCGTAAAATCTCCGCTCGCATCGGGAATCCACCACTGATATCCATATCCCATTGGAAAGTCAGATAGAGGATTATCTCCCGGCATGAGGTGGGGTTGGTCTGGTGTTAGCGAAGCCCGAACCCAACTGCCGGAAATAATCTGTCTTCCATTTAGTTTGCCTTCGAGCCTATATAGCTCTCCAAGCTTTGCATAATCTCTTGCGGTTGCATTAAATCCCGCATAAACCATTTCCATTTCTTCGGAATCCAGTATCCAGTACCCGCTATCCTGAGCGCCGATGGGATCCCAAAACTTTTTCTTCATGTAAGCAGTTACAGATGTTCCTGTTGTCTCTCTCAACAACATGCCAAGGACCTGGGTATCGGTGGAGTTGTAACGGTTAAAGGTGCCCGGAACAAAATCTTTTTCCAGACTTGCTGAAAAATCATCTAACGAACCACCGCTTGCTAGAATTCTTGCCGAGCGCATGATATCTGACTCGGAGTCGCTGTAATTCTCATTCCAACTTGCGCCAGAAGACATGTTCAATATATCTTTGATCCGAACTCCATCGTATGAGGAACCTCTTAATTGGGGAACGTAATCTGTCACAGCATCCTGGATGCTTTCGACGAAACCCTCATCCACAGCAATACCAATCAGAGCCGAAATAAAACTCTTCGCTACAGACATGGATAACCAGTTCTTTTCCTTTCCTCCTGTTAGCCAGTAATTTTCGTATACGATCTTTCCGTCTCTCAATATCAGTAAAGCCGAGGTGTCAGTGCGTAAGAGGTATTGTTTAACGTCGATTCTATTGCCTTGGAACTCAAACCAGAGAGGCAAGTCTATTTTTTTTCCCTGCTTAAAGACCAAAGGATCTGGAGAAGCAGATAACTCTTTAGTCGGGAAAAAATCCACAACTCTATCGAAATTTTCAAACTGCTCGACCCCGGTGAACAAGGAAGTCACAAAATTCAGTCGTTCCTGGCTCTCAGTATGCGAGCAGGAGGAGAGAAATACCGGAATAAAAACAGCCAGTACGTTAATGACTCGCATCGCTTTTCTCCACTAAAACGTACCTCCCAATCATAACACCTCGCGATAGAAATAATTCCGCCGATCAAAATTCCCCAGTTCACGCGAAAACATGGTTTATGAGAGATAGACCTCCCGCACATGCGTTATTTTTTAACATGGCTAGTGCTAAAATACTTTTTCACCGAAAGCCCCGGGAACAGAGGTTCGCTTCTATGCCACGCAGAACGGTTCTTATTCTAGCTCTATTTATGTGCTGGCAATCTAACATTTCTCACTCAGCTTCTTCCGAGAGCACCGCAATAGTAAATGTCACTCTGGTGGATGCACTAAACGGAATCCGGAAAAATCAGACGGTAGTGTTCCGGGAAGACTCTATTACTAGCATTAGAAAATATTCCGGAATCCCCGAAATAGCTTCAGTACTAGACGGAACGGGAAAATTTCTAATCCCGGGATTATGGGACCTTCACGTGCACCTGACTAATACTGATGACGAATATCTAAAAGAGAAAATGCCTAGCCTATTTCTTTCATTCGGAGTAACCAGTGTGCGAGATACGGGGGGAGCAATTGAGAAGATGCTTCCCGCAGTCAAAAAGATGCGAGCCAAAGGATCTATCGCGCCCAGAGTATTCATTTCAGGACCTCTATTGGACGGAAACACCATTGTTTATGAACGAGCAGTGAAAAACAGTGATCCAAAAACGGCAAGACAAAGTGTAGAACTCCTTGAATCCCAAGGGGTTGATTTCATAAAGATATACGAATTAGTGAGTCCCGACGTTTTTTATGCATTGGTAAAGACGGCCCGAGAGCACAAACTGCCTATCGCCGCTCACGTTCCCTTATCCATGCGAGCCAGAGTTGCGGGTAAGCATGTGGATTCTATGGAACATTTAAGAAATATCGAATTGGACTGCGCCAAAAATAATGAAGATTTACTTACCGAACGAAGGGCTCTTTTAAAAAACGAGAACGGGCTTTCGGGCTTTGCACTGCGAACCATGATCCATAATTTATTGAGGCTTCCTGCAATAGAGAATTATAGTCCCACAGAGTGCGCGAAAACGCTGGAAGCAATTTCTGACACGCTACAGGTTCCAACTCTGAGACTTAATAGCGGACTAGTAGATCTGGCATACAATCGTTCTGATTGGGCAGAAGCGTTCTCCAAACTGCCTGCTCAAACACAAAAAAACTGGCAAAAGCACATAGATGACGAAATAGTATTATCCTATCTCAATCAGAAGTTTGCTGAATGGAGTTTATTTCTTGTTGGGCTGATGAAAGAAAAGCAAATACCTATTGGTGCAGGCACTGATACCCCTCTGGCTTTAGCGATCCCAGGATATTCTTTGCACGCAGAACTAGAAATGCTTGTCAGGGCCGGCTTAACGCCTCTGGAAGCCATCGCGGCCGCCACTGTAGCACCCGCAAGATATTTTTCTCTATTAGAGGAACTGGGATCCATTGACGTGGGAAAAAGAGCTGACATGGTTCTTCTAGATAGAAATCCGATGAACAATATCTCAAACACCAAGAGTATATCTCATGTGATTAGTCGAGGGAGAATTTTCGCAAAAGAAGATTTCTAGCGACTCGTTTCCATAATCAGCTAAAAGCCAGCTTTCTGAGAACAAAACTAAGCTCTCTTGAATCATCCTCCGGAGTAAATCCATAGCTATTCGATATCTCTAGATACAACTGGTCCTTACCGTCAACGCTAATTTCCGCTTGAAGAGAAAACAGGCCTGAACCAACTGTTTCAGAACATATTTTTTCTCCTGAAAAATAAAGGGTAATTGTAGACTGGTCCCAGCCTTCTGGTCTCCAGCCTTCCAGTTCGACTCGAGACAGATCTCGATCACTACTCAACGCAACCTGAAAGCTAGGCGCCACCCAGTTATCAGCCCAGTAACCTTTTGCTGCGGATATTTGTGTGGCTCCAATGACAGGAATGCGGTCGAATAAATCTTGCGAGTCTGCCCCTATTGTTATACCCGCTCGCCTGGCTATTGCTCTCGAAATTTTTCTGATTTTCAAGACTAACGGTTGCAGTGACGGAAGCGATAAAACCTTGAACCACGAGTTCAATCCACCGGGACTACTTGGTTCCTGCTTGAACCCCACGAAGATGTCCCTCCAGATACCCGCTTCTCCGGCAGGATGGAATTCAATACTCGCGAAATTGCCTGAGGACTTCATTAACTTTAATACCCAGTGCTTGTCTATTTCGACAGGACGATCCTGAATCTTCTTTTTATAAATATCTTCGTCGGTGTATCCCATTTCAATAACGCATATCGACTTAGTTTTAGCAAAAATTTTCTCGAAGCATTCAATTCCCGCGTTATATCCTTTTTGGTCCATGACCCACTGAATTGTCGCAAAAGTGCTGGTCACATCAAACGTTTTCTCGGTGCCTTGAAGATACTCGAGAACATCCTGGCTTTCGTATTTGACAGCCTGGCCCTTTAGGTAAGCTGCCTGGGTGGCCCAGGAAATGAAATCTTTACTAACGTCCACCCCTGCCGACAAGAAACCCTGCTCTGCCATGGCATGGGAAAAAAATCCCGAACAACAACCGAGATCTATGAAACTTGGCTGTTTAACGGCATCATTTAATTTTTCTTGGACAAACCCGGCACGACTGACCGCATCAAGGATAATATTCAATCTGGCTGGACAATCGTTTCGAACAAGTTTCCAGAGCGACATATCGATACCATATAAGGGCTGATAAGTGTGACGTTCTCCGGGGAAAGGCTCCGATGACTTAACGATATCAAGCAATTGTTCCTCTTCGATTCTCATCTGGACATCATAACACCGATTGCAAAGGTGGAGCGGATAGACAAGATCCTTACCATACATTACCTGCGTGGCTTCTCGCTTCCCGCAACGACAAAACACCTCCATTTTCCGATGCTGGTAATCAACTCCTTCAAGAGCTTCCAGTTGCCTAACAGAAGGAGTGCCAACGATAACATCGACACCGCGACCCGATGCATTCATCCAAGATTTTGCGATTTGAGGACCGAAGTACTGAGCTTCATCGAACACTATAAGAGAACCGGACTCAGCAAGCTCTAACATTTCACTTGCCTCCTGAGTTCCTATTACATAGTCGATCGGAAACTTTTTGGTTTTGTCGCGACATCCCATTAAACCACCCGCCCGGACATTGGGTCTTCGAGTCAGCTCTTCATGCTCGTTAGAAAGAACCAGCACAACTGTATCCCCGGCGGCGCGACGACCGTCCATTTCGGAAATAATGGCACTGGTTTTCCCGGACGCAGGCAAACCCGTATATATCTTAAGGCTCATAATTTATTTCTAGGCTCGTGAGACTCCAATATGCTTTCATCTCCGAACTCTTCTCTTTAACAATTTTTCTCAAGCCGGTGCTCGAATTCGAGTGTTGAATGCGTGATATTGAACCGTTGCTTCAAGGATTTTTTTAACGAGATTTTTATCAACTCTGCTTCTTTCAATTCATCCGACGTCACAACCACATGTGCCTCCAGAGCAATTCTATTTTCATCGATATTCCAGATATGAAGGTGATGGATCTCTTCAACGCCCTGAATCGATTCCATAGCGGATTTAATGTCCACGGAAGACAAATTCGACGGCGTACCTTCCATCAGAAGATGAATCGTTTCAGGGAGCATTTTTAGCGCTTGCCAGAAAACAAATCCCGCGATCAGAAATGCTATTAATGTATCTACCCAATACCACTGGTAAAAAATGATCAAAAACCCGGCGACAATTACACCTAACGAAGCTAAAGCGTCTGAGAGGTTGTGCAAAAACGCTGCCTTCATATTCATGCTATTCGCTGACACCCTGAAGGTAATCAGTGCGGTAACCATATCCACTACAAGAGCACCCCCGGCTACGAAAACAACTATCCACCCCGCAACAGCTTGCGGTTCTATTAACCTCCAGACAGCTTCATAGACCAAATAAAGACTGACAACCAATAAAAGTGTCAGATTGATTAGTGCAGCTATCACCTCAGCTCGCTGGTAACCAAAACTTTTTTGGTTGTCCGCTGGTTTACGGCCTATAGTTCGAGCAAACAATGCAATCCCCAAAGAAGCCGCATCACTAAGGTTGTGCAAGGCGTCAGCAACCAGTGAAAGGCTACCCGAGATAATTCCGCCGATTACCTGGGTAAAAGTCAGTGAAATATTAATGCCTACGGCAATCCATAGCCCTCGGTCACTTTCTGGTGAATGGCTATAATGATGGTGTGCGCTCATATGAAGTGACGCCAAATGGTTACTACATAATCATTTAACCATTCTGCGTGGTTTGTGACTACCGCAATCAGAGAATCAGATCAGAAATTCACTCGATCATTCGAGCAGTCTTTTTCAAGAAAACAAAACTAATTGTTGTAGACCGGCGCCTACGATAATACATTTAAATAAACAGTGAGAAAGGAAATATTCATGTCTGAACCTCTTTGGGCGCTAGCTGCCGGGTGTGTTCCAGATGCTGCTCCCTGGGACATTCCTAGAATCGCGCATTCTGCAGGATTTCTTTCATCAGGGATGTGGATAGACCCGAAAACGACTTGGGACAATGAAGCACTGAAAAAAACCGAATGCTCTCTTTACGATACGGGGATTAAACTAATTGACGTCGAAGCGGCGTGGCTAGAAGAAACTGATCTAGCAAAGGAAAATCACAAACTCATAGTCGATGCGGGATTAGAGCTAGGTGCCCGGAATGTCCTTGTTGTTTCGAGACACCGGGACTACGAAGCCTCGATATCGCAATTCAGAGATATGTGCGAACGGGCAGGGGATGGCATCAAAATCTGTATAGAATTCGGAGAATTCACCAGCATTAAATCGCTAGCAGAGGCAAAACAATTTGTTGTTTCTGTTGACCACCCTTCGGCAGGAATTCTAATCGATCTGATGCATCTGAATCGTTCGGGAGATCATATGCCCAACCTCGAAACCTCTCTTTTTCCTTACATACAAGGCTGTGACTTCTGGCAGGACTCTGCTACAAAAACCGGGACAGAATACATAGAAGCGGCGGTCGACAGCAGATGTTGCCTTGGCGAAGGGGAAGCTCTCGCTTCACATATCACACAAATCTGCCGGTCTGACAAAGACATTAGCCTGGAAATTAGATCTCTAGCCCTTCGAGAACAATTTTCCGATCCATACGAAAGAGCTAAAGAAATTTTTGACAGATGTAAGCGAAGCTCCTTTTTATAATCATAGCCATCAGAGATTGGCTTTCTTCTGCATCCGGTCTGACAAACAAAGAAAAAAACAAATAACGTAGCTAAAGAGGAAGAAGATTTACTAACAATTTTCTTTCATATGTCTGATTGTTTAAAGTTTTCTCAGCACAAATTCTGTACCTTCATCACGCTGGAATCTGTTTGTTTCATTAGGAATAACGCTTTAAATTATCTAAGATACACAACGGATATTCTAGTTAACCACAGGTTTTTAAGGACAAAGGGAGAATGAAATGAACGAGTATCAAATTGTAGAGCTTTACACTGGCCTGATGACCAACAACGCAATATTCATGGCAGTGAATATTTTTCTTTTATGGATGATGTTCAGGGGCGTCAATATCGCACATGATAGAGGTTCGAATCTAATTCAAAAAATCCTCTCGACAGTGGTTTCTAGCTGCGTCATTTTTTTCAATCTAGGAGTATGGGGAAATATCTCTTCGACCATTAATAACTGGGCCTTCAGCATGTCTCAACTTGAAGAAATAAGCGGTGCAGGACAGGCCTTCGTGACCAGAACAGGTGCGTCAGGGTACGCCGACCCCTCGTTACTCCCAGCAGATCCTGTGAGCATGGTTTTTTGGGCAGTAATTCCATTTTCTCTTATTGCCGGTATCTGGATGGCACCGAACGCTGAGGACTGAGTTATAAATCTGGAAATAAAAAAAGGGGGGGAATCTCTCCCCCTTCTTTCTTCGCGATGACTCAGTGGATTGTCAGCTAGATAAAAGTGCTCTCTCTCCAACTCGTAAATTTCGCCGGAGCCAGAAGTACATAATTGTAGCTGAGATAATAATCGCGACAAGCCCACCAAGAAATATTCCAGGAAAACCGATCAGGAAATTACCGAGAATTGACAAAGGAACAGTCAGAACAACCATCTGGGTCACAGACATCAGCAAAGGCGGTAAAGGCTGTCCCAAAGCGTTAAAGCTATTGCTGGCGTTTGCAGTGATTCCCATCAATCCCATCCCGGCAGGAACTATTAAAAGGTAGATCGAAGCGGCCTCGGCAACAACAAGATCGTCAGTCAATTTATAAACAATGAAAGGCCCGGCAAACAACAACAACAGATAGGAAAGAGCTCCCCAGGCCAGAGCAAAGCTGTTTGCAAGAGACACTGCTCGCCAGACACGCTGGAACTTTCGGCCACCCCAGTTCTGGCCAACGAAGGGTGCGATACTCATGGAAATCGCCCATATGACCATTGCCAGCATGGTTTCAATTCGTGAGGCCAGACTAAAACCTGCCACAACTGCCGACCCGTGCCCCGCTACCAGCCTGGTAATAATTGTCATTGTCATTGGCCCGATCAGATTTCCAGCGATCGCCGGTAATCCTACGTGAAAAACTTCTTTGGTCGATATCCAGAAATTTCCAAACGAGAAAACTAGCATTCTGTCCCGGTTCAGAAAATAAAGAACAAGAAGAAAGGTTGTCGTCCTAGCAACAATAAACGCGAATGCCGCTCCCTTTAGACCCAACCCGGGAAATCCAGAAAACCCAAAAATCAGAGCAGGACCCAAGAGCACTTGTAAAAAAGAACCTGCAGCCATCAAGTAGCCGGGCGTTGCTACGTCCCCGATAGCTCGCATCAAGGAAGTGCCAACCATTGCAATAGCAAAAAAAGGCAGGCCATAAAACCAGATTTGCATATACTCCACCGCCATCGACTCTATATCTGCTTCAGCTCCAAGGACACCGAATATCCAGGCCAGGCTGGGTCTGAAGAACAGAATAACAATCCCGATAAACAAGAGCGTTATTACTAGGCTATGGGTAACAAGTACCTTTGCATGGGATGAACCGTCGGCTCCGACCTTTCGCGCTACTACTGAAGACGCGCCTACTCCTAGGCCCATAGTCAGGCTTTGCAAAAGCATAACCAAAGGGAAAGTAAAACCAAGGGCCGCAAGTTGACTGGTACCAAGTGCGCTAATATAGATAGTCTCGATGAGATTGGCGCCCATCACTGTAACCAACCCCATTACCATGAAACCAGTTAATCGAGCAAGATGACGCGCCTCTGATCCTGTAGTGAGATCTCTGATTTTATCCTCTTTCAGTAATTATGCTAATGAAGTGGCTTTTTTGTCACGGGGCCAAGAAGGCAAAAGTATAAACGATTATCATCTTGGAAGAAGTAAACGGCGCTGCGATTTGAGAGAAATGCAAACCGCAGTGCCGTGACCAGATTTATCCTAGCACTCAGAAATTACTCAAGCTTAGCTTAATACCATAATTTCTTCCTGGCAGCGGAACTGGATCTTTCACGAAAGACGCGTGATTCCTCGCTACCTCGTTTAAGAGATTATTGGCAAACAAAGAAAGGGTTAATTCCGCGCCTTGATCTACGTTGAATGTTTTACTAACCCTAAAATCAAGCATTTCGTATCCCTCAGAAACGGTCTCGTTGAAACCGATATCAGTTTGTTTATGAACATCCCTAAGCCTCAAACTAAGATCGAGGGTTGGTTCAGAATGAACCACCGAATAGATATTCCTATCGGGGACCATTCTCGGAATATTCGTACCATCATCAAACTCGCCTGAGAGTGAATCTCTGGCAAACGAAACAGTCAAATCACCCCTCGCTAGGTCAAATACTTTCCCTAGCTCAAGCTCATAGCCTTTAAGTTCCGCATCTTGTTGGAGATAGTTGGCCCGTATTAGGCCGCCAAGCTCGTCGCCGTGCTCGCCTTCGTGCTCATCCCCATGCTCGTCTCCATGGTCATCTCCGTGCTCGTCATGATCCTCTTCGATTTCGTCAATCAGGAATATGTAGTTATCCACGTCATGAGTGAAGAGAGTCAAAGATCCAAAGAGCCCATCT
>PAPD01000016.1 GCA_002708765.1 Gammaproteobacteria bacterium | reverse complement strand
TTTAACGATCTGGCTGGGGGGTTTTTTTATGCCTGAATTATGGGCTGATTAGTCGGCTTGAGTATCAATACATCTCCGCGCCAGTTGCTTGACAGTATGGGCGTGAGGTGGTACTATAGGGTGTCGGAATTGCGTCGGATTTAGAGCGTTAATTCCGAAGTCAACTTCGGTTTTAATTTGAGGAGATACAGTCATGACTAAAGAACAAGAGACTGCATTGCGGAGAGTGCATGAGAGGCACCAAGTCGAGGCAGACTTCGACACTTTCAAGGCATCAGCCTCGCCCCTTCTCGGAGGCGATGGTTGTTTGATGGTTCAGGTAGGTTCGATGTGGTTAGGCATCGAGACAGACGGGTACACCCACTCATGAGCTACCATCAATTCATGGCCGACGATGGCACCGAGTACGGTAGCTTCGAGGTCTTCGCAGTGTCTCCGATGGAGGCACAATACAATAGGCAGAACGCCGATCATGGTGACGACCACACGCTCTATCAGTCTGGTTGGTACTGGTGGGCTTGCCAACCTGACTGTCTGCCTGACGGAGAGGCCAGCGGTCCCTTCGATACCGAGGCAGATGCAATAGCCGATGCGAGGTCAGCATGACTAATAAGGAATTTATGGAGAACCTGATGACCTTCAGTCCTCATGGTGGCCTAGCTCAAGCGTTCATCTTGGAAGCTGTCCGAAAGTACAGCGAACAGGTTGCCGCCGCTGACCCTAAGATATTTGAGGGTGGTTTTATTCACGGTCCAGCTTGGCAAGGCGTGGCGCGAGACATTCTCAGCAGAATGGAGAAACACTTAGATGACTAACACACTACCACACTATTTCGCCCGTTGTGTTTTGGACCCAGCCGATGCGAAGCGGCTTGAAGCGGGAACCCACAGGATCGACCGCATGGTCGAGCGAGAGGACAAGAGGATGCAGATAGTTGTTAGTCCTGTCCTCTGTTATCGGGAGAACCTGCCCGATGATGCGAGGTCAGCATGATTACCGTCGCTATCATCAGCAACGACGACGAGATTGTCGCGGAGTATTTCGTTGACATGAACCTTGGCGATACCAAGCACGGCAAGCCTTCGTATCAGGCCGACAAGTACAAGGTGCCGTTCATCAAAGGCATCTTCAACACCTTGCCTAGCCTTCAGCCACGGAGACTAGGCATACACAACCCTACGGAGAAAGACTAATGGACTGGGCAGTATTACACGCAACCTGCATGTTGCTGATGGCTATAGTGCATGGCACTTGCACCATCCATCTCATACGCACGGGGGCAGCATCTGTTCTCGATGCATGTACCGTGTTCATCGTCGGACCTATTGCGGGTTCGATCCTTGCTGCTATAATCTACACTTGGCTGAACTAATACAGCCTAACACTAATTCCGAAGGTGACTTCGGTTTTATTCCAAACCTGACAGGAGAGTAACAATGGGTTCATGGCCTATATGGAATAGAGTCACGGCTTGTACTTACAAGAGTGACAAGAGCTACGGAGTACGGGAAACAGGNGATGTTGAGGTGCGTGTTGGCACCTCCAAGAGTAACTCGCACCACTTCCTCAACCACGCTACCACACACCGCAAACTTGCTGACGGTACGAGAGAATACCGCTTCTATCTCGACGGTGTATGCGTNAAGAAAGCNNTNCTTNNCAANGACGGCACGTTNGAGGTCTCGTCATGAGTGACCTTATCACCGGAGCGTGTGCNNGAAATCCTAGACAAACANATCTGGGAGAGACCTGACGANTACGCNGCNTTCNATGAGGATGCCNATCCTGTCGGTGACTACGTGATCTACGCTAGGCACCGGGACAGTAGCATCATGGATGACACCAACTACACGGAGATATTCCGTACCCTGTCTGTATTGGCAAACATACGGAAGCAACGTGACAAGGTGTACGACTTCCGCGCTAACCATTGGGCAGTCGGCTGGGTTGAGTACATCATCGTGCGGCAAGACGCACATCCAGACATCCTCGAACAGGCAGCGGAGTACCTCTGTGCATTAGCTGACTACCCTTGCCTAGATGACGATACGTATAGCGAACGGCAGTGGGATGCCATCCTCGATTACTGGGAGAGATGCTCCCTTCGAGAGCGTGTCGATTACTGTCGGGACAATGATGTCTCAGTCTTTGCGGCACGCCCTAACCAACCCATCCCTGATGCTGTGTTCGATGACCTTCGAGACAGCGGCAGCTTTCAGTAGGAGAGAATGATGAGCAATCAAGAATTTTACGAGACCCTCATTAATTCACTCCCACAAATAGAAATTAATGAATATCGAAATGGGAAATGGTCCGACGTTATGGTCCGTCCACATGCGTTTATCGATAGTGAAGGTCGATTTTTGATAAGCGCGGAATATGGGGATGGCTTCGCGAACTATTACGACTGCGGATATCCCTACATCCACCCATCATTAGAAAAATGGGCGGTGGAAAATGGTGGGTATTTCGAGTGGCAACATCCCGGCGCTATTTGTTTCATCACATCTTAGCCAAATAAGGAGAGACCAATGAGTAAACGGTTCAAGTACTACATCACCGTTGACGAGGACACCGACAATTATATCGGTGAGATTGCAGATCGGCGGCAGCTAGAACAGCACGCAGTTGCCAACCTGTTAATCAAGTACGCAGTTAAAGGTTACGTGGCATCGAGACCTTTAACTGTTGAGCATATCGATGCACCAACTCAACTGTTACTTGAGGAGAACGTGAATGCCTAACGATGTGGCATTGCGACATCAAATCAAGATAGCTACGCGCACCCTGCATCTTAACGATGCGGGTGCCGTGGTTCTTGGTGGAATGTCCAAGCAAGAAGCATATGATCTATTGCGTGACAATGGATACAGTCACGACAAACTTGTGAGGATGCAGGGTGGTTCCTGCTCTCAAATGATTATACCTAGAGAGGATAGATAAAAATGGAGACGATAGAACTGATGGATATCTATGCGATGGATCGTGGTATCTGTCGTATCGTAGCGAGAATGACACATGAAAATCTAAACCCTCTGTGTCATAAGAGGTATAATTCTCTCAATTTAAAGCCAAGAAATGAGCTAACGAGAATGGGTCTACAAGAGGAGAGTGTGACCCAAGAGTTAGTGTTTAGCATTCTTGAGAATCACAGACGAATAACTTGTTGGGAATCCTACAAGCATAATCTTGAATGTCTTGAGGAAATGCTGGTTGAGTATGAGAACACAACGTACAAGACTCATAGTCACGACGCTATCCTGCCCTGCTTACAGCGAAGAGTTGAAGCGGATCTAAATTTCTCGAAAGAGGGAGTGGACGTTTCAAAACTCCATCCTCGTTTGAGTTACATCAGAAACTACTTGTCGTCGCAAGTGAATAGGCGGTTCAGCACTATACTGAGAGAATGGAAGGCTGAACCTGATTCCTATCAATTCTTGACTGATTCGACCTATCAAAAGGCGGCGCAGCACTGGCTATTTACTTCCGAAAGTTTCGGATTCGGTGGCAGCATAAATTAATTCCGAAGTTACCTTCGGTTTAAAGGAGAGAAATGAAGAAACTTCTGAAGATAATACAGCTTATGCAGACTCTCGATGAGAGAATGCAAGCTCAGACTATCCTCGTGTTTCTTCTTGTCTGCGAGTTTGGTCCGTGCCGCATGGCATCGATTAGAAAGATGGCAAACATCTCACAAGCTAGTGTGTCAAGAAACTGTGCGGCATTAGGTCGGATACACCGGAGAGGAGAACCGGGCTTTGAACTTGTAGATACTGAAGAAGACCCAATGGACAGGAAGCACAAGTTCGTCCAGCTAACGCAGAAAGGAGAGCGTTATAAGCAGATGATACAGGACTTGATACAAGAAGGAGACAGCGATTGAGTATAAAACAACTAGCCAATGGCAAGTACGAAGTTCGAGTGGTTAGTCCACGTATCAATGGCAACCGCAAAGAGGCACGGCGCATAGCGTCTAGCCATGCGGAGGCCGAGCGTATTGCAAGGCAGTTACAACTCTCTAAATCGGGTGATGAGCCGTTCGATGGAGAGAACCAGAATAACTGCACAATCAAGAACGCGCTCGATCTTGCTTACGATATGTTCTGGTCTCACTGCAAGGACGGGGAAAGACTGAAGAGAAAGGGAGAGTTTGCCGTTGAATTTTTTGGCAGCTTTACTCCCCTGAATGCTATCAGAGCTACAGACATAACTAGGTATCAGCAGTCAATGCGTGAAGAGGGGCTGAAAGACTCCTCCATCAACAGACGTATGTCTGCGGTTGCTCGAATGTGGAAGGCAGCTTCGGTAGCAGATCGTGTATCAATGGCAGACAAACCTGAGTGGGTACATCTCAAAGAGCCTGAAGGTAGGCTACGGTGGCTGTTCCCTGACGAGGAGCGTAAGCTGTTGGGCTACTTTGAGGACAACGGCAGGGACGATCTCGTAGATCACACCCGCTTTGCCCTCGATACAGGCTTGAGGTTTGGAGAACAGGAGGTAGCAAGACCTGAACACGTTGCCGCTGGTGATCTGACGGTAGCCTGTCTCTTCGATGAACACGATCAAGATGGTGACAATAACAAATCTTTCTTCACCAAGAATGCCAAGTCGAGGGTGATACCTCTGACGAAGCGATGCGTTGAGTTAGTACAACGCAGGTCGAATCAGCCAACACTCTTTGAAGGTTTGCGATACGATCATGTCTACTACTGGTGGAAGAAAGCGAGACGGGATGTGTTCGACGGTGACAAATCGATCACGCCCTATGTTACTCGTCACACAACAGCGTCACGCTTGGTACAGAGAGGGCTTGAACTAGCTAAGATTAAGAAGTGGCTAGGCCATAGCTCTATCAAAGTGACAGAGCGTTACGCTAAGATGTCCTCAAGAGATATTCGAGATGGTGTGAATATGCTTGAGAGTTTTGTGGTAGAGGATTAGTTTCCTCCGCACATCCACTGGGTGGTTGTCGAAGGTGTATGAAACACAGCTAAGTTATTGATATTAAACGAAGGTCCGGTGGCAGAGAGGCTATGCGGAGGACTGCAAATCCGCTGTATGCCTAATACACCACCGCTAGAGTGATCTACCTACCTTATCAATACCAACATCTGTGTCGAATACACCTTCGCTACCATCCTCTGACACATTACAGAGGATATACCGTTGGATTTAGGAACAAAATTTAACGAACAGATTGCTCTCGAAAAGCAATCGAGACAGCGCGGCATCGAGAGAGTGAAGTCGCGCAACAAACAACTCAAAGAATCAGAGAACATGAGCATGACCAAATCAGGTCGTGCAATGGTTGCTCACTACATCGATACGATTGCCGCTTCGATACGTGAACAGACCACAGACATCATGGAGAACGGCAAAGCTGGTCGAAAGGTCGAGGCAATTAAACTGCTTCAGATGATCGAACCAGATGTCACAGCGGGTATAGCTTTGTCAGCTATGCTGAACTCAACCTTCAAGTCTACGAGTTTAACTAAAGTTGCGTCTGATGTTGGTCGCAAGATCGAAGATGAAATCAAGGCGCGTATCTTTGAGGAAGCGAACCCGCAACTCTACAAAATCACATACGCTGATGTGTTCTCGCGGAGTTTCGGCTACCGCTACAAGCGTCGAAAGTTATTTCAGTCAGCTACAACACACGGCATAGACTTGAGGCTTTGGACACAGAAACAGAAAGCGATGGTCGGCGTTCGTATGCTTGAGGCTATCCATGACCATACCGATCTGATCGAGATTTACCGCAAGGATACACAGAAGAAGAAGCAGTGGTGTATCGAACTGTCGGAACAGGCAGTGAAGTGGATCAGTCACAAAGATTTCCTCCAAGGTCTCAACGAACCCGAGTACCTGCCGATGGTGGTGCGTCCTCGTCCTTGGGGTGGTGTGATGCCTGATCGAGACCCGTCGAAAAACATGACGGGTGGGTACATTACACCAAACATCAAACAACCTGCGCTCATAAAGGCACGCTCTACTGAGTATCTACATGAACTGAGCAATTTCGATCTGTCCGATATGCTTCGACCGATCAACGCTCTGCAAGACACTCGATGGCGTGTCGATGCGGACATGCTCAAGGTCGTGCAAGAACTTTGGGATAATGAAAGCACTCTTGGTCGATTGCCAGCGCAAGGCGAAGTGATCTTACCACCGAAGCCACACGACATTGAGACCAACGCTGAAGCGCGGAAGCTGTGGAAGCATGAAGCGGTGAAAGCTCGAACCAAGAAGGCGAGAAGCAAAAGCCATCGTCGCCTTGTTGGCGATACGTTGAGGGTCGCGCAACAATTCTGTCACCACGACGAAATGTACTTTGTCTACACCTGTGACTTTCGAGGCCGGGCATATCCAATGACATCGTACCTTCAGCCGCAAGGCGCTGACCTTGGTCGTAGTCTGTTGAGGTTTGGTGACGCAGAAGGCAAGGCGATGACCGACGAGGGTGCCAGAGAGCTTGCTATCTACGGCGCTTCACTCTTTGGAGAGGACAAAGGCACACTCGATGAACGTGTTGAGTGGATCGAGCAGCACTCCGAAGAAATCTGTAAGGCAGGCGACAACCCGTTCGATAACAGGTTCTGGTGTGAGGCTGGGAAGAAATCTTTCACAGCCCTCGCCTTCTGTAAGGAGTGGCTAGGATGGAAGCGTGACGGCAGCGCATTCTATACGACACTCCCGGTCATGCGTGACGGGACATGCAATTCGATACAACACTGGGCAGCGAACCTGCTCGATCCCGTTGCCGCAGAGTTGGTGAACCTAGCACCCGGCGACAAACCGGGAGATGCCTACGTAGCGGCGCTCGACATTCTCATAGATCGACTGAAGCGTATCGTTGAGCTTGACCTCGAAGGTAAAGAGATAGCGCAAGGCTGGTTGGACTACGGATTGGATCGTGCCTTGGCAAAGACGCCAACGATGACGCTATCCTACGGTGCCAAGCGATTCTCGATGACAGATGGTATCGATGAGTGGATTGCTGATCGTCTCGACCAAGGAATCCCCGAGCCTTTTGGTGGAAAATATTTCAAGCAAGCCATCTGGTTGACGAATGAGATATGGGCATCGATCAAGCAGACTGTCGGAAGTGCTATGGTGGGTATGAAATACCTGCAAGACCTGACCAGTGTCTGTCTTCAACACGGCATACCGATCTCTTGGATCACACCGACAGGCATGTACGTTCGACAGGCTTACCACGACATGAAGCCTAGTCGGGTGAAGATGCGCCTGCTTGGTGACTCGATTCGACTTTCCTTGAATGTGTCTACGAAGTACCGCTATGACCGTCATGCGATGGTCAACGGTATCGCTGCGAACTTCATTCACTCACTTGATGCCAGTGCCATGTACATGACGATGAACAAGGCGATGGATCAGGGTGTGCAGGCGTTCTGTATGATCCACGACAGCTACGGAACCACTGCCGTTGATACTCCGATACTCAGTCAGTGTACCCGTGAGGCGTTTGTCGAACTGTATCGTGACACCGATCACCTACAGGCAATTAGGGACCATCTTAAACCCCTTCTTTCTTCTAAGTTTCATGATCGTTTACCAGACGTACCGAAGCGAGGGGATTTTAATATCGAAAGTGTTCTGAAGTCAGATCACTTCTTCTCATAAAACCGAAGTTAGCTTCGGAATTACCTATTCGGAGAACCTATTTTGAAAAGAGGATTACAATACACCTCACCAGCAGGCGTTGCTAAATGGTGCTGGATTACGAAACCTAATTATAAGTGGGATGCAGACGGTGAGTTCTCTGTAACTCTCGTCTTAGATAAAGAGGATGCCAAACCTTTTATCGAAACCATCGAGGATCAGATCGATGAGCTTGTGTCTGATCTAAAGANCGAAGGTAAGAAGAAAGTAAAGGAAGCACCTCGTCCCTACCAAGACGAAGAAGACGATGACGGCAATCCGACTGGTGCCGTACAGTTTAAGTTTAAGTCGAAGGCTAAAGCCAAGCCACGCATACCCCTCTACGACAGTCAGGGTACGCCAATGGAAAACATAGAGGTTTGGTCAGGTTCTAAACTTCGAGTGTCGAGTTGGCTTAACCCCTACGTCGCACCGATAGGTGCAGGGATATCCATGAGACTGAGGGCGATTCAAGTTCTCGATCTTGTGAGTGGTGGTGCTAACGGCATGGAAGGCTTTGGCTTTGAAACCGAAGAAGAAGGATACGTCCGTCGAGACGAAGACGTATCGAAGGAGTCGGTTTCGGAATCAGAAGAAACGACAGACGAGATGGACAGCGAAGAAGACTTTTAGTACGCTGTTTGGTCTGACCTTTCGGTCAGGTTTGGAAGAAAAGGTGGCTCTTGGGTTGCAAAACTTGGGAGTCACCTTTTCGTATGAGCCGCACTGGATTGAATATCTCAAGCCAGCGAAGCTCCACAAGTATAAACCTGACTTTCAAATCGGAAATGTATACGTCGAGGTTAAAGGTAGGTTCGATAGTTCTGATCGAGCCAAACACCTGATGATCCGTAAGCACTACGGTTCACCCGAAGACGGTGGTCTCGACATCCGGTTTCTATTCTCGAATCCGAATACCCGCATATCAAAAAAATCTAAAACAACTTACGCCATGTGGTGTGAGAAGCACGGCTTCAAGTATGCCGATCTCAATTCATTAAGCGATTTAATCAAGGATGCAATTAAGAAAAGAAACTGAAAAGATTGTCATTCACTGTACGGCAACGAGAGCCGATCAAGAAGTGAATGCTGACATCGTTAAGAAGTGGCATATCCAGCGTGGTTTCAGAACGATTGGTTATCACTTCTTAATCAACAGAGACGGAGAAATTGAAACAGGTAGAGATATCGAAGAGGTAGGCGCACATGCCTACGGTCATAACTCTACGTCGATTGGTGTAGCTCTGGCTGGAGGTCTCGATCCAAATGGTAAGAGCGCCGACAACTACACCGATATCCAGTGGGATATTCTCCGTGAACTCCTCGAAGATTTAGTCGAGCAGTACCCCGGCGTCGAGATCGTTGGACACAACGAGCTATCGAAGAAGGACTGCCCGTGCTTCGACGTACAGAAATGGAGAGATGAAAACAGAATATAGACCAGACTCCGAGTTCCTTCAGCATGAGCCGTGTCCGCATTGTGGCAGCAAAGATAATCTCGCTCGCTACTCTGACGGTCACGGCTTTTGTTTTGGATGCAAATACTACGAACACCCTGACCAACCTCAAGGAGAGATCAAAACAGAAATGATTAGAGGAAAGTCTAAACCGTTAAACTCTCGACGTATCACATCAGATACCGCGAGCTTGTTTAATTACGAGATTGGTAAGGACGGAGAGAAGACCGTCCATATAGCAAACTACTTTGACGATCAGAAGAATCTGGTCGCTCAAAAACTACGGACACCCGACAAGAAGTTTTCTTGGAAAGGATACCCGCAACAAACAGAACTCTACGGACAGTGGCTGTGGAGAGAAGGCGGGAAGATGGTGACTGTCACAGAAGGTGAGATCGATGCACTGACCATCAGTCAGGTATTCGGTCATAACAAATATGCAGTCGTCTCCATTCCTAATGGCATAGCTAACGCAGAGAAATCATGTAAGCGTAGCTTGGAATGGTTAGAGAAGTTCGAGCGGATTAACATCTGCTTCGATAACGATGAGCTTGGCAAAGAGAAAGCCAAGAAGGTTGCTCAACTTTTTACACCCGGCAAGGCGTACATCGTAACGCTGCCAAGTAAGGACGCGAGCGACATGCTGCAAGGCAATAAAGAGAGTGAGCTAGTCGATGCCTTATGGGGTGCTCGACCCTATCACCCTGACGGTATTGTCGATCACGCTGGTCTTCTGGAATACATCAGGCGACCGAAGAATAAAGAGAGCAAGCCCTACCCCTTCGATGGCCTGACAGATAAGACGCATGGCTTGCGTCGAGGCGAACTCGTAACTGTCTGTGCTGGTACGGGTGTGGGTAAGTCTCAATTCTGTCGGCAAGTGACCGACACTCTTCTGAGAGATGGAGAGAAGGTTGGATACATAGCCCTCGAAGAGAGTGTGCAGCGCACAGTCGAGGGACTGATGTCTCTGCGGCTGGGCAAAGCAATCCATACGGACACCCGTGACTGGTCTGACTTGTCGGACGATGAGCAGACAGAGCGAATGCAGGTCTATCATGAACTCAAAGGTCTCTACTGCTACGACCACTTCGGTAGTATCGACAGTCAGAACCTAATCAATCGTATCAGGTTCATGGCGAAAGCCTGCGATGTGCATTGGGTTGTCCTCGATCACCTGTCCATCATGTCGTCAGCGTTTGCTGATGGCGATGAGCGGCGGCTGATTGACCAGACTATGACCACTCTTCGATCTCTGGTTGAGGAGACGAACATTGGTTTAATTCTCGTCTCACACCTCCGAAGACCTGACGGCAATAAAGGATACGAAAACGGAATGGAGTTAAGTCTCTCTGCCTTGAGAGGCAGTCATTCCATTAGCCAGTTATCAGACAGCGTACTGGGCATCGAACGAGACCTATCCGATGAACAGAACATCAGTGTTGTACGTGTCCTGAAGAACCGCTTCAGCGGAGATACAGGTGTGGCTTGTCGTATTCAATTCGATCCATCCACGACACAGTTACGAGAATGTAGTTATGAAGAAGAAGGAGAAACATCAAATGATTTTTGATGCAGACATCAAAGCGTCCGACTTCACTGCTGAAGTAAGAGACGCATACCACACCGTGTTCGCTGCGGTGCAAGATGCTATCGATAATCCAACAGACATTATCGAAATCCATCTATTCGATAGCGAAACGAAAGATGTTGTCGAAGACCTCTTGAATGACCTAGCCGTCTATCATGAAGAGGTAGACAACATCGAGTTAGTTTTGGAGACAGTCCATTAGGCTTGTCTTTGATATTGAAACAAACGGTCTCGACCCTGATGTCATTCACTGTTTGATTACCAAGGACATCGATAAAGCAGACGACAACATCACGACCTATACATCTAACTGGCGTGACGCTCTGCCTGTTCTGTTGGAAGCCGATGAGATTATCGGTCACAACATTATCGACTTCGACATACCTGTCATACAGAAGTTTGAACCTGACTTTAAACCGAAGTCAGCTTCGGTATTAGATACCTTGGTGTGGGCTAGGCTAGTAGCTCCAGACATATCGCGTCGAGACTTCGACAAGAAAGATTTACCTCCCCGGCTCAACGGTTCCCATAGCCTCAAGGCATGGGGTCTTCGGCTTGATAAATTGAAAGGAGACTTTGAAGGACCGTGGGATATTCTCACCGAAGAGATGCTGGAGTATGCCGTGCAAGATGTGCATGTCACTCACGCACTCCACGATTACTTAGCTTCTAAGAAGTTCTCAAAAAAAAGTATCGCGCTCGAACACGCCGTGCATCGAATATGCTCCGCGCAAGAGCATCACGGTTTTCTGTTCGACAAAGACAAGGCATGGAATCTCGCAACATCTCTCGAAGAACAGCGAGAGAAACTGGAGAAAGAACTCCAAGAGATATTCCCGCCATACGAAGTACGTACACCGTTCATGCCGAAGGCAACAAACTCAAAGTACGGGTACGTGAAGGGGGAGATGACGGAGAAGGTAACGACAGTGACCTTCAACCCGCAGTCTCGTCACCACATAGCAAACAGACTGAAGCACAAGTATCGTTGGAAGCCGAAGGAGCATACGCCAAACGGTCAACCGAAGATCGATGAGACCATACTTCAGTCGTTGAACTACCCCGAAGCCAAGAAGCTGGCTGATTACTTTCTTGTAGCCAAACGTATCGCAGCTTTGAGTGAAGGTCGGCAGGCTTGGTTATCGAATGTGAAAGGAGATAACCGCATACATGGCAGGGTTCTGGTTAATGGTGCTGTAACAGGCAGAGCTACACACCGGAACCCCAACATGGCTCAGATACCTAGCTGCCGTGTGCCTTTCGGCAAAGAGTGTCGAGAGTTGTTCACGGTTCCAGAGGGTAAGGTACTCGTTGGCTCTGACGTATCAGGTCTTGAGCTACGTGTCCTCGCCCACTTTATGCATCCAATCGATAAAGGTGCGTATGCCAAAGCCATACTCGAAGGTGATATTCACACCTTTAATCAGCAGAAGGCTGGGTTAGAAACACGCGATCAAGCCAAGACATTTATCTATGCTCTGATCTTTTCGGCAGGTGCTGAGAAGCTGGGGCAGATAGTTGGAGGTACGAGGGCAACCGGGGCTAAATTGAAGAAGCGTTTCTTCAAGGAATTGCCAGCCCTCGACTCCTTCATAACCAAAGTTAAACAGAAGGCAGAAGACCAAGGATATCTAACTGGTCTCGATGGCAGACTGTTGAAGGTTCGTAGCCCTCACAGTTCTCCCAACCTCATTATTCAATCCGCTGGCGCTCTGATCTGCAAACGCTGGCTTATCGAAATCAATAAAGAAGTTCACATCCAAGGTCTGCGTGACCGCTGCCGACAGGTGGCGTGGGTTCATGATGAAGTCCAGTGGGAATGTGATGAAGATGCAGGAGAATTATTCGGTGAACTCGCAGTACGATCTATTAAAAAAGCAGGAGACTACTTCGGTATTAGAACACCCCTCGATGCTGAATATCGTATCGGAAGGAACTGGTCCGAAACACATTAGCCTTGAGTGGTTAGCTGGATACCTCGACGGGGAAGGTTGCTTTATTACGAAGAGGCATACCGTCTGCGTCAAAGTGAATAGCTGCAACTATGACATACTATGTAGCATTCAAGATCAGTTTGGTGGTTCGATCACAACTCACGGAAAAGCCAAAGGCAATTCCAGAGCAAGCTGGACATGGGCTGTTTACGGGGATCGAGCAATCGTTCTCTGTGAAACGCTACTGAACCACCTCAAAGAAAAGCATGTCCAAGCCCTCGCACTGATTGCGTGGAGGGGTACGAAATCTGTGGAAGTCAAAGACTTTCTCAGTTCTCAGAAGAAAACCCATTACGAACATTTAGACAGGAGAGACAGTTGAGACTGTTAGTTGATGGAGACATTGTTGCCTACCGTACAGCGGCGGCATTTGAAGAACCTATAGAATGGTACGAAGACTTCTGGACATTGCACAGCGATGCCAAAGAAGTGAACGCAGAGATAGACAACTATCTCGGCTGGTTAATGGAAGAGACGGAAGCAGACGGAATGATCGTCGCCCTAACCGACAGGGAGAACTTTCGTAAGAACATAAGCTCTGACTACAAAGCTAATCGTAAGTCACAGCGTAAACCTCTGTGTCTGAACGCAGCGAGAGACCACCTGCGCGAGACCTACGATACGAGAGTTATACCAGCACTCGAAGCTGATGATGTTATCTCGATGCTGGCAGATGAAGACACGATAGTCGTCTCACCTGACAAAGACCTACTACAAGTACCGGGCTATCATTTTGTCGATGGTGATCTGGTCAAGCGGGAACCAGACGAATGTACACGATGGTTCTATATGCAGATTTTGATGGGTGATAGCTCAGATAACTATAAAGGTTGTCCCGGCATTGGTCCGGTAAAAGCAGAGCGGCTTCTTACACCTTTTGGAGGATACCGTCCTGATGGCAGCACATCTAACGACTATTGGATGTGGGAGAAGACCGTGGGTGCTTACGAGAAGGCAGGTCTCAACGAGGATGACGCTCTCGAAAATGCACGACTTGCATACCTGCTCAAAGCAAATGACTACAACATGAAAACGAACACGGTGAACCTATGGCAACCTCCAACTCAATAAGTGTGCAAATGCAGCAGGCAGCGGAAGAAGCAATGTACAATACGTCAGGTATCGCAGAGCAGAACGAACTCTTCGATGAGATCAGCGCACCTCGCCACTACGCAAGATGGAAGGTGCAACCCATCGAGTTCATTCTTACAAATGAAGTGGAGTTTTGGAGAGGCAACATCGTCAAGTATGCGATGAGGGCTGGGTACAAAGGATCGACTTGGGAAGATGAAGTCAAAGACCTAGAGAAAGCCAAGGAATATATCGACATGCGTATCAAAGACATCAAAGGAGAACCCGTTGTCTAAGAGCCCTATACCTTTGGCAGAGTCCTTTGAAGATTGTCAGAATCATTTTTCTTCACTTGCTCGATCCATCTCCGCAACTCTCGTCACCATGTATCGTAACCACCACCCCTCTTGGAAACAGCGTAAAGATTTACGGCTCTGTCTATCGGGGATGGAGAAATCCCTTGAACAACTTGCAGATAATTTACGGGAGCTTTGAGTGTTTAGATCGAATACCAATCCAATGTTCCGCTCAAAGTTTGCGGAGGACATCTTCAACCACAAGTATCGGCATGACGGTGCAGAGACATTCAGTGAACTAGCTAAGACGCTGGTCGAGGATGTTTGTCAGGAACACCTGACGGCAGACGAGAAAGAAACACTCACCGAAGCCATTGCTGCCCTCAAGTTTATCCCCGGTGGTAGGTATCTCTACTACGCTGGTCGCGACAAGAAGTTCTTCAACAACTGCTACCTGTTAAAGTCTTCTGAAGATACCCGTGAGTCATGGTCTAACCTTGCTTGGAAAGCTGCCTCCTGTCTGATGACAGGGGGTGGCATTGGCAACGACTATTCGGTGTATCGTTCTAGTGGTACTCCGCTGAAGTCTACTGGGGGTATGGCGAGCGGACCCCTGCCAGCTATGAAGTTTGTCGATCACATTGGGGGATCTGTAATGCAAGGCGGGTCACGACGATCCGCTATCTATGCCAGCCTTAACCATAAGCATGGTGACATCGAGGACTTCCTTGTTGCAAAGAACTGGGACGACATGCCTGTCGGTAACATCACAATGGCACAGGCGAAGGAACAGGACTTCAACTTTAAGTGTCCATTGGATCACACAAACATCTCGGTCAACTACGACACCGAATGGCTAATGCAGTATTGGAACACGGGAGAGCTTGGAGACGTATTCGTTAAGAACGTCGAGCAAGCCCTGCGTACAGCAGAACCCGGTTTCAGTTTCAACTTCTTCGATAAAGAGGACGAGACAGCAAGGAACGCTTGTACTGAAGTTACCAGCGCCGATGACAGCGATGTCTGCAATTTAGGAAGTATAAACCTTGGGAGAATAGATAACCTTGCTGAACTACGAACTATTACGGAGTTGGCTACAAAGTTCCTTATTTGCGGCACCCTTCGCGCAGAACTGCCGTATCAGAAAGTATATGAAGTCAGAGAGAAAAATAGGCGGCTCGGACTTGGACTTATGGGACTACATGAGTGGCTCATTAAAAGAAATGAAAAGTACGAAGTTACACCGAAACTTCATAGATGGTTGGGGATTTACCAAGGCGTATCTGATACTGTTAGTCGTTCTTTTGCTGACTCTCTTTCTATTAGCCGCCCTGTTGCCAATCGCGCCATTGCTCCCACGGGTTCGATAGCTATCGTCGGCGGAACTTCCTCCGGTATCGAACCTATTTTCGCCGTTGCCTACAAACGTCGGTATCTTAAAGGAAACAAAAGGTGGCACTACCAATACGTCATTGATTCCACCGCACAAGAAATGGTGGAACTATACGATGTTAAGCCTGACGATATTGAGTCCGCACTTAATCTCGCAGAAGACTACGAGCGCAGGATCAAGTTTCAGTTCGATGTTCAGAAGTACGTGGATATGTCGATTAGTTCGACAATCAATCTGCCGAAATGGGGAACAAAACTAAACAACCCTGATACGGTAAAGCCTTTTGCAAACACTTTGGCAAAGTATGCCCACGGACTGCGTGGATTTACGTGCTATCCAGACGGTGCCAGAGGTGGACAACCTTTGACTCAGTGCAGTTATTCAGAAGCAATTGATAAGCTCGGAGAAGAGTTTGAAGAGTCGATTGAAACGCATGATATCTGCGAAATCAGCGGTCACGGTGGAGTGTGTAACGTATAAGGGACCAATTAAGGAAACCAATTTAATTTTATGTCAGTGAACATATCGATAAATCCGAAGTCGGCTTCGGAATTAGAAGCGTTACCCGATAACGTAGACGAACTCATAGAGCTATTAGACAAAGCCTTTCCAAACGTCTCTCCAAAATATCATGAAGAGTTGAAAGACTTCTATTACAGGGCTGGTCAGCGATCTGTGGTTGATTGGGTACTCCATTTACAAGAGAGGACAGAATAAATGTGCATGTCAGCACCTGCGGCACCTGCGGCACAGCCCATGATTGTCGAGAAAGAAGCTCCTGAACCAGCGCCTATCCTTAAAACTCGTACACCTGAAGGTGAAGAAACGGTAGTGGCGTCAGCGGATGAAGTACAGCAGGACACCGGAACGATTAACGAAGGTGGGCTTGATGTAGGAACGGGCGCTTTAAGCATTCCCGGCACCAAGAAGAAAGCCAACACCTCCACCACTGTTTAACAGGGGAATTTTATGGTTTTAGGTTGCTCGGCTAGGTACAACAAACTCGAAGGTAAACGAGAAAGATACCTAGACAGAGCGCGAGAAGTATCAGAACTCACAATCCCTGCACTTCTCCCACCAGAAGGGTTTACCTCTAGCACCGATCTATACACTCCCTATCAATCGGTAGGTGCTAGAGGCGTAAACAATCTCGCATCAAAACTTCTGATGCTCCTCCTCCCACCTAACGTACCGTTCTTCAGGTTGATGCCTGACAACGAAACGTCACAGGAACTCAACAACAATCCACAAGTTAAAGCGGAAGTTGAGTCAGCTTTGTCGAAGATCGAGCGCGAGGTGATGGATGAGATTGAAGCACAGGCTATTCGAGTATCTGTCTTTGAAGCTCTGAAACACCTACTCATCACGGGTAATGTTCTTATACATCTACCGCCAACTGGCGCACTGAAGATATTCCCGATTACGAACTACGTATGCCGCCGCGATCCTGACGGTAAGATACTAGAGATCATCGTCAAAGAGATGGTATCGCGGGAAGAGATGGGCGGGACTACTCCGCTTGAGTCACAAGTTGCCGTAGATGCACAACTATCAAACAGCTATTCAAACACTGACGCCATTCCTCTCTTCACCAAGATTATAAGGGTCGAGGACAGGTATCAGGTCTACCAAGAAATCGATGATGTCATTCTGCCTGACAGCTACGGCGAATACCCTGCCGATAGCCTGCCTTGGATGGCATTGCGGATGGTACGTGTCGATGGTGAAGACTATGGCAGAAGTTTCTGCGAGGAAGTACACGGCGATCTGAAGAGTCTTGAAGCACTGACACAAGCTCTGGTGGAGTTCGCTGCCGCTGCCTCTAAGCTCGTTTTCTTAGTGAGGCCAAATGCTACAACCAGAAAGTCTGACCTTTCTGATGCTAACAATGGTGACGTTGTTACAGGTGATGTTAATGACGTAGCCGTTCTCCAGACAAACAAATACAACGACATGCGTGTCGTACTAGATTCGGTCCAGCGTATAGAAGAACGCTTGAAGTTTGTTTTTCTCCTCAACGAATCAATACAGCGTAAAGCTGACCGGGTAACAGCGGAAGAAATCCGCTTTATGGCAGAGCAATTGGAACAGAGTTTATCCGGCGTTTATTCTCTCCTTTCCGTCGAGTTCCAACTGCCTTTGGTAAGTGTCCTTATCAAACGAATGCAGTCGAAGGGACAAATACCAACGCTTCCAAAAGGCGCGGTAAGACCTGTCATTGTTACAGGCACCGCCGCATTGGGTAGGGGCAATGACCTCCAGAAGTTGAAGAGTTTTCTCTCCGATCTCATTCAGCTTACTGGAGCGTCACCCCAATCTATTCAAAGAATTAACACTGGTGATCTTATTAAACGTCTCGCAACGGGACACGGTATAGAAGTTGAAGGACTTGTGCGATCTGAGCAAGAGATGGCGCAACTCATGCAGCAAATGCAACAACAGCAAATGATGCAGACCGCTATGGTCGAAGGCGTCAAAGGTGCTGCTGGTCCTGCGGCTAAACAAATGATTGAGTCTGGAGGACTATCACAAAATGTCGAGTAGATATGGAGGTCGCGGCGGTTCTACTTGGAAACCGTCCGGTAACGTAAGCGGTACAGACTGGTTCACTACTGATGGAGCTACGCAGAAACGTAAAACTCGCAAGCCAAGAAAACCAAAAGGCAAAGGCCCGGCTAAACCTAAAACTTCCTTAACGGCTAACAAAGCAGACCGAATTTCTCCCCAGACTCCGAAAGGACCGGGTGCGCTACGCCGTATTGGTGGTCGAGGTATTCAGGCAGGCGCTATCACTGCGGTAGGGTATCTTGGCAGTCAGCTAGACAAGGCCGAGATGTATGCTCTACGAAAATCGCAGAGGTATTTAAAAGCTAATCCGATGGGGTCTCCTGAACTTGGAGGAGACAATCCAAAGAAAGGATACATGGGCAGGGCAACTTGGAAAGCTAACACTCGTAGAGCTTTAGCGGACATGAACAAGTTTGATAACAGGCCGTCTGTGCCTCTCTCAAACGCAGGTTCCAATGCACCAGTCTCCGTTCGACCGCAGCGTCCAGCTTCTTCACCTGTAGCTAAATCCAAATTTGAGCAAATTATGCCAGCTACCATGCAAAGGTTAAATGCCCCGAAGCCTGCTGCATCGAAGCCTCTAGCTACACGGACAGTTAGTACGCATCCTGTAGATAAACTGCAAACGGGTAAGTCTCAAACACGTATAGCTTTTGATAAGAAGTTTGCGGCTGAACGGAAGAAGCAGGGACCGGGAGGAACTTTCAAGTTCAAGAATCCTGTCACCGGGAAAACAGGGACCTATACGACAGATTACAAGAAACCTAACAAGCCTAAGCAGAAGAAGAAACGCCCAATCAATCTATTGAAGAAAAGATAATGGTAGAGAATAAGAAACCCGTCAAAAAAGAAGAGAAGATTGAAGAGAAGACTGAGTACCCTCTGTGGCCGGGATCAGTGGATGCAGAGCCGGGTGTTCAGTATCAGAAAGCAAATGGAACACTCATTATGAAGGGTGATTTAGTTGGTTGAAGAAGTAGTAATTCAAGCCGCTGAAACAGGACCGGACGCTCCCGTCGAAGAAGCTGTGGAGCAACCACAAGAAGCGCCTGAACGACCTCAGTGGCTACCTGAGAAATTTAATAGCGCGGAGGATTTAGCAAAAGCGTATGCAGAACTTGAAGCTCAAAATACAAGAGCTAATCAGCAACTTGCAGAACCGAATCCAGAAACGCTGGAAGTGCCTCAAGTTCAGAGTGATGTCAGCGAACCACAAACTTCGCTTAATTTTGAAGAGATGGCTGAAGAGTTTGGCAGAAACCAGTCGCTTAGTTCTGAGCGTTATGACCAACTGGAACGTGCTGGCATTCCTCGCGACATTGTTGATAGTTATATCGCTGGTCAATCTGCTGTAGGAAACCAACTGCGTTCAGAAGCAGAGAGTATTGCTGGTGGCTCAGAGTCGTATGGTGACATGGTGAACTGGGCATCTCAAAACCTATCAGAAGGCGAACAGCAACAGTACAACACCGCTATGCAAAGCGGTAACAGAGACGCGATTATGATGGCTGTACGCGGCCTGCATAGCCGTTATCAAGCTGACTTCGGGCAAGCCCCTAACCTACGTCATGGTGCCTCTGAATATCATCAAGGTGATATCTACGATTCATGGGCGCAGGTCTCTAGGGATATGTCTTCGGATCAGTACAAAGCTGACCCTGCTTACAGGGCAGCGGTCGAGGAGCGGTTGGCTAGATCAGGCCCACTGGCTTCTTAACTGCATTACAAATCTGAGTACCTATGACCCTCTACGGAGGACAATCTGTGAGAAAAGTGGAGTAAGCACACACTTTAAAACCGAAGGTAACTTCGGAATTATTTCCAACATTTTAATCTTAGGACTATAAGAAATGTCTAACGCTACGATCTCTGATCTTGGCAAGGTTAATAATGCTGGAACCGCAGATGCTCTTTTCCTGAAAGTTTGGGCTGGTGAAGTTCTTTCCAGTTTCGAGCAGTACACCGTTACTGCCGACAAACATATGGTTCGCGCCATTCCTTCAGGGAAGTCGGCACAGTTCCCTGTTATGGGACGTTCGTCAGCCGAGTACCATACACCCGGCAACGAGATTGTAGGTTCCGCACTTAACCATAATGAGAAGATTATAACGATCAATGATCTTCTGATTAGCCACCATTTCTTAGCATCAATCCAAGAAGCTAAGAACCACTACGATGTCCGCAGTGTGTACACGACCGAGATGGGCCGCGCTCTTGCGTTCCAGATGGACAAGCACGTACTGCAAGTCATTTGTAAAGCTGCAAAGACAAGCACGGCAAACGTCGGTGATACCAGTTACCCGTCAGGTACGATCATCACATCGACCAACTCCAATACCGCTGCTGCTGATCTGATTACTGCAATCTTCGATGCGGCTGAAGCACTTGATGACAACTATGTACCTGCCGAAGATCGTTTCTGCTTCCTGAAGCCAGAGCAATACTACCTCCTGGCTAACGCAAGTAACGCGATCAACGTAGACTTCAGTGGCATGGGTTCCATTGCCGCTGGTGTTGTACCGCAACTTGCAGGTATCAACCTCATTAAGACCCCTCACCTCCCGACTGCCAACATTTCTGGTACGGGCGTTGATGCGGGTGGTGCTGTTGCGTCCGCTGTTGTGGATGCGCGGAACACGGTTGCACTTGTTATGCATCCGAGTGCTGTCGGAACGGTCAAGCTCATGGATTTGGCCGTCGAGATGGAATATGACATTCGCCGTCAGGGTACGCTCATGGTAGCCAAATACGCTCAAGGCCACGATGTTCTGCGCCCAGAAGCGGCTGTACAAATTCGGACTGCTGCCCCGTAAGGAGTAGCGTCTTAAACTGTGGGGGGTCTCTCGTAGGCTCCCCACTTTCTTTTAGGAATTTAGATGGGACAACTTTATCCGACTACGGAACTAGAGGCAGTCAACACGATTATAAGCACAATCGGTGAAGCTCCCGTATCTACACTAGAGAATAACTCTCTGGAAGATGTGACTGCCGCTAAGAATATATTAGATGAGACTGTCGTTGATGTTCAATCAACAGGATGGAACTTCAACAGAGAATACAATTTTAAAATCAATCCAGATACTGACGGCAACGTAAACATCCCTGCGAATGCCGTGTATGCCGATTCTTCTAATAGAGGAAATACGGCAGATAAAGATGTCGTGATTAGAGGTACAAAACTCTATGACCGTGAAAATCAGACGTTCACATTTACTGATGCACAGTATGTCGATCTGATTCTAATTCTTCCTTGGGATGATCTCCCCCAACCAGCAAGACGCCTGATTACAATCAAGGCAGCTAGACGTTTTCAAAACCGTGTCTTTGGTTCTGATAGCCTTAACGGATTTACACAGATCGATGAGACAGAAGCTCTGGTACAGCTAGAGCAATCCGACTCTCGCTCTGAAGATGCAAACATGCTCACAGGAAACTGGGGTGTGTATCGAGTTCTTCGCCGCACTGGCTCTAGGAAATATAACATATGACGCTTGTATCCGATTCCATACCTTTCATGGTTCACGGGATATCCCAGCAACCAGACCAAGTACGGAAACCCTACCAAGGTGAGATACAGATAAACGCACAGTCCTCCATTCAGAAAGGACTGAACAAACGTCCAGCCAGCGAACACGTAGCCAAAATCCTCACATCTGCTGCCTCTAACATTGGCGCACATATGATTGATCGAGGTGTGAACAACAGGTTTCTGGTAGTTGTACAGAGTGACAACACCCTTGGAGGGACCAGCGTAAAGATATTCAACGCAGATACAGGGGCAGAGTCTACCGTTACAGTATCCGCTGCTGACCTGTCGTATCTCGTATGCTCTGATCCAAAGTCTGACCTACGGTTCTTAACAGTTTTGGACGAGACCTATGTACTGAACCGGACGAAGACCGTAGCCATGTCTACGCAGCTTTCGCCAAACGTAACCTTTACGGAAAAGCAGAAGTTTGAAGACCTGCCTACAACGTCTGTAAGCACAGGAGATATCTTCAAAGTCATAGGAGATAGCACAGACAAGTTCTCTACATTCTTTGTCGAGTACCAAAGCGGCGCTGTGTACGAGGAGATAGTTGCTCCTAACAACGAGTTTAAAATTGATGCCCTGACGATGCCTCACGTATTCACGCAGTCAGGATCGAACTTCACCTATGACAAGGAAACGTGGATTGACCGTCTCTGTGGTGACGGTAACACAAACGAAGACCCCGGTTTCATAGGCAAGAAGCTGAATGCCATGTTCTTCTTCAAGAACAGGTTTGGATTGGTTGCAGATGAGAGCGTTGTTTTCTCTGAGTCCGGTGAGCATCAGAACTTCTTCCGTACCACCGTTACCTCACTGGTTGATAGCGATCCCATCGACATCGATGTGACGCATACAAAGATATCGGAAGTCGAACATGCCGTACCTTTTAACGAACAGCTTCTCCTCTTCACCTCTACCAGTCAGTTCTTTGTAGAGAGTTCTGGATCGTTGACCGCTGGATCGATCTCAATCAACCCTGCGTCTGAGTTTGAGATGGATACGGTACTGCCACCAGTCGCGTCAGGGGTGAATGTTTACTTTGCACAGGTGAATGGTGAGTTCTCAAAGGTAAGAGAACTGTTCATAGCGACAGACCTAAGCACTCACGATGCGGCAGACGTTACGTCTCACGTTCCTGAGTACGTACCCAAGAACCTTTACAGAGCCGCTGCGTCCTCGTCTGAAGAACTGATATACTTCCTGACCACAGAGAACAGAAACCGTATCTACTGCTATAAGTACAACTGGTCAGGCAATGAGAAGACACAAGCTGCATGGTCATTCTACGAGTTTGATTCTGCTGATACGATCCTGTGGTTAGAGATTATAGAAAACATTACGTACATGGTGGTCTCTCGATCTGATGGCGTCTTCATCGATAAGCTAGACTATCAATGTCCTAACGATACGAACCTGACCTTCAGTGCTAGGATAGACCGTAAGACTGCCTTAACAGGTTCATACGATTCGGGTACAGGTCTGACGACATGGACCCTGCCTTACACCCTTGCTACAGGCACAGCCGTTACCGCTATAAAGCGTGGATCAGGTGCAGATGCAGGGACAAGCGTCACAACTGCTAGACCTACTACAACCACTGTAACGTCTTCAGGAGACCACAGCGGTCAGGTGTTTCTGTTAGGCATCCCTTACAGCCTGCAATACAGATTCAGCAAGCAGTACGTCAGAGAAGCTACAGGTGTATCAACTTCTATTGGTGAGAAGATGACGGTGCAAACAGGTCGCTTGCAGATGCGTCGATACACCATCTCCTACCAAGACACGGGGTTCTTCGAGGTTGAGGTTCAGCCTGAAGGCAGAACACTTAAAACCTACACCTTCGATCATAAACAGGTCAGCTTACCGGGCGCACAGCCAGACAGGGTATCGCTGGATACAGGTTCGTTTAGAGTACCTATCATGTCTAAGAACGAAGATTTTACTATTGATTTAAAAACCAGTTCATATCTACCCGCTCAGTTCATCCAAGCTGAATGGGAGGGTAATTACATAACCAGAACGAAACGGCTATAAATTGCCAAAAATTACTGCTAACGATTTAGATTTGTATGTACGCCCATTAGAAGAGAAAGATGTAGAAACTATTGTCCCAAACCTGCGAGACAGTGACGTATTAGAACTTGCAGCAATTATGGGACCGGGTAAGACAACTTTAGATGCTGTTCAATATTCTACAGATGTATCCAAAGAAAAGTATTCTCTCGTCTTAGAGGGTAAGGTCATTGCTGTTTGGGGTGTAAGTGATTCTCAAATTGTAGACAACTTTGGAATACCTTGGTTAGTCGCTACACCTGCTATCGAAGACCTTTATGTTAAGGTTGCTCGATTTAGCAGGGATTGGGTTAAGCATATAAGCAGAGACTATGAGGCTCTGTACAATTTTGTTCATGCCCCGCACTGGCAAAGTCAAAAGTGGCTACAGATGTGTGGCTTTAATGTTGTGACCTCTCATAAATACGGGTTCAACGGTGAAGATTTTTATTTATTTTTGAAGGAGTGTTCGTAAATGTGTGGTGTTGCCGAAGCCACTTTAGCACTTGCTGTTGTGAGTGCTGTTACAGGTTATGTGGCGTCAGATAATATGGCTAAAGCACAGACACGAACGAACCAACGTATCGATGACTCTGCTTATGCCGGGTACAAATCACAACTGAAAGCCATTGATCGAAAGCAAGGTACAGAACGCAGAAAAATTGGTGCTAAATCATTTGAACAAGCTGTCGAAAAGAAACAAGTACAGGGACAAACTCAAGCTGAACTAGATCAAATGGGTTACGGACAGTTTGGTATGTCTGGCCGCAGTCCTGAAACAATTATGCACGATATTGCGTTTCAAGGTGGGGTAGGACAGGCACGGTTACAACAATACGAGACCGACATGGTTGCAGAAATGTCATCGAACCGTGAGACGGCGTACCTAAACTACCTGTCGCGTAATGCACAGATAACTCCGGTTGCTGGGCCAAGCATATTAGAACTTGGTGTTGATATAGCATCAGCAGGGTTGGGTTATTACAAAGACCCTACTCGTATGCGTTCCGTTGATAATGACTTTGCTACTGGTTCGTTATGGTCCGGTGGTTATAGCGGACGGGCTAGTGTGGGAGATTACATTTAATGGCGAGAAAGGATACAGGTTTAAGAAAGAACCCTAATGCCAGAGGTGTAAGCAGTACAGCGTTACGGTCCCTTAGTATAGGCGATGCACCTCAGTTTACTCCATCGATTCCTAATCCTCCTGTTATAGCGCCGCAGATGCCTAGTATAGAAAATACCCCGATGGGTAAAGCATCTGCATTGGCAAGTGCGCTTGGAAAAAAACTACAGAGTTATCAAGAGCAGAACCGTAAGAAATACGAAAGCCAAGCCGCAAGAGAAGCAGACTCGATTATTAACGGGTATCTGGCTCAAGGTATGAGCTTCGAGGATATCGAAAGACAGCGACAGGCTGGTAACATTCCGCGACTAGATACGGTTCTAAAGGAACGTAGTTTTAACTATGCCTTTGGCGCAGCGGCTGCGACCAACTATCTAACAGTTGGCAAGGGTGCAGAAGATTACAAAAGAATCCTCGATGACTATAAAAGCCAACCCTTCAACCAACGCCAGACCTTTCCCCTTGAGCAACACATAGCGCGTATCACAAACCAATTTCGCAGTACGAATGCTCAGAACTTAGACTTGGCTAATGGTGCTTCTACCGTTCTTGCTAAATGGTCTAAGGAGAAGCGTGATGAGTTTGTACAAGTACGCGAACAGTTAGATGACTCTGCCCGTGTACAGACCGCAGCAACGAATCTTTATACTATGCTGCAAGACTTCGCTGAAATAGATCAAGAGGAAGGCAGAGATAGTAGGCATTACTATGATAATTTTCATGGACGCCTTGAGACTTCCTTAGAAGAGTTTTCAAGAAATAACAACGTCCCTAGAGCGTACTTCAAACAGATTAAGTTAAATCTTGTTAAAGATATAATAATTAACGCCAAAGTCTCTGCCGCTAACGGTCGAACACAGGATGCGATAGGTCAGTTTAATATCGCGATGCACGCCTTGGAAGGTAGCACTGGACAAGTACCAAGCCTTCTACTGGATAAAGGGCTTTATACTACGCTTGGTAACACTGGAGAGAAGGGTACTAAACTTGTTCGGGATGAAGCTCTGGCTCTGTTTAATGAAGCACAGAAAGCGAAGAATAAGTTAAAGGAAAACGACAATAGTAACTATTTAGCAGACAAACTTGTCGCTGACTTACGTGCAGGTAAATCTGTTGGTTGGTACTCGCAGGTACAGGGCAGCACTATTGCAAGTGACGGTGTAGAAGGAAAACGGGACAAGATCAAACCTCTTGCAATAAACAAACTTATAGCCAGCGTCAGTCAAGAAACGGACGCTACAGGCAACCCAATAGCATCACTAGATAAGAAGATAAAAATCTTTTCAATGCTGTCGCGCATTGGTGAAGATGAAGGTCTTAACTATTACAAAGGTGAGTTTGATAACTTCAAGTCTATCCTGAATGGAGGAAACAAAGATCAGATATTCTCCGTATTCTGGAATAACGATGGAAAAGAAAGTTTATACGAAACTTATCAGGCTCTGAAAATTTTAGACCCTACACTTGTCGATCATTACTTACCTGTTGACGACCCTATGCGTAGGTTCTTTGAGACCTTTAACGCGCAAAGAGTGATTGGTAAAATCAACGCTGAAAACATCAAAGAACAGTTACAAATTATGTGGTCTAATACAAAAGATTTCCGCATAACAAGTGCAAATAAGAAAAATATAGACGACGCTCTTTCCTCTATTGATAACGATATTGCAAAGACAGGTAGTTTTGGTGATGCCAATTTACCTCCTTACATGCGGGGTCGCCTAAGACAGATACTGAAGCATAGAGCCGAATTAATTTACAACAGTTACGAGGGGGATGGGTTAGTAGATATACTTAAAAAAGATATCATTCCTCGTTTAGTTGGCTTCAGTCACAATGGTGTTGAGCATGTTCTAATGGCTCGATCACCAAAGAATATGGAGCTACTAAAAGACCTTACGTTACCTGCTTACCTCGCGGCACAGATGGATGAATTTGCTGCACGTAACAAAATACCAAGAGATGAACTATCTATCACAAACGATCCTATTAACGGCGATAGGTTTATGTACATTCATGCTGAAACAGGAACGCCTATAGGACTTAGTTATTCTACCACACAGTCTTCTATGTTCATTGTAAAACCCGGTGATGCAGCAAGATATGCGGCACAGGTAACAAAAGAGACCATTGATAGACGACAAGGTATGATAGCAGAAGCAGTACGTATTACTAAAGAACGCACAGGTCGGTAATAATAATGTCAGAACTGTTTAATGTTTTAAATATTGAACAAGACACATCCCTAGCACCTGCCCCACAAGAAGAAACAAAACCTACAGAACCAGTCAGCGATCTGTTCCTGCAGATCATCGAGCAAGACTGGTTAATACCTACAGCTTACCAACTGGCTACTGAAGGCACAGCGGAGATCGATCTCGACTTTGTTGCAACGCCTGAGATGTTCGATGCTGCACAGGAGCGCGGTGTACAGCCACAGAACTTCCACGCACTTGCTGATGTTCAGAACCAGAACGAATGGGACAGAACTGTAGCAGACATCCTAGAGGAGCAAGAGCTTGCTCAGAAGCTGTCGGATCACGGTTGGACAGGTACAGCATCGAGGGTTCTTCTCAACGTAGGTGATCCTGCACTGTGGATAACCAGCTTAGGTACAGGAACGCTAGGCGGGTTTGGTATTGCCAGCCGTATAGGACAGGCAACTCGATCAAGTAGGATTGCATCTATGGCAGGTATCAGTGCTGTAGAAGGTGCGGCACTAGAAGGGTTTGTGAGTGCTAACAAAGAGACACTGACAACCTCTGATGCAATACAGAATATCCTGATGGTCACAGCCGCTGGTGGTGCGCTGGGAGGTTTTGGTACAGCGTTAGGACGTAAGCTAACGGACGTAGAAAATACGCAGTTTGTACGTCAGGCCGATGAAGCTGGCATCCCTCTTACACAACAACAGAGAGACACCCTCAAACCTGCTAGGGCAGAAGTAGTAGACAACGCTAAAGGACCGGACGCTGATCTGGCACCTACTGCTATGTCACACTTTCGTCTGCCTTTTACGGATATAAAGATTCCGATCAGGTTCGATATGGCAAACGCCATTAAAACATCTCCTAGCGAAATTATTAAAACTAGGTTGTCTCGTTTAGCTCAAGATGTCGTGGCTGATGTCCGAGACGGACAGGTCAATAAGATCAGTGCTACAGAGCTTGGAGACAGACTGTACCAAACCTATCACGGTAGCTTTGGAGCAAGACTGTTCGTTCTCGAAAAGGAGTTTGCTAACGAAGCTGGCACACGTTTCTTTGGTAACGAGCGTGACCTCTTCGGACAACTTATAGAACAAGCTGTCAGGCGCGAAGGTGACGATTTCATAGATGGCTTAGACAACCTCAACAATGTTCAGAAGAAGTTAGTCAAAGAGGCGCGAGACTCGTATCGACAGATGATGCGTAGAATCCTGCAAGACCTAAAAGATGCAGGGGTAAAGAACGCAGATGAGATTGACTTCAACGACCTCTACGTACCTCGTCGCATATCCATCAGCAAACTTGGACAGATGGTTCAGAAGGCTGGCGGCGAAGAGAACTTTGTAGACTTTGTTGCTCAAGCATACCTGTCAAAACCTCGCGGCCTAAAGCTGGACGAAGCTACAGCAAAAGCTCTGGCACGTTTATATGTGCAAGGTATCAAGAGGGCTGATGCTGGAACCGCTGCAAACTTTGGGCAGGTATCAAAACAGAACATCGATGATGTCCGAAAGTTTTTCGAGAATGAAAGGGAAATGTATGGCAGTACAGAATACTCCGAAGAATTATTCGAGACTATCAACGGACTGCTATCAAAGAAGGCTACAAAAGGAAGTAGTCTAAGCCGTAAATTAGACATCGATGAGACATTCGAGGCTACGGTCAACGGTAATCTTCTACGTATGGAAGACCTGTACGACAGTAACGCCTACTCAGGCATGGATAAATATGCACGGGAGATGTCGGGACGTATCGCCGCTGCCAGAGTTCTAGGTATCACTGATGAAGCAGAGTTCGATCAGATACTACGACAAGCCACAGACGATGCTGTCCTCGATCCAAAGAACAAAGCGAGAGTAAACAGAGACGTTAAACGCGCACAGGTAATGATACGGTCATTGCTGGGTAAACCCCTGCACGACAGGTCTGCCACTGCCGATACTTTTACGCAGCTTCTCCTAGACTACAACTACATGCGCGTTATGAACCAAGTTGGTTTCGCACAGCTTGCAGAGCTAGGGAACATAGGCTCGTTGGGCGGGTGGAGAGCGATGGTAACTAACATGCCTGCTCTCAGAGCCGTGCAGCGTGATATGGCAACAGGACAGATTAAGGATGACGCTATCCTGAGAGACGTTGAGTCTCTGACAGGTATAGGCACAGACTGGGTACGTTATGCTTCAATGTCTGAAAGATATACAGGCACTACAGGTGGCGAAGTTATTGGTAGCAACCTGACGGAAGCACAGAAGAAAGCGTTAGAGATTGGTGTAAAGGGTAAACGCATTACCAGCGTACTGTCTGGTATGACCCCTATCACAATGTACTCACAGCGTTTAGCGGGAAAGACCTTTATAGGGAAGCTAGGGACACTGGCTAACAAGCCTCTAAAGGAAAGTGACCGCATGAATTTCAGAGAAGTCGGCTGGTCGGATGAAGTAACCGATCAAATTATGGGCCAATTAAGGAAAGCATCCTTTAGCAACGGTAAGCTAACTGATCTCAATATGCAGGATTGGCCTATCAATCTGCGCGAAGAGTTTGCCAACGGTATATACAGATGGACAAACCGTGTCATTCAGACCAACGACGTAGGTGCGATGGGTTATTGGATGACCACAGCACTTGGTAAAGTCATAACTCAATTTAGAACTTTTATGCTTGTGTCGTATGCAAAGCAAACTCTGCAAGCAGTACACCGTAGAGACTTTGCACACTTATCAGCCTTTATGACGACCTCTTTGATTGGTGGTCTTGCGTACATGGGTCAGACCTATCTACGCACAGGAGGAGAAGACCCTGAATTGTTTGAGTTGGACGCTATTGCCAAAGCAGCGTTTCAGCGATCTGCCTACGCTTCTCTTATACCGGGTTTAACTGACTCTACTTTAGAGTTTATTGGTTTAGATCCGATGTTCTCCAAGTACGGCAGAAGCACGGGCATGGCTACAAGCCTGTGGTCTGGAAACCCTACCGTATCCACGGCTGATAAGTTACTAGGGTTAGGTAAGATACCTTTTAAAATAGCAACTCACGCAGATACTGAAGGCAGCGATTTTATGGATTGGCTTCCGTATCAAAACGCTTTGTTCATAAACACTATTGTAGATCGATTAAGTGAATAAAACCGAAGGCAACTTCGGAATTATATTTAAGGAAAATTTAAATGGCTTTTGCACTCGTCAGGAGTACCGCTGACGGTAACAATACCCCTATAACTTTAGGATTTAGCTACAGAGATACGGGCGATATTGTTGTTAAGGTAGATGGAGTAACGAAAACCCTGACGACTCATTACACTTTTCCTACCTCCAACACGATCACGTTTACCGCTGGCAACATACCTACCAATGGTCAAGTTGTAGAAGTACGACGGGCTACCAACCATTCTGCACGTTTGGTTGATTATGTAGCTGGAGCTACGCTTACCGAAACAGACTTAGACACAGACAGTGAACAAGCGTTCTTTATGGCGCAGGAGTCGCTTGATACAGCTAATGACTCTATCACGCTAAACGCCTCTGATGTGTACGAGGGAAACAGCAAACGTATTATAAATATTGCTGACCCTACAGGCGCTCAAGATGTAGCCACTAAGGCTTATACTGATAGTCAGGTATCCAGTGTCGCCACAAATGCTTCAGCCGCTGCTACATCTGCTAGTGCCGCTGCGACCAGTGCAACGAATAGTGCTGCCAGTGCTACATCTGCCGCATCAAGTGCGACATCTGCTTCAACTGATGGTGCTGCTCAGGTTACGTTAGCGACGGCTCAAGTTGCCCTAGCGACGACTCAAGCTACCAATGCTGCTGCTTCCGCTACCGCTGCGGCAGCTTCTGCTGCATCTGTGACAGGTGGTGGTCCTGCTCTTGACGGCGGCGGCACCGGAGAAACGAGCGTTATCCGCACCAACAAAAATCAAATTAGCGGCAACGTCAGCCTGACGGTTCCCACCGGATCAAACGGCATGAGCGCCGGACCAATCACAATCACAAGCGGGTCAAGCGTGACCGTTAGCTCGGGCGCGACTTGGCATATCGTGGGGACTTAATATGGGTACAATAACCTTTAATCCAGATGATCTCGCTGCAACACGCACGGCGCTCGGCCTNACCATTGGCACCGACGTTCTCGCGCCAAACGGCAGCGGCGCAAACTTGACTGGGCTTCCGGCTTCTGGCGGCACCATCGACCTTACAGCAAGCGGCGCTGTGACGGCGGGGAAAACGCTGATTTTGAATACAAACGGAACTGTGTCGCAAGTTTCTGCCAACGCCATCACTGAAGTTATTGGCAGCGCATACACACCATCGAGCGAAACAGTCAGTGATCGTGGTGTGATGGATTACAATACGACTGCCGACAAATTCATGCTTGTTGCAAGAAGTACCATCTCATCGTCAAACGTACCACGCGCTTCGGTTCTTGCTTTAGATAGCTCAATGGCGATTACCGAGACTGTCGCACCAACGCAAGTTTCTGGCGTTCTCGGTGCCTATTCGGCGTTTTATTCCGCAACCCATGACCGCCTTTTAGTGCAGTACCAACAGGACGCCGCCGCGTCATACTACGTTGGCATCAACACCATCTCGTATTCGTCTGGCAACGGCTTGGACATCGATGGCATTAGCAGTCCGGTTGGAGCGAATCACGCCTACGGTTCGAGCATCTTCATGCACACAAACGATGCAACCGTTGCCACTCATTTCCCACATAACACCTCCACGTCTTCTTACGTCAGATTCAGCGCATTGACCACGGGGTCTGACGCAACTGGTGACAGCTTCAGTTTTTCTGGAAGTGAAGTTGATGTGGGAATTAGCAGTGATGGTCAATACGGAAACTATTACGCATCACCGATTTATTTTCCAACTGAAGACAAAATGATGTTCCTGCACATAGCCTACCACACCAGCGGCATCATATACCGCCCACGGCTGAATTACGGGTCTGTCAGCGGAACCGGAGCAAGCGCAACATTTTCAGAAGACGGCGAAGACAACTGGAGCGACACGGAACGGTTTTCCGATGCTGGTCAAGTTCGCTACGAATCTGGCGTCAATCGCGCCGTATGGTGGGATGGAAAATTCATGCGAACGCTGGGCATGGAGGGCGGCTACGCTAAGTCAGCCCTGCAAACAATTCAGTCTGCCTACCCATCAACTCACCACAAAGAAGTACGCGGAATCCCCGGTACTAACAAAGTTGTCTTGTTTGGAGCAGATGACGCAAATAGCGAACGCTTGAGCTACTGGGTTGTCACGGTCACCACAGGAGCAACAGCGGCTTCGGATTCCTTTGCCGTTGACGGTCCACACGAAATTTCTACTGATACGGCGATTGACGAACTAAGTGTCGCGTATTCACCAGACGTTGATGGCTTTTTGGTCCGCGCTCGAATCAGCAGTGCCGCATCGAAGACATACGGCGTTCGTGTTGGTCGTAGCGCACCAAATGTGACTGCGACAAATTTTATCGGGTTTGCCTCAAATAGCGCATCTGACGGCCAAACAGTTACGGTGCAACTGCCTAGCTCTGTCGCTACCCCAACTCAAGGCTCGCTCACAGCAGGGACGACCTATTACGTCAAAAACGACGGCAGTATTGGAACATCGAACGATGGTTTTGGAATTGCCGGGCGAGCCGTTAGTAGTACACAGCTTGTCGTAGAGGAGCGAGCGTAATGGCAATAACATCTAGTGACGGTACTGTTCGTTTTCTCGATGCTGATGAAGCGCAGACACTTCTCACACCGCACGTCAAAGCCGAGTGCGAACGACGCATCCTTGCGATCATGCCTGAGTGGCGACAACGCAATACAATTGCTGACTTATCCAGTGACAACGCCGACACAAAAGCAGCAGCGGCATCAGAATGGGCTAAGGTCACGGCACTCCGAACAAAATCGGATGAGATCGAGGCATCAATTTCAACGATGACTGACGAGCAAATTCTTAATTTTGACGCTCGCGCCGACGCGCATTGGAGCTAACATGACAATCAGACTTAACCCCGCCGATTTATCGCAGACGCGATCAGACCTTGGTCTTACGATTGGTACTTCAAACGGCAATGTCATTGCGGCTGACGCCACTGGGCTGCCAGCGATCAACGGCTCTCAGGTCACAGCACTGAATGCCAGCAATCTTGGTTCTGGTACTGTTCCAACCGCTCGACTTGGATCAGGAACCGCCAGCGGAACGACATTTCTGGCGGGAGATCAAACGTATAAAGCTGTTGCCGCTGGACTTAATCACATCACGACTGTGACGGCATCAGACGTTGCAAGCATCGACATCAACTCAACGCTGACAGACACCTATAACGCATACTTGGTGACGTTGCATAACTTGGTTCCGGCATCAAACAACGTCGAAATGCAGGCGCTGTTTTCTTCTGATAACGGGTCGTCGTACATAACCTCCAACTACCAGTACGTGTATAAAAGCTTTTATCTAGGTCCGTCCGGTGACGGCAACACTGAAAGCACCGGAAACAGTTATTTGAGTTTAGCTAATTCATGCAACTCGACTGCCGCCGATGGCGGCACAGTCGGGCAAATTTTTATTTATTCGCCAACCGACACGACGTACCGAACGAGTTATTTATGGGATTTCAACAGCCGCATGGGCGACGGATCAAACTATCGCCAGCGCATTACCGGTGCCGGGGTCGTAGGCAGTAACACCGACAACGATGCTTTTCAAATTAAGTACAGCAGCGGAAATGTCGCATCAGGCACCGTCCGCGTCTACGGCATCACGAATAGTTGAGGTAATAATGGCTAGATATAAAACGGTCGCGACTCCTGACGGACAGACCAACGTCGAGATCGTTGGTGACGAACTTGCTGCTTTAGAAGCGTCGGAAGCAGCGTATGAGGCTGGTCGAGTTGACCGAGCAATGGCTGTCATGCGCGACCAGCGAAACAAAAAACTTGCTGAATGCGATTGGTGGAGTTGCAGCGACAGTCCAACGATGACTGATGAACAGACAACGTATCGCCAAGCCCTGCGTGATCTCCCAGCCACGGTGCCTACGCCTCCGGTAGACGACATCGATGCAATGGAGAACTGGCCGACTTGGCCTGATAAGCCCTAATGTACAAAATTGTAATCTTTATGTTTCTTCTTAACCCTGTCCAAAAAGATGTTCTTGAGGTTGAGACCTTACACAATAAGCCTTTAGAATTTTCAGAAATTGATAAGTGCTACGCACACATTCACAATAACTTATCGGAACTAAAAGCATTCGCTGCGTCACACTTTGGAGCAGACACTCCGATAAAGTCTATCGATTGCGTCAAGATAAATGGAACTTGATGCGCGACTTTTAATTACAGTTGGTGGCATGCTTGTCAGCGTAATAACGTCTTTTGTTGTCACCCGACAAAAGTGCATACAGTTAGAAGAAGACTGTAAATCGATGCACAAAAGCATTACCGAATTGTATGATAACTTAGAAAAAAATAACATTTCAACGGAAGTTGCTGAGAACAAAGTAGCGGTATTAAGTCAGATACTTTCCCCAGAAAACCGCGAAAAACTCCATCGATCTTTAGAAAGAATGGAGACACAATTAAAACAAGATCGTAAAGACTTAGACAAAATTCTTGCCATGCACAACGGTTCCCATCCCGTAATTAAAGCGAAAGATTAATGCCAGTTATTCAAAAGTTTCTGTTGATACTTGTTTTGTATCATGCAGACGGAACATTCACCTATGAGAAGACACTCGTAGATCATGGTTGTCCACCTGTAGAAATTATACAAATGAACATGAATATAAGAAGAGAAAAGGGTGAATTTGTAGATTACGACGGTAAATGTTTTCCATTAATTTTTAAAACTACACCCTCGGTATAAAAATGTTAGGAATTGTAGACTCTGTTGTCGGCGTAGCTGGCAAGGTTCTGGATAAGTTTGTCGAAGATAAAGACCTTAGAACTAAGCTAGATGCTGAACTAAAGTCCCAACTTATAAACCTCGATGCTCTACAAGCTAAAGCTAATATAGAACAGGCGAAGCATCCTTCTTTGTTCGTTGCTGGCGCTAGACCAGCGATCATGTGGATATGCGCCTTTGCATTAGCATGGCAGTATATACTCGCTCCGATTTCGTCTTGGGCATTAGTAGTCTGGTATCCAACCATCACATTACCCGCCCTAGAAACTGAAGAACTCACTGGACTAATTATGGCACTACTCGGTCTTGGCGGTATGAGAACCGCAGAGAAATGGAAGGGTGTGTCCAGAGAGAATATGAAGAGTAGTCGAT
>PAPD01000015.1 GCA_002708765.1 Gammaproteobacteria bacterium | reverse complement strand
CGGACACCAGCCGATGACCTCACCTGACGGTAGGTTCCGCATCGTATTTAATGGTGAAGTATATAATTTTCCCGAATTACGGAACCAGTTAATTCAAAAAGGGGAATATTTTAAGTCTGACTCTGATACTGAAGTTGTACTTAGATTGATTTCTATTTATGGGTTGGATGCGATTAATAAATTAAATGGCATGTTCGCGTTTGCGCTTCATGATAAGAAAAAAAACCAAGTCACATTAGTGCGCGACAGGTTTGGCGTGAAGCCCTTATATGCCCACGTGACGCCATGTGGGGTTCTGTTTGCATCGGAAATGAAGGCCCTAATACCTATTATTTCGCACCTTGACGCTCGTTGGGAGCTTAATCGTGAAGCAATATTCGAATATTTAATGTTCAGATATACGGCAGGATCAAAGACATTACTATCGTCGGTTAAGCGAGTCGAGCCTGGACAATGGACGACATATACTTGCGATGGGGGGGAATACTGCAAAAAATATTACAATATTTCGAACATAAATTCGTTGGAAGAGAGGCAAAATTCCGAAACAGTATCAGATCAAATCGAACGGGTACACGATGCATTAGTCCGTTCTGTAAAGCGGCGCCTTATTAGCGATGCGCCTCTTGGAATCGCTCTTAGTGGCGGTATTGATTCGTCGCTTATTACTGCCATTGCTCGAACTGTTCATAGTGGGTCAATTAACACTTATTCGATAACACTTCCGGGTTTCGAGGATGAGTCTCAGGAGCAAAAATTTGTTGCAGATCACCTGAATACGACACACCACTCTGTTGCGCTTGACGCTAAGACATTCCCACGCCATTTACTTGATTGTATTTGGAGTAATGATGAGCCGTTATTTGATCCGCAGGCTATACCCTTAAATTTATTGTCTAGGCGGGCCAGCGAAAAGGTAAAGGTGCTGATTGGTGGGGAAGGAGGGGACGAGGTATTTGCCGGATATGAATTTCCTAAGCATCTTTGCTACTATCGTGATGGCCGCAAGCTGCATGCTCTTGCTCATCGATATGTGAGAGCTCGAGATGTCAACTCTTTGCTTAAGAATATTCCCAGGGACCTGTCATTTAGGGAAAAACTGATCTTAGAGAGTGATTTCAAAGGTGTTGAAAACTATATCATTTACCTAATATATACATTCCTTCAGCCGCTTTATAACCGCACTGATAAGATGTCGATGGCGGCAAGTGTTGAGTTTAGAGACCCATTCCTCGATCACGAGGTGGTAGAGTCGTCGCTATCTATTTCTTCCAAGCTTAAGGTTAGTGGGGATCTGACAAAAGTTGTACTGAAAAAAATATCAGAGCGCTATTTTCCAAAAAAACAAATTTATCGTCCAAAGGTCGGATTTCCTATTCCTTTAAATGCTTGGCTCCGAGATAGGAAGTACTTTGGTCAATATATTGATATTCTGCGTGAAGCCCGGTTTCTTGATCGAGATTTTATTGACCGCCGTAATGTTACAAAAATGCTAGATGATTTCTATAAGGGCAATGATACTTTTTACTATTCTATAGGCGGACGCATATGGATCCTCTTGAACCTGGAACTGTTCATAAGGATGATGATCGAAGATAAGGCCAGCCTTGCTGCATGAGACAAAAAACTCCTCGTTCTCAAATAGTTTATTTTCTTGAAGCTCCCCTAGATGAACGTGATTTTCAGCGCTTTGGCATTGACTTTATGCTAAATTTAGGGATCCAGGTTGATGTCTTTGTCGTTAGCTCTATCTCAAAGCCTTACTTGCCTCAAATTCCCTCAATAACGCCTAAAAGCCCCATGCTCAAAATTTTTGATATAGGTACTTTGCGCGAATTGCAACGATTCCATCCGCGGCTTTCTAACGTCAATCTCATAGTCTCTACTGTCGGGACAAGTCATAAAACGCGGGCAAATTTGCCTATTTTGCGGTTCATTTCACGTCTAAATAAGCCAAGTATCATTCAATTGTCGAATGTATACCCAGGCTGGGATAGATGGCGAGGTGACCGGGCAAAAAAATGGGCGAGAGTTAAAGATATTATTAATCGATTGCCGTCTCTGAATGTCTTCGATTCTTTGACGTCACGCCTTCCAAATTGTATCATGGGTATTCGCCCTGCCGATTTCGTGATCGTTGGAGGAAGGGCTGGAGAGCGGGGATCTACTAGTCGTCACTTAGTTGGAGATACGACTTATACAATTCGTGCACATGCTATGGACTACGAAACTTATCTGGATAACGTTGAGTTTAGGTCTGAAGATGGGAATATGGCGGTATTTATAGATGAATATTTGCCTTATCACATTGATAACACCGAACTAGGCCAGCCAATGTCACCCGGGCCTTATTTTAATAAACTGCGCAGATTATTAGACAGGGTTGAGGAATTCTGTGGTTATGAGATTGTTATCGCAGCGTGTCCACGTGCTGACTATAACGACAAGCCAGGTTTATTCGGCTCTCGAAAAATAATTTATAATTCTACAGCCAAACTCGTTGCCCAAAGTAAGCTAGTAATAGCGCATCGATCGACGGCTATTAATTTTGCAGTTCTATTTGAAAAGCCTATTCTGTTAGTTGCAACTCGAGAAACCTATAATCATACCTCTCAAACGCCTTATTTTGACGGGTTCGCGACCGCGCTAGAGAAAGAAATCCAATTCTTTGATGATCCTAAGGAGGTAGATTTGTCGAAAATTAATCATGTAAATAGAGGGGTTTATAGTCGCTACGTTGAAGATTTCATAAAGCAATCTTCTTCGCCGGAAAAAAATTTCTGGCAAATCATTTTAGATGAAGTAAACGGTTCTGGCCGTGCAAGAATTTGATATTTTCGCAGTAAGTTTAGATATAAAATCAGCTGTTTAAATATCCATTAATCTGTGAGGAAAGACTATTTTAAAATCATATCTTTATAAGAAAACTGGCTGAGTTTTTATAGTGATGAAGACCTTAATTATTACCACACCTCTCCGTCCGGTTCCCACTACCTATCCTCCAATGGGGAGCCTATCTATAATAAATTATCTTAGGAAGCACGGCGGCGGAGAAGTCGAGTTTTATAATATTGATGCAAACCGCCCGTCTTATGAGGAGGCGCTTAGGCATATTATAGATGCAAAACCAGATGTTCTGGGTGTTAGTGCAGTGGTCTCAACAGCCTATGCGTATACAAAAAAAATAACGTTAGATGTAAAAAAAGCATGTCCCGATACGTTGATCGTTGTGGGAGGAAACCTTGCGGCGAGTGCTGAAATTCTATTGAGAAGAACGGGCACGGATGTCTGTGTGATTGGGGAAGGCGAGCTAACATTTCTCAAGATTGTTAAGCGCGCAAAGAGCACAAAGCACTTAAAGGAATATTCAGATATTCCAAATTTAGCCTACATCGATAATAAGGATGTAATAATTAATACGGGCTACGAAACACCTTTGGAAAAAACGGAAATTTATGACATTAACTGGCGTGATCTAGAAGCATCAACAGACATTTCGAATTTTATTTTTGACCCCTACACTGGAGACCAAGCACTCCCGTGGTTAGATCATGACCCGCGTGCCAGGGAGCCTCACCGCCGAGGGAAAAAATTAGTCGAGCTCCATGCAGCGAAGGGATGTGTCGCTCGATGTACGTTTTGCCATCGATTTGACAAAGGCATTCGATACATTCCTGTAGAGGTATTGAGACATCGTATTCAAGGGCTTGTTGATGAATATGATGTGGGGTTCATTGTTATCGCAGATGAAAATTTTGGCACTGATCGAAAATGGCTAAGGGCATTTTGCGAGATGATAAGACCCTTTGATGTTTTGTGGCGTGTCGCAGGAATGCGAGTTAATTGTATTACCCCGGAGTTTATAAATTTAATGAAGGATGCCGGATGTGTTTCTATTATTTATGGAATGGAGACGGGCAGCCCAAAAATGTTAGAGGTAATGGAGAAAAAAACCAAGGTATCTGAAAACTGCGAAGCTATGAAGTGGACCCTTGGATCGGACCTTTATTCTGCCGTGCAGCTTGTTCTCGGGATGCCAGGGGAAACAAATAAAACTGTGCAGGAGACAATTGAAATGTGTAAATACGTTTTGACCTTGCGCGAGGATTTGAATCCAAACAACTTGAGCATTAATTATGCTCAAGCCCTTCCTGGCACCCCACTTTATGAATTTGCGCGCCATAAAGGGGTCATCGGTGGGGACCAGAATGGTGAAGAAGATTACCTCCTGCAAATATCGGATCGGAATGCTCATGATGAATTTGCTACTCTAAATTTTACTGAATTGCCTAATTTAGTTTGTCAGACCTGGCGGCCTAGGGTCACGATTGAAACTAATTATGCTTTCGTCAAAAAGTATGGAATTGAGAGCTACCGTAAAGTCTTGTTGGCAGACGCGAATTTTTTTCGCAAAAAACGAAATACGGATGGACGGTTTGCCAATCCACGGCGATTGATTGATATGAGCATTACTTCGGACCGAGTTCATGACATTAAGCAAACTCTGGAATTGGAGGAGCCAAAATTCCCACCGTTGACGAGCCTTTTGAGGACCGGAAATTTTGGTATGGCTATGATCTGCTATCCAGTTTTGTTTTTTCGACTTCGAGGGTTATTGATATTTTTGGTTTTAGCAAAAAATTTCTATCAGTTCCCATTGAAATATAATATGAGGATTTTTTGGGAATATTTGAAACATGGATTTAGTTTATTTCGTGTACGAAGGCTGGCGTTGCGAGAATATAAAACACTCAGAAAGATAGTCTGGAATGACTTGGGGTCTCGGGATGATGATAACGACGCCCTTATCGCATTGCGTAAAGGGCGCTGAAAAATGAGATTTTGGCTGTGTGCCCTTTGTCTTGTGATAACCGCTCCCTATAGGTTTTTTGAATGCCCCTGAATTGATGGAAACAAAACCACCATTCTCGTTAACCCCGGTGATTGTTCCGGCAGTTCACACAAAGCACCGGCGTATAAAAACCTCAATACCCGTTCCTGAGTCCGTAGAGATTTTTGACCGAATTCACAAATATGAAAGCTCTAATGTTAAAGATCAGCTTCCGGTAATCTGGGACACTGCGAGAGGTCATCAAGTATTTGATAAGTGGGGGAACGCTTGGATCGATATGACCTCCACGATATTTGTAACAAATTCAGGTCATAATCACCCACATATAGTAGAGGCGATAAAAAACCAGGCTGACAAACTTCTACACGCCTACAGCTACCCCACTGAAATCAGAGCGCTCTATCTTGAAAAACTCATAGCCATGACCCCCGCTTACCTGGAAAAAGCATCTTTATATTCTGCCGGCACAGAGGCAACGGAGCGTGCCTTCAAACTAGCACGTTATTATGGAATGAAGTTTAGCCCGCGACGCAAAGTGGTTATCGGATGGGATGGAAACTACCATGGCAAGACCATGGGGGCGCAAATGTTGAGTGGTCAGCATGCCGACAAAGATTGGATCGCGTATAATGACCCAAATATTATCCATTTGCCCTTCCCTTTTCCATGGATATTAGAGAAGCGTGGTATAACAGGGTCGGAGCTATTTGAGGAACATCTTGATATTCTGTTTAATGAAAAAGGTGTTCGCGAAGACGAAATAGCAGCGNTTTTTGCTGAAACCTTTCAGGGCTGGGGTGCCATATTTTATCCGAATGACTACATTCAAGCACTTCGGGAATGGTCAATTAACAGGGAGATCCTTCTAATCTTTGATGAAATTCAAGCTGGTTTTGGTCGCTGTGGGACTTTTTTTGCCTTTGAGCATTACGGTGTTAAACCTGATCTGGTTTGTTGTGGAAAGGGGATCTCGGGGAGTCTCCCACTTTCTGCTGTAGTTGGAAAATCAGAAATTATTGATTTGGATCCGGCGTACACATCAACTCATGGTGGCCACCCATTGGCTTGTGCCGCGTCGTTAGCTAATCTTGAGGTATTTCAAGATGAGAATCTTGTTTCCGAGTCAGCACGCAAGGAGAAGATATTTTCTGATCACATTCTAGAGTGGTCAGAGAGATTTCCAAAAAAAATTGGTCAAGTATATGGGAAAGGCTGCCTATTTGGCGTTTTTATTACTCGAGATGGTAAGCCGGAGAATCCAGAAAGCCTCGATAATAATTTCTGTGATCAGATTGTCGAGGAATGCATGCGGCGTGGGGTTTTCTTGATACGTACAGGGCGCGGAACCCTAAAGTTTGGCCCGCCTTTAAATATTCCGGATGATGCCCTAGTTGAGGCGTTAACCGTAATTGCTGATTGTATTTCTGATTTGAACGAAAGCCATTCAAAGAATTAGCATGCAGATAGTTGCTACGCTTAGTCAATTGCCGGAATTTTTTGACCCATTTTGGCCTTCGACTGAAAGCTTAAATGGTGATCAACGACTACTTATTGATCGTCATAATGGCCAAATTTCCAGTGGTGAAATTGTATTGGAAGAGGTTCCGTGTCTCTGCCAGGGCGAAAAATTTGCATTGTTAGCCAAATATGATCGTTACAGAATAAGGTTGCAAACTGTAATCTGTAGTGCATGCGGACTCATTCAATCTAACCCCCGCATGACTGAGGAAGAAAATTACGCTTTCTATACATCGGACACCTATAGGGCATTATATGATCCACAGACGATGAGTTTATCACCTAAAGATTTTCATGGTTACGTGGCTAAATCATCATATCGATATGAGTTTGTTAACGAGTGTCTACCTGAAGTTAATATTAAACGCGTTTTAGAGTTCGGATGTGGTGGAGGGTGGAACCTTTNGCAATATAAAGAAAGTGGGGCGGAAATAGTTGGTTATGATCTAAGCCCCATTCTAACGAACTTTGGGAAAGGGCTTGGTCTAGATCTCCGACAAGGGAATTTGGACGATATAAATGAAAGCAGTTTTGATCTTATAATAGCCTCACATGTAATTGAACATTTTTTAGACCCGATANGCGCTGTTCGCCAACTCGGCACCAAACTTACTGAGCATGGTTATCTGTATATTGAGGTTCCAAATGCAGACTACTTTTGTCTCGGTGGGCTACAAAATGCTCACACCTACTATTTTACGCCCAGAACGCTTGCGACATATATGAGGGATGCGGGCCTGATTATGGTAAGCGGTAGCGAGTTCGGCTCTCACTATGGCGGGATTTTTCAGAAATCAAGTACAAGCCCAGACGCCTCAGTTTCAGATGAATATCAGCGAATGAAAAAAGTTATTCGTCGGTATGAACATAGAGAGCGATTGAAGCGGCTGCTTGGGACATTCGGTCTTTTGACGTTACTTCGAAGATCAAAGCAACTCCTGAAACGGAAATAATTGTCAGAGCATAAAATAATCACGGGAGCCTGATGATGAGCCAAACCAAACGTTCATTACGTCGAGCCCAAGAAATAGCGTTTAATGCCAACGCCCACCTACCGGTATCGTATCAAGAAGAAATTTATAAGGAGCGGTTAAAGTTTGACAAAAAAATATTATCACCCCGTGAAATAGAAAGGCGCAAGATATTAATTTTTGGTGGGGCTGGGTATATTGGGTCTGTGTTAAGCGGACATTTGCTAGGCCGGGGCTATAAAGTCCGCGTTTCAGATGGGCTTTATTTTAATAATGGGATCACAGTGCTACCCCATTTCGATAATCCAGACTTTGAGTTTTTGTATGGTGATATTACTGATAAGGATCATATTGAGACGGTACTTAAAAATGTCACAGACGTTGTAATTCTGACGGGCCTAGTCGGAGACCCTATAACTAAGAAATATCCTCGAGAATCATCCCGGGTTAATGATCGAGGCATTTTGAGGCTTATAGATAGCTGCTCTAATCGTGGTATAGCCCGAGTCATTTTTGTATCTACCTGCTCGAATTATGGGCTTATTCCCGATAATATTAGCGCAGATGAAGAGTATGAATTAAGCCCACTTTCACTCTACGCTAAATCAAAAGTAGCAGCTGAGCTACATTTATTAAGTTTGAAGGGAGTCGTAGATTATTCCGCGACTATACTGCGATTTGCCACGGCCTTTGGTTTGAGTTCGCGAATGCGATTTGATCTGACAGTTAGTGAGTTTACTCGGACTATGTACCGGGGAGAAGATTTATTGGTGTATGACGCTGATACGTGGAGGCCTTACTGCCATGTAAAAGATTTTGCGGAGGTGATCCGACGTGTTCTGGAGGCACCCTCACAGCGTGTCGACTTTCAAGTCTTTAACGCAGGTGGAGACGTAAATAATGCAACCAAACAGACAATTGTTGATATAATTAAATCACTTGTCGTTGAAGCGCCAGTTAGATACCAAAAGCACGGTGCAGATCCTCGAAACTATCGTGTTAATTTTAAGAGAATTCGCGAAGCAATATATTTTGAGCCTTCAATGACCATCCGCGACGGTGTCATTGAGCTTCTCAGTGCACTGCGTCAGGGGTTGTTTTTGGAAATCGATCAACCGCCCAGTTTTTATGGAAACTGGACTTTACCACCTAATGTTTCACGTTGAGTATCAATAAATCATTGCTGCCTGATACAATCGTTTCAGCAATAACTTCGGTTGCCAAGAAAGCCGTACCTTTGCATGCCCCGGAGATATCAGGCAATGAGTGGATCTACGTGAAGGAGTGTCTTGATACAGGTTGGGTCTCGAGTGCCGGCAAGTATGTTGAAGAGTTTGAGGAAAGATTAATGGCGTATACAGGGGCCAGCCATGCTATCTGTACTGTGAGTGGAACTTCTGCCCTTCATTCTTGTCTTATAGTAGCAGGGGTGAGTGTCGGTGATGAAGTAATCGTACCCGCGCTCTCGTTTGTCGCCACATCAAATGCCGTAGCTTATTGTGGCGCTATTCCTAATTTCTGTGACAGTTCTGAAATTACGCTTGGCATTGATCCATTTAAGCTCAAAGAATACTTGACGGATATTGCAGATTCTGAAGGTAAAAACTGCTTTAATAGAAAAACAGGCCGCCGCATAGCGGCCGTGGTGTGCATGCACACATATGGCCATCCGGTTATGGTTGATGAATTGTTAGAAGTTTGCCAATTTTTTGGCATTCCGCTGATCGAGGATGCAGCAGAATCACTCGGGTCTACCTATAAAGGGAAACATACTGGCAATTCAGGTTTAATTGCCGCGCTGAGTTTTAACGGGAATAAGGTCGTATCGACGGGCGGCGGCGGGGCAATACTTACAAATGATTCTGAACTTGCTGCTAAGGCTAAACATTTAACAACTACGGCTAAGATTCCGCATAAATGGGAATTCAATCATGATGCTATCGGCTTTAATTATCGANTGCCAAATCTTAACGCGGCAATGGGTTGTGCGCAAATTGAACGACTACCCGATTTTATCCGTCGAAAACGAATACTAGCGAACAAGTATGCAAAGGCTTTTTCTTCAGTTTCTGGAGTTACATTTTTCAATGAGCCCAATAACTGTGAGAGTAACTATTNGTTGAATGTCATAATTTTNGATAAAGATAAAAGTGATTTTCGAGACGAAATACTTTCCCGGCTTAACAAAGTAAAGCGGATGAGCAGACCAGCCTGGAGGCCGAATAACCAATTGAAAATGTTCTCGAAATCACCACAAGCGGACCTTTCCGTTGCAGAAAGTTTGTATGCTCGGCTGATTAATATCCCTAGTAGCCCTAGTATTATTGACTGTGGTTGATAATAGGCGACGCATATGTTTTGTGAGTGGAACCAGATCAGAGTATGGTCTTCTTTGTCCTCTAATGAGGTTGGTTAAGTCCGACCAGACCCTTATTCTTCAGTTAATTGCGACGGGTACACATTTCGCTTCAAGCCATGGTAGCACTATAGATTTTATTACACGGGATGGCTTTGAGGTCGACGAAAACGTTCCAATCGACTTGTCGGAAGACAGTCCGGTTTCTATAGCGCATGCGATGGCTGATTGTCTCAAAGGCCTCGCTACCGCACTTTCAAGATTGCGGCCTGACATAATGGTTGTGCTTGGTGATCGGTATGAGGTCTTGGCCGCAGCTCAAGCAGCAATGATATTGAGAATTCCAATTGCACATATTCATGGTGGAGAAGCGACCGAGGCGTTAATCGATGAGTCGATTCGCCATTCAGTTTCAAAAATGAGTCATATTCATTTTCCTGTAGCAGCTCCATATCGGGACAGGATCATACAACTTGGAGAAGATCCCAAGCGAGTTCATAAGGTTGGGGCATTGTGTCTAGACACGTTTGACGAAAAAACTTTGTTAAGTAGGGAAATGCTCTCGAAACAAATAGGTTTTGATCTGGGGGCTAAATATTTTGTTGTAACCTATCATCCTGTGACACTTGATATTGGAGATGAGATAGTGCCAGTGAATCAGATGCTTTGCGCATTAGACCACTTTAGTGACTTCAAAATATTAATAACGGGAGTTAATGCGGACCCCGGTAATGGCTCTATTGGAGAAACCTTGGCTGCATATGCAAAAAAAAATGAAACCCGTGTGCATTTGGAACTATCGCTTGGGCAGTATAATTACCTCAGTGCTTTAAGTTCAGCGGCTGCAGTTATTGGCAACTCATCAAGCGGCCTTATTGAGGCGCCTGCCTTGAAGACGCCGACTGTGAATATTGGAGAGCGACAACGTGGCAGAGTTCGTGCGAGCTCCGTAGTAGATTGTGGTGAAAAAAAGGATGAGATCGTTGCGGCAATAAGTATAGCCATTTCTTGCGAGTTTAGGGGCCAATTGAATGTAATGAATTACCCTTTTGGTACTCCTGGCGCGGCCCTTAAAATTAAGGAGGTTTTAAAGAATGTGGAATTGGACAGTATTTTGAAGAAGCGATTTCACAATATTAAATTTGCTCAATGATATCAGCTATTTTTATTGGTTCTGTCGACTTCAGTCACGCAGCTTTATCACATCTGATTAATATTTCAGATCTTAAATTTGTCGGCGTGATAACAAGAGCATCTTCAACTTTTAACTCCGATTTTAAGAGTTTAGAGCTCCTCGCTAAACAGCACTCAATCGCCTGTCAGTTAAATGAAAACAATTGTCAGGTGGCTATGGCTAAGTTCATTCGAGAATTGCAGCCAGATGTGGTATTTTGTCTTGGTTGGTCATTTATTCTTAAACCAGAGGTGCTTGAAATTCCAAGGCTTGGTGTCATTGGGTATCACCCTACAAAATTACCTAAAAACCGAGGCAGGCACCCTATTATTTGGACACTGGCTTTGGGTTTAGAGGAAACTGCATCCACATTCTTTGAGATGGATAAATACGCAGACTCTGGAAATATAATAAGTCAAATTATTGTGCCAGTGAATTCCGACGACGATGCAGGGTCACTTTATGATAAGCTTACCACAACGGCACTATCTCAATTGACTGAAATTACTTCAAAACTAAATCACGGGTCATTACTTAGCGTTCCCCAAGCGCCAAATAATGCAAGCTCATGGCGGAAGCGTTCTAAACTAGATGGCCAAATAGATTGGCGGATGCCTGCGCGTTCAATATTCAATTTGATTAGGGCGCTTTCGAGGCCCTATCCTGGGGCTCACTGTATTGTGGATGGCTCCGAGATAAAAATTTGGAAGTCAAAGGTTATCTCTGAGAGCAGTATTGACATTGAGCCCGGCAAAGTCTTGCATGTTGAAAATGGCCATATAACAGTAAAATGCGGAGTTGATGCAATTGTATTGTTGCGGCACGAGTTTTTTTCACTCCCAGGCCAAGGTGACTATATTTGACATCAATCCTTGTAATTTCACCTCATCCCGATGATGAGACACTAGGCTGCGGCGGCACCTTGCTGAAGCATGTTAATTGTGCTGACACAGTGCACTGGCTAATTGTCACCGAGATGCAAGTTAGCCAAGGGTTTTCCAGCCAAAACTTGTCAGCCCGTGCAAAAGAGATTGAGTCGGTTCAGAAAGTTTACGGTTTTTCGTCTGTTACGCAATTAGGGTTTCCGACTGCGGGCCTTGATCAAATAGCGCTCTCTGATCTAGTTGGGACTATTAGCGAAGTTATAACTAAAATTTTACCGGCCGTACTGTATTTGCCGTTTGGAGGCGATGCTCATTCTGACCACCGTATTGTTTTTGATTCAGTCATTTCAAGTGCGAAATGGTTTCGACAATCCTCGATCCGTAAAATATTAGCATATGAGACCCTATCCGAAACCGACATTGTTTCGCGATTGACGGATGAACCCTTTAAACCCAATGTTTTTGTGGAAATGGCAGATTTTTTGCAGGGTAAAATAGATATAATGGAACTTTATCGAAGTGAGGTTGGTCAGTTTCCGTTTCCTAGAAGTGAGCAGGCTATTCGTAGTTTGGCGGCCTATAGGGGGACACAAAGTGGCTGTAATGCCGCAGAAGCATTTATGCTGGTTAAAGAGATTATTAGATGAGGATAAAGGTAATTGCAGAGGTAGGGGTTAATCATAATGGTGATATTGGCTTGGCCGTGGAACTAATAAATGAAGCCAAAAAAGCGGGCGCTGATTTTGTTAAGTTTCAAACGTTTAATCCTGATTCACTTGTAACAGGGGCGGCAAAGAAGGCTATTTATCAAAGAAAAAGGACAAGTTCTTCAGAACGCCAGATTGAAATGTTAAGGCGTTTGACCTTGCCGAAAGATACCTTCGTCAAACTTAAAGAACGATGCGGCCAGTTAAACGTTAATTTTCTATCAACACCATTTGACATAGAGAGCCTGCAATTTTTGGTTAATAATCTATTGGTTAGCCACCTTAAATTACCTTCTGGTGCTATTACGCACGGGCCCTTGCTGCTCGCTGCAGCGAAATCGGGGTTGCCGATAATTTTGTCGACAGGCATGAGTACACTCGAAGAAATTGATGATGCATTAGGCGCTATCGCATTTGGGTTAGAGGCAAGAGATAATCCAAGCCTTAAAGCATTTAGGTGTTCGGATAGATCCATTCTGGCGGGCAGAGTGACTTTGCTGCATTGCACAACTGAGTATCCCGCCCCTATTTCAGAAATTAATCTGAATGCAATGCAGACATTGTCCGATCGGTTTGCTCTTCCAGTCGGCTATTCCGACCATACGAAAGGCATCAACATTTATATAGCGGCGGCGGCACTTGGCGCCACTGTAATTGAAAAGCATTTTACGCTGGATCGAGAAATGGCAGGCCCAGATCACAGCGCATCACTTGAACCTCGGGAATTTTCGAATATGGTAGCGGGGATTAGAGAAATTGAATTAGCTTTAGGAAGTAGGGAAAAGCGACCGAGTGAATCCGAATTAATTAACATATTGGCGGTTCGCCCTAGTCTTGTTGCTGCCTGTCCCATTAGGGCAGGGGAGAGCTACTCAGAGCACAACCTAGCTATAAAAAGACCTGGAGGGGGTTTGTCTCCGATGGCTTGGTGGGATCATATTGGCCAAATTGCTTCTCGTAGTTATGCAAAAGATGATCTGTTAGAATGATTGATTTAACAAAATAAAGTAGTCTCTCAGGAGACGTTGATGACTAAAGTGAGCGTTTGGGTTCCGCAAGTGGGAAAATAATATGCATCAGGTTAAAATGGATAACCAAGAGCCATTGATTTCTTATAAGGGTCAAGTCAGGTGTTACCTGTCCGTGAATTGGCAGGCGGTAAATAAAATTATGGACTCCGCTTTGAGAATGTATGGGGACGATCTATCTTTGACCGCACCGAGAGCTCTCGAATATTATCCAATATCAGATTTCTGGCTACGAACGAAATTGGAAAATACTCAACTTCTTGCCGGCGAATAACGCTGATTTATGGTGCAATCCAAATCCAGCCTATAATTATCATCGGTTGCGGTGGGCATGCAAGTGTGCTGGCAGATTTATTGTTGGCAGACGGTAGAAATTTAAAAGGTTTTGTTGACCTGGAGGCTTCAGAATCGGGGAAAACCTTATTTGGGCTCCCGGTCCTTGGAGATGAGTCCTGGCTTGCGAACAAAGTACGACCGAAGGATGTGTATTTGGTGAAAGGTATTGGTATGACTGGATGCTGCCAAAGACGACAAAATTCTCAGGTTCAGCTAATGAAGAATGGGTGGAGGTTTACCTCATGTGTTCATCCGTCTGCTATTATTGGTGCGAATGTGGATTTATCAAATGGCGTGCAGGTGATGGCGGGAGTAGTTATTCAATCAGGTAGTTCCATAGCGGAAGCGGCAATAGTAAATACAAGGGCGAGCATAGACCATGACTGTGTAATTGAAGAGTATGCGCATGTCGCGCCTGGTGCGATTTTAGCAGGTGGCGTGCGGGTGGAGGCAGGAGCTCATATTGGAATGGGAGCCTGTCTAATACAGAATGTTTCAGTTGGCAGGCGGGCGATTGTTGGAGCTGGTGCGGTAGTTATCAAAGATGTGTCTGCGAAATCAGTAGTTGTTGGTGTTCCGGCAAGCTCTAAATGTGCACCATGATACAAAACTGGCGTAAATGCGCAGTTTCTCCCGAGGCGACTATTGTAGATACTATAAAGGTTATTGATGCTAATTCCGGAAGAACCATAGTTGTTATTGATGCCAACGACTGTCTTCTTGGAACTGTCACCGACGGTGATATTCGGCGTGGCCTTCTCTCAGGTTGTCGCCTTGAAGATACGATTGCCAAGGTAATGAACATATCTCCAAGAACAGGGAACATAAATGAAGACCCAGATGCCATGCTATTACGTATGCAAGAGACAGACACACGTCAATTTCCGATTATTGACCCTGCAGGCCGGGTTGTCCGTATAGAAGAAGTTCATCGCATTGTTGAGGCTCAAAACCCACATAGTAATACGGTTGTATTGATGGCTGGAGGGATGGGAACTCGGTTGCAACCTCTTACAACCGATACACCTAAGCCATTGTTAAAGATAGGAGAGAAGCCGCTATTAGAAACTATCCTAGAGAATTTTATAAAACATGGCTTCCAACGGTTCTATATCTCCGTTAATTTTAAAGCGGAAATGGTCATTAGTCACTTCGGGGATGGTTCAAGGTGGGGTTGTGATATAAACTACCTTCAGGAGCAAAAATGCATGGGGACTGCCGGATCTCTTAGTCTCCTGAAGAAAGAGTTCTCCGAGCCTATTTTGGTTATGAATGGAGATCTTTTGACGAACCTTAATTTTGGCCATCTTCTTGATTATCATTTAGATCANAANGCTACAGCCACAGTGTGCGTTAGAGATTACGAATATGAAGTCCCTTTCGGCGTAGTCAATATGGACGAACACTACATATCTAGCATTGATGAGAAGCCAATTAGTCGATGTTTTGTCAATGCTGGGATATATATATTAAATCCAGAGTGTCTTGAATATGTGCCCAAAAACACCCATTATGATATGACACATCTTCTTAATGCTGTTCTCAGTTCTCAAAAAAAGATAGCGGCTTTTCCCATTCGGGAGTATTGGCTCGATATTGGCCGCCCGGATGACTTTATGCGCGCAAATGTCGATTATCTTAATGCATTTGAGTCAGATAAGGAATTAGGTACAGTATGCTCTCAGAAAACCAAAAAATAGCTGATCATAATCTCCAGTATGACCAGAATTTCCATGATATTAATTGGTGGAACAACGCAATTTTTATTGTACTTGGAGAAATTACACTTCCATTTCTACTGTGGTGTTTAGTCAAGCGCAGAACAGTAATTCTGTTGCAAACACATGCAATATTTCGGCCCTTTAAGACACCGTTAAAATTACTTGGTGCTAAGCTCGTGCAAAAAGGGACTGTTTTGCACGTTGACTGTGTCTTCCCAAAATTAGCAAGGGGCAAGGCGAGTTTAGGTCATAACCGGTTGGGCATGTACGTGGACAGTGAGCCTTGGTTAATGGAAGAATTTGCCTTCAAGACATTGACTAAGTTGGTCAGGCCAGAATATGTACGACCCGTAAAACATGAAATTTCAAAATACGTTTTCTCATTCAATCCCCTTGCCTATACCCTCTCGGTTCTGGGCAATTTGGCTCCTGAAGGAAAATTTACCGTTGTTGGCCTTCCTTCAGTGGCAGAAGATTTGTACAGAGTAATTTTTGGAATGGGCTCGTACCTTTCGACTTGGCGGCCATCTCAGGGTTTGATTATTAATTATGCGATGGCCCTTATATTTGTGCTTTTTGGGATTTCAGAATTTATGAGGCGTTCACGTATATATTTTAAGCCAAAGAAAGAATATGCTCTTGGGGTTGATTGGGTCTGGGGCGGCGGGGANCCCCGACATAATCGTATCGCGCTGGAGTTATCTGANCCAGGAGATAGAGTTCTCGTAGTTCGCCGAAGTCGTAATGATAACTATGATGGCTCAATGGATACGCACAGGGTAGTTGTTTTCGGTGAAGAAAAAACGGGGGTCAAGAAATCTCTATCTTACTGTATGTTTTTGATTTCTGGTATTTGGGAGATGACCCGGGCCTTCAATCATCTTAATAGCTCCATTTTCTGGATTTTAGCAGCACTCCCAATCCGCCACGCTCGTTGGAAGCGATTTCTCGACTTATATCCGTGTCAGAAATTTTGGGGACGGGATGATTATAATGTGGACCATTATTTTCGGACTGCTGAATTGAGAGCTCGTGGAGGGCTGTCTATTGGGATCGCACATGGAATCATGGGCTGGGGTCACTTCGATCCTCAAATTCGGTATACTGATTACGATTTATATTTCGTTTTTGGAATGGGAATCTATGACCGTTACTACACTAAATATTTATCCTCGATTATGCGGATTATTGCTGTTGGTTCTTTCGGGATGTCAAGAAAGCAGTTGTTGGAGTTATCCGCGCCTCGACCGCCCGACATTCTATTGTTCTTAGACCCAGTAATTGATGAGCCACAAAAACTTGCCTTTGGCCTAGAAATAGCGCGTGCATTTCCTGATCGGAAACTACTAATAAAGTTCAAAGTCGACCGTGAGCGTGCAGTATACTATGCAGATATGATGACGATGATTGAAAATGGTTCTCCACCAAACGTAAGGCAAACTAAAGAAGACAGTTATAAGCTTATATTACAAGCAAGCTATGCCCTAAGTGGCCCTTCAACTATTGCTGCGGAATGCGTGCAATTTGGATTGGCGACCTGGATGCTTGATCTTGATCCATCTTTTAAGTATGTCCACTATCGCAATTTTCCAGGTTTCTGTGTTACAGAGCCAGAGCAAGTTATTAATAGAATTAAAGGCATAGAAAGTGGAAAATTGAGCTATCCTCGTTCATCTTTTTCTGAAATGATTGACCTATCGGGGGAAATTATTTACGACGTAATTCGCCGTGAGGTTGGGCTGAAAGAACTGCAACCTGGCAATAGAAGGCCTATGATTTGAAACTTACCTGGGAAATATAAATAGCTATAATTTGAGAGCAGGTAACCTTATCCAATCTGAGTAAATATAAACCATTTCAAATGATATTTGGAATAGCATTGAGAAATAAATAGTAAGGTTATTTTTAAAAACCACTCAGACCAAATCTGGTTTCAGCCTAAATTATTAAATACGCTAAATATTTTTAATCTCAATGAAGAAGACATTTCCTGTGGCCGAAATACTAGCAGATGAGAAAATTTATCTTAACGAGGATAGGATTTCTAATCCACCGGAGGTCTTCAAGCTAATTTGTGATCTCATGGCAAAAAGTGCTGTCTCGGATCCGGCAAGCATTCTTGACGTTGGCTGCGCGGCTGGTGAACAGATCTACCATCTCCAAAAACAGTTTCCTAACGCGACATTCCGCGGACTTGGTGTTTCTGTTTCACTGATAGATCAGGCGTGTGAGCGCAATCCTAAAAGTCAATTTTTTGTTGGATCAGCTTTAGATGCCAGCTAATTTTATCAGGCTAAATTTGATCTTGTATATAGTACGGGCACTCTCTCGATATTTGATGACCCAGTTCCGTTTCTCGAAAACTTACTTTTCTGAACTACGAATTAAGGGGTTAGATTAATATTTTCCCATTTTCAGGGCGATACAAAAGATATTGGGCTCCTAATCTCAGCAGATGTGGTCAGATGATGTGCATTACACACCCTCTGGAAATCTGGCTATTGCGAGAGGGCTTATGGCCGAATTTAAGAAACTCGATGGGAGAGGCCCATGAATCCGATGAATAGATTTATAATTTGCGACTTTGAACTATGGACCCAGCCCGAGTAATTGCCCGCTTGGATGTAAAAGGCCTTAACGTCGTGAAGGGAATTCACCTTGAGGGCCTGCGTATTATTGGCCGGCCGGGAGATTTGGCTCGCCGATATTATGTGGACGGTGTGGATGAACTTCTTTTTATGGATGTAGTGGCCTCACTCTATGGCCGCAACAGTCTTCTTGGGGTGATCGAAGATGCGGCAAAAGATGTTTTTGTTCCGCTGACTGTTGGTGGAGGGATTCGTACGCTAGACGATATTTTTGCGGTATTGCGGGCGGGTGCTGACAAAGTAGCTATCAACACGGAGGCCATAACAAATCCTGAGATACTGAGAACGGCGTCCAGGGCTTTTGGCAGTCAATGTATAGTGTTATCAGTTGAGGCTAAGCGCCGTGAGGGGGGCTGGTGGGAGGCCTTAACCGATAATGGTCGCCAAATGACTGGCCGTAATGTTTTGGATTGGGTTAAAGAGGCGGAGGCACTGGGAGTGGGGGAGGTTTTAATAACGTCAGTGGATCAAGAAGGTACCAGAAAGGGCTTTGATCTAGCACTAGTGAAGGAGGTTAGGGAAAAGATAAAAATTCCAGTTATAATGGGTGGCGGAGCAGGTACGGCTGAAGATGTTACTTGTCTTCTTAGGTCAGAAAAGGCAGATGCGATATGTTGTGCTTCTATTTTTCATTATGATATTTGCTCCATTCGGGAACTAAAAAATACTCTTTCCAACGAAGGCTTTGAGGTGCGAGTTTGATTGCTGTTATCGATTATGGCCGGGGTAATTTATTTAGCTTAAGTCAAGCCCTTCAGCATTTGAACACTTGTTATCAGGTAACAAATGACCCAGAGGATGTCGCGCGAGCTACACAAATCATCCTTCCGGGAGTTGGGGCTTTTGGTGATGGCATGAGGGAACTTAACCGATCCGGACTTGTGATACCCATCCAAGATGCTGCTAGGCGAGGGGTTTGGATCTTGGGTATTTGCCTTGGCATGCAGTTTCTTGTGGATAGTTCGGAAGAATTTGGAGATCATAAAGGCCTTGGGCTTATCCCTGGTAGGACCCGAAAACTATCCACCAACGGCTTTTCACGTGTTCCAAATGTGGGATGGCGGTGGCTGCACCCTAAAGGCAATAATTTTCTTTCTGATCTTGCTCCTAAAACAATGGCGTATTTTGTCCATTCTTTTGCAGTTCAAACGGACTTTAAGGAGAGCGTGCTAGCGAATATCAAGTTTAATGATGAGGATATCCCCGCGGTAATACGCCGTGATAATGTCATTGGCTATCAATTCCACCCAGAAAAGAGTGGGCCTGCGGGACTAGAACTTATCCAAAGATTTCTGAGATGTTCGTGTGAGGGCTAATGATTATGCAAGTAATTGAAAAAGACCGAAAACGATATTTTCTTGGTTCCAACCAAGATATGCAGGAAATTAAATATGGGCTTCCTGGCAAGGTTAAATTTTGTAAAAAGTGTGTAATTTCAAATCAACGCCCGTCTTCAACACCAGAGTTTCAGCACCGACCTGAATCAACTAAGCAAACAATTCATTTTGATGAAAATGGAATTTGCGATGCATGCCGGTATGCTGAAATGAAGGATGTCAGTGTTGATTGGGATGATCGCGAAGAACAACTTAAGGTGATTTGCGATAAATACCGTTCTAGAAATGGCTCATACGACTGTTTAGTGCCTGGTTCAGGGGGGAAAGATTCTATATATGCTTCACATATATTGAAAACTCTCTACGGGATGCATCCTCTTACAGTGACGTGGGCGCCGCATCTCTATACAGATGTGGGGTGGCGAAACTTTCAAAGCTGGGTTCATGAAGGAGGGTTTGATAATTATTTGTTTACACCAAATGGCGAGGTTCACAGAAAGCTGACCCGGCTAGCGACACAAAATCTACTCCATCCATTTCAGCCATTCATTCTTGGGCAGAAAAATTTTGCTCCAAGAATAGCAGCGCAATTTGGGATCCCGCTTGTCTTCTATGGTGAAAACGAAGCCGAATACGGTAATCCAATTGATCAAAATATAAGTGCGCAACGGGACACGGAATATTATGTTGACGCAGCGGGCGGACCAAATGAATTGTATTTCGGAGGTGTGCCAATGAGTGAACTTGGACAGTACGGCATTCGTCATGAGCATTTAGAGCCTTATATGCCGCCAAAAGCTGACGACATTAAAAAATCCGAGCTGGAGGTCCAGTATCTTGGGTATTATCTGAAATGGACGCCTCAGGAGTGTTACTATTATGCTGCAGAGAAAGTGGGGTTTGAAGCAAATACAGAGCGAACAGAAGGAACTTACTCAAAATACCATAGTATTGATGATAAAATAGATGGGTACCATTTTTGGACAACGTATATTAAGTTTGGTATAGGTCGCGCTTCATATGATGCTTCTCAAGAAATTCGTAATCACCATATAACGAGAGAAGAAGGTGTTGCTCTTGTTCGCAGATTTGATGGCGAGTTCCCAAGAAAATTTTTTGCTGATTTTTTAAATTATGTATCCATGGAAGAGGAAGAATTTCTGGAGCTTGCAGATCAGTTTCGATCACCACACCTTTGGCGTAAGTCTTCGGAGGGGTGGTTTTTAAGACATCAAATCGCGTGAATTTTAATGTTTCAGGGAAAAAAAATAATTGCTGTAATCCCCGCTAGGGGTGGATCAAAAGGCTTTCCGCGGAAGAATGTTCAGGAACTTTCAGGTAAACCACTGGTTGCGTGGAGTATCGGATCTGCACAAGCATCAAAACTTTTAGATCATTTTGTTGTGACTACAGATGATGTTACAATTTCAAAAGTCTCAGAAGATTGGGGCGCCCAGGTGATCTGCCGTCCATCAGAGCTTGCTACTGACACTGCTAATATAGAGAGTGCTCTCTTTCATGCTCTTGAGCAAATTGAGGGTAATTGGGATCTAATTGTATTGTTGCAACCAACCTCACCCCTTCGGCTAGGGCAAGATATTGATGATTGCATCCGGACAATGTTCCAAAAAAATGCTCCAGCGGCGATATCGGTCTGTGAGCCTCAAAAGTCGCCATATTGGATGTATAAAGTCTCGGAGGAGGCGCGAATGTCTCCAGTCGCGGCAGAAATACATGCCGTTAGACGTCAGGATTTGCCAAAAGTATATTCGCTTAATGGTGCCGTTTATGTCGCAGAGATTGAATGGTTGAAAAGTAATGGTCGGTTTATGTCAGCTGATACCGCCGCACATATTATGCCAATGTTTAGATCAGTTGATATAGATTCGGAATTAGATTTAGTAATTGCGGAGAGCATTTTTAAAAACTTTAACACCAATTTTTAAGAAAGGAACATGCCATGGACGTACTTAAAGGTAATTTTCAAACAAAAAAGCCCGCAACCTTAAATAAAAAATCCGATAATGAGAGTCTTGAAGACCGTTTTGAGCGTGAGGCACTAAAAAATCTTGGTGGATCAATAGCCTTTGTTTCAAAGAAAAAAGTGTTGTGGGGTGATGAGGATCAGAATTAAAGAGGCACCCTAGGCAAATCTTATGATGCAAGGAAATAATACTCTTGGTTTCCAGCTTGTTGCTAATATGGAGCGGATGACCCAAGATCGTATTGGTGCTAGTGCTCTAAAAAATGCCAAATATAATGACCGTTTTCTGGATATTGGCGAATCGTTAAGTGCTTTACGCAATGAAAAAGTGGGTGACGGAGATTCCGCAATTATTATTGCTGCGGGCCCGTCAATAAAGCGCAAGGACCCTATTTCAGAGATAAAAGAACGTGGTTACAGTGGCGCAATCGTTGCTACAGAAAGTGCATTATTATATTGCCTCCGGAATGATGTTATTCCTGATCTAGTTGTAACCTTGGATCCGCACGCAACCCGCATCGTCCGTTGGTTCGGCGACCCGTCTTTAAATCAAAAGAAACTTGACGCTGATGATTATTATCGACGCCAGGATATGGACCCAGCCTTTGCTAATGAGCTTCAGGCGAACCAAGAAATTCTTGGTTTACTCAATGACCATGGCCATAAAATTCGGATTGCTTTATCTACTTCGGCGTCTAAGGCAGTCGTTCAGCGGGTTATAGAGGCCAATATGCAAATTTATTGGTGGAACCCGATGCTAGATAATCCGGATCTGGAAAACAGTGATACGAGGAGGCTGCAGGACCTAAATGGACTTCCCTGTGTTAATGCGGGGGGTAACGTTGGTTCTGCATGCTGGATGATGGCGAGTGCTGTCTTGAATAAATCTGCTGTGGGGCTAACAGGTATGGATTTCTCTTATTATTCGGAGACGCCTTATCGTAATACGCAGTATTATCATGATGCAGTAAATTTAGTTGGTTTAGAAAACCTCAGTTCAGTTTACATTAATATTGAAAACCCTTACATAAGTGAAAACTTTTATACCGATCCAGCGTATATGTGGTATCGGGAAGCTTTTCTGGAGATGGCGGCTGATGCGGCAGAGACGTGCTCGACTAGTAATTGTACAGAGGGGGGGATTCTTTTTGGGGATCCGATCGAGTTTATTACGTTAAGGAAATATTTAGACAGGCATATTGCAGATGATTAAAATTATTTTAAAGGTTTAGGATTGTGGCAAAAGTCCTATTTATAAATCCAGTTGTTCGGGAGGAGGACGTGCCCCGGCACGTCCCTTATGGGATCGCACTACTGGCAGCTATTGCGATTGAGAAAGGACATCTTGTCCAGGTTTATGATGCCAATGCTTGGCGTGCCGGCGACGAAGTTCTGGACACTGTTCTTGCTGCCGATCATTGGGATGCTATTGCACTTGGTGGGATCACAACGGCATATGGCTCAATTAAAAAGATAGCTCAAAGAGCCCGTCAGGCATGTCCTAATGCAAAAATTATATTGGGCGGAGGCGTCCTGACTTCATTACCTACGGAAATTATGACGTGGCTGCCTCAAGTTGACATAGGGTGTATTGGTGAGGGCTTTATCACCTTCCCGGAAATTTTAAATTCCATTGATTTAGGTCAGGAAGAATTCAACCAAGTTCGGGGAACTATATCCAGAAATGCGGAAGGCAGTCTTGTCATGGCGCCCCAGAGGTCCCTCTTGCATGATTTGGATAGCCTCCCGTATCCGGCATGGGATTTATTTCCATTAGAGGAAGTTTATTTTCCAAATTCAACGGCCTTATTCTCTGAAGAAGGCATGATGGCAGAGCGGCGCTTGGACATTAATATGTCTTATGGGTGTTCTATGATTTGTCGTTATTGTTACCATCTGGGAATTTCAGGGGATATGCGTTATGAGGTGGATAAAAATGGAAAGCCCTCTGGGGTTAGTTTTGACCAACCAGGAACATATAACCGTACCATACGATATCATAGTCCAGAGTATGTTGTGAATCTAGTTAAGCATATGCATGATAAATATGGCGTCGACTTTGTTACGTTTTTAGATGAAAACCTAATGACAATGGACCGTACGTCTGGTGGAACATGGTTGGGCCGCATCTGTGAATTATGGCACGAAAAAGGCTTGGCACCCACTTTTGAAGCTGATGGCAGCTGGTCTGGTGTTTGCTGGTCCGGGACGAGCCACGCAACATTGTGCAATCCAGAAATCCTCAAGATTATGCGTAAAGCGGGTTGCGTTCATCTTGTGTATGGCTACGAGTCTTTTGCTCCACATGTCATGAAAACAATTGGCAAGGGAGCAACGCCAAAAACGAATATCCGCAGCTTTCATTGGACGCTGGCAGCAGATATTCGTCCGGTACCTAATCAAATTATTGGTTTTCCGAACGAAGACTTTGCATCAATTCGAATGAATATGGATGCGTGGAAGGACCTCGGAATTGTCGTTAAACCACATTTTGCTACACCGTATCCGGGTTCGGAGTGGTTTACAGTTTATCGAAATTCTATCGAACGGCAGTATGGGGGAAACTTAGAGGATTTTATACTTGATCTTGGCGATGCCACCAAAATCACGGCAGTAATTAGTCATAATTTTAATGCCGTGGAGCTGGTGGGGCTGCGCGACATGATGCTCAATTTTGATTACCGACACCTTGAAGAGTATGAGATGATTTGGCGTGACAATCATGGTATCAAAGAAGGCGCGCCATCCACGCTTTACAGCGAGCCAAAATTAAAAAAAGCATCCTAATTTCTAGCGGTACTGATAATGACTATAACTCCACGTATTGAGCTTTTTGCCGATGTTTATAGGGAATGTAATGCAGGAAATTCAAAGCAGAAATTAGTTAATCTGCCGCGGTTTTCGAAATTATATGACGTATAAGATTGATAGAGTTCAAGTAATTATAAAACATAAATATATAGTTGGCCTAGTCTCAGGGTTTGGTGCAAACTATGAGGCTATCTAATATAAAATGCCTTAGTCCATTTATTTATGCTGATTACGCAGGGCACAGCATATTTTTTAAAAGTTACCTGAATTGATATCTTTAGTTACAGGTGGGGCAGGGTTTATAGGCAGCCATCTAGTGGATTCGTTGCTTATAAGGGGACACTGTGTGCGTGTTATAGATAATTTCGCATGTGGTCACAGAGATAACCTTCGGCACCATTTAAAGAGTTCTCAGCTGGAAATTTTTGAGCATGATGTATCTAATGCCTCAGGGTTGTCAGAAATTTTTGATGGAGTTGACTGGGTCTTTCACTTAGCGGCATTGGCGGATATCGTACCATCCATTAAAAGTCCGATGACGTACCATCGAGCTAATGTTGATGGCACAATAGCGGTTCTTGAGGCCTCGAGGCTGAGTGGGGTAAGGCGTTTTGTTTACGCGGCCTCAGCTTCCTGCTACGGAATTCCAGATAAATATCCAACGCCTGAAGTTGCTGGGGCGGATCCAAAGTATCCCTACGCTTTAACAAAATGGATTGGCGAAAAATATGTATTACATTGGGCACAGACGTATGGTCTTTCTGCAGTATCTTTACGGTTGTTCAATGTATTTGGCCCCCGACATCGATCGAATGGAACCTACGGAGCAATGTTTGGTGTTTTTTTAGCTCAAAAACTTGCAGGAAGACCCTTCACAATAGTTGGAGATGGGACCCAAACCAGAGATTTCACATTTGTTTCAGATGTAGTTGAGGCCTTTCAAAGCGCAGCAACCTCAAGCCTTGAGGGGGAAGTTTTCAACGTAGGCTCTGACGGCACATATTCTGTAAATCATATTATAAAACTTCTGCAGGGGGATGCTGTTAATGTTCCTAAACGACCGGGTGAGCCTGATTGCACCTGGGCAGACATTTCGAAGATAAAGAATCAAATTGGATGGCATCCAAAAGTGAGTCTTGAAGAGGGTGTTTCTGAACTTCTTAAACATATTGATAGCTGGAGAGGGGCGCCTGTTTGGACGCCTGACTCCATCGCTAGTGCAACAACTGATTGGTTCAAGTATTTGGGTGAAGATGGATAGTCATTCATCAACGGCTCGTGAGAAAATTAATAGTGTCGAGGGGCTAGGGGAGTTTGCCCGTCGGGTGCAAAAGGATGGCAAAAAAGTCGTTTTGTGCCATGGGGTTTTTGACCTTGTTCATATGGGACATGTCCGACACCTCGAAGCAGCCCGCCGGGAAGGAGATGTTTTATTTGTTACCGTAACAGGTGATGACTATGTGAACAAAGGGCCCGGTCGCCCTATCTTTGGAGAGCAGATGCGAGCTGAAATGCTTGCAGCAATACAATATGTTGATGGAGTTGCTATTAGCTATTCCGTAACTTCTGAATTGGTTCTAGGCCTCATAAGACCCGACGTTTATGTCAAAGGGTCAGACTATGAGAATTCCGATGATGATATTACTGGAAAAATCCATCAAGAGCGAGAGACTGTTGAGAAATATGGGGGGCATGTTGTCTATACAAAAGACATTACCTTTAGCTCATCATCTCTTATCAACCGCTATCTTGATATTTATGATCCACCATTAAGGGATTACTTATTAGAACTAAGGGAGAGGGATGGTTTAAATCGAATCACGGACTTGGTGGAACGTGTTAAACATTATCGAGTATTAGTGGTCGGTGACGCAATTATAGATGAATATCAGTATGTCGAACCAATGGGAAAATCCCCTAAGGAAAATATGATTGCGACTCTATTCCAAAACAAAGAGGTTTTTGCAGGTGGTGTCTTTGCAGCGGCAAACCATGTCGCATCTTTTTGTGACCAAGTTGAGGTTGTAAGTGTTCTAGGGTCTGCCGAGAGTTATGAAAATATTGTAAATAGTAGCTTGAAACCGAACGTCACGTTTACTCCTTTTTATCGAGATGGTGCCCCAACCACTAGGAAAAGTCGCTTTATTGACCACACTATGCGCAAGCTATTTGAGGTTTATTTTATGGATGA
>PAPD01000014.1 GCA_002708765.1 Gammaproteobacteria bacterium | reverse complement strand
CCCAGGCAACGTGAAAAAGCATGTCTTCCCCGTTGTTGGGGTTTTCGGTGACCCCGCCCCAGCCCTGGACACCAGACAAAGCTATATCTTCCGCTCGTTCCTGCAATCTCGCCATCGATTCCTGGGTCGTAAAACTCTTCGGGTTCTCGGCACTCCGCGAAGTAACAAGCCCTTCATTCGCGACATCTCTGCTCGCAACCTCCGCAAAAAGGCTTAGCACCAGACTTCCTTCGGTCAAAGTTCTAAGTGCCCGAGTTTGCGCAGTAGTGTCTCCACGGCCATCTTTGTGTCGGATCGTGTACCAGAGCAAGTTACCATTTGGTTCGATGAAACGGCCCACTGATGGCTCCGATCTGTTCAGTTCGGTTCTCATGTATTTTTGCCATTTCACATCAGCCATGGTGGGTTCCAGTTTAATGGGCTGACGCAAAAGAGTCGCCTCCACCTCCCTCTGGCGCTTCGCGCTCCAGACCAGGCGGACCAGAAGAGCCGCTGATCTGTTTTCTTTATTGAAGCAGAAAAACTGCTTGATTATTCCGGTGCCGTAGAGGCTTTGAGCAGCATTTTTTTCGGCTCGTGTTGCGGTTGCGACAGCTCTTGCATAAGGACCCTCCTGGGCCTCAAGTTCTTCCACCTCCATCTCGATGGTTTTCTTGCGGTTCTCGAGTTCCTGAAGCCTGGCCTGGAGTTTTATTACCTGCCTTTCCTCTTCTGCTGTAATGTCTTCTCGCTTGAGGCTTTCGTCGAGCTTGGTAGACGCCGCCCCAATAAAGCGTTCAAGCTGATCGACCACACCAACCCCGGCCATCGCGTCTTCATCTGCCTCGATGACTGCTTCACTTACCCGCTCGAGTTCCTCGTTTATGGCGTCCAGCTCTTCTCGGGCTTCTTTCTTTTTCTTTCTTATGTCCTGGCCCTTGTCATATATTGCTTCCGTAGGAGACATGCCCGATTCAGGAAAATCGGTGTACGTATCAGCGGAGTAGTTAGCAAATAGCTGGGTAATTATGTTCGCTTTAGCATCGAGCAGCGCCCTGTCCAGAAGCATGTTCCTGGCAACGACAAGTGAGCTGGTGTCCTCGAGGTTTCCCATGTCAGCGATTCCGTCGTCGATAACCACTAGATAATCTCTTTCGTTACTCGGAGGAAAATGGCCTGGCATATAATGATCACTTTGTTGGGCTTCCCATTCCTGTGCGCGCTTTAAGACATCAGTGGCGGGGTCGGGGCAGAGACCACTGGATCTGGCTTCCAGAGCCTGAGCATTTCTAATCATTTCATTTTCCGGTTGCAGTAAAGGTATCGTTTGCCTTAATTCGGATAAAGGCTGATCTTCATCTGCGTCCTCGCCCGGGGCTGAGTTCCCGGTTCCGCTTTCTTCGTACTGGCTTTCGGATCCGGTTTTATTGTCAGTTCCATCACAGGATTCAGGGCCGAAAAATATTACTAGACCAACGATAATCAGAACGGTAATCAGGACTTGCATGTGATTTTCCCTATTTTTGATGGTTTTTTATTCTACTCGAAAGCGGTTAGAACTCTTTTTCTATCGCTTCCTTCTCCTCACGGATTTTCTTGCGAACCTTTTTCTTTATTATGGTACCAGTTTTCCCAGGCTTAGAGACCTTGTAGGCTACAAATTGCCTTGAGCGTTCTGTTAATTCCTCCCGGATCAGATCAAGATCCTCTTCGCTCCCCGTTATTTCACCAAAGCTTACCCTGGGGAGGGTCCGGGTAACTTTCACCTTGGCAACGAGTCGTTCCTCCCAGGTCATGACCTCTTCTGTGTAGGGATCGTAGATCCTGTCCCCGCGCCGATATATCTCGAAGACATCGCCCTCTTTGTTGAATTCGGAACCGAAATTTAGGCTTGCCTGGTTGTCTTCCGAGATTGACGTGAGGATGACCGGGTATATGGCGTTAAGGATCTTGTCTACTATCCTTGTGCCGATTATATCTGCGGAGAGGGATCCGATATTTCCTTCGTTCACGGTCTGCCCGCGCCCGACAAAGTCAGCCTGTGTCAGATTAACTCGGGCCAGATCATGGAATTTGGTCTCTGAAGTGTACACGTCGATGATCTGATAGTTGATCCTCGCGGATACGTCAGGAATTTTTATCCTTATTAGGTCGGAGGAGGGGGCGATCTCATTGAGTTTCAGGGAAACAGCCTCTACCTTACCAACGAGAACGAGGTCGGGTGGGAGTCCGTTTTTCACGATTACTTTTTCTGTTAGGGAGAGCAGGGGGTTCTCGATAATTGCGTCGAGTTCCTTGCGAAATTTTTTACCAAGGTTCTGTTCGATGACCGAGAATTTGCGTGACGTTGTCAGTTTTGATTTCAGGTTACCGGTCAGATCCCGGGCGAAGGCCCTGAAATTCCTTTTCTCCGAGCGCAGGTCGGAGACGGCGATTGTTTTTCTTCCTGCAGCTCTCTCGAGATCGAGCACCGTGACTATCAGTATCGCGTTCCATTCTTCGAGCTCTTTGTTGTAGAGAGTGCTTTTTATTTCCGATGATCGAATAACCCCGGCCGTTTCCTTGCTCACGTCCACGAAAGATTTCTGGTAAGTTCTCGAGCCCTTGTTATCCGACGTGAGACCCTCCTGAGCGCTCATCGAGGCCGAGATACTAGTACCGGTCACCATCTGGATGGCATTTATCTGCGCCCACAGCACGGCCTCGTCCCGGGTGCTGCCGGCGCCAAGGACCTCGATGGTTTTGTAGGTCACTTCCAGTGCACTGATTCCCTGGCAAAGAGCGCCAGGGATCAGGAGCAAAAAGATGAGATATTTTTTCATGGGCCTGGGCAGTTAGTCTCCGAAGTCGAACTCGCTTGCTCCTTCGACCTTGCCGAGATCAATTTTTGATGCCTTGGCGTAGGTAAAAATCTGTTTGGTGGCTTTACCCCAGTTCTTGATTAGTTTCGGGGTCTGACTTGCTACGTACATGCCAGTGCTCAGCTTCTTTTTTAGCTTCGGAGCATTCATCATCCCTGCTCCTTTAATCTCGCTCGTTGCCTGCTTGCTCCAGGTGCCGGCGGCGGTTGCGAGATCCTTGGCTGAGAGACTGCCCCGGATATAGGGTGGGAGAGCGAGAGCGTAGTTCGCTTTTCCTTCCGCTCCGATTTCGGTTTTTGCGTCCAGTTTCTCGCCGATGGAATCATTTGCGTTCCCTGAAATTTTCACGACCCGCTTCAGGCAGTCTGTCCCGCAGTCCCCTTCAAGGCTGGATATTTCGGTATCAATCGCCGCGGCCTGATCGGCCTGATCGAAGGCGAGGGCGAGGTATTTCTGGGCCAGCAGAATAGATCCGATAGTGGACTTGAACTGAGAAACCAGGGCGTCCTGTGAGCTCTCAGCCGACTCGGCCGGTTCGGCGGCTTCCTCAGATTTCCCCGGCATCCCTGGCAAACCACCAGGCATTTTCAGGGCGTGGGCTGTCACAGGAAGATAAAATAGAACAGACAGGATAATAAGTATTTTCTTCATAGTACTCCCTCTAGTAGATATTGTTTTGCTGTAATTGTGCACCAAGCTGTCTCGCGGCCGCTCTGGATGCTTCTAATATCGCATTGTTTTCGGCTGCAGTCGAACTCAGTCCCGTGCTTTTTATCTGAGCGGGTCCGAATGAAGCTACGGTTTCATAGAAGAGTCCATCGTACCTGAATACCTGGGCCTTTACGTCAACCACCACTGTTGGCTGGTCGTTTCCTCTCGCTTTCATCGGGGCTCCGACATCGACTTTTCCGATAACCAGAAGCGGAATCATAAGCTTAGATATTGCATCGAATGCATCGCTCAAGGTTCCTGTGCTGATGTTCTCATTCGAAGCGAATTCTTCTTCAAATCGTTTTACGTTGAATTTTCCGTTACTTCTTTCCTCTATCTGAGAGTTATTAATGGGTCTGTAGCCTAGGGAGACAAAAATTTCAGTGACAGCTGTTTCAACTGCGTCCGGCCTAAAGGTGGCGTATTTGACCTTGTCCTGTTTATAGGTCACATTTCCTCCGGTCTCCGTCTTGACAGTATTGACCGCCATTCCCTCCGCTTTCATGGACCCGTCTGCGCCGACCTCAGCGGCCTGGGACGCTTCGCTTATTTCAGTAGTTCGCGCAATCTCGGTTCTCTTTGCGTCAAAAGATTTTAATTCGCTTTGGCGACGCGCCACAAAGATCGAAGTCATGCGTGAACGTTGCTTGACCTCCATCTGATTCAGCGCGAGGGCCCTATCAAATGCAGATTTATTTAGTTCCCCGGTAACCGAGATTTTCAGATTCTTGGTTCCCCTTTCGCAGAGCACTCTTATGTTGGGGTTCAGGAGATAGTCCTCTACGTTCGCGGCGATTTCCGACTGCTTTGCCTCAAAGGCGTTGGCGACCGATATGCCGCTGTTGGCGACATGCCGTCGTATTGCGTTAACCTTTGCCTTCTGGAGAGTTTCAAAAAAAGTTACTTTGTCTCTCTTTCCCCTGACATTGTCATCTTTCAGGCATTTGGCGCTGAGTATCGCAGAAGAGGTTCCCTTGATTTTTATCCCGCTTGCATCTCCGGGGAAAGAGGTGGCAAGGATTAATAAACCTGTAAATAAGGCGACTAGCGTTCTGATAGGAAGATTTCTGGTCCGGTTTGCCTGCATTCGTTATCCCCTTATTTGGTCGATGACCTTAGTTTTGACGTTCTTGAATGTTTTCACAATGTCTCTCGCTTTCGCATTTCCTGCTGCGTGTTCCTCGGCCCACTTCTTGTCCGGTTTTTCTACCTGCGACACAATCTGGTCGAGGAGCGCAAGGATGCTCTGCTCGTACTCGTGCCAGAGATCTGTTTCCATGTTAACAGATAGTCGTTTAACGTTTCCTGCCTGGAATTTATGACTCATTCTGACAACTTCGAAATCTTTGTCCGTAACCTCGACTTCGACTCCGGAGATGTAAGAGACAACCCTGGTCCTGGCAGTTTCTTTCAATGTTTTCGAACCGAAACCTCGGACCCTGACATCAAGATGGAAGTTGGCCTCAGGAATTCTGAAGTTCATAAGATCGGTTTCCATGAATTTAAGTGTCATGCTGTTCTGGATCGCGTCGCTTTTTATGTAGGGCAGTACTGGTATCCCGAGCCGCGTGCTCAGCGAGGAAGAGAGGCTGGACGCGATGAGTTGCCTTATGTAGTCGTTTTCCTGATCATGTTCTTTCAATATCTTTTCGGTGAGTGGGGAGAGACCAATGGTTTTTATTCTGATCTGGGAGCGCCAGGCGGGGCGGATCTCTATTTCCCCGATAGTCTTTAAAAAATTCTGGATCAGGTAGGCTTCGGCAAGATCATCGAACCAGCGTTTGTCCGGGTCTCCAAAGAACATGATTCTAGCAAGCTGCTGCCGGTCTTTTTGGGTGGGTTTCCGTGGCAGCGAATTCACGAGTGTAAGGCGGATNGGGTGAGATGAAACGATCGACTTCTCGGAAAAGNTGAAGGCNAGGATCTTTGCATCTAAATTAAACGCTAACTGATACTCGGTCGGGTTCAGNNGCGTTTCATTCATCTTTTCGTTTTCTATGGCCAGCGCTATCGCCAAGGCCTGGCCTCGGTCGAGGCTGTTTTCTTTCTGGCTGGACAGCGCGTCACCGTTTTTCAAGGTCTTGCCATCGGCGGCTAGAGAAAGGGACTTGAAGAAGGCCCGTCCGGTATCGGTGTCGAAGTTTCCGATCAGGCTGAACGTGTAGGGCATTGACTCTCTTGCGAAGCCAAGCTCCGACGTGAATGCGATGCCGGAGAAGGGAATAAATTCCTCCGCCTTTGTTCCTGCAGCAAGAGCGAGCCCGAGCAATGCCAGCCTTTTAAGAACGTGGATCATCCGTCTTTATTTTCTAGGAAGCATGAGAGGAATTTTACCATCTCTATCTTGCGCCTTGTCCATCGTCGATCTTGACGTAGGTCCCTGTGACGAACTCTGAGGCCGGGGAAACAAAGTAGAGCAGGGTCGAGTCCATCTGCGCTGGATCACCGATCCTCCCCCGGGGAAAAGCACCTGAAAAGTCACCCATCCGCTTTAGCATTCCGTCCATCATCTCTGAGGAAAAGGCTCCCGGTGCAATCGCGTTAACGTTGATGTTAAATCTTGCCCATTCAACTGCCAGACACTCCGTCATTCGAATTAACGCGGATTTAGTTACCGAATAGAGCGCGGCTCCGTTTCCGTCGTACCTAAACGCGCCGACTGAGGCAATATTTACCATTCGCCCTGGTTTCTTTGCCTCTATCAACCTTCTTGCAACTTCACAGGACAGTTTCCACGGGCCGATAAGGTTTGTACCAAAGACTTGGTCGGTAAATTCATTGCTCATCTTGTGGGCTCTTTGGGCGTCGGGTATCCCTGCGTTATTTACGAGGATATCCACCAGCCCCAACTCTTTCTCAGTTTTGTTGACAACCTCAGGTATTTGTTTTTCATCTGTGATGTCGAACGGGATGGGGTGACATGTCCCGCCTGATTCCCTAATTTCTTTGGCTAATTCATCTAACCTTTCTCCTCGTCGACCGGTCAGGGCAACCTTGGCCCCGCAGGCTGCGAGGACAAGCGCGAAACGCTTTCCAAGCCCGGAGGTTGTTCCGGTCACAAGAGCGACTCGGTCTTTCAGGTCGTTGGATACGTAGGGGGTTGGAAAATCACTCATCTTATGTCCTGTTTTGTTTTAGTATTGGGTCTTAACTGCTCTGCGGTATCTCGCAGAAGAAATCGGTTTCAATGATCTGGGAAGAAGGGGAATTCTTGTTGGCTCCGGCACTCCAGGTCGGTACCGCCATGGAATACAAACCTGAACCACCGGCCATCATGATCAGTATTTGCTCCGGTTCGTTAAAAGCATTTCTTTTCCCGCTCTTCTTGTTGGAGAAGGCAGGAACTAGGTGCTTCAGGTCTTTCTCGGCGTGAGAGCAACGCACAAAAATTTCTTCGCTGATTGTTTTACGGTCTAACCCGGCCCTGGCCAGGACCTTGGCATGCTCAGGGTTCAGTATAATCAGAGCTGAGCCCCCGGTAAGGACAGCGTTGTTGGTGGCCGGATTCGCGAGACCTATCGAGAGGATATCCAGAAGCCCTTTATAGCTCTCCGGATCATCCCCGTCGGCTCCGAAAAGAACCGAGTGAGGTCCCTCTGCACCTAGAACTGTGGCTACGCTGTCCTCTGCGGAATAACCTAGCGAAACATGCAGTGGATCGAAGGGGCTATCCTCCTCGTTTTCTCCTAGGCAGTAGGTAAACTTTCCCGGGTGCCCAAGAAGCGCCATGTCCGAGCTCCCCGGTCTCCCGCCACCTATATTAATCATCGCCAGCCTGAGGGCTCGCCCAATGGAGGCGTTAGCTCTATGGCCAGGCCCCAGCGCCCCGTAACCGGAGGCCAGAGGACCACAGGAATGGCGCGCTGGTCCATTGACAATAATCAGGGGTGCGGTGCAGTGGGTTGTTGCCTGCATCTCTGTCAGATCGAAAACCGGGTCAATCACGGCCTTTACTGCTGCAAGGACGACCGGCATATGGTCGGGGAGGCAACCAGCCATGACTGCCGCGACAGCGACCTTTTCGATTGTAGCCACCGCGTTTTTCGGCCCCATTGTCCCAAGAACCATGTCGGGTTCGGCGCCTGACGCAAGAGTCATCCGGTCGACTCTGGAGGGGGTTGGAACGACGACCGGCAACCCGTCTGTCGAGCCATTTTTATGGAGTTGCTCGAGAGCCTCTTCCTCGGTTCCGGCGAATAAAAGTCTACGCATGCTTTTCCAGAGAGTCGATGATATCCGGCGCTACCTGCCTGGCTATTTTTCTCATGTTCTCGGTCCCGGACCCAGCGACGGGGTGCGGTAGCCTGACTCTCGGAATTTCTGGCATGCCAAGAGATTCGGAAACAAAGTCCCCCTGAGGCCAGAACTCTTCTGTTACTAAGGCAACCGCCGGGATATTGAGTTTTGCGATGTTTATTCCGTCACGCACGGTGCCGGTAGTGCAGGATCCTCAGTGTCCGTAAGCGGCTATTACTGCCTCACAGTCACGGGTTATGTCTGACAGAAGCTCCTCGCTCGCGCCGACAGACGCATTCCCCTTGTTGAAAAACTCACCTTCTATCCCTGGTTCGAGCTCACCAAGTTCTTCGGCGAGCAAAGCCAGGAAATTTTCCGAATCTGGGAAGCCGTTCGCAAGAAATCCGATCTTCACGGCGTTGGATCCCCGAATGGATACCGAGAGCTCGTAGGGGGTGTTCTTTACGGAAGATTCGCCTTACGGGTTAACGTACTCAATCATGCTGTTCCTCCCTCCATTTGCTTTCAGTATAGCCTCATATTCAGTTGGTTTCCTCTCGTTGTTCGTTTGTTAGATCACTGGATAGGCGTCGGGGTAGGTGAGAGCTGAATACTCACCTGTCCACTTCAGGGCACTTATCTCTTAGCATGCCTCAACACGAAGGCGCCCACATGCTTTTTGGGAACGAACTAGGCTGCAGTTTTTTTGAGATCTGATTTGAGGGATCGGGACGCCAGAAAATAGAACAGAAAACTTAGAAAATATACCAAGTTGCATGAAAGCAATGACCATCTCAGAGATTCGACGTCGCTCATTGCCATTGAAATCTGTAAGGCGTCACTAATCACCCCGACCGCCGTGGGGCCGAACACCAGGCCAATAAAATTTATGATGAACAGCAGGAGCGCTGAAGCGGCTGCTCTCATGGAGAGTGGCGCTAGTGTCTGGGTTATTCCAAATGTGGGACCCGTGTAGAGATTCACAAGGAAGACCGGAACCGTGTAGATCAACAGGGCGAAGAAAAGACTGTCAACCATGTAAACCGCCGCCCCGGTGGGGCAGGCGGCAAGGAAGGCTACCGCAGGGATTAACATATAGTATTTTTTGTCCTTTTGGCCAAAATGATCTCCCACAAAACCTGAAATGATCGTCGCTATGCCTCCGAATAATCCGATAATCAGACCCAGCGCTGTTCCGATCTCACCTGTCCCCATGCCATGCGCTCTCACGAAGAATGATGGCATCCATGCAATGGATCCGTAACCAACAAAGGCCTGGGTCCCGGCGCCCAGGGCAATATAACGAAAGGAACGGTAGCCCCACATTGTTCTCAGGACCTCGGAGAACGGTACCTGGGAAAAATCAGTCTCTTTCTCTTCGGAGTAGCCTCTTGGTGGCTCGGTAACCGTCAATTTCAGAACAAGGGCCAGAACGATTCCCGGAATCCCGACCAGAAAGAAGGCGTTTCTCCATCCGAAAAATTCATTTATCCAGCCTCCGGCAAGGTTCCCGAAAAGAATTCCTATGGGAACCCCAAGCGCAAAAACCCCTAGAGCCGAGGCCCTGGACTCCGCAGAGAAATAATCGGCAATGAGGGAGTGGGACGGAGGGCTACCCCCAGCTTCACCGATCCCGACACCGATCCTCGCAACCAGCAATTGCAGGAAATTTGTTGCCATCCCCGATAGCGCTGTCATCAGTGACCATATTCCCAGGGATATAGAGATCACATTGACTCGGGAATATTTGTCCGCGAGTCTGGCGATCGGTATACCCAGGGTTGCATAAAACAACCCGAAAGCGAGCCCTGAAAGCGCACCTATCTGGGTATCAGTCAGGCCCAGGTCTTCTCTGATGGCTGGAGCAAGGATAGCCAGGATCTGCCGATCGACAAAATTAAAGACATAGACAATAGTTAGCGCCCCGAGAACATATCGGGTGTAATTTTTTGAAAATAGTTCCTGCTTCAACGGTGTCTCTTTGCTTTTTTAACCGGGCGTGGCTTCGAAAGAGGGCAGGTCATCAGGGATGTGATGGAAGGACTGCATGTCTTTAGTAAAGATTGCGACCGACGGAGAGAAAAAAGAGGGATCATCTATGGTCCCTACTTTCAGAGCTATTGAGCCCGCTAACCTTGGTGGCTTCGTACCTAAGGATGTTCCGCAGTTCGAGCAGAATAACCGTGTGACAGCATCGGGGATGTCGTCTCTGGTGAAGCTAGCTATGTTCTCTTCGCCTGACGTATAGGAAAGGTCTTTTTCGGTGATAAGGACCAGGACGTTCGGGTTGCCTCCGGTTATGTATTGACACTCTCTGCAGTGACACTGCATTGCCGCGGCAACGTCCCCCTGGAATGTATATCTGATTTTCTTGCAATAACAACCACCAGTTATTTCCATCGATCTCTTTCTTTGATTGTTTTGTTCATCAGATCACAAACTACCTGCTCAGACAAGAATGTCTTTGATGCTTGACATATATTCTTCTTTAATTCGTTGCCATTCGATTTTGATCCAGGGTGTGTATTGGTCTCCATTCCTGGCCAATTCTGAATCCAGTTCTTCTGGAAACACAAATCTGATCGCTTCGATCTCGCTAGGATTAAAGGATAGGTTTTTCTCTTCAATTTTTCCTGCCCAGACCCAGCAGAGTTCGTGCTCGGTTCCGATATCTTTGAAAGCGGCTTTGTATTCGAACTTGAACAAAAAGCTTACCCTGGATGAGACGCCGAGTTCTTCCCGTAGCCTTCGATGGACGGCTTTTTCCGGGCTTTCCCCAGATCTTGGGGGACTGCAGCACGAATTTGACCAGAACAGTGGCCACAAGAGTTTTTCCCTGCTCCTTTGCTGAAGCAGTAGCTGACCTTTTTTGTTGAATAAGAAAACAGAAAACGCTCGATGTAAGGTTCCGGTTCCCTGGTGAGCTTCGAGCTTTGATAGGTAGCCTATTGATTTATCGGAAGAATCTACAAGAATTAATTCTTCTTCTGGAGACGAAACCGGGTGTTTTGATATCAAAGATTCACCTGCAGAGCTTTGAATCCCTTGTTGATTAGCGAGGTTGTGACTGGCTTGGTCTTGTCTTCGCAAAGTGCAATCATAGACCCCCCGCCACCTGCTCCCGTCATTTTTGCTCCCGCCGCCCCCTGTTTTATGGCGAGCTCGATCATTCGGTCTAGCTCAGGCGAAGAGACCTGTATCGCCGATAACAGGCCTTGATTGACATTCATCATTTCCCCCAGCAATTTATAATTCCCTTCTTTAATTGCACTTATACCGGACTCGGTTACTCTCTCAAAATTATCAAACAGGGCCTCATACAGGGCTTTATTTTTTTTCCATCGATCTCTAACGCCGGAAACCATGTCCACCGTGAGCGACGGACTGTTGGATATTCCTATAACCAGGCTCGCCGGCTTTTCAAATTTTAGCAGATCCATGCGTGGAGACTTTCCTGCCTGGTATATCAGGGGTTTTCCATAAGTAGCAATCGTATTATCGATCCCTGATGGCGTCCCGTGTGCTGCTTTTTCGCACAGAAACGCAAAATCATTGATTTCTTCATCAGTCAGTTCCAGTCTGAAGTGTTTGGAGATACCCCGGATAATAGAAACCGCTATGGCTGCAGAACCTCCTAGGCCCATGGCCGCAGGAATGTTAGGTTTGACGTGGACGGAAAATGTCTGGTCTGCTACCCCTAACGCTTTGAACACGCCCTGCACTGCATCCCACCATTTGCTATTTGATTGCCTTACTCTGCCATCTATGTCCCACGCCGGAACCTTCAGTTCGCTTTTCTCATCTGAATCCGCAATTTCTGTGATTACGGCATCCTTTATCGGTAGAGCTATCGCCGGTCTTCCGTAAACCACGGCATGTTCTCCAAGAAGAATGACCTTGCCATTTGCTGTTGCTATCGATGAAGACTTTCGATTTGAAAGGCTCTTACCGGTTTTTACAGACAACTCTCTAAGAATATTTTTCGCCGTCGTGACAGTAATTTCTCCGGATTCTATGAGTTTGTTAACTACTTCATCAAACAGCTGGGGAGGGGCGCCAGCTGTGACTGCAACGCTTCGTGCATGGAGAGACATATGGCCCTTCTGTATCCCTTCTGTGGCGAGCGCTTTCAAGGCCGCAAAATTCTGAGCGAGTCCCACGGCTGCCATCAGCTGTGCAAGTTCCTTCGCGCTCGTTATATTAATCAGTCTCTGATTAAGACCGATCGTTTCATTCGCTTCTAAAGACCCACCTATTGTTCCAACTTTTATGGGGATCTCGATAGTTCCAAGGAGATTCCCCGAGTCCGTAGTGGTCCACCGGGAAAGAGCGCGGTAGGCACCTGATCTGGCGGCGAACGCGTGTGCGGAAGCCTCGATTGCCCTCCAGTCGTTACCGGTCGCTATCGCCAGCGGATCAATGCCGTTCATGATTCCCTTGTTATGAGTGGCCGCCCGATATGGATCAATTTCGGCTAACTGAGAAGCGAGCACGATGCCATCCCGAACTTCATCGCCCCGAAATCCTTTGCCTCCCAAGACCTCGACATCTATTTCGATTCTTGACCTAACGACAGATCTGTCCGCTAGGTTGCTTAATATCCGAAGGAAAACCCGACCCTCTGTTAGTGATTCAAGATCGTTCGCTATGCTCTCGCACATGGTGTTAACTAGGTTGGCTCCCATAGCGTCGCAGGTGTCGACCAGCAAGTGAACTATGACCATCTCGGGATGAGATTCCGTTTTCTCGAATATCCGAACCTCTATATCTTTGGCCCCTCCTCCTCGTTCTGACATGTTGGGGTGATTCCGGTTGACCTTTTCTAGGAGGGATGTCTTGTTGTACAGAATCTTGGATCTGGCTTCGTCAACATTTCTCGGAGAAACTATTTGAATCTGGCCTATGAGCAAGGAGTCCTCGAGAAAAGATTCGCTTCCTCCACAAACTCTGAATGTCTTTGCGGCCGAGCTAAGACCGGCGACAATAGATGGCTCTTCAACAACAAGCGGAACGACAAAATCTTTTCCGTTGACCTGAAAGTTTAGCGCCAGGCCCAGAGGTAATCCCATAACGCCAATAACGTTCTCGATCATTTTGTCGGCGCGTTGAGACGACAGGACATGAGTGTCTTCTAGAAGCGAGTCTATATCTGTCCTTGAGATGTTTCCGTTTTCAGCCAGAATCTTTAATCTGTCCTGAACAGAAAGCTTGTAAAATCCCGGGAATTGTCCCTTTTTCATCTTGGTTCCTGTTGGCGGTTATCTATAGAAAAAAAGTGTAGGCTCCTTCCCCCGAAAGAGTTTCTCTGTGTTTTTCTAGGAGACCTAGCTCATGGCTAAACGCGATTCCGAAGTCCCCGCCTCCTGCTCCCGAGGGCTTGTAGGCGAGACCTGCATTTAACGCTCTGTCTCTCATTTTCTTGTGAACCTGATTATAAAAGCCAAGCCCTGATAAGGATGACAGTTTTTCCAGGGTGCTATCGTATCTTATTATATTCTCGATAAAATCTGTTGTATCAGCATGTTTGATATTTCTGGTGCATTCTCGGGATATCAGAGATAGTTCATCGATACAGTTATTGTAAAAAATAGGGTTCCCTTCCTTCCATCTCTCTAGCGCTGCCAACATGTCTGCGGTCGATTGAGGAACGCCACTCCATATGGCTAGCATATGAAGGTTCTCCGGAAAGATGATCTCCCTGGCCCCGTTATCCTGGCTGAAAGATATGGGGTTTCCGCAGGCAGACAGCGCAATGTCCGCGCCACTTCCCTTTTTTTTCTGGAAGTTATTATGACATTGTCGGCCTAACGAAATCATGTCAGGAACACTTTTGAACGGTTCCAGGATCTTGATTGCAGCAATTGTTAGCGCGGCTGAGGATCCAAGACCTAGTTTTACATTGTTCCTGAAAAATTCTCTGGTATCCAAAATGATTTCTTTGTGTCTGAAGCATTCTTGTCCGAGTTGCGCCGCGATAGATCCGATAAGAGGCAATTTTTGTAAGGCCACAGAGAGGTCCAGGACAGTCTCCGATTCTGCGCGACTAATGATCAGAGATTTTTTCGAGGGAGTTACCTCTGTCTCAGCTGATTGCTCGACCGGTGACAGCAGGGCTTCGCCTTTCTCTAAGACAGCATACTCCCCTACAATAAAAAGTTTTCCTGGTGTGCGCACCTTCACTTTCTTGTCTCGATCTTCGGAGTGCCTCCGACTCTGGTGATGATTTTTCGAGCGATACCATTTATAGGCTCAAATTCCTTGACAATTTTTTCCGTATCACCCGGGTCACAGATGAGTTTGACCTGCGGCCCGGCGTCAATTGTGAAAAAAACGTTCGTACCCGATTCTCTGATTTTATTCACGTGTCTAATTATCGCCAAAGTAGCAGAATTCCAGTACATGATTGCTGGTCCTGAAGTCATAATTGTCGCATGCATCTTGAGGCAATTTCTCTCGCTAAATTTGGCGAGTTCCCAGAAATCTTTTTTTAAAATTGCTTGCCTAGCTCCGTCAAAGTCCTCTGCGTGACTGTCCACCCAGGCAGAATAGAAAGGGGATGAGCGGCGGCTGATCTCCATTGCTTCGGAAGAGCTTACCTTTTTTTCCTTTTCATCGGTGATCATCACTATGATATCGAGCGGCCAGCTTTTTGCGCTCATTAACGGTCTCGCAAATGAGTCTTTACCTGCAAGCATTTCAACATAGCCGCCGAATACCGATCTTGCTGATGACCCCGATCCTCTCCTCGCTAAACGCGAAATATCTTCGTCAGAGAGCCCAAGATCTAAGAAGCTGTTCAAGCCGATAGCAAGCGCAGCGAAACCAGAGGCGCTTGAGGCCAGCCCGGTTGAAGAGGGGAAGTTATTTCTGGTATCAATAGAGAGTTTCCGGGTAACGTGGTACCTTTTTTTTGTTTCTCCAAGATAGCCCAGTATCCGGTCTTTCTGTTTCGGGTTAAATGACCCATGCAAGATATCGTCGGTGTTGGAGAACCGGATGATCGTTTCAGTCCGAAGATCTTCCATTCCTATAGATAGGGAAGGCACAGCTGGCATATTCATCTCTGAACTAGTTTTCCCCCAATATTTAATGAGTGCGACGTTTGCTGCTGTGCTGATCTTGATTTGGGGTTGGTCCATAATGTGTCTGTTAAACGAGCCTTTTCAAGGGTTGAAGGATACACTATAAGGGTCTGCCACTATACCGCGTGGTAATAGGCTTGGAATGACAAGAAGGCAATGGACGAATCAGTAAACGAGCATTTTACAGAATGGCTTGAATCAAAAAAAGTCAGAATCGATACCTTCATGGATCAGTTTCTTCTAAAAAAGACTCCGGACGGAGTCCTTGGTGACGCGATTCGTTATGGTGTTTTTGGTGGAGGAAAGCGTGTCCGTCCTTTGCTGTCTTACGCCACTGCCGAGGCTCTAGACCTAGACCTTTCAGTTATTGATTTCCCGGCTGCTGCCCTTGAGTTCCTGCATTCCTACTCACTGATCCATGATGATCTTCCGGCGATGGATAATGATGATTTGCGAAGAGGGCGGCCGACCGTTCACAAACAGTTTGGTGAAGCGACAGCCATTCTGGCGGGAGATGCTCTATTGACCCTCGCATTTGAAGTGCTTTCTGCTGACGGAGCGCTTTCCTCAAGGGTTCCTGCCTGGACAAATATCCTAGCCCGTGCGGGGGGCGCTAATGGAATGATATACGGGCAGATTCTCGATCTGATTGGAGAGATATCAGAGCTTTCGGTTCAAGAACTCGAATCTATACATAAGGCTAAGACAGGAGCACTTATAAGCGCGAGTGTCCGGCTGGTAACGGTGTTAAAACCGGAATTGAATGTCTCGATGTTGCACGAATTTGCTTCTCATCTCGGTCTCTGTTTCCAGATCAGAGATGATCTTCTCGATGTTCAGGGTGAAACGGAGATTATAGGAAAGCCGGTGGGCTCTGACGAAAGAAATAAAAAGGCTACTTTTGTAACCATAATGGGAGAGCGCAAAGCTGAACAGAGACTTTATCGTGAATTAGAGGGCGCCCTAGAGTGCCTTCAAAAAATGGATCAGGACACGATGCATCTGGAAAACATAGCTAATTACATTGTCCATCGAGCGCACTGAAAGCTATTTCTTTCGCGGAAAACCCAGAAGATCGAGGTTCTTCGAGAGTTGCTCTCCAGCAGTCCGTGGGCTCACTTCTTTGTCGATTTTTACTATTGTTCCACTGTCATCAACGTAAAAAGTCCAACGTTTAGCGAAACCTAACACATTAAAAGCACCGAAGGCCTTGGCTGCTTTTCCGTTTCTGTCTGACAGCATAGGGAACCTGGCTCCGTTGCTCTTAGCAAACTTGCTGAGTGTTTCGGTGGTATCGGTGCTGGCCATGAAATAGCTTGCTTCATATTCTGCGAGTACTGAGCCACTGTCACGCAGTGACTTGCATTGAAGAGTTCAGCCGCCTGTAAACGCCTTGGGGAAGAAGGAAATTACAAAATGTTTCCCGGCCAGGTTTTCCATCGAATAGGTTTCACCATCGGTCCCCTCCATTTCGAAGTCGGGTGCTTTTGTTCCCAAAAGCGATGAAGCGGCTCCCAGGTTTGAAAACAAAACTGATGACAGAAAAATAATCACTCTTCCAAAAAGTTTCATAATGGCAATGCCTTTTTTTGGTTTTAGAATAGATATGTCCATTATATCTGAGACACTTCTGATCTTAACCCATCAAACTCTATTCAAAAACAGCTTCAGGTAGATTTGAAGTAAAGGAAGCTTAGCCTGGTTGAATTATTTGTCTTTTATCGCCGACTCTTCTAGTAATTCCTTTTCGGTCGAAGTACTCAAGTATTTCAATTGACAGATTTCGCCCGATCCCTGTCTGGTCTCGGTAACCCTGGACCGATATCTGGTTGTTATCAGTTGATTTGAAAAGGGCCTCTCTGAAAGCAGGTAACGCCTCTGGAAGAAAAAATCTGTTTTTGGTGAGTCGGATCAGTCGCCCCGTTTTTGCAATCTGATTGAGAATTCTTTCCAGATCCTGTGGTTTCGTTCTTTGATGATTAGCAAGGTCATGGAGCACCGGAGGTTTGAGAAGATTATTTGCTAGAATCGGTGATATTTGTTTAAGAGTTTTTTCCTCCATTGGGGTTAGCTGAATGTTGTGCTCCGGTATTGAAAGAGTGTTTCCGTTCCTAATTATTATTGCCTGATCTATTAAACCCGAGAAAACAAACCGCAGCAGGTCTGTTGAGTAATCGCTGAGTATCGCTATCAGTTTTGATTCCGGAACTCCGCTTTCACCTTTGTTTTCTTGGTGCCACTTTTTAAGGGTTTGTATGACAAGGTCTTTTAAGTTCTTTAAATTGGGGACGCTAATAACTTCTGCCTCGTTGATACAAAAAAGGCCTGCTTCTTTTGTTAGAACCATCAGGTTTTGATTCGAGAGATTATAAACTGCGCTTAATTCTTCGATCCTGAGACCGGCAGGACTTTCTTGGACGTGGGTGACAATGTCTTTTTTCCGGTCAGTCATATCGAATTTTGATAATAGGCTAGTCTGGTGCCGCGTTTTTCTTCCTGCAGATAAAGGGTAGGGGTATACAATACGCCCACCGCCCACGGTTCGGGTTGCGGACTGGTCCCGGATGAGGAAGTGATCTCCGTAGCATAGATTTATCTCGCTTTCGAGAATAATTTTAGCAAAGCATGAGGCTCCAGGTGGTAAGTTTGAAAAATCGAGAAGCGCAATTCGCGCGAGCACATGGTTCGCAGCTGAGTAAAAATGAACTGAAGATAGATTCTTGAAATTGCGTTTTTCCTCTTCCGAGATTTTTAGCACTGAGCTAGCTTCTCTGGTTGGTTTTCCGGGGTTGGTTGTAAGCCAGTTTCCTCTCCCGATGTCTTCAAGTTTGAGGTCCGAACCTACAAGATTGATTGCACAGCGATCTCCTGCACCAGCAATTTTTTTTGATTTAGCGTTAACCCGCAACGATCTCGCCTTTACTCTCTTTTGGGAAGGCATTAACCAGATCTCATCTCCATCCTTGACGCTTCCTGATGATACGGTGCCCGTTGCTACTATGCCCGTTCCCTGAAGAAGAAATCTTCTGTCGACTGAGAGACGGAACAATCCAACGTTGTCCCGTATTTTTTTCTTCTTAGCTAGATCATCAAGAATTTTTTTCAGTTCATTTAAGCCTTGACCTGTGTTGGACGATACTGGAATTAAAGGGCAACCCTGAAGAAATGTGTTATCGATCTGTTCTCTGACCTGATTTTCAGTTTTTCTGATATCATCCGCCTCGCACCGGTCAACTTTTGTTAGGACTATAATTCCTTCCGTTATTCCCATAAATTCCAGAATCCGGAGATGTTCGATGGTCTGGGGCATGACTCCGTCATCGCAGGCAATCACCAGAAGAGCAGCATCTATAGAAGAAACACCGGCAAGCATGTTACTGATAAATCGAGAGTGCCCTGGAACGTCTACAAATCCTATCGTGATGTCGCTTATAGATTCTGAATAGGCGAATCCCAGTTCGATAGTGAGACCCCTTTTTTTTTCTTCTGCAAGGCGGTCGGTGTCGACCCCAGTCAGGGCCTTAATTAAGGATGTTTTTCCATGGTCCACGTGCCCTGCAGTGGCGAAGATCATCTGATGTGTAGATCTGAAATTGCTTCCAGAAAGAGTGATGCTTTGTCGAGAGTTCTGAGATCAAAAAGCAGCTTGCCGTCAGTAACTCTTCCGGCAACCGGGTTGGGCAACATCCTGAATTTTTTCGATAACTCTTGCAAGGTACTATCGAGCTGATCAACTGGTCTAATGGAAATTGCGAACGAATCGAGTTGATCCAGAGGTAGTGCTCCACTTCCTATCTGACTCTTGACTGCTAAAAGATCGATCGACGCAATTGAGCTGAGTTTGTTTTTTAATTCAGGTAATATTTCTTGCCCGACAGAAAAAATCTCTTCTTTTTTTCTGGACAAGTGAGCCAGAGTCGGCAGGTTTAGTGTTAATTGCTCGGGATGCAAGTACAGTTGCAACACAGCCCTTAGGGCTGTGATCGTGAGTTTGTCCACTCGAAGAGCTCGCCTCAAAGGGTTTTCTTTTATCCGGGATATGAGATTTTTCTTTCCAACTATGATTCCCGCCTGAGGCCCGCCCAGCAATTTGTCACCACTAAATGAAATCAGGTCCGTACCTGACTCGATCAATTCTTGAACGGTTGTCTCGTGCGGCAAGTCGAACTTTTCCATATCGACAAGAGTGCCACTGCCAAGATCTGAAAAAAGAGGGATTTTTGTCTTGGCTGAAAGATTCGATAGCTCGTGGTGCTCTACTTCATGAGTGAATCCCTGAATTTTGTAATTACTGGTATGAGTCTTCATCAAAAGGCCGGTATTTTCAGTAATGGCTGCCTCATAATCTCTAAGATGCGTTCTGTTCGTGGTGCCGACCTCTCTAAGAGTGCTGCCGGATTTTTCCATGACTTCCGGGATGCGAAAAGAGCCTCCGATTTCGACAAGTTCTCCCCTGGAAATACAGACTTCTTTTCCTTGCGCGAAGGTGTTTAAGCAGAGAAGCACCGCAGCCGCGTTGTTATTTACCACTGTTGCTGATTCCGCACCAGTTAGTTCTGTGATAAGAGTCTCCATATGAATATCCCGGTCACCTCTTTTCCCGTCAATAAGTTCATACTCGAGGTTATTCGTTCCGGCGCCTAGACTTGCTAGGTTTTGTATGGCGATGTCTGGTAAAACTGCCCGGCCAAGGTTGGTGTGGAGCACTGTTCCGGTAAGATTGATAACAGTCTTCAAGCTGTTTTCGTTTTCGGTTTCGATGGTATCGATCACAAGATCAGATATTTGTTTCATGGTTGGGGTGGCGGTAATCTTGCCTCTCTCTATTTTTTCTCTAACCTCGGCGAGGGTTGATCGGATAACCGATGTTGTTCTGATGTTTCCGTGCTCTAACAACCTTTCTTCTTTTTTAAGAAAAAAGAGGATTTTGTCTACCGATGGAATGCTCCGGAGTAACTTTTCTTTGTCCATATCTTATCCGCCACTTGGTGCTAGCGCTTTTTTTAGGGATTCGATTGGTCTGATCCATGGTTCGGGTATTGAAGTGTCAGTGACTTGGACATTTGTTGCGGCGGCTTTAGCTGCATCGATCTCATTAAAAATTCCTAGTATGAGGACATGCCAGACAGAACCCTCAAGTTCTGTTTCGAGAATGAGTGGGGATTCCATTTTCAGTTTCGTTGCAAGAGCCATTATTTCTTCTCTGGATTTTAAAGCAGCGACCTGAACGGCATACGCTGTTTCCTCGTAATTCGCAAAGATATGCGAAAAAGTATCTGGGTTCGTGTGGTTTCCATTTTTGTTAAAATTTAAAACCTCTGGCTTGGGCAACATCGAATTCGATGAGGCGCAGT
>PAPD01000013.1 GCA_002708765.1 Gammaproteobacteria bacterium | reverse complement strand
AAATAATAATGCAAAGATCAATTCGGTAGAGCTTTCTGTCTCCGAACCAAGAGATCTTTCGGGGCTAGTAGATATTCTGTTTGCGAACATGCTAGCGAAGGCGATCATCGAACTTAAAAATATTTTCTTGGCATCTCTTGTTAAGGACGGAGAACTAATACTTTCGGGTTTGCTGAAAGACCAAGTGGACGAGATTTACTCTTGTTATGAAAAAGAGGCACGTGTAAAGCAGAAAAGGGAACTAAACGGATGGGTGACTTTAGTATTGCAAAAGAACGCATATAGTTAGGTGCGTTATGTTATCAAAATGAATCTAATATCTTGGTGCGGGGGGAAGCTCTCTTTGACTTTGTTAAATTCGAACGATATTTTCCAAGGAGGTTCTTAATGCTTTCGATAGGGCCGCACAAGAATAATAGCAAAGTTATTTTGGCTCCTATGGCAGGCGTTACCGATAGACCTTATAGAGATTGTTGTCGGCGTTACGGCACATACTGGGCTGTTTCGGAAATGATGGCCTCCAATCCAAAGTTGTGGAACAGTTGGAAATCGAAGTACAGGATGCCGAAAACAGATGAGATTGGTCCAAGGTGGTTTCAGATTGCTGGGTCTGAGCCAGCAGAGATGGCTGCTGCTGCTGCTGCTTGTGTAGATATGGGTGCTGAGATTGTCGATATAAATATGGGCTGTCCCGCGAAGAAAGTTTGCAACAAAGCGGCTGGTTCAGCCTTGCTTCGGGATGAGAAGCTCGTAAAGAAGATTTTGTCAGCAGTTACTGACTCCGTTTCAGTCCCTGTAACCCTTAAAATGCGTTTAGGTTGGTCAAAAAAAGAGATGAATGGGATTAGAATTGCTGAAATAGCTCAAAAAGCCGGTGTTAAACTGGTGACGGTTCATGGGAGAACCAGGGAGTGCAGATTTTCTGGTAACGTGGATTACAAATCGGTTGCAGAAATTAAAAAACACTCCGAGATTCCGATTGTGGTGAATGGTGATATCCGTACCCCTCAGGAGGCAAAACTGATCTTAGGGGAAACTGAGTGCGATGCTGTAATGATAGGGAGGGCTGCTTTAGGTAAGCCCTGGTTGCCCGCACAAGTAGATTCGTATTTGAAGACAGGTAAACTAGGGTCGTCAATTTCGGTCTCAGATGTTATTTTTTTTCTAGTGAGGCACGTAAAGGCTTTGCATCAATACTATGGTTTGAAAAGAGGGTTGCTTATTGCGAGGAAACATGTAGGGTGGGCCGTCGAAGGCTTGCCGGTGGCGGCTCTCTTTCGTAAACGTTTTAACCGCGCAGTGTCAGGACAAGAACAACTTATGATAATTTCATGCTTAGACAAAAAAGAATGGGTGGTATGAATTGATGAGAAGACCAACTCTTCAACAGTCGGTGGAAGAAGCAGTTAATGAATACCTGGATATAATGGAGGATCAACCGGTAAGGGACCTCTATGAGATGGTGATTTCGCAGGTTGAACCTTCCTTGCTCAACTGTGTAAAAAAGCATAATCGAGATAATCAAAGCCAAATGGCGATTATGCTAGGTATTAATCGAGCGACTTTGCGAAAAAAACTAAGAAAATATAGTCTCTTATAGCGTAAGGAAGCTCTATGGCTTACATCCGGCCACTTAGCGCAATAATCTCAGTATTTGATAAGGCTAAACTAGCTACGATTTCGGAAGGCTTGATTCGTCACGGAATAGAAATTTTGTCCACTGGAGGAACCTTCGGCGCTTTAAAAAAACTGGGGTATTCAGTGAAAGAGATCTCTTCATATACGAATTCCCCTGAAATAATGGATGGTCGTTTAAAAACTCTTCATCCCAGAATTCATGGAGGTCTGCTAGGGCGTCGCGAAGTAGACAAGGAAGTCATGTCAGAGCAAGGAATTAAAGCGATAGATATACTTGTTGTTAATTTCTATCCGTTCGAAAGGGTTGTGGAAGAGAACTCCCATCATTTTGATAAAATAATTGAGAACATTGATATTGGTGGTCCCGCAATGGTCCGGTCAGCTGCAAAGAATTTTAGTTCTGTAGCGGTGGTTGTTGATACAAATGATTATGAATTAATTTTAGATGAACTGGATAAGTATGAAGGGAAGATTAGATTAGAAACGAGGTTTTACCTAGCGAAGAAAGCTTTCAATTTGATAGCAAGATATGATGCGGCCATATCCAATTTTTTTTCGTCAGCGAATTGGAACGAAAGAGAAATTGAAGAGTTTCCTGAAACCGTCACTATACAATATGACGCTGGAATTAGAATGAGGTACGGAGAAAACCCGCACCAGCAAGCGGCTTTTTATTCTGAAAAGGCCTCTCCTGAAGGTTCAATATCTAGCGGGAATCAAATTCAAGGTAAACAGTTATCATTCAACAATATTGCTGATGCGGATGCTGCATGGACATGTGTTTCCTCTTTTGAAAGGCCGGCATGTGTGATTGTTAAACATGGCAACCCTTGCGGGGTTTCGGTCTCGGACGATTTATGTGTTGCTTATCTGGAGGCTTTTAGCTCTGATCCGACTTCGGCCTTCGGGGGCGTCCTCGGTTTTAATGGCGAGGTTGATAAAAGACTTGCTGAACTAGTGCTGGAAAAACAATTTGTTGAAGTTTTGCTGGCTCCATCCTTCAGTGATAAAGCTCTGTCGGTTCTCTCAAGAAAAGAAAATGTCCGTTTAATTAAGCTGTCTTTGTTTCGGCCAAATGAAGGAAATAGGGATTATAAAAAGGTCTCGGGAGGTCTGTTAATTCAGGATCTGGATTACTCGGTCGGCGTTGGACAAGATTATAAGGTGGTTACAGAGCGGAATCCTTCTAATTCAGAATATGAAGACCTGGTTTTCGCTTGGAACGTAGGGAAGTTCGTCAAATCTAATGCCATTGTTTTGGCAAGAGATGCGATGACCTTAGGAATAGGAGCAGGTCAAACTTCAAGAGTGATGAGTCTGAGAATAGCTCTTTTGAAAGCTGAAGATGAAGCCTTTTCTATGCAAGGGAGTTGTATGGCGTCCGATGCTTTTTTTCCTTTCAGAGACAGTATCGATATGGCGGCGGCAGCTGGGATCAAGTCCGTTATCCAGCCTGGCGGCTCGGTCAGGGATGATGAGATAATAAAAGCCGCTAATGAAGCGGGATTAGCAATGATTTTTACTGGAAAGAGGCATTTCAAACATTAGTAAAATTCTAGTGGTGGGTAGAGGCGGACGTGAACACGCTTTAGCATGGAAGTTGGCAAGCTCCAGTAAAGTCCAGCATGTTTTCGTTGCGCCTGGCAATGGAGGGACAGCATTAGAGAAAGGGGTTACTAATGTAGAGATTGAACCAATGGATTTTGATGGGCTGACAGAATTCGTTCGTAAAGAAAAAATCTATCTTACTGTCGTAGGACCTGAAGAGCCGTTGGTTGAAGGAATCGTAGATTTTTTCTCAGATCAAGGCCTGCTCTGTTTCGGTCCTTCAAGAGATGCTGCTAGGCTGGAAGCATCAAAGAGTTTCGCTAAGCAATTCCTTAAAAGGCATGAAATACCTACAGCAGATTTTAAAGTTTTCGAGACCTGTGAAGCGGCTATCGAATACGTAAGGAAAATAGAACCTCCAATAGTAATAAAAAAAGACGGTTTAGCAGCGGGGAAGGGAGTTGTCATTAAAGAAAGCGTTAAAGAAGCAATCACTGCCATAGAGGATTTGTATAGATCTCCTAGTGAACCTGTTAAAAGAATAGTTATAGAAGACTTTCTGGAAGGAGAGGAGTTGAGTTATATAGCGTTAGTTGACGGCCTAAAATTCCGGGCTTTTTCTACTTCCCAGGACTATAAGCGAATTTATGAAGGTGACCGTGGTCCAAACACAGGAGGTATGGGAGCATATTCCCCTGTTTCGTTTGTCGATGAGCTTTTGGAGAAAAAGATCGTTGAATTGATCGTAAAGCCTACCTTGAAGGGCATGGTCGAGGAGGGCGCGGCGTATAGAGGTTTCCTTTATTTTGGACTAATGATTGACAAGAAGAAAAACCCGCATGTAGTTGAATACAATTGTCGTTTCGGTGATCCTGAAACTCAGCCAATCATGATGCGTTTGGAGTCGGACCTTTTTGGTCTGCTTGAAAACACCATGGAAGGGAGACTGGATGAAATGGATCTGGAGTTTAATCCAGGGACGGCGTTAACCATCGTGATGGCCTCTCAGGGATATCCCGCGAATTATGAAACAGGCTCTATTATTAAAGGAACCGAATCTGTTATTGATGCGAAGGTTTTTCATTCGGGAACGGTTTTGACTGGGAACAGACTTCTGACATCGGGAGGGCGAGTTTTGGGAGTGACAGGGCTAGGGACCCAATTTTCAGATGCTCGAACAAAAGCTTATGATTCTATAAAGAAAATTTCCTTTGCAGGACAGCAATATCGCTCGGACATAGGACATATGGAACTCAAACGTATTCCTAAATAAGGCTTTGGCCGCCATCTACCGTAATTATTTCTCCGGTAACAAAGGATGCTGTTTCAGCAAGAAAATAACTCGTATTTGCAATTTCTGATGCGCTTCCCATCTTTTTCAGAGGGATCTGAGCAACAACTTCTTCATCAAAAAAAACTCTGTTCTCTTCGCTCTCGGGCCAGAGTATCGCGCCAGGTGCAATTCCGTTCACTCTAATTCTTGGTCCAAGTTCTCTAGCTAGAGATTTAGTTGTCGCTAGTAAGGCTGCTTTGGATACAGAATACGTAAGATAATTTTCTAGTGGTTTCTTGGCATAAATATCCAAGATATTGATGATCGTTGCGTTAACTTTTTGTGACGCTAGGTTCTTTGATAGAATTATTGGGGCCATTAAATTGACATCAAATATTTCTCTAAGCTGNTCTGCAGAAACGTTCTCGAGCTTCGTCGGAAAAAAAACGGAGGCATTATTTATGAGGCAATCAATTGGTCCAAACGTTGCTTGGCATTCCCTAAAGAATGAATCGATTTCTTCCGGCTTGCTAAGGTCGCCTTTTTTTGCAACAGCGGACGTGTGTCGGATGCGGTTCAGTTCGTTAACAATTTGATGTGCTTCCTCCTCGGAATTTTGGAATCCTAATACAACGTTGTAATTCTCTGAGTGAAACTTCCGCGATATTTCAGCGCCGATTCTTTTTGCGCCGCCAGTTACTAGTACTGTTTTAGAGGTCATTTTTTCTGTTGATTTCGGCAATTCTTTTGTTTTTTAAGGCCTTTCCAAAATCTGGGCCCTTTAGTTTTTCTCTATCTCCAGATTCCAGCTGGACCCTCTGCGCTGTTTCATAGAGAAACAGCCATTTTTGCCCTAGCTTTCTCTTGGTTAATAATTCGCAAACTCGATTAAATTGGATAAATCTGTTTTTTTTTCTGAAAGCATCAGTTCTTTCCAAAAAATTGATTGCCTCCTTTGCTGAATGTCTGTGAAAATTTTTCCAGAACTCAATCTCGTTATTCACCAATACAACAAGGTCTCTCCTCCTGTTTTCTAGGTTAACTCGTTCACAGAAATATCTTGTGTCTTGTTCATCAAGCCCAGCAAGAGTAGCACAGAGTTTTGATTCGACATCTTCCTGTCTCATTAAGTCTATCTTTTCGCTTGTATCAAGTTTGATTCCTGGCCAAAGCAATTCCGAGGCCCGGATTTCATCTAGATAGGAAAAAAATCTTGAGGGGGCTTTGGTGCTTAGGGCCTTGTCTATCTCTTGGAGTATTCTCTCCGGGCTAATCTGGAGGAGAACCTGTTCTTCCATCATTTCCAATATTAATTGATGTGTGTCTGGATGAACCGAAAAATCAAACTCATGAAGTTGTGCTAGAAACCTTGCAACTCGCAAGATACGAAGCGGGTCCTCTGAAAAAGAGCCGGATATATGTTTGAGGTAGCGTCTTTCAAGATCTTTCCTACCGTTATTCGGGTCTATGAGCTCGCCTGATTCGTCCATCGCTATTGCATTAATAGACAAATCTCTCCTGGTTAGATCCTCCTCTATACTTGTTTCAGGAGAAAAGTCGCAGATGAACCCTGTGTGCCCCTCACCTTGTTTTTTCTCTGTTCGTGCTAAGGCATACTCTTCTTTAGTTTCTGGGTGAAGAAACACTGGGAAAGTTCCTCCAATTTTTTTGAAGTTTGCGCGGAGCATATCTTCTACTGTTGATCCAACGACTACGAAGTCTCTTTCTTTTACTTCGAGACCTAGTAATTTGTCTCTTACAGCGCCGCCGACCAGATAGGTTTTCATTACTTTCTCTCTCTCGCTGGAACCGATATAAAACACTTTTCATCCAAATTATACGCGGTCAACTTTCGACCCCAGACACAGCCCGTGTCAAGAGCTATAGCCCAGTCTCTTCCTGTTCTTCCGTTGATTGCTGCCCAGTGCCCGAAGAGAATTTTTACCTGATCCGATCTATCAAAGTTATACCAGGCTTTAAAACCATTAGGAACTATTTCTGTTTTGTGCGTCATTTCGAGATCCCCTTTTTCCGTGCAGTACCTTAGCTTTGTAAAGCTGTTAGCGATTAACCTAAGCCGATCTTTTTGGCGCATCGGTTTCACCCATCCGTTAGGTTCGTTTCCGTAGATTGATTTTAGGAAGGCTACTAAACTATCCGATCTAAGAATTTCCTCAACTTCTGTCGCTAGATCCAGAGCTGTCGGTATATCAAGCTGTGGGGGTATACCCGCATGCACCATTATATGGTTTCTTTTTTTTTCGAAATGGAGAAAAGGCAAGTTTCTGATGTAATCGATATAAAGGTCACGTTTTCGTGATTTAAGCAAGNCATCTAAAGTATCTCCTCTGAACATTTTTTTCCCTGTTAGGGCAACTGCCAGAAAATGTAAGTCATGGTTTCCCAAAACCGCTTTTACTTTCGGTAGTCCTATCAGGAGGTCTAGGACTCCCGCATTGTCTGGACCTCTATTGATAAGATCCCCAACTAACCAAAGTTCGTCTTTAGTTCTATCGTATTCACACAATAACAAAAGTTCTTCCAGTTCTTGGAAGCACCCTTGGATGTCTCCGATTACGAATGTCGTCATTTGTGCTTTAGGAAATTTGCACAACACACAAATTGTTCTGGCGTCAAATTCTCTGGTCTTATGTCTGGATTTAAACCAATCATTTCTAGCTCTGTTTCGTTGAGGTATTGTCGGAGCGCGTTTCGAATTGTCTTTCTTCTAGCGGAGAAAGCAGCTGTTAACAAATCATTCATAATTTTGGGATCGAACATTGGTTTTTCTCTGGGTTTTAGCCGAACAAATGCCGAGTTTACTTTTGGCATAGGATAAAAAGCTGATGGCGGCACCTCAAACAATTCTGTAGCTTCCCAATTAAGCTGCATTGAAATAGAAAGTCTTCCATATTGCTTTGTACCTGGCGGAGCAGTGATTCTTTCGGCAACTTCTTTTTGNAGCATGACGTGAAGATCGATAATAACGTCATTTTCTTCTGTCAGCTTGAATAGTAAAGGTGTGGATATGTTATACGGAAGGTTTCCTATTATTCGAATCGATTTTTTTGAACCTAGTGAGCCGAAATTGATCTCCAGAACGTTCTGATTAATAACATTAGCTGCTTGGAATTGTTCCTTCAGAGGTTTTGCGAGGTTATCATCGATTTCGATAAGGGTCAGATCACAACCTGAACCGGCTAGCTCTCTCGTTAAGACGCCTCTACCAGGACCGATCTCAACGACTAGGTCTCCAGGTAGTGAATTAAAATTCTCGATGATGTTTTGGATGATTGATTCTTCAATTAAGAAATTCTGACCAAACCTTTTTTTCGGATAAGGCACCTTCTATTTTACCATTTCTAACGCGCATCTTATTGCAGATAAAATGCTTGAAGAATCTGATTTCCCTGTTCCAGCGAGCTCAAGGGCAGTGCCATGGTCGACCGAAGTTCTTACAATGGGCAGCCCGAGGGTGATATTGACAGCGTGCCCGAAACCTGAGTATTTGACGACGGGTAGGCCTTGATCATGGTACATTGNTAAAACAGCATCTGTCTCTTTCAATAGTTCGCTATTAAAAGCGGTGTCTGCGGGTATTGGCCCTTTTAGTTTGTAGCCGTTATTTTTTAATTCTTNAAGCACAGGAATTATGATTTCCTTTTCCTCCTGTCCTAGGTAGCCCATTTCTCCTGCATGAGGATTTAATCCGGTAACCAAAATGCTCGGATTTTCTATATTGAACCGATTGATCAAATCGGAGTGAAGTATCTCGATACTCTGTTTTAATTTTTCGGGAGTGATTGCTTGGCTTACCTGAGATAGCGCCAGATGCGTAGTGACTAGAGCGACCCTCAATTTCTCGGTCGCTAGCATCATAACAACATTTTCCGTTTTAGTTTTTTCTGCCAACCATTCTGTATGCCCTGAGAATTTAATGCCTGCATCATTGATTGTTGCCTTGTTTATCGGTGCGGTAACTATTCCAGAAATCTTTCCTTTTATTGCATCTCGCAGTGCTGCCGACAGGCAATCTATTACGTATTGCGAATTCTTTATATTACATTTTCCGGCAATGACTTCAGTTCTTGTTGGAATGGGCTGAACGTTCATCATAGAAGTTTCATAGAGGCTTGATTGAAGATTATTGATCCGGATTCGATAGCCCAGCTGTATGGCTCTTCGTGCTAATATTTCTGGATCGCCATAATAAATAATTTTGGCGATCGTTCGAGCTATTTCGAAAGATTGCAAACAGATGTCAGGTCCTATGCCTGCAGGTTCTCCTGTAGATACACCCAGAAAAGTGTCAGATTTTGATTTCGACAAAAGCTTCTTCTCGTATTTCTCTCAACCAGTTATTCAATTCTTCATCAAATCGTTGGTTTCGAAGAAAGTTTTCTGCTTGTCCCATTCGGTAGCGTTCAGAAAAATCTTCAATTCTTCTATCAGTTACTTCTAGGAAATGATATCCATGAGAAGTCCTAAACACTTTGCTCAACACATTGATTTTTGATTCAGCCATCGTTTTTTCAAATTCTGGCACAAAAACGCCAGCTCGAGACCAGCCAAGATCTCCTCCACTTAGGGCCGAGCCCGGATCATCGGAATAGAGTTTCGCAATTTCGGCGAAAGCTCTCCCCCCAATGATTTCGTCTCTCAACGAGTTTGCTAGATCTTTGGCCTCATCTTCTGACCGTATTTCATTGGGCTGGACCAGAATATGCCTGACCTTGGTCTGTGCGATCTGCCCTTCTGTCGAGGCACCCCTTTTATCAAAGAGTTTAATTAAATGGAAACCTCTTCCGCTTTTAATTGGAGAGCTAGTCTCTCCTATGTCCATATCTTCGACTAGGCCAGAGAAAATACTCGGCAGTTGAACCGCTTTCCTCCAGCCCATATCACCTCCATTTAAAGCATTCTGTCCTTCAGAAAACTCTATCGCTAGGGCTCTGAAATCGTCTCCTTTTTGTAATTTACTGAAAATATTATTGGCTTTTGTTTTTAGTTCTTTTACTTTTTTTGCAGAAGAATCTACTGGTATTGGTAAAAGAATATGGCCTAATCGATACTGATCAGCGGTCAGATTTCTTCCAAGATCGGTAGCAAGAAAATTTCTGGTTTCCTGACTAGTTACCTGAATGCGCCTTCGCATCATGCCTTGCTGGATTCTGCTTATAGTGAACTCCTTTCTCACTTGGGAGCGCATGCCACTCCAGCTGATTCCGTCCTCTTCGAGAGCAACCCTAAAATTATCGATCGACATCTTATTTTCTTCAGCTATCTGGGCTAATGCCTCATTAATTTCGTCATCGCTAATTCTTATTCCAGCTCTTTCCGCTCTTTGTAGTTGAAGACTTTCTATTATTAGGCGCTCGATTATCTGTTTCCGGAGTATTTCGTCCGAAGGCATTCGTGCATTTTCCTGACTAGCAATTTGCGATTTGACGGCCTTCAACCTGTCTCCAAGCTCGGATTGCATTATTACATCTTGATCCACTACTATAGCGATCCTGTCCATGATCACTGTAGCCGAATTGGCTCTAAACGAAATTAGGGTCAACGTCAGAGCGATAAGAGCTAGTGTCGAAAACTGGTTTAATTTTTTCATAGTTAAAGTCACCGTTATCTGAGTCCGATAATAGAATGCCGTAAAAGGTTATTCATCCTGTTTCCTAAAGAAGCAAGTCCTTTAAGTTCAAATTCAAAGTATATTCCAGTATCTGCCATTCGTCCGAAAAAAAGTTGTGAGGCAGGGTTGCTAATTTCGTCTTGGAATCTAGGTTTTTCGAGGTGCTTTCTATGCACTAATCTGACGGACCAGCAACACTCTTCGTATCTAAATCCGAACAGACTTTCTAGCGTTTGATCTGAGCTAAGACCGTAATTCCATCTTCCCATAATCCTCAGTTTTTTTGTAAGAGGCCAAGAAAAACCAATGTCGGTTTCTTCTTCTTCATAATTGAATATGCTCATATGCGGGTTGTAAGCATTCATCGCGTAATTAAAACTGAATACAGATTCTGCAGGACCTCTGTATCGAAAACCAAGATAGCCTCTGTTCGATTTGTTTTGATTCGAGCCTCGTTCGTAACTCCCGACAATATCAAGGTAATTGAGGGAGGCGGTTAAAGTAAAGAAAATGGGGGACCTGGAGCTGCCAATCTTTTCCAGAAAAATTTGTTGAGAAAAAGGTCTATTTCCATCGAAATAAAAAACCCTACCGACGCTGGCCGAAAATAGCTCTTTCCCGTTATTTCTCTTCATAAAAGTCGTTTTGATAGCAGATGAAAGTTGATTAGCATTACCGATTTTGTCGAATCCCGAATAGGGAGAGTTCCTAAAAAGTTGATCTATTCCTGGAGTAAGAAGAATAGAATCAAATATTGGCACAGTTGCTCCCTCTTTTTCGTGGCTGTATAGAAAATAGGCTCTTGGTTCAAGGGTCTGATAAAAATCTTTTCCAAAAAAAGAAACCTGTCTTTCAAAAGTTAGGCCGGAATCAAGCGATACCTGATAAGTTTGGGCCTTTGTCGAGCCTTCTCTCGAAATGTNTCGGTCGTCATAGTTATAGTGTCTTGTTGTCACTCGAAATGCGGGCGAAATGAAGCCCCATGATTTTCTAAAGGATGCGCTTGCGTTGGCATCAAAAACGAATCTTCTTCCTTTGGGTTCTTCATCTCCTCTTCTGTCGAATTCCGTTGCTTGAATGAAAGCACTCGTTAGCAGTGGTCCAAATGTCAGGTGCCCGTTTAGTGTTAGTCGAGGTAATATTTCATATTGACGCGGTTCTGTCGGCTCTAATGATTTGAATTTCCGGAACTCCAGGTTAGCCCTCCAGCTTGGTTTGAGATAGCTTATAGAGCCAGTTTGCAATAGAGCTGATGCATCTCGCCTATTTTGCAATTGATTAAAATCTGAATTAGAACCGGAGAAATCTCCGAGGTCTTCGAAATAGTATATGTCGGAAACATTGGTGTAATTTAGAATTGAAGACCAAGGACCGTTTCTTCCTCGGTGATTTAAATGCACTAACCAGCGATCATTATCTCTTGAAGCATCCAAATTATCATCTTTTGAGTTTCGGAATTCTTTATACTCTTTATCTCGAGGAAGGTACCCAGCCGCAACCGCATTTTTTCCCATGTGGGTCATAAAACGAAACTCTCCTTCGTGTATAATGCCTCTTTTAGCGATATTTCGAAGGGAGTATGTCGCGTCTTTTGAGGGAGAGATATTAAAATAGTAGGGAATGGCAATATCGGTGCCGCTATTACCATTGTGCCCCAGAGCTGGCCAGAGAAAACCTGATTTTCTTTCTTCACCTATAGGGAACTGAATGTAGGGCATGTAACCTATTGGAACACCCTTTATCTTTAGCAGAGTGTTCTTAGCCGATCCCGCACTTTTATCTCCATCTATGGTTATGGATCTGCTGGACAGCTCCCAAGTTTTATTTCTCATTCCACATGATGTTACCCTTCCTTGATCTAGCCTGATTTTTCGGCCTTCCTGATGAAGGGTTTTTGCGCTCCCTCTTAGGATGCTATCTTTTAATACGAATCTTGCTTTTTCTACATCAGCTGTTCTTTGTTCCAGATTACCAGTTATCTTTTCGCCTATGATTGAAAAGTCATTCCGGTCCAGAGAAACCTCTCCTTCCGCTGTATAAATTTTTGTTGCTGCATCCAAGGTGAGAAAGGACGCTTTAAGCTCCTGATCAGCGCTACTTACTTTTGCGTCGCCGACGAGGGTGGTTGAATGATCTTCAATGTACAAAACACTATTTGCGCTAGCTCTGATTGAGTTGTCATCTGGGTAGATCTGATCTGTTTCAAATTCCATCCAGCTGCACTGCCTCAGCCCGAAGTCGCTCTCTGAATTTCCAGACGATTCGACCTCTCCGATGGCGATTGCGCTAATGCTGATTGCGCTAATGCTGATTGCGTAGAATAATAAAATCGTTCTCATTGACGATATTGTTGCGGAAAAGTTGTGTTTGGGTGAGGATGATAAAGCATTAGGTGCTCAGGGTCAGTTGGTTTTATGGAAGAATATGCAAGCCCTCATTTTTCTGCTTGGGCCAGGCAGGTCTGTGTTGAACGTTCAATTATTCCGGAGGGTGAACTTCTGGCATTTTCAGATGATGCGAGCTTTCGCAGATATTATCGCTTTGTGCCTTCGTCGACAGGGTTAGTTTTTGTTAATTCTCCGCCCGATAAGGAAGATAATGAAAGTTTTATTAAGATATCAAAAGTTTTTCAAGAAGCGGGTCTATTGATACCCATTGTCGAGGCTTTTGATTTGGATATGGGTTACTTAGCTGTAACTGACTTAGGTGATCGAATTTTTCTGGATGAGCTCAGAAATGACCCCAGTAAAGTTAAGCACTTAATCCGCCTTGCGGTAAAGGAAATATTTCGAATACAGGAAGTCTCTTGCGAACTGCCGTCTTATAGCCAAAAGAAAATTATGGAAGAAATGAGATTGTTTGATAAATGGTTTCTAAAACAACTGCTCGGAATAGAAGTTACTCGGAAACTCGACAATCTTCTGTCAGGAATGTATCGGTTTCTAGCCCGAAGAGCTGTCGACCAACCGCAAGTCTTTGTTCATCGTGATTATCATTCAAGAAATCTGATGTTAAATGAGGATTTTTCGCTAGCGATGATAGACTTTCAGGACGCTGTACTAGGTCCTGTAACCTATGATCTGGTTTCTCTTCTGAGAGATTGCTATTTTGAATTTGATTCTGCTCACATATATGAAGAAGTAGAGTTTTTTCGTAAAGCTTTGTTGGAAAGAGAAATAATTGGAGAGGATGTTCCTTTTTCCGAGTGGTTTGATCTTATGGGTGTTCAGCGTCATTTGAAATGTGCTGGGATATTTTCTAGATTGAACTTGAGAGACAACAAACCGAAATATCTGAGAAATATCCCCGACGTTATAAGGTATTTGCAAGAAATTTCTTTCAAATATCCTGAGCTAAATTCTTTTCATGATTTTCTTTCTAGTGAAGTGATTCCCCAGACCGAAAAATTTATGCTTGATCGCGCGAGTAGAAAATGAAAGCCATGATCTTAGCTGCAGGATTGGGAAAAAGACTAAGACCGATCACTTATAGATTGCCTAAAGCTCTAATAGAAATAGAAGGGAAACCCTTGATCGTCCATCACTTGGAAAAGCTGGCATCCATGGGTATAGGAGATGTTGTTATCAATCTTCGCCATCATGGGCAGAAGATCCGCGATTATCTTGGTGGTGGGCAATCCTGGGGGGTAAGAATAGAATATTCAGAAGAGTCTGAGCCGCTTGAGACCGGTGGCGGGATTAAGAAGGCGTTGCCTATTCTGGGAGAACAGCCATTTCTTTGTATTAACGCAGATATTTTTACTGATTTTAATTTCTCGGTTCTGGGTGATGCTCTGTTGCCACCCATTCTGGGCAGATTGCTTTTAGTAGAAAATCCAACCCATAATTCAAAAGGGGATTTTAAATTAGAGTCAACGGGATTACTTCTCCCAGAAAACCCTAGTCCAAATCCAAGTCTCACGTTTAGTGGTATATCCCTGCTTTCACCTAAATTACTAGACGATGTTTCTAGAAAATGTTTTCCGATGGTCGATGTGTTTCGTCAGGCGATAAATATGAGGTTATTAGAGGGGTTAAAGTATGATGGTTACTGGTGTGACGTCGGGACTTTCGAACGACTAGAAAAGTTGCGCGAAACTCGGAGCACTTCCGGTAACAATTGAGATAAAATTAACTAGAAATAAGTGGGTATGTGGAATGATTAAAAAATTGGCTCCATCAATACTTTCGGCTGATTTTGCTCGTTTGGGTGAAGAAGTTAATGAGGTTCTTGAAGCTGGAGCGGATATAATTCATTTCGACGTAATGGACAATCACTATGTCCCTGTTCTGACTTTCGGTCCAAAAATATGTTCAGATCTTCGATCATTCGGAGTGAAGGCTCCGATAGATGTTCATTTGATGGCAAAACCGGTTGATAATCTGATAGAAGCATTTGGATCTGCTGGGGCAGACTATATAACGTTTCATCCAGAAGCTTCGGATCATATAGATCGGTCTCTCAGGTTGATCAGGCAGGTTGGTTGCAAGGCAGGCCTAGTATTTAATCCTGGTACTTCCTTTGATTGCCTAGAGTATCTAATAGATCAGGTAGATATGATATTGATCATGTCAGTTAATCCTGGGTATGGAGGCCAGGAATTTATCTCTACCACCTACAAAAAAATAGGAGATGCTAAGGAATTGATCACAAGGTTGGGGAAAGAAGTAGCCATCGAAGTGGATGGCGGCATAAATCTGGCAAACGTTGCTGATATTTCATCTGCAGGTGCTGATATTTTTGTAGCGGGGTCAGCTATTTTTGATAGCGAAAATTATGCTGAAACGATAGCAGAGTTCAAAACCCGGCTTGGTGGTTAGATTTTCAGTGTATTGCCGATTTTTTTCTGCAAGCCTTTAGCTGGCAATCTGAGGAAAGGCATTTTTTTGAGCACTAATACTTATGGACTTAAAAAGCTTTATTAAGCTAAAGAAAGAAGGGTTTAATCATATTCCGATCACTAGGGAACTGATTGCAGATCTTGATACCCCTTTGTCATGCTATATAAAAGTTGCGAGAGGGCCTTACAGTTATCTTCTTGAGTCTGCCTCTCAGGGAGGTGAAAAATGGTCTCGGTATTCAGTTGTCGGACTTCCAGCAAGCAAGGTAATTAAGATATCGGGAGAAGTGATATCTGTTTTGGAAGGAGGAGAACTTGCAGATATGGCCAAGCGAGTTAATCCTTTTACCTATATAGAGGAAGTGCTCAGCAGTATTAATTACCCCAAATTGCCAGAATTGCCAGCCTACACAGGAGGATTGGTAGGTTATTTTGGTTATGACACTATGAGATACTTTGAGAGAAATCTTCAAAACTCTGAGCCTGAAGATGTCTTGCAACTTCCTGATATTATTTTGATGTTTTCTGATGACTTAATAATTTTTGATAATGTAAAAGGAAGGATGCATCTTGTAACTCACGCGAACCCGTTTGAGGAAGGGAGCTATGAAAAAGCGCAACTTCGGCTGGATGAAATAGCATTTAATATGTCAGCAGAGGTTCCAGGATCCCTCAAGAGTCCTAAAGAAGGTCCCGAAATTGATGAGGCTGATTTTGTCTCTATCTATGGGAAGGAAAACTTTAGATCCGGAGTGGATAGGATAAAGGATTATATAGTCGAAGGAGATGTCATGCAGGTAGTATTGTCGCAACGCATGTCAGTGCCCTTCGAAAGCGATCCGCTTAACTTTTATAGAGCTTTACGATCTCTTAATCCTTCTCCTTATATGTATTTTCTGGATCTAGATGATTTCCAGATAGTGAGTTCCTCGCCCGAGATTCTCGCTAAACTTGAAGATGGGTCGGTGACTGTAAGACCTCTAGCTGGAACGAGAAGGCGAGGCCATGATGAAAAGGAAGATGTATTGTTGGAAAAAGAACTCTTGAATGATCCCAAAGAACTTTCTGAACATCTTATGCTTATTGATTTAGGACGAAATGACGTTGGTAAGGTTTGTGAGCCAGGAAGCATATCGGTAACCGAAAAGATGGTAGTAGAACGATATGGCCATGTAATGCACCTGGCCTCAAATGTAGAAGGTAGACTTAAATCAGGTTTAGCAGCACTAGATGTTCTTCAAGCAACTCTGCCTGTAGGAACTTTAAGCGGCGCTCCGAAAATTCGTGCGATGGAGATAATAGATGAGCTCGAACCTGAAAAAAGAGGAATTTTTGGAGGAGCGGTGGGCTATATGTCCTGGAATGGCAATATGGATACGGCTATTGCCATTCGAACAGCGATCATCAAAGGTTCTGTCCTTTATATTCAAGCAGGGGCCGGTGTAGTGTCTGATTCCGTCTCTGAAAATGAATGGCAGGAAACGATCAATAAGGCGCGATCTATTTTCCACGCCGCTGTTTTGGCGGAGAGTGGTCTGGATGTCATAGAGAAATCAAGTCCACCGTCTGGACGTAATAGATAATGAGAAGAGAAGTTAGATAAGCCCTCTAGGCAAGTAGGGAAGCAAAAAACATGATTCTAATGATAGATAATTATGATTCTTTTACATTCAATGTCGTGCAATATTTAAACGAGTTGGGAGCTGAGGTTCAGGTCCATCGGAATGATGAAATAACCCTAGAAGATATCAGACGTCTTTGTCCTGAAGGAATAGTGTTGTCTCCTGGGCCCTGCACTCCGGATCAAGCAGGAGTTTCGTTGTCAGTTATTCCGACCTATGATAGCGCGCTACCTATTCTTGGAATATGTCTAGGACACCAAAGTATTGGGCAAGCCTATGGAGGGAGGGTGGTAAAAGCCAAAAAAGTAATGCATGGAAAGATCTCTGAGGTCCACCATAATGGACTTGGTTTGTTTTCTGAATTGACGAATCCTTTTCTTGCCACCCGTTATCATTCCTTGGTTGTAGAGAAGGAGACCATACCAGAATGTCTTGAAGTCAATGCTTGGACGATAGATTCAGAGGGTCAGATGGAGGAAGTTATGGGGTTTCGGCATAAGGAAAAAAATGTATTCGGAGTTCAATTTCATCCTGAATCCATAATGACGGAACATGGACATCTTTTGCTCTCTAATTTTCTTAACATAGTAGGGTCTTGATTTGAATATTCAGGACGCGATTGCCCTACTTGTCGATGGAAATGATTTGGAAACTTCGGCTATAGAAAATGTTATGACGGAGATAATGACTGGCCATGCAGAAGAAGCGACTATAGGCGGATTTTTGGTCGCATTGAAAGCGAAAGGCGAGACAGTAAAAGAAATAACCGGTGCGGCAAATGTAATGCGCCGATTAGTTGAGCCTGTGAAAGTGGAAAAACCGAATCTGATAGATATCTGCGGTACAGGAGGCAGCGGTTCGAATAAGTTCAACGTTTCTACTGGAAGTGCTTTTGTCGCGGCTGCTTCTGGAGCCTGGGTCGCGAAGCACGGAAATCGTTCCGCCTCTAGTAATAGTGGTAGCGCTGACGTCTTGGAAATGGCTGGAGCGAATATTGTGCTAACACCTGATCAAGTAGCTAGGTGCATTGAATCAGTTGGTGTTGGCTTTATGTTTGCGGTGAACCATCATTCGGCCATGAAGCATGCGATAGGCCCGAGAAAGAAACTTAAACTTCGAACTATTTTTAATCTGCTGGGCCCCCTGACTAATCCTGCCAGGGTAACAAGACAACTTCTTGGAGTTTATGATAATAATCTAGTTAGACCTATTGCAGAAGTTCTATCTCGTCTTGGAAGCGAGCATGTAATGGTTGTGCATTCTGAAGATGGGCTGGATGAGATAAGCATTTCTGCTAAGACACGTGTTGCCGAATTAAAAGATGGATCAATAACCGAGTATTGGCTTTGCCCCGATGACTTTTCTATTGAAATGCAAAGCATTGAGAGTTTAAAGGTGATAAATAGCCAGGAGAGTCTCTCTCTCATTAAGAGAGGGTTAAAGGGAGAGAGCGAAGCAAGTAGAGATATTCTATCTCTAAACTCTGGAGCAGCTATATACCTGTCAGGTATTGCCGATTCCCTTGAGGCTGGAGTCAAAATAGCGAAAGACGCAATATCGAGCGGCGCGGCGCTAGCTAAGATGGAAGAATTCTGTGATTTCACGAACTACCAAGCCTGATCGAGAGCGAAGTTTCATGAATCCACCAGATATTTTGAAGACTATTGTTTCTCGAAAAAAGAAGGACTTGTCTGACCAGATTTCTCGCTTATCCGTCGCTGAAATGGGTGAACTAGCAAGAAGTGGCGAAGAAAAACCAAGATCTTTTGCGAAGAAAATTGAAAGATGTTATGCGAATGAAAAACCGGCCATTATTGCGGAGATAAAAAAAGCCTCGCCCTCCAAAGGAATTATTAGGAAGAATTTCGACCCCGTAGCAATAGCGAAAAGTTATGAGTCTGGGGGTGCATCCTGCATATCCGTTCTGACTGACGTTTATTTCTTTCGCGGTGCGCCGGAATATATCCGAGTGGTAAAAGATTTCTGTTCTCTCCCTGTTTTACGAAAAGATTTTATTATTGATGAGTACCAAATTTTCGAGTCGAAGGTCTTAGGAGCCGATTGCATATTGCTAATAGCAGCAATTCTCGATATTGCCGAGCTGCATCGTTTTTATGAATTAGCTCTATCCCTGAACATGGATGTTTTAGTTGAAGTTCATAACAAAGAAGAATTGGATAAGGCTTTGACATTGTCGCCCTTGTTGATTGGCATAAATAATAGAGATCTCCGAACTTTTGAAGTGAGTACAGATATAACATTGGATATGGTCGAACTTATACCGGAGGATATTTTGTTGATAACGGAAAGTGGAATAACTACTCGTTCGGATGTAGAAAGAATGTTGGATTTCGGAGTATACGGATTTCTGGTCGGAGAGGCCTTTATGCGAGAACCGGACCCAGAGGCAGCTTTAAGGAATATGTTTCAAGAGCTATAGGCGGGTTTGAGATCGCTAGTAGAAATTAAGACTGGGAAGTAATTTCTGTTAATAGCCCGATTATAGGCAGTTGGAGGAAATAGCATAGCAATATTTAACAATTTATTTGGGCTACAGGGCTCATTTTTTAAAGAACCTATGGATATGCGGAAATAAAGATAATGTTTCATTAGTGTTCTGATAAAATATCTGATGAAAGTCAGATCCTGTTTCCCAAGCTTCGGCGGATTTTCCTTTGTGTTTTTTAACAAAGCTACGAATATATGAATCAAGAGAGTTGCTTCAAAACCAATCTTCCCACAGGAAAACATTGGTGCATTGCAGTCAATCTCCATTAGGGACTGTTTTGATAACTGATTTAATAAGGATAATCTCATAGTGGATAGACCCGGGAAAACAAATGGACTAAGGCACGTAGCTATTTTTGTAGAGAATCTTTCTGACTGTGAGAGCTTTTATACTGATCTTATGGGGATGGAAGTAGAGTGGCGCCCTGATGATGATAACGTGTATCTTACGAACGGAAACGATAATCTCGCTCTCCATAGATCGGACACCGTTGATAATGATGGACGCCTAGACCACATTGGTTTTTTCATTAATGAAAAAGAGAAAGTTGATGCATGGCATGAATTTCTGTTGGCCAAAGGGGTAAAAATGCTTAATGAGCCTTCCACTCACAGGGATGGCGCTCGAAGTTTTTATTGCCTAGATCCTAGTGGCACTAGAGTGCAGATTATATACCATGAACCAATTGCCAAGTCAGAGACCTATATCCAATAGGTTGTCTTCGTCATCACTTTGCTTAAGGTTGACATTATTCTTCTAATTTCTTTTGGGAGTTTCTTCCCACCATTTGCAACAGCAGATTCTTTATGGCCTTCTTCTTGTTTTTTCATCTCTTCGAGAATAACCCTCGATTTTATGTCTTCTTCTGGCAGAAGAGAGAGGTGCTTATCTAGATGTTTGACTACTTGTTTTTCTGTTTCGGCTACGAAGCCAAGACTGAATTTGTCACCAGCAATTCCTGCCAAAATTCCGCTCGCGAAGCTAGCCGCATAAAATACTGGATTAAGGATGCTTGTTTTTGTGTTTAGTTCTTTGAGCCTCGATTCACACCAAGCTAGGTGCTCTGTTTCTTCTGATGCTGCTTCTTCCATAAAATCTTTAATTCTTTTGTCTTTTGAAATAAATCGCTGTCCTCTATATAGAGCTTGGGCACAGACTTCACCGCAATGATTTACTCTTATCAATTTCCCGGACAAAGCTTTGGTCTGCAAGGTCATATGATCGTCAGAGTATTTTTTGTCAGGCCTAGACCTTCCTACTGTTTTATTGACTGTAAGCGTGCGGACTGCTTCATCGACTTCAACAAAAAATTGATCGATAAATGATAAATTACGCAAACTCGTTACTCCTTTTTAATTAAATTAACACCGCCAAACGATTCTTTTATGAGGGGGTTCGCCCTCGTTTGATCTCAATACCTACCTCAGAAGTAAATTTCAAGGCTTCCGGTTTTGTGATTCGAATTTTTACTTCAGCGACATCAAAATTCTGCAAGATTGAATTTGCTATGGTTTCAGCCAGTTTTTCAATTAAGCGGAATTTCGATTCCTGAACGAGTTTTATCGTAAAATTACAAATCGCATCATAATCTATTGCGTCAGCAATGTTGTCTGTTTCTTTCGATGGTCCAGGTACGAAAAAAACTTCAAGATCGAGCAGAAGGTCCTGAAAAAATTTTCGCTCGTGCGGATGTACCCCGATTAGGGTCTTTATCCTTAGGCTATTTATAAAGATTTTATCCATTGCTAGATACTTTCATCTGCGAGAGGCCATCTTGCTTTTACCTTAATAGTAAGGTCTTCCTTCTGGCCTGATTTAAGCCGTTGATACCCCGCGAACGCGATCATTGCCCCGTTATCTGTACAAAGATCAAGTGGAGGGTAATAGATCTTGAACTCTTTCTCTAAAGCGGTCCTTTCTAAATTTTCTCTAAGAGCCATGTTAGCGCTTACTCCTCCTGCTATCACCAGCCTTTTTAAACCTGTGTAATCGAGCGCGCGTTCACATTTTATTTTTATGGTATCCAGAGCTGCTTTTTGAAATCCGGCTGCTAAATCTTCTGCGTCCTGCGGTCGAATTTTTTCTAGCGATTTGACCTCGTTCATCACGGCAGTTTTTAAACCACTGAAGCTAAAATCAAGACCAGGTTTTCTTGTCATCGGGCGGGGAAAATAAAATCTTTCTGAATCGCCTTTCTTAGCTAATTTTTCGATTTCAGGACCGCCGGGATAAGCTAAACCAAGCATTTTTGCGACTTTGTCAAAAGCTTCGCCTGCGGCATCATCCTGGGATTCACCCAAAAGTTGGTACCTGTGGTTTCGATAACATGCTATCAATTGTGTATGCCCCCCCGAAATCAAAAGAGCTATAAAGGGATAGGCTGGAGGGTCTTTTGTTAGTAGCGTCGCGAGCAAATGGCCTTCCATGTGATGAATTCCAAGGGATGGTATTCCCCAGGCTAAAGCGAGGGACTTTGCGACCGATGCGCCTACAAGAAGCGCGCCAACCAAACCGGGCCCCGCAGTATAGGCTATAGCACTTATCTCGTTCCTTTTTATTGCGTTTTCTTCAAGAACTTCTTGGATTAAGGGCAAAGTCTTTCTGATATGATCGCGTGACGCTAACTCGGGTATAACTCCTCCATATTTTTGGTGCAGACGTATTTGACTATATACTCGATTAGCGATGATGCCTTCTTCTTCACAGTAGATAGCTATCCCTGTTTCGTCACACGATGTTTCCACGCCTAAGATTTTCATTACCATCGATATATTAAGTTATTTTGTATTGTTTTCGGGATTTTTCTGCTTATGGAAAGCGATCAACGGTTACAATTTTTGCAATTCCGGGCCATTATAGATAAACTCTGCGCCCGTTTGTCTGTATTAAGAGATTTTATGCCTTTTGTGAAGGTAAAAGAGAATGAGCCCTTTGATGTGGCCTTGAGACGGTTTAAACGCTCATGCGAGAAGGCTGGAGTTTTGGCTGAAGTTCGCAAGAGAGAGTTTTATGAAAAGCCGACGTCTGTGAGAAAGAGACGAGCCGCCGCTGCGGTTAAGAGGTACGCGAAAAAGATCCAAAGAGAATCTCGTCGAATGGAAAGACTTTTCTAGTTTTTCATCCTATGCCCATCCCTATATACCACCGATTGGTGGAGGACGTAAAAGTCGCTTTAAAGAACGGAGAAAAGAAACGTGTAGGCGCCCTTCGTCTTATGGTAGCTGATCTAAAGAAGATAGAAATTGATGAACGACAAGAAGTAGATGATGCCAGAGCTATCCAGGCTCTTGATAAGATGATGAAGCAGCGGCGAGACTCTCATAGCCAGTTTTTTGAGGCCCAAAGGCATGATTTGGCGGAGCAGGAAGCGTATGAAATGGAAATTATCTCGGAATATTTGCCTGAGCCTTTGTCAGTTCAAGAAATGGAGAAAATAGTGTCCGAAGCAATTAAGCAGTCTGCAGCGGCCTCTCCTAAGGATATGGGGGCGGTTATGGCGATCATTCAAAAGCAATCTGAAGGCGGTCTAAATATGAAAGAGGTAGCTGCGTTAGTTAAAAGTAAGCTTTCTTGAAACACCGCTTGCGCTCTGAAAACTAGAATGACATTCTTGGTAGTTAACACTTCTTAAAAATTATTGGCGAAGGTTGCTAATGATTCCTGACGATTTTATTGATGAACTCTTAACCCGTGTAGATATAGTTGATGTAGTGGGTTCTAGATTGCGCCTAAAAAAAATGGGCCAAAACTATAATGGACTATGCCCGTTTCATGATGAGAAAACACCATCCTTTTCGGTAAGTCAGGACAAACAGCTTTATCATTGTTTTGGCTGTAAAGCGGGTGGGAATGTTATCAAGTTTGTGAGGGAAATTGATGGCCTCGATTTTCCAGCGGCCGTTGAGAGCTTATCTAGATCTGTTGGGCTAGAGATTCCTACCGAGGAAAAAACTGACTCTCAGGAGACAAAAAAAAGAAACGCAATTTATGGGGCGCTTCAGGTTGCAGGTGACTTTTTTAGACAAAACCTTAGAGAAAGCCGACACAAAGACAGAGCGGTAGCATATTTTAAGGGGAGAGGTATTGATGGATCAATCGCGAGAGATTTTGGTTTAGGTTATGCGCCACCGGGTTGGGATAACCTTGTAAAGTATTTTAGCCAGAAAGAAATAAACGAAAAGGAGGTTTTAGATGCTGGCCTAATAGCTCCCAGAGAGAATGAAAGAGGGTTCTATGATCGCTTCAGGGATAGAGTGATCTTTCCTATTCGAGATCCGCGTGGAAGAATAATTGCTTTTGGAGGCAGAGTTCTTGAAGATCAAACTAAACCAAAATATCTGAATTCGCCAGAGAGCCAGGTTTTCCGAAAAAATCTTGAGCTATACGGAATATACGAGGCCCGAAAACGTTCGCGAAAGCTTGAGATGCTGATGGTCGTAGAGGGCTACATGGATGTTGTTGCTCTTGCCCAAAACGAAATAAATTTCAGTGTGGCGACTTTGGGTACTGCCATTAATTCCCAACAAATTAAGAGTATATTTAGGATAGTTCCTAAAGTGGTGTTCTGCTTTGATGGTGATGTAGCCGGAAGAAATGCTGCCTGGAAGGGCTTGGTAGCTCTTTTGTCCGTCATAGAGGACGGGTATAGCGCGAAATTTCTTTTCCTGCCAGACGGAGAAGATCCTGATTCAATGGTCAGAAAAGAAGGTAAAGAAAAATTCATGTCTAGAATAGAGAGCTCCAAAACGTTGGCTGAATTTTTTCTCGATAGTCTTCAAAGTATGAGCCCTATGGATACCGAAGAAGGGAAAGCCACTGCAGTTAAGAAAGCGGCTCCATTGATAAATCTAATTCGCGAAGGAGTTCTGAAAGAAATTCTGATTAACGCCCTTTCATCGAAGATTGGTATTGACGCAGCGAGACTTAGGAATCTTGCTGGAATTAAAGACAATTTAGGAGTATCTGAACCTAATCAAATCGAAGAAAAAACAAAGCTAAAATTTCAAACAAATCGGTCTAAAAGTACATTTCTTATCGAGTATGCACTATCTCTTTTTGCTGCTAACCCCGAACTCGGCTTGATGGTTGATTCCGAGATTCTTGATATTTTTCAAGAAGATATAGAGTGTAAAGTATTGTTTGAGATATTATCTTGGGCAATAGAAACAGTTGAAGTGGATAAAGATATTTTTCATCAGTATTGCGAAAAGAAGCCTCATCTTGGATATCTGAAAAAAATGGCCTCACGCGAGATTATCTTGACTTCCGAAGAACTTCAGGAAGAATTTGGAGATACGCTAAAAAAAATAGCTTCCTTGAAAAAAAATGATCGTGAAAGCCAGTTTATCTCGACCTTGGCGAAGAGACCTTTGGGAGAATTGACTGAAGAGGAAAAAAAAGTGCTTTCTAATTTCCGTAAAAAGCGTGCTAATCGCGGCGCTCCCCCCAATTAAAGCTCCCTATTAAGCGGGCAGATATAGCATTCTTCTAATGAGCTAAATTCTTGCCATTAAATAGCTGGATTAGAGGCTTTTCCCCCGCTATAATTCGCGGTCCTTTTAAAGCACTCAAATCCGAGGATTTATTATGTCTAGCGGTTTAGCGCAGCAGCAGTCACGGCTGAAAGAGTTAATTGGCCGTGGTCGGGAGCAGGGATACCTTACATACGGGGAGGTTAACGACCACTTACCTGATGATATCACTGATCCTGAACAGATTGAAGATATCATAGGCATGATAAATGACATGGGTATCAATGTGCATGAAAGTGCGCCTGATAATGATGAGCTTCTGTCCGAAGCTGATTCTACTGATGAATTAGCTGCTGAAGAGGCTGCGGCAGTTCTGGTAGCGGTGGAAAATGAAGCGGGAAGAACAACCGATCCAGTTAGGATGTACATGAGAGAGATGGGGACGGTTGAGCTTTTAACTCGTGAGGGCGAGATTGCGATAGCTAAAAGAATTGAAGAGGGCATCAGGGATGTTCAGCATGCTGTGGCTCAATTCCCCGGATCAGTGGCATATTCGTTAAACGAATATGCTTTTGCCATAGAAGAGGAAAATTTGTCGAGTTTATTGTTAGGATTTTTGGATCCTGCTGATTACGTTGCTCCTGCTGCTCAGGTAGTTCCCGGTGAAAAATTCCAGAGTCAATTAAAAGAAAATGAAGAAGAGGAAGAGGAAGAAAAAGGGGCGGATCCAGTGCTTGCTGCAGAGCGCATGGAGTTGCTAGACAAGCAATTCAAGAAAACTCAAAGAACCATTAAAAAACATGGACGTTCGTCAAAACAGGCAGTGAGCCAGCTCGATAGTTTGGGTGATGCGTTTCAGTTTTTTAAATTTATTCCCAAACATTACGAATTATTAGTGTCTATGGCTAGAGATGTTCATTCGCAGATAAGGAGACAAGAACGATTGATAATGAATACTTGTGTTCGTCGCGCAAAAATGCCTAGAAAAAGCTTTATGGAAAGTTTTAATGGAAATGAGGGCAACTCTAAGTGGATTAATTTGCAAATTAAGAATGGGTTCGAGGCGCTATCCCAGTATGAGGACGAAATTCAGCGTGCACAGAAAAGAATTAAACAAGCTGCTGAAGAGATCGGACTAAGTGTTGCGGAAATTAAGGACATTAATAGAAGAATGTCTATAGGTGAGGCAAAGGCAAGAAGAGCAAAGAAGGATATGGTTGAGGCTAACCTTAGACTAGTGATCTCGATAGCGAAGAAGTATACAAATCGTGGGCTCCAGTTTCTGGATCTTATTCAAGAAGGTAATATTGGTTTAATGAAGGCCGTAGACAAATTTGAATATCGGCGAGGCTATAAGTTTTCAACGTATGCTACCTGGTGGATTCGACAAGCGATCACTCGTTCTATTGCTGATCAAGCTAGAACCATAAGAATTCCTGTCCATATGATCGAGACTATAAACAAACTTTCTCGAATAAGTAGGCAAATGCTTCAGGAAATGGGACGAGAGCCTACACCAGAAGAACTTGGTGAAAAAATGGAAATGCCCGAGGATAAGGTCAGAAGAGTATTGAAGATCGCCAAAGAACCTATATCTATGGAAACCCCTATTGGAGATGATGATGACTCGAATCTAGGAGATTTTTTGGATTCTGACTCTAATTTAGGGGATGGAGCCTCTGTCGGAGCCCCGGTAGAAAGAGCCACAGAAGAAGGACTGCAAGAGGCCACTCGGGGTGTTCTTTCAGGATTGACCGCCAGAGAGGCCAAAGTTTTGAGAATGCGTTTTGGTATAGATATGAATACCGATCATACTCTTGAAGAAGTGGGGAAGCAGTTTGATGTTACTAGAGAACGTATTCGTCAAATTGAAGCGAAAGCTCTAAGAAAATTGCGACATCCTTCTAGGTCTGATCATTTAAAAAGTTTTTTAGACTAAAATCTAAGATATCTATTTGAGGATAGCATAGGCGCATCTATTTGGTGGGCCCGGGAGGACTCGAACCTCCGACCAATGGATTATGAGTCCACTGCTCTAACCAACTGAGCTACAGGCCCTGTGAGAAAGGCGATTCTATCAGATGGTGGATATTTTTTAAAAAAAAAAGACTTTTATCGCGCCATTCTTTTTCTTTTAGGTGCCATTTTTCCAGTTAGAGTTAAATTAGGTTTATTCAATATTTCTAGACACTTCTTTTTATTCTTTATATCCTTGCTCGCAATTTTTTCGCATGAATCCAAAAACTGCTAGGTTTGAATTTGTGCGAATTCTTGGACTTGATCCGCGAAAGGACAGGTACCTTATAAGCGAACGATTTCTTTTCGAGGTATAGGTATTGCTCTCCTTTTTAGCGGTATTAGAGGAGAGATATGAATACTGTAAAGCTTTTTAGTCTTCGGAAAAGAGAGAGAACGCCAATTTCGATGGTTACATGTTATGACGCTTGGTCGGCCAAGATTCTGAACAAGACAAATGTAGATTGTCTGTTGGTCGGGGATTCTTTGGCCTCCGTGATTCACGGGTTTGATTCTACTATTCATGCAACCATTGAAATGATGACTCTTCATACTGCAGCTGTTGCAAGATCAGCGAAAAAAAAATTCATAATATCCGATATGCCATTTTTGACATGTTCCCGCGGAATCGAATATGCAATGGAAGCTTTAGAGTCATTGGTTAAGGCAGGAGCAAACGCTATAAAAATAGAGGGAGCAGGCGATAAGTTAGAAATAATAGAACATATAGTAAAATCAGGAATTCCTGTAATGGGGCACTTAGGTTTGTAGCCTCAGGCGATTAATTGCACTGGAGGTTATCAGGTTCAAGCCAAGGGAAGCGTCGAAAAAGAAAGAATCTTGGAGGAAGCAAAACAGCTAGAAGATGTTGGTTGTTTTTCCCTGGTTTTGGAGTGTGTTCCTAGCGAGGTAGGTGAATGCATAACCCAAAGCCTCGTTATTCCTACGATTGGTATAGGAGCAGGTGCTAGAACAAATGGTCAGGTGCTTGTTCTTCACGACCTATTAGGTGTAGATTCGGACTTTGAGCCAAAATACCTTAGAAAATATGCAGACCTTGAGAAAATTGTTTCCGTTTCATTAGAGAATTTTCATGATGACGTTCGATCTAGTTCTTTCCCTTCGATGAGCGAGAGTTATTGATGGAAATACTGGATTCTATAAAAGCCTTAAAAAAGTATAGGAATTGCATCAAGGGAACAGTGGGTTATGTTCCTACCATGGGAGCACTACATAAGGGACATGCTTCTCTTTTCTTAGCTGCCAAGAAAGCATGCGATGTGACCATCGCTAGTATTTTTGTCAATTCTACTCAATTTAATGACCCTAAAGATTTATGCAATTATCCGAAAACGGAGGCCAAGGATTTAGCAATATTATCAGAGGAGGGAGTAAGTGCTGTTTTTCTTCCCGCCCATGATCAAATCTATCCGGACGACTTTGCTTATGAGGTGAATGAGAAGTCTCTTAGCTTGGAATTGTGCGGGAAGAACAGACCTGGCCACTTTACCGGTGTTTTAACAGTTTTAATGAAACTCTTCTTACTAATTAGACCAGATAAAGTTTTTATGGGAGAAAAAGATTACCAGCAGCTAGAACTTGCTCGGGGTCTGGTAAGATCTTTTCATCTGAATATAGAAATTCAGGCTTGTCCAACGATTAGAGAGCCTGATGGCTTGGCGATGAGTTCTAGAAACAAGAATCTTAGCTTGATTCAAAGACAGCAAGCACCACTATTTTATAAGATATTGTCGAGACCAGGTTCGGATGAAGAAATATCAGAACAACTTCTTAAAGAGGGTTTTGATGTCGATTATGTGATTAGCAAACATCGGCGTCGCTATGGAGCGATCGTTATTGGTTCGGGAGAAAAAAGGGTGCGTTTGATAGATAACGTGTTAGTGAAATAATTATGCTTCTGTGCCTTGATATAGGAAATAGTCAGATTTTCGGCGGCATCTTTTTGGAAGAAGAATTAAAAATACAGTTTAGAAAGACCTCTCAAGTTCAGTCCTCCTCAGATGAGCTCGGAGTTTTTCTGCGGTCTGTTTTGCGAGAAAATCAGGTTAAGCCGGATGAAATTGAGGAAGTAGTTATCTGCTGTGTAGTTCCTGAGTTGCTTTACTCCGTTCGCGCTTGTTGCCAAAAATATTTCGGTTTGGATCCTTTAGTTTTGCGAGCAGGAGTAAAAACTGGATTGAAGATACTCTATAAGGATCCGAAGGAAGTAGGTGCGGACAGGATAGCTGATGCAGTTGGAGCATTAGTGAAGTGCCCTGATAAGAACCTTATCGTTGCCGATTTCGGGACAGCCACTACGATTTGTGCAATAACAAAGGATAAAGAATTCATTGGTGGTAATATATTGCCCGGGGTTCGGCTAGCAATGGAAGCCCTGGAAGAGAGGACAGCGCAGCTTCCTTCGGTTGAGATTAAACCTGTAAAAAATGCTCTGGGTAAAACTACTGTAGAAAGCATTCAATCAGGTTTGTATTGGTCTAATGTTGGCATGATAAAAGAGATCGTTCAGCGAATTTCCCAAGAACAATTCATGGGCGAGCCGCCCCTGGTTATTGGAACCGGAGGTTTCGCACATTTATTCGATCACGAAAAATTATTTGATCAAGTAATATCTGATCTTATCTTGATAGGATTAAAACAGATAAATTCTTTGAATCGATAAATGGTAGCGAAAAAAAAGATCACATTAGCTATGTTTGAGAAGCCTTTGATAGCTTTCCAAAAGAAATGATTTACCGAAATCTGACATACTGGAATGGTATTGAAGACGAGCTCATAGTGGGCGACATTCCTGTTGAAGAAGGGATAATCGGAAAAAAACAATCAACAAAGTCTAAAGATTTCTCAGGATGCTTTGCGATCCCAGGTTTAATAGATTCTCATGTGCACCTTTGCTTGGATCCAAAGGTAACTGACCCTTTAAGTCAGGACGCTATTTCTGATCTTGAAGTCAAGGAGAATATTAGAATCAGAGCTGAATCTATGGTCAGAGCAGGAGTAACTACGGCGAGAGATTTGGGTGGAGGGAAGCACTTTGAAATAGAAGCTAGAAATCAAATAGATAAAAACGAAATATTGGGGCCGCGCCTACTTTGTGCTGGGCAGCCGATAACATCTCTAGCAGGACATTGTCATTTTTGGGGTGGAGGTACTGATTCTCTTGAAAGAGCGAAGCAGATTCTTAGCTTACAGATAAATGCAGGTGTTGATTTGATCAAGGTAATGATTACTGGAGGTAATATAACGCCCGGATCGAAGCCCTCAGACAATCAGTTTGATGACGATTTTGTGATTAAAATAGTGAATATAGCTAAAGAGAAAAAATATCCGGTTGCTGCCCATTGTCATGGAACCGATGGAATAGCGCAGGCTGTAAAGGCGGGAGTGAGCACTATAGAGCATTGCTCTTGGGTCGGGAAAAATGGTTGGGGTAGAGATTTCGATCATAATATAGCTGCAGCTATTTCTGAAAAAAACATCTGGGTTTCACCGACAATTAATTCAGGGTGGGATCGTTTCAGGAACTCCCCATATTCTATGGTAATACGTGATAATTATATGAAAATGAAGGATCTCGGTATTCGTTTTATTGCTTCAACGGACGCAGGAATACCTAATATCTTCCACAATGATTTGCCGTCAGCGATCCCAGTGTTTGCTCATTTTGCGTCCTTGACTCCATTAGAAGTTTTAAAAGCAGCTACTTCGGATGCGGCTTTAGCAAATGGTTTGTCAAAAATAACGGGCGCTATAAAATCTGGTTTGTCAGCAGATTTTATAATTTACGACAAGAATCCTTTGGATGATTTGAGTATATTAAGTAAGCCTAGACTAGTAGTGATGCGGGGAAGAGAGATTCTTCCTTTCTAATAGTCATTTGCTGGCTACTATATCGCTTTGATATTGTTACTATAATGTTTCCAGAAAATTTGAGTAGAAATTGTATACTGGGGGATAGAAAAAGGAGAGTCATGAAAAACTTATTTGATCTTTCAGGAAAAGTTGCGATAGTGACTGGGTCGACGAAGGGGATAGGTAGAGCGATAGCTTATCAAATGGCTCTTCATGGAGCTGATGTGGTGATTTCCAGTAGAAAGGAGGAAGCGTGTGAATCTGTTACCTCGGAAATTAATGAGAAACTGGAGAGTGGGCTTGGGTCGGCTACGTCAATTCCCTGTCACATAGGAAGAAAGGATGATCTGCAGTCTCTGGTTGATTCGACCAGAGATAAATTGGGAAAGATCGATATACTTGTTTGTAATGCTGCAGTAAATCCGTTTTATGGTTCTATGCTTGATATTTCTGATGGAGCTTACGAAAAAATCCTCGATTCGAATGTCAAGTCAAACCATTGGTTAAGTCAGATGGTAATTCCGGAAATGAAAGAAAGAGGAGACGGCGTTATACTGATAGTTTCTAGCATAGGTGGGATGAATGGGAGCCCAACCCTAGGAACTTATGGGGTTTCAAAGGCGGCAGATATGGCGATTGTCCGAAATATTTCATCGGAATTCGGGTCTTTTAATGTTAGGGCCAATGCTATAGCTCCTGGTCTGGTAAGAACAGACTTCGCTAGAGCGCTTTGGGAAGATTCGGAAACCCTAAAAAATGCGACTCAAGGCTCACATCTGAAACGCATTGGGGAGCCAAATGAAATAGCTGGGACGGCGGTTTTTTTGGCCTCATCTGCTGGAAGTTTTGTGACGGGCCAGACAATAGTTGTGGATGGTGGTAGATAGATTTACCCAAAAGCATGAATCTGAAAAGATCAGTTTTGTTGTACAATTTTTTCCAAATCGGTAATATCTATGAGCATTCAAAAAGGCTTTAAAATTGCATAGAAGAGCTTTCTTACGCTTTTTCTCGGTTGGGACTGCCGCGGCAGTGTCCGCACAACTTTTTTATCGTGAAACTTTTGGTAATTTAGATGTTGCCTTCGAAGACACTGATATCGAAGCTCGTCAGATTTATAATTCTATTCGACTGATGAAGTCTAAAGCTCCAGATTCAAGGGAGTTTCTTCAAGCTTTTACATCTGTAGGTGCCGTGCGAGAATCGGAGCAAGAAGTGATTTTGTCGCAAACCGAAACACCTAGTCGGTTTTCATATCTTTCAAAAATGCGTAATTATGAGAGTCCTCACGAAAAGGATTTGTATCTTCCTAAGGCCCAATATCCTGTATTGATATCAACCTTCAAGAGGTTGAGTAGAGTCCAGCAATTGGTTGGACATGGTAATTTCAATGTCCTAGGTTTTGACGAAATGCAGCAGATTGGTCGTCGCTATAGTGCTGTTGGCAGATTTTCCCGTCAAGAGAACGATTTTTTTGAAAGCCTTTTTTTAGCTAATGCTAAAGATTATGGATTTCTAGGGGAGAAGGTAACAACCGATTTGACATCTTTGATTTCTAGGAAGAACACAAAAAAAATCGGAAAAACAGGACATTTCTTGTATAGAGGGAGTTCGGAAGCTTTGTACAAAAAGCTCAAAGCTGATGTAGGTGAAACTATAACCCTTACCTCGGGAATTAGAAGCGTTGTTAAGCAAACCCACCTTTTTATCGCAAAAACTATTCAATCCGAGGGGAATCTATCAAAGGCATCTAGAAGTTTGGCTCCGCCTGGTCATTCATATCATGGTGTCGGAGATTTTGACGTTGGAAAAGTTGGTTATGGTAGCAAGAATTTTACGGAAGCTTTTTCTTCGACAGATGAGTTTAAAAAGTTGGTAGATCTGGGATATGTAAGTATAAGGTATCCCCGAAATAATATGCTCGGTGTTAGATATGAACCTTGGCATATCAAGGTTGTATAAATTTAATTCGCAATTAGTCCATAAAGAGTTGTTGTTGTATTTGCAATAAAATGTTTTGGTTTTGGTAGTTTGTAACTATGGCTATTGGACTCTCTAGGCTCAATATTTTTTGTTGCTCACTTTTTAAAGAGCATCCTGGAGTTGTTTTTATGTTAAATAAGATACAACTATAGGATAATAATTAAGGAAGTTTTCGATGCAGGAAATGAAATTTTCAACTAAAGCCCTGTTGGTTGCGGCAACTGTTTTTATTTTAGTTTTTATCAGTGGGCCTCTAGGGTATCGATTCCTAGGGGTGGCGCTTCAGCCCTCCCTTGTTTCCGTAATCGTAGCGGTCATTGGTGGACTCGTTCTTTCTTTTTTTTCTGCGTATTATATATTTCAGAACTCGAGGATGGGACTGAGCTGGGACCGAAAAATTTGTCTCTTATCAATGATAGTCAGTTTATTGCCCACGATTGTTATGGCTCCTCAGATTCTCTCAGCAGTTTCAGTTCCCCCTATACACGATATATCTACTGATACTGAGAATCCTCCAGAGTTTGTTGTAGCAAAGAGCTTCAGAGAGAGTTTTCCTAATAGTTCAGAATATGGCGATGAGGCATGGCCACCTGAGAAATTAGCTTCAGCTACACTGACGGCGTATCCTGAGATAAAATCTATAGTATCTAATCTAAATTTGGTCGATTCTCTCAAAAAATCAGGAGAGGTATTGGTATCTATGGGAATGGAAATAATTTCTATGGACGCCTCTTATGGTCGAATTGAAGCAGTAGATACGAGTTTTTGGTTTGGTTTTAAAGATGATCTGGTGCTTCGAATCAAGGAGCAGGATAATGGAGTAATAGTAGATGTTCGTTCTAAATCTCGAGTTGGTCAAAGCGATTTAGGTGTCAATGCTGCGAGAATAAAAGAATTTACGGAGAAGTTTTCTTCTCCGAATTGAGTCTTTTTAGTATTAATTCGTTTAATTGTTTGGGATTAGCTTTACCGGAAGTTTCTTTCATTACAAGACCGACGAAATAGCCAAGTAGTTTTCCTTTCCCATCAAGAAATTGTTTAACCTGTTTAGGATTATTTCTTATTATTTCAGATACAATCATTTGTAATTCGTTTTCATCAGATACTTGAGATAGATTCTTTTCTTCTATGAGGTGATCGACTTCCATGCCGTTATTCTCCCATATTGCAGAAAAGATTTTCTTTCCGATTTTGCTTGAAATGGTTCCGTCAGCAATTCGGATAATTATTCTGCTAAGATTATTGGCAGATACAGGCGCTTCTCTAATCGTAATTTCGTGTTTACTTAGACGACTTGCCATTTCTCCTTTCAACCAGTTCGCTGATTGTTTTGCGTCTCCTGTGAGACGAACGCATTCTTCGAAATATTCTGCTAGATCTAAGTCGTTGCTCAAGAAAAATACTTCTTCTTCGTTTAAATCGTAATCTTGAGAATACCTGTCTTTTTTTTGAGTGGGCAATTCTGGTAGCGTTAACCTGATTTCCTCTATATAGGCTTCATCTAGAACTACGGGCAATAAGTCGGGTTCGGGAAAATACCTGTAGTCGGTAGCTGTTTCCTTACTTCGCATCGGTCTGGTCTCGTTTTTTACCGAATCATATAGCCTGGTTTCTTGTTCGACTTTCGCGCCTGATTCTAGAATTGTTATTTGCCTATCTATCTCATAATTTATTGCATTCTTTAAAAATTTGAACGAGTTGATGTTTTTCGTTTCCGTGCGAACACCTAATACCGTTTCTCCTCTATTTCTGACCGAGACATTTGCATCGCATCTAAACGATCCCTCTGCCATATTCCCATCCGAGATAGATAGATAAGTTACAAGTTGATGGATTGATTTTGCGTAAATTTCCGCTTCCTCCGCATTGCGCATATCTGGTTCAGAGACAATTTCGAGTAATGGAATTCCTGCTCTATTCAAGTCAATTCCAGTCATATTGGGAATGAGTCCATGGATCGATTTTCCGGCATCTTCTTCTAAATGCGCCCTATTTATTCTGATAGTTTTGCTGCCACCGGTTATTGGTTTGATCTCAATTTTTCCATTAGTAACTATGGGGATTTCCATTTGAGTAATCTGGTAACCCTTTGGTAAATCGGGGTAAAAATAGTTTTTCCGGTCGAATCGAGAAGTTTTTGAGATATTCGCATCAATACAGATTCCGAAGGCAATAGCTTTTGGAAATATGCCTGAATTAACGGCTGGCAAAGTACCTGGTAATCCTAGATCTATCTCGTTAGCTTGGTCATTCGGCTCAGCTCCAAATGCAGTGCTAGAAGCAGAGAAAATTTTAGAGTTTGTCGACAACTGGACATGGATTTCTAGACCGATAACCGCTTCCCAATTGGAATGATTCATTCTTTTTTACCGGGACGAGTTAAATGCCAGTCAGTTTGTGTCTGATAGAGATGAGCTATTGAAAGAATTAACCTCTCATCAAAATAATTGCCTATTAGCTGCGCTCCTATCGGCAAATTATTGAGAAATCCTGCGGGCATAGATAGCGCAGGTAGTCCGGCTAAATTTGCTGAAGTCGTGTAGATGTCTTGTAAGTACATTTCTTTTTGTCGATTAGATTTCTCTCCTAAACGGAACGCAGCGGAAGGAGTTGTTGGAGCGATAATCGCGTCTACTTTTTTAAAAGCTTCAACGAAATCGTTCTTTATTAGTCTTCGAACTTGCTGCGCTTTATTGTAGTAGGCATCGTAATAACCTGCAGTCAGCGCAAAGGTTCCAGCCATAATTCTATTTTTTACTTCACGGCCTAGGCCTTCTGTTCTGGATCGCTGGTAAAGATCTTTGAGGTCAATTGGATTATCGCATCTGTATCCAAATCTTACACCATCATATCTGCTTAAGTTGGCTGAGCATTCGGCGGGTGCGATTACGTAGTATGCGGGGATGGCAAAGCCAAAATTTGGAAGTTCGATCTCCACAAAAGAGACCCCATTCTTTTCTAGTTCCCTTATAGTTTCTTCGAGTAATTTACCAACTCTTGTGTCTAAATCTTCCATTAAAGGTCTGAAGATTCCTATTTTTACTCGATCGATAGGTTTTGAGATAAGAGATGTATAGTCGGCAACTTGCAGTTTTGAAGAAGTTGAATCTTTCTCATCATAACCTGACATTTCTCTTAGGATAATGGCGCAGTCTTCCGCGGAGATCGCCATAGGGCCTGCCTGGTCTAGGCTGGATGCGTAGGCTATCATCCCCCATCTTGACACTCTACCGTAAGTCGGTTTTAGGCCAGTGATTCCGCAGAACGAAGCTGGCTGTCTAATACTTCCGCCTGTATCTGTCCCAGTCGCGGCGCTGCACAATCTAGCCGATACAGCAGCGGCGGAACCACCTGATGATCCCCCGGGAACTCTTGATTCGTCCCAAGGATTTTTTACTGGACCGAAAAAGCTGGTTTCGTTTGACGATCCCATGGCGAATTCATCCATGTTAGTTTTTCCAATTGACACAGCTCCAGCTTCTCTTAATTTTGATACTACTGTTGCATCATAAGGCGAAAGAAAGTTTTCCAACATTTTGGAGCCCGCAGTGGTTTTAACTTCATTTTCACAAAAAATATCCTTGTGAGCGATTGGAATACCAAGCAATGGCTTCATTTCTTTTTTTGATCTTAGCAGGTCTGCTCTTTTTGCTTCTTCGAGAGCTTTTTCGTTTAATGAAATATAACAGTTAAGATCTCGATGTTTTTCAATATTCTTAATATAAGCATCAGTTAGTTCGTAAGAGGAGTAATCTCCATTTTTTAAGCTCGTCAATTGTTCTGTTAGGGTTTGATCTAGCATTTTATTCTACTACTTTGGGGACTAGGTAAAGGCCTTCTAACGTTTCTGGAGCTATGCTTGAGAATTTATCTTTTTGCTTTAGCTCTTCAGCTTTGTCTTCTCTAAGAATTTGTGTTTCGTCCAAAGGGTTTAGCATTGGTAACACATTATTCGTCTTGGCTTCATTCATTGAAGCCGCCATTTCCAATATAGTTTCCATGCCAGTCACCAATCCCGGGATGTCCTCGTTCTCTATTCTGAAGTTAGCAAGTTCAGCAATAAACTTTACTGTTTTTTCGTTAACTGTCATTTTCTACTAGTCCATTATTTGTTGGCGCTAGGGAATGCTAATTGGCTTTCTTAACATACGCAAATCTTGAGCTCAGTTCGCGAAAAGATCTCATAGATTGATGCCAGTTTCTCTTTTTTTTCTATTTTTCTTTAGCCAAAATCTTATGTTTTAATGCCTAAATATCACTATAATACTGCTTCGTAAATTTAAGATTAGTCTTCGGAGGAGTTTTACCTCAGTCTAATCTATGGTTTTAACTAAAAAATGAGGCTCTGCGATGTTTAAGCGGTTAAGAGGAATGTTTTCCAATGACTTGTCCATAGACCTTGGTACTGCAAACACTCTGATTTATGTTAGGGAACAAGGAATAGTTCTAAATGAACCGTCGGTAGTCGCTATAAGGAACAACCATAATCAAAAAAACGTCGCAGCAGTAGGAATTGATGCCAAACTTATGCTTGGGAGGACCCCAGGGAATATAACTGCCATAAGGCCCCTTAAGGATGGGGTTATCGCCGATTTCCAAGTAACAGAACGTATGCTACAACACTTTATAAATAAGGTTCATGAAAATAGTTTTATCCGTCCGAGCCCACGAGTTTTAGTTTGTGTGCCCTGTCAATCAACTGAAGTAGAGCGAAGAGCTATTAGAGAATCCGTAGTTAGCGCCGGAGCAAGAGATGTTCGGTTAATCGAAGAACCCATGGCCGCTGCTCTTGGAGCTGGTTTGCCGATACAAGAAGCTGTTGGAACTATGGTAGTCGATATCGGAGGAGGAACCACAGAGATAGCCGTTATTTCTTTAAACGGAGTAGTTTATGCGCAGTCAGTAAGAGTTGGTGGGGATAGGTTCGATGAGGCTATCACTACATATGTTCGCAGAACGCAGGGAAGTCTGATTGGCGATGCTACTGCCGAAAGAATTAAAAAAGAGATTGGAATGGCTTTCCCATGTAATGAAGTAAGGGAAATAGATGTCAGAGGTAGAAACCTAGCTGAAGGAGTGCCGAGAAGTTTTACACTAAATAGCAATGAAATTCTTGAAGCCTTGCAAGAACCTCTCTCGCTTATTGTGCAGGCTGTTAAAGGAGCACTCGAACAAACGCCACCCGAGCTAGCATCAGATATAGCTGAGACCGGGCTGGTTTTGACGGGTGGAGGTGCGTTGCTTCGAGAATTGGACAGATTGCTTTCCCATGAAACAGGATTGCCTGTGATCCTTGCCGAAGAACCTTTGACCTGTGTGGCGAGAGGCGGTGGAAGGGCTTTGGAGCTCATGGACGATATGGGTGAGACCGAGATTTTGCAAATTCAATAATTAAAAAGATTTTTTGAGATCTCTAATACCGATATTGAATTTGGATCCACAAATTGGAAAAGGTAGGAAAGTAGTATCAAATCTCTTTTTTATGAAAATAAAAATCTTTCTAACAAAACAATTGTTTTGGTTTTGTTATCTTTTGTTTTGCTAAGCACTGATAGGCATGCAGATTTTTTAGACAAACCCAGATTTCTCATATCATCTATCCTTTATCCGATACATGCCACCGCTAACCTTCCCCATAAAGTTATTCAGATGACTGAGAATGTTTTTGCCTCGCGAGAATATCTCCAGGAGCGAGTCTTGTTCTTGGAAGGGAAAGTTTTAGTTATAGAAGCTGAAATACAAAAAATGGCTAGTCTTGCCGCGGAAAATAATCGACTACGCCAGCTGCTGGGTTCTGCTGCTAAAATCCAAGAGGATATTCTTGTGGCAGAGGTGATCGGAACTGACCCTAATCCAATGCAGCAGAGTGTTTTGATAAACAAGGGGAGAATACACGGAGTATTTGAAAAGCAATCTGTTATTGATTCCCAGGGTCTTTTAGGTCAAATAATCGAAGTAAGTGATAGATATAGTCGAATAATGCTAGTTTCTGATACAAATAGTTTTGTTCCAGTTTCGGTCGCAAGAAACAATTTGAGATTGATGTTGCAGGGAGGGGGCATTAGTCGAACCCTCAAACTGATGCACGTAAACGCCACTGCCGATATTAAAATTGGAGATCTATTAATTTCTTCAGGCCTGGGTGACAGGTTTTTGCCGGGCTATCCAGTTGGATTAATAGAGAAAATAGAATACGTAGAAGGGAAACCTTTTGCTGCTGTTACTGCTTTGCCTTCAGCGAAATTAGATCGTTCTAGATACGTGTTGTTAGTTTTTTCGAAATCCGAGAAGCCAGTATTATCTCGGGGCAGTATTAAATCCGAGTTTCTAGCCTTGGAAGTAGAATAATGAGTTTTTTTGCTATCTCGGTGACTCTTTTCATAGCGATGGTACTAGAAGTTATTGATTTGAGTAAAACTTTTCCACTTGAGATAGGTTTTTTGCGACCCGAGTGGGTTCTGATGACGCTTATATATTGGATGATCGCTTTGCCCCAGCGCGTTGGAGTTATGATGTCTTGGGGGGTCGGAATCTTGATGGATGTGCTGTTAGGAAGTGGAATCGGACATCATTCTTTGTCTTTTCTATTGATAAGTTATATTTCACTAAAGTTTTACCAAAGGTTAAGAATGTTTTCAGTTGTGCAGCAAGCAATTGTTGTATTCGGTTTCTTGTTCTTACATGTAATGATTTCATTTTCGGTAGAATATTTCTTTTATAGCGTTACTTGGACGATGTGGAATCTGATGCCTTTGCTTACCAGCGCCTTAATTTGGCCTCTAGTGTTTCTTTTGTTGAGGGCCCTAAGAAGAAGTTTGCAATTAGCGTGAGACCAATAAAGCTTGTGCTTGCTAGCAGTTCTCCTCGTAGAAGAGAATTACTAGAAAATTTGGGTATACCCTTCGAAATAAGACCCCCCGATGTGGACGAATGTATTTTCCCTGATGAGAAAGTAGAGTTCATGGTAAGGCGTTTGTCACAAAAGAAAGCAGAGTCGATTCAAGGTGATAGTAACTCTCTTATTTTATCGGCCGATACTGCGGTAGAGTTAGATGGGAACATATTTGGTAAGCCGCGGTCAAAAAGAGAAGGCTTTTCTTTTTTAAGAAGGCTTTCGGGGCGGTCTCACAAAGTTCACACTGGCGTTAGTGTTCTGCTTGGTGAAAGGATCGAAAGTTTTTCTGTTGTAACAGAGGTTTATTTTGGAGTTCTCACGGAAGAAGTTATCGATTGGTATTGGTCAGTAGGCGAGTCTTTTGATAAGGCAGGAGCATATGGTATTCAAGGAGCGGGTGGTTTGCTTATAGATAAGATAGTAGGTAGTTATAGTAATGTTATGGGTTTGCCGATAAGGGAAACGATCCACTGTTTGGAAGATTTTGGATTTACTTTTTTTTTAAAGAAACCTGATAAAAATTATTGAGCTGAAAAGAAAGAATGACACAGGAAATTATCATAAGAGTTTCTCCTTGGGAAACTAGAGCTTTTGTTTTTGAATCTGGAACCCTTACTGATGTTTTTTTAGAGCAAGTCGGAAAAGGTAGTCTGCTTGGAAATATTTACATTGGTAAAATTGCTAGAATTTTACCTGCGCTTGAAGGAGCCTTTGTAGATATAGGGCTAGAGAAAAACGCGTTTATCAAAAATGATTCATTTCTTGGGAATTCAAATCGGATTGGGGATCAAATCGTTGTTCAGATAATTAGTGAGCCTACTAAGAAAAAGGGTGCCAAAGTTACTCAGGATATAAGCATAGTAGGAAGGCACCTCGTATATCATCCCCAAAAAGATCTCGTCGCTTTATCGGAAACGTATCATGTCCTGCCTGGGCAAAAACAGTTTGGGAAAGAATTCGATAACATAGAGGAGCTTGAGCACAATTTTATTGCTCGAACTGGAGCTAAGCTGAATGACTTAATCCTCATTCAAAAGGAAGCCAAAAGTTTGCGGCAAAATTGGGTGTCAATTTCTTCACGGATTAAGGAGGCAAAGATTCCAGAGCTCCTGTTTGAGGATAGGTCGATGCCTATTCGGATCATCCGAGAATGTCTGAGGGAAAGTGCCTCATCGGTATGGGTGAATGATAAAAGAACTTTCTCAGAAATTAAAAAGTTTCTATCTGAATTTATACCTAATCTAGAAAACTGCCTTAAATTTTCAGCTAGACCCAAATTTATTGGATTTCAAGGTTATGAAAGGCAAATCGAATCTGTCTTCGCTCGAAAAATTGGTCTAAGCGGTGGAGGACAAATAGTTATCGACCATACCGAAGCGATGACAGTCATTGATGTCAACTCGGGATCTTTTAATGGAAATGAAGATCGTAAGGTTTTCGTTCGCAAAATAAATCTGCAGGCTGCTGAAGAAATAATGCGACAACTGAGATTACGAAATATTGGAGGCTTAATAGCGGTTGATTTTATAAACATGGAGGATATCGAGAGCCGAAAAAGGGTTCGTGACGCTATTGAGAGAGCTAGATCAAGGGATAAAAAAGTAGGACGGGTCTCGGAAATTTCGGAGTTCGGTGTTATAGAAATGTCTCGCCGTGGGGAGAGCAGGAGTCTGGATGAGATATGCCGAGAGAGCTGTGACGCTTGTGGTGGGGCGGGGTATATTAAGACGTCTAGATCTATATGCCTCGAAATTTTTGACGAGATCCTCGATAAGAAAAAACGATACAGGGAAAAAATATGCTTGGTCTCGACTTCGCGGTCCGTCGCAAATCTTATTGAAGGAGAATTGAGACCTCTTTCGGCAGCTCTTTCAGCTTCGCTAGATATCGTAATTAAGGTAAAAGCACAAAGTCACTTTAAACCGCATGAGTATCATATCGCTACGGAGCTCTTCAGGTAAAATTATGTTAACGCGCCTTGTTCCTAACAGTTTTCCTTTCAATCTTATTATGGGACTTCTGTGCTTCTTTGTGTTCATTTTAGCGTTATATCTTTCAGTGTTTAGATTATATTTCGAAAGGATTGAATCCATAGGAGTAAATTTAGAAAAATTGTTCCTCGAAAACGGTTTTTCGATAGCAAAAATTGGTTACGTTCATACGGGCTGGGAAGGCTACGATCCAAAGCTAACGATAGATGACTTGGAAATTGGAACAGAATCTGGGCTTTCGATTAAAGTCGAGAAATTAGATCTTCGGATTAGTTCTTTCGCAACTTTACAAGAAGGAAATGTGGTCTTTTCTGAGATAGTTGCAGAGGATCTAAAGGCTTATCTAGATGTTGATTTCGACCAAAAGAATTTCACTTACGATAGAGAAGAAAGAGAGAGACAAAAAAGCCATCTCTTTAGGGTTCTAGATAACCTGGACTATCTAGAAATGAATAACGTAAATATCGAAATCATTCGTTCAGAGGATAGCTGGAAGATAAGCACACGTGCTAATGAATCTTGGTTTTTGAGTGAGAAGAAGGACAAGCGTCATTTTTCTTTTCCCGTGATGTTCGAGAGAAAATACCAAGGAAAAAATTTCGGAAAAGAAACTATATCCTTAAAAGGGTTCTATACAGGAAATTTTGAAGATTCCTCCGCTGTCATTTCTGGGTACTCCGATATAAATGATTTCGAAATCGAAGGCTATGCTGATTTAATATCCGAAATTTCTGTATTACCTATTTCAGGAATATTGGATTCGAAGGTTTGGTTTGTTTGGAAAAGCAGCCGGGTTAATTTTTCCTTCGATTTCGGGGTAGAAAGCTTTCTATTGTCTAATTTTAGTTCCTTCGATCAAATTTCTGGTGAGCTCCATTATATCGGGTCAGATCTTTCTAATGGACTATTTAAATTAGTGCATCTTAATTTCGAGGGATTGAAAGATAACTTTTCTCTGGAGGATTTAGAGATATTAACAAGAGACAGGAAAGGTTCTAGAGTTGCATCGGTTTTTTTGCGATCAATTGATTTTGAGGAATTAAGAAAAGGTTTGGATTTGATCCACCAATTCAAGCCTTTTTCAGGCAAGTTGCTAGAAATTCTAGATTCGATTGAGGTAAATGGAAGTCTCGAAGATATTTTTTTTCTGCCTGGAGTAGGTTATTCGTCGCCAAGTCTGGTAGCTAATATAGTAGATGCAGACATCAAGTCATTTAAAGGCTTCCCAGAAATTGTTGGCTTGAATGGATTTGTCAGTCTAGCTCCCAACAACGGTTATTTGGATTTTTACAATAAAGAGTTTTCTATTGAATTTAAGAATGTTTTCTCCAACGCCTGGGGTTTTTCTGGAGGGAGGGGAAGAATTGCATATAGCATAGAAGATAAAAATCTTAGTGTCCGCAGTGGTTTACTCGAACTCTTGGAAGGCGACACAAGGGCGCAGGGAAAGGTCAGCTTGAATATAAATTCGGATAACTCGAAAAATACTTGGGGCTTATCATTAGGAGTTAGAAATGCCAAATTAGAAGAAAGCTTAAAATATATACCGCAATCTGTCGGTGACGGATTTAGGGGTTGGTTAAAAAACGCGAGCGTTTACGGAAAAGGAAATCAAATCGGTGTTACTGTTCACGGGGCTTTTGGTAAGAAACTGTCTTCAGTGGGAAAATCTCATGATGTGTTTCTTGATATCAATGAGACATCTCTAAAGTTTCATAATGAATGGCCTCGACTCCGCAGCGCCGAGGGCATCCTTCATGCTAATAGCTACTTCGTCAACATGCGAAATGGCTTGGCGCGTGCTTATGAAACTTCCTTTAAAGACCTATCTTTTAATATTCCTGTGGAGGCGCCTAACAGGGTGGAAAGAATTCTGGTCACCGCTAAATCTGTCGGTCCTTTTGCAGACGGGATTCGATTTTTGAATGAAACCCCGTTGTCCTCCTATACAAAAAAAGTTGGAACACATTGGATTGGGGTTGGTGAGATCAAATCCCGGATTGACTTAGTTCTTCCTTTAATTGATAGCAACTCTCGTGTTCAGATAAACACAGAGGTTTTTTTAAAAGATAATCTGTTGCAAATGAAGAATCTTGGCGTGAGCTTCTCTGATTTGAAAGGAGTACTGATTTACAATGACGAAATCGGTTTTTCTATGAAAAACCTTGAAGCTAAGTTTCTCGGTGAACCAATAAGTGGTTCTGCCCGCACTGTCAATTATCAAGATTCTCGTTTTGTTTTATTTCAAGCGGAGGGAACAATCAATGCTGTGGATCTGTATAAGTGGAGCGAGCAGCCTCTTTTATATGGCGCATTAGGAACATTTAACTATGACCTGAATTTGAGAGTTCCTTTTTTGAGCGGTGAGAATGAAGACGTACAGCTAAAAATTTTTTCGGACCTAAGAGGATTCCGGTCATCATTACCTCACCCGTTGGATAAGAAAAATGCAGATTTCGAGGTTCCATTTTCATATCAGCAAACCTTTACAAATTCGGGTTATATTCTCCAGACTGGGTTTGGAAAACGGGTTCACGCGAATTTAGAATTCGAGAATAATACCGTTGTTGGTGGTCAAGTTTTCCTTGGCCAAGATCCGGGCAAGCTTCTCTCGCATCTACCTCTTGAGATAGCTGGGCGGCTTTCCTATTTTAATGTTGATGAGTGGGTTTCGTTCGCTACAAAGATGTCCAAAACCGAAAATGGCATTAAAAATTTAGGATTCGGAGATAATTTTGGTAGCTTTAAAATTTCTGCAGATCAATTTATTGCAATTGGTAATAGCTTCCCGCGTACCAACTTAGAAATTTATAAAGAAGACGTTTTGTGGTCGGGAGATTTTGAAAACCAAAGACTCAAGGGTCAAGTTAGAATCTGGGAAGATAATTCAAATCCTTTGGATATTTTTTTGGAAAGATTAATTATCGATCCCAGTAACAGCCAAGATTCTTTTTTTGGCTCTAAGGATATTGGACCGATATCTAACTATAATTTGGCGGGCGACCTCATGGTTATTGGTAACGTCGAATTGAGGGATGTTTTCTTTGAATATCGTCAAGATCCTTCGATTACCCAGTTAAATAACCTGAGAGCTAGGTTGAGATCAATCCAGATTCTTGAATCCACCCTAAGTTGGCAGATTAAGGATGAGGAGTATGAGACAAATTTTAGGGGTCGTTTTAAAATAGGTGATATTACCGATCTCAAGGAAACTTTTGACTTCATTTCAGTTGTAGAGCGAGGGCAGCTTGATGCAACAGCAGATTTTTATTGGAAGGGGCTACCTTTTGATTTGGAGCCCGAACGAGTCGAAGGGGGAATAGTATTCAATTCAGGTTCTGGCCGATTTATTCAGGAGCAAGATCAACCATTTTTAAGTTTCCTGGGGTCATTTCATGTGCCATCACTCCTCAGGAAGTTTATCGGTCGAGGCGAATCTGATTCCAACCAAGAAGGTTTCGATTTTAGAGATATAGAGGGAGCGATAACTATAGAAGAAAATAAATTAGTTATCCGGGATCCTCTTGTCGTGCGCGGAGCAGAGGGAAAGTTCAAGTTCGGTGGGTTTGTCGATTGGAAGAACGAAATTATAGATAGCGATTTAATAGTTACTTTGCCAGTTGGAAATACGTTTCCATGGGCTGGCTTGGTTATTGGAGGGCCAATCTCGATGGCGGGAGTGTTGGCAACTCAGAAACTTTTTTTAGAAGATCGATTCGATCAGTTTAGCAGCGCTAAATATAAAATTACAGGCCCTATTGAAGATCCTGATTTTGAATTTGTCTCAATATTTAATGATGATGTTCGTCGAACTGGAAATCAAAATACCCCCCCATAGTGATAGAACTTATAAAGAAAAATCAGCGAGATACCTCTTCAGTCTCACGGAGGAATTGGAATAATTTTCTGTAATAGGTCTTTTCAACTCCCTTCTTGGCTTCGGCTCTAGCCTGGGTTAGAAGTTGCCGAAGTTGCTTTCTGTCAATGTTGGGAAATTTTTCAAAGACAGAACCGATTCCATCGTCGCCCATTTTCAATAGCTCTTCTCGGAGTTTTTCTAGTTTGTGGAATTTAGAGACAAATTCGGCAGTTCCGTTTTTAATTTCACTTAGTTTTTTTAATAAAGTTGAAAGGTCACTTTTGGAGAGAATTTTAACGATGTGTTGTCGTTGTCTTTTTTTTGCATTGCCTTTTGTTATTTTTTTTAACTCGATAAGTTTCTCCTTCAGTTCTTGGTTAACTGTTCTATCAAGCTGTTTCATTGGCAATAATTCTAGTTCTCTAACTAGAGACAAAAGCTCGGACATATCTCTTTTTCGTTGAGATTTGCTTGTTCTTGTTTCTTGTTCGTTTTTATTCATAGATGGGAAATGGAGGTCAGAAGAAGAAAGGAAATCATTTTAGACAGAGCGTCGTTAAGTTGCCACCATCTTGCTTCGACCTGATTGTGCGAAATCTTTTCTGACTCCTGCTAAGGAGACTGGAATAATAGCTTTGTTCATTGGGAAGGAGGTTTTGCAAATAATTTTTTGTTCAGTATTTTAGAATAGCTGTTTCCTTTCATTTGAAGGCGGTATCATTAAGATATCTCTATACTTTGCTATTGTTCGTCTTGCCACTGTTATATTTTGTTGTTCTAGAAGTTTGCAAATTTTGTTGTCGCTTAAGGGTTTTTGGGGGTTCTCCTCAGAAACTAGTTGCTTTATTACGGCTTTGATCGCTGTAGAAGAGACTTCTCCTCCTAGGTTGTTAGTAACGTGTGACGAGAAAAAATACTTTAGCTCGAAAACTCCGGAAGGAGTCAGCATGTATTTTTGGGTGGTAACTCTACTTATCGTGGATTCATGCAATTCGACAGCTTCAGCGATGTCATGCAACACCAGTGGTTTCATGGAACTTTCGCCATTTTCCAGGAAGTCTTTTTGGTGTTCAACGATTTTAGTCGCGACTCGTAATAGAGTATCATTTCTTTGTTGCAGCGATTTTATAAACCATCTTGCCTCTTGGAGTTGGCTCTTCATTTGTAACATATCTTTAGACGATTTCTCTTTGTTTATTAGAGCGGAATATTTGTTATTCACTCGTATTCTTGGAGCTGATTTTGAATTTAGTTCAACCGCCCATCCAGAATTTTTTTTGGAAACGATAACATCGGGTTCTACATATTCTATCCTTCCGATATTAAGTTCGCTTGCAGGCCGGGGTTTAAGAGATTGTATGAGTGATATTGCCGTGCTCAATTCTCGGTCATTTATTCGAAGTTTACGAGAAAGTTGTGCATAATCACGATTACCTAGGACTGGCAGATAATCCCTTACTAAACTTAGAGCTGTTTTTTTGCAGGGAGTATCATAAGGCAGTTCATTTAATTGTATTGTTAGGTATTCTCCAAGGTTTCTGGATCCTATTCCCAAAGGGTCTAGATGTTGAATCAAATGCAGAACTGCTTCAACTTCTTCTATACTGACATCCCAGTCTGGAGGCAAGGTATCTAGAATTTCGTCTAGCTCAAGAGGCAACATTCCGTCGTCATCGAGGGCATCTAATATCGAAATCGATATGAATCGATCTTGCTCGCTAAGATTCACTAAATTAATCTGCTCTGACATGTGAGATTGGATGGTTTCGCTAGAAGAATTCCGAGTCTCTAGATAATTTCCGTCTTCTTCTGACACAAAGGAACCATTAGAAAAGTTGCTTTCTCCATAATAATCGTCCCATGAAGTGTCCACAGGGAGGTCTTCTGGAATGTTTTCTAAGGACATGTTGTCTTTGGAGTAAAGAGAGGTTTCGTCGTCGTAATCAGTTTGAAGGTCAGTGTTTTCAGAGGTGCTTGATTCTAAATAGTCATCATTGTTCTCTTTTAGTTCTGTCGAATTTTCTCTTTGATTATTATCTTGAGGATTTGTACCTTCTATTTCTTCCTCGGGATAAGAATTTTCTAACATGAAATTAGAATCGAGTGCTTCTTGTATTTCTAGCTCGAGTTCGGAGCTTGAAAGTTGCAATAGACGAATGGCCTGCTGCAGCTGCGGTGTCATTCGCAGTTGCTGTCCTAGCTTAAGTGATAATGAAGGTTTTAGAGCCACTAGTTATCACATCCTAAAATTGCTTCCTAAATATACTTGTCTAACCCTTTTATTGTTAAGTATAACCTCTGAGTCCCCCTCCGCAATTATTTGTCCTTCATTGACTATATATGCTTTATGACAAATATCCAGCGCTTCACGCACATTATGGTCCGTTATAAGTACTCCAATGTTTCGTCTTGATAAGGTAGTTATTATTTCTTTGATGTCGTCTACAGATATCGGATCTACTCCTGCAAAAGGCTCATCTAGTAGAATAAACTTTGGGTTGGTGGCGAGCGCTCTCGCTATTTCAACTCGCCTTCTTTCACCGCCTGATAAATGGCTACCCATATTTTCCTGGATCTTTCCTATCTTGAAGTCGTTTATCAATTCGACCGCTTTTTCTTCTCGCTCTCTCTTATTTAAATCCGGTCTTCGTTCTAGTATAGATAAGATATTATCTCGTGCGCTTAGTTTTCTAAAAATAGAAGCTTCTTGAGGTAGGTAACCAATTCCAGCCCTGCCTCTTTCGTGAACGGCAAGTCTAGTGATTTCCATTTTATCTAAGAATATTTCTCCTTTGTCGTGTCTTATTGATCCTACAATCATATAAAAGCACGTTGTTTTTCCCGCACCGTTTGGACCTAATAAACCGACCACTTCTCCACTAGAGACTTCAAGAGAAATATCTTTTACAGCAGATATACCTCTGTAGTTCTTGACAAGATTTTTTGCTTTAAGTGTTGTCATTTTTTATCAATTTTGCCTAGGGGTAATAGTCATATTGACTCTTCCCTTAGTTTCTCCAGAATCGAGATTTACTATCCCTCGTCTAATGTCGTAATAAAGGAGCTCACCAGAAAAGAAATCGCTTCGTTGTTTTAACTTAGCATTTCCGCTTAGATGCAGTAACCCTTCCTGGACCAAATAGCTTATTTGTTGGGCCTCGGCGAAAACCATATCTTCTTTTTCATCTAGTCTCTGTTTATATTTAGCCAATCCTTCAGATAAGCTTGTACTCTTTGCTACTATTTTTGAGAGATTCTCATTGATTGTCGTTATTTCAACGTTGTCAGCGCGGATTTCTAGTGTTCCCTGCACAATAAGAACATCTCCTTTATAAATCGACACTCCTTTGTTTTCTTTGATTACCGCGGTATCTGCCTGAATCCGAATAGGTTGTTTTTGGTCCGATTCGATCGCCACTCCAATTGGCGATGCAAGAAAAGCTATAAAAGCTATAAATGATATAGGAAACTTCAAAATATAATATCCGGTTCAAGCATAATTTAAACTCATAGGGCTTTACGGAAGAAAAATTGTAGAAACTCTTAGTTTATCTGATGAGTAGAACACATAGTGCCCTGAATCCAAAAAGGCTTTCATGCCGCTGGCAGAAGTTCGTCCCATTTCATTATCTATATAGACATTACTGGAGGTTTCTATATATCTCCTTTCGGGATATACAATCATTTTTTCGGTCTTAACATTCGTAAATTTTCGGCCATTATTTTTTGTTGTGGCGGAAACCTTATCCCAAAATTCTACTATTTCTTGCGTAACGTTTCGTCCTGACGTGATTTTCCCTTTTTTAGCAGTGATTTCCCAGAGCACATTGATTTTTTCGCCTGTTATATTTAGCGACGGTTGGATCAGATCTGTTTGTTTCTTTTCGGGGTAGTAGGAAAAACTCTTGGCTTCCAACTTGTGGGCTAATTTCCCATGATCGTTAAACTTGTTTAAGGTAGCGTTATGCATATAGAAATCGGACGAGTCGTTTTTTTGTTTAAAAGAGTCCGGTTTATCATCCGCAGTGAAGAAATTCATGCTCAATGCAGGAACGATGATTAGAAGAGAGGTTATTATCAAAAATCTATTAATCAAATTATCGTTTTCTGAGCCGTGAAGATTTTTAGTATGACATGTAAAATGGTTCTTGTTGATCTTTTTATAGTGAATTATGTAATCGAGGGGCTAAGAGTAGCTTGATGGAAAAAAATTGTATGGCGATATTATGCTAGAGATGAGAAGTGTTAGCACTCAAAATTTGGTCGTGTCGGCGGTTGACAAAGCGACGCCTTGGACTAAGAGTTTTTTCCTAACATTAATCTGGAGAAGAGGTTTTTTATCATGAGCGAAGCTTTGGTTATCTTCGATAAAGTTTCGTATAGCTATAACGGAAAGCCAGTGTTTCATGATCTTTCTATTGAAGTTCCGGTAAATAAGACGATCGGGATAATGGGGCCTAGTGGTACGGGGAAAACAACTTTGTTGAAGCTTATAGGTGGTCAGATACATCCGGACCGTGGAAAAATTTTTGTATATGGGCAAGATTTATCAACCCTAAGCAGAAAGGAACTCTTTGGACTTCGAAAGAATATGGGAATGCTGTTTCAAAGCGGCGCGTTGTTTTCCGATTTGAGTGTCTTTGAAAATGTAGCTTTCCCTCTAAGAGAGCATACTGATCTGAATTCCGAATTAATCAGATATTTGGTCCTAATAAAATTGAATGCCGTGGGCTTGAGAGGGACAGCTAATCTTTTTCCTAGAGAGCTTTCTGGAGGAATGCAACGAAGAGTGGCTCTAGCTCGAGCAATGTCGTTGGATCCAGATCTGATAATGTATGACGAGCCATTTACCGGATTAGATCCCATCGCGTTGGGAGTTATTTCTAATTTAATTAGAAATGTTGGGGCGGTTTATGACACGACTAGCATAATTGTCTCCCATGATATCGAGGAGACTTTGACTATAGCCGATTATCTTTACGTGCTTTCAGAAGGAGAGATTATAGGACATGGAACTCCGTCAGAACTGAAGAATGATAAGTCAAAAAGATTAAGACAGTTTTTGAATGGGTTGCCGGACGGTCCAGTGCCTTTTCATTATCCTGCTATCGATTATATGGCGGATTTGATCAGCTCTGTCGTTGATTAGTGAAAAAATTACGAGGCAAATGATTAATGAATATTTTGGCATGGAGACTTGGAAGATTCGCGCTTCAAATGGTCTCTTCTTTGGGGCGAGCGGTTAGAATGCTTTTTTTCGCCTTAGCTGGCTCTCCGCAGTTAAAAAATATACCTCTGGTAGTTCGGCAGATTTATCAACTAGGAGTTCTCTCCGTATTAATCATAGTTTGCTCTGGTTTTTCGATTGGTGCAGTGCTGGCCTTGCAAGGATACGCTCAACTGGCCAGAGTGGGTTCGGAATCTGCTCTAGGTTTGGGGGTGGCTCTAGTTCTTGTAATGGAGATTGGACCAGTTGTTTCTGCTTTGCTCTTTGCGGGCAGGGCAGGATCGGCGATTACTGCAGAAATTGGTTTGATGAAGGCAACTGAGCAAATAGCGAGTATGGAGATGATGGGAGTCGATCCGCTTAGACGCATATTTGCCCCTAGGTTTTGGGGTGGTTTTATTGCTTTGCCTCTTTTAGCTCTAATGTTTAGTGTTGTCGGGATTTGGGGTGCTTCACTGGTAGCGGTTGATTGGCTTGGAGTTTACGGGGGTTCTTTTTGGTCAGTTATGGAAGAAGGAGTGGATTTTTTTGACCATGTTCTGAAAGGAATTGTGAAATCGGTAGTTTTTGGATTCGTAGTTATTTGGATTGCGCTCTTTCAAGGTTATGATTCACTTCCGACTAGTGAAGGTATTTCGAAGGCAACTACAAATACAGTGGTTTTTTCAAGTGTTTGGGTTTTGGTATTAGATTTTTTCCTTACTTTAATGATGTTTCAATTATAGGAGCGGCATGTGCAATCAAGGAAAGTGGAAATTTTAGTTGGATGTTTTTTACTTGCGTCGATATTTTCTTTGGCTGTTTTAGCCATAAGGGTTAGCGGGTTTAGTTTAAAGAGCGCTAGCGATAGTTACCCTTTGTATTGTTATTTTGAGGAGGTTGGAGGATTATCGGAGAGGTCAAAGGTGGCTATATCTGGAGTAGCGGTTGGCCAGGTTACATCAGTCGCATATAGTGAAGAAACTCTGAATGCAAGAGTAACAATTGAAATCGACTCTTATATAGATAGTATTCCTATCGACTCCACAGCTTCCATCTTGACCGAAGGCCTTCTGGGCTCGAAATATGTCAGCATTAGTCTCGGTGCCGAAGATGAGGTTTTAATGAGTGGCGATGAGATTTTTGATACTCAGTCTGCCGTCATATTGGAAGATTTGATTGGCAAATTCCTTCTCGACCAATTTTAGGAGATAAAGTGCGTCGGTCTATTATCGGATATTTTCTAATTTCGTCGTTGTCCTTTGTCTGTTTGGCTGAGCAACCTGAGATGTCTCCAGAAGAAAGTGTAAGAAAAGCCACTATGATCCTCTTGAAAGAAGCAAAAGCTAAGAAATACCTTCTTGAAAAAGATCCTGTTGAATTCCATTTAGCGGTTACCAAAGTACTTCAACCCCATGTTGATTTCCAAGGTTTTGCTAAGGGAGTAATGGCCAAATATTACCGTCTCGCAACGGCTAGTCAGAGATTGGCTTTTGTCGAGAAATTTAAAGGAGCTTTGGCAGTTTCCTATAGTAAAGCTCTTCTCGAACTGGATAGTGATAGCATTTCTATAAAATCGTCCGAGTCAGGAAAAAGAACCGATAGAGCAATAGTCCATGTTGAATTAGAAACGAATAGTGGAAAAGTTTACCCCGTGCAATATTCTTTAATATCCTTAGATAGCCGATGGTTGTTGAGAAATTTAGTAATTAACGGAATTAATTTGGGACTACAATATCGCTCTCAATTTAACTCAAGTTTCCGTTCTAATAAGGGCGATATTGATAGGGTAATAGAACAGTGGGAGTTTGAACCCCCCAATGATTAACAGAGTGGGCAACGAGATAGATTTGATAGGGAAAGTCGATCTAGAAAACCTATCTGTATATTGCGACGAGATCGATAGTCTTTTGGTTTTAAATGATAATGTGTCAATAAAGATGGAAGCTCTTATTCCAAGTGGTTCGTCGACTTTAGCTTTAATTATTCATATTAAAAGAAAAGAAAAGGAATTGAACGCTAACGTGGTTTTTCATGATTGCCCAGAAAAGATTTATGAAATGATTAGGTTGTCAGGACTGGAAGAGTTCATTTGTTTTGCATTATAGGAAAGAAGCTGTTGCGTGTTAGTATGCTCTCGTTTGATTTAATGATAATTACCCCTAAAGCATGGACATAGAATCTATCGAGGTCGAACTTCAAAAAGCCTTCCCTGGATCCGATCTAAGTGTTTCGAATGATGGTAGTTTGTTGCAATTGACTATATTGGCTGAACAATTTAACGACTGTAATAGAGTCAGACGTCAGCAAATGGTTTATGCAGTCATTCAGCATCGTATCAAGTCGGGCGAGGTACATGCCGTTAGCATGCATGTTCATGCTCCTGGGGATAAGAGGGGTTAGTTATGGATCGCTTGTTGATCGATGGTGGAGCCGTATTGTCAGGTGAATTAAGAGCATCTGGAGCCAAGAATTCGGCGTTAAAGATGTTTGCGGCGGCTTTGTTGGCCGATGAGCCTGTAACCATAAGTAATGTGCCACATCTTAGAGATATTACAACAATGATCGAGCTTCTGGGTTCTCTAGGGGTCGAAGTGGTGATAGATGAAAAGATGAATATCGAAATTCATGCAAATACCATTACGAGCTTTAAAGCCCCATATGAATTGGTAAAGACCATGCGGGCATCGTTTAATGTCCTAGGTCCTTTGCTGGCTCACTATGGACAAGCAGAAGTTTCATTGCCAGGTGGCTGTGCAATCGGACCTCGTCCTGTAGACCAACATCTGCGTGGCTTGGAAGCATTAGGAGCGCGTATCAATATGTCGGACGGATATGTCAGAGCGTCAGCTGATTCTGGTCTCAAAGGGGGCCACGTGGTATTTGATTTTAGAACGGTTGGCGGTACTGAACATATAATGATGGCAGCTTGTTTAGCAGATGGAGTAACCATCTTAGAGAATTGCGCGCGTGAGCCAGAGATAGTGGATTTAGCAAGTTTCTTGAACAAGATGGGCGCTCGAGTAGAAGGAGCGGGTGAAGATGTAATTAGTATAACGGGCGTAGAATCAATGGGAGGTTGTTCCCATAAAGTAATAGCTGACCGAGTTGAAGCTGGCACCTACCTTATCGCTGCTGCTGCGACAGGCGGAAAAATCAAAGTAAAAGATATTAATGCGATGCATCTTGAATCGGTTTTGGACAAATTGCGTGAAGCAGGCGCCTCAATAAAAGCAGACCATGATTCTATTGAGCTAGAGATGAGTGGACATAGACCAAAAGCTGTTTCTCTTGTTACTGCTCCTTATCCAGATTATCCAACCGATCTTCAGGCGCAGATCATGGCTCTGAATTGTGTTGCAGAAGGAACTGGTAGGATCACGGAGACCATTTTTGAAAACAGATTTATGCATGTTCATGAGATGAATCGAATGGGCGCACGTATAAAACTGGATTCCAATAATACCAGTGCCGTCATAGAGGGAGTCTCTTGTCTCAAGGGAGCACCAGTAATGGCAAATGATCTGCGAGCTTCCGTGTCGCTGGTAATAGCCGGACTGGTAGCTGATGGCCAGACAATAATTGATCGTATCTATCATATTGATAGGGGCTACGAACAAATAGAAGAGAAGCTCCAGAATCTGGGAGCCCAAATTAAACGCTTAGAGTCTTAATGCAATGGAAACGAAAATATTGTTAGCTTTGTCAAAAGGAAGATTGCTTCAGGAGGAGCTTGATTTGCTCGGCCAAATCAACATTTATCCGATAGAAGACCCGTTGCGATCTAGGAAGCTAGTTTTTGAGACCAATCGAAAAGAGTTGTCAGTTATAGTTCTCAGAGGTTCAGATGTTGCGACGTATGTGCAATATGGAATCGCAGATTTGGGAATGGTAGGCAAAGATATTCTTTTGGAGCATGAGAGCGACAGCTATTACGAGCCTCTAGATTTAGGAATTGGGAAATGTAGATTAATGGTAGCAGGACTAAAAAATGAAACAGAATCTTCTGGTCGTCTGAGAATAGCGACTAAATTTACTAATACATCTAGACGTTATTTTGCAGCGAAGGGGCAACAGGTTGACATCATAAAGCTCTACGGTGCAATGGAGTTAGCTCCGGTAATGGGTTTAGCGCATAGGATCGTAGATATCGTGCAAACGGGAGCGACTTTAACTGCTAATGGATTGATCCCACTAGAGGAGATAACGAGGATTAGTACTAAATTGATAGTCAACGAGTCTTCATACAAGACAAAATTTACTGCCATGAAATTGTTCATCGATGATCTCGGAAGTCTCGCATGATTCTATACTTAGACTCCCGAGAAAAAAATTTCGTTGAAGATTTAAAAGCTTTAAATGATATAGCAGAAAAGAATCTGGAGGAGGTTTCATCCCAGGTAAAAAAGATTCTGGATGACGTAAGGGCGTTAGGAGACACTAAGCTTGTTGAATACACTAATTTGTATGATCGGCGTTACCTAGAAAAAGCAGAGGCCTTGAGTCTTGATAAGCGAGCACTTGAAGATGCTTACCTTGACCTAGAAGAAAATGTAAGAGAGGCACTTCAATGTTCATTGGATAGAGTTAAGACTTACCATGAGAAACAGTTAATAGCACTTGGTTCTGGAAGTGATTGGTCGTATGAGGACGAAAAAGGTAATGTCCTGGGGCAACAAGTTCGGGGAATGGAGCGAGTAGGGATATATGTTCCGGGTGGGAAAGCAGCCTATCCTTCCACCGTAATTATGACAGCGATTCCTGCCCGAGTAGCGGGGGTTAAAGAAATTGTACTCTGTGTGCCCTCACCAGAAGGTTTATCTAATAAAACGGTACTTGCTGCTGCTCATATGTGTGGCGTGGATCATGTTTTTACAATTGGCGGTGCGCAGGCGGTCGCTGCGCTGGCTTTTGGGACTGACTCGGTCCCGAGGGTAGATAAGATCGTGGGACCTGGAAGTATCTATGTCGCAAAGGCAAAGGAGCTAGTGTTTGGCAAAGTGGGCATTGATATGATTGCCGGACCATCGGAGGTTGTTATTGTAGCCGACGATACCGTAGACCCCAGGTGGGTAGTTCAGGATATGTTCGCCCAAGCCGAGCATGATGAGCTTGCTCAGGCCATTGTTATATCAGCAAATCAGGGTGTTCTTGATAGAGTGCATGAAATGTTGCCGGTTATGATGAGAGAGGAAAAAAGAAAGAATATTATAAAAGAGGCGATCCAAAATAGAGGAGCGTTAATAAAAGTTCGCAATTTGGATGAGGCTTTTGTTGTAGTTAACTCAATTTCCCCAGAGCATCTCCAACTCTCCATACGTAATGCTTCATCTTACGTTAATAGAATCAGGAATGTTGGTGCCGTTTTCGTGGGGGCCAGATCAACCGAAGCCGTTGGTGATTATATTGCCGGTCCCAGCCACGTGTTGCCGACGAATGGTTCGGCAAGGTTTGCTTCCCCTTTGGGAGTCTATGATTTTCAGACTCGGACATCCGTTGTGAAATGCTCCGATGAAGGTTCTATAGAGCTCAATCGAATAGCGTCCGTATTAGCGTTAGTTGAAGGACTGCATTCTCACTCAAGTTCAGCAAGCTTGAGGGTGGAGAAATAGACGTGTCCTTGGGTCCGCTTGAGATTTATCAAGCAGGTTTAAAGGAAGGCCGTTTCCACTCCGATGCTGAACAGCTTAAGGTGATAATGATTCTTCAATCTCTTTTTGAATCCGTAATGGAGAAACTCCCAAACAGTAAAAATTTTTTTCTGAGGTTCTTGTTTAAAAAGAAAGATATTGAGGTTCCCAAAGGACTTTATTTGTGGGGTGGTGTTGGCCGCGGCAAGACCTTGCTGATGGACATTTTCTTTGAGTCTCTGCCTTTTGAAGAAAAAGTCCGACTTCATTTTCATCGATTCATGAAAGAAGTCCATGCTCGGCTCGCAAATCTTCAAGGAAGCTCTAATCCACTTAAGTTAGTCGCTTCTCAATTTCGTGAGAAGGCGTTGATATTGTGTTTCGATGAGTTTTACGTGACCGATATAGGTGATGCGATGCTACTTGGTGGATTATTGGACGAAATGATTAATCTGGGCATGATCCTAGTGGCAACTTCCAATGTTCCTCCTAGTCATTTATACGAAAATGGATTGCAACGAAGAAAATTTCTGCCGGCCATAGAATTAATAGAGAATTCTACCAAGGTACATGAGTTAGCCAACGATGTTGATTATCGATTGAGGGCGCTGGAGAATGCTGGTGTTTATCACCATCCTTTGAATAAAGAAAGTAATAATGCTTTAGAAACGGCTTTTGAAAAAATCTGTATGGGGAATCATCAGAAAAGCCCCGAGATAATAATAAATGGACGAAAAATTGTGGCAAAAGAAATAGGTAACGATATAGCTTGGTTTGATTTTTCTGTGCTTTGCAAGGGTGCTCGCAGTCAGAATGATTATATCGAGTTAGCTAAGATTTATCAGACCATAATTCTAAGTAATGTGCCTTCACTAGCAGCTGAGCAGGACGATCAGGCAAGACGTTTTATCAGCCTTATAGACGAATTTTATGATACCAATGTAAAGTTGATTATTTCTGCAGAGGTCCCGATCGAAAATCTGTACCGAGGACAACAGTTGACCTTTGAGTTCCAACGAACCCGCAGCAGGTTAATAGAGATGCAGTCCACAGATTACCTAATGAAGCAGCATCTGCCATGATGAGAAACTGGATCGGTTTGTAGATCGAAGAAAGCTAGGTTCTTAAAGCTTGGTTGCATAGAAAGTTAGGCTTAGGTAGAATTCGCGCTCTCTAGGTTTAAGGATGCATGTTACCAATCATTTTAAGGTCAGGCGTTCGGAGGAACTATATGAAAACACAAAGTGTGAGTAAGGAAGCCGCTTCTCATGGTTGGTATGTGGTTGATGCAACTGGGAAAACACTTGGTCGACTAAGTACTCAAATCGCCAATCGGTTGCGCGGAAAGCATAAGCCTGAATACACTCCGCATGTCGACACTGGCGACTATATCGTAGTGGTTAACGCCGAGAAAATTCGTGTCACGGGTCAGAAGGAAACCGATAAAATATACCACCATCATACTGGCTACCCTGGAGGTATAAAATCGATAAGCTTGGAGAAATTGCGGGAGAAAGCGCCTGAGAGAATCATAGAGAGCGCGATAAAAGGTATGATGCCAAAAAATAAACTGGGGCGAGCGATGTTGTCTAAATTAAAGGTATACTCGGGCGACAAACACCCTCATTCAGCTCAGCAGCCTGCTGTTCTTGACTTGTAGCAAAGAGAAGAATTACCAATATGAATCAGCATTATGGAACGGGACGAAGAAAATCTGCCAAGGCAAGGGTATTTATGATCCCTGGTACTGGAGATATAAAGGTTAACAAGAAAAGTCTGGACGAATACTTTGGGCGAGAAACTGCGCGCATGATTGTCAAGCAGCCCTTGGAGTTGGTAGATGCTGCGACCAAGTTTGATTTTAAGGTCACGGTCACTGGAGGCGGCGGATTTGGGCAGGCTGGAGCGATTAGGCATGGAATAACAAGAGCTCTTATTGACTATGATGAAACGCTTAGACCAACTCTCAGAAGTGCCGGCTTTGTTACACGAGATGCGAGATCAGTTGAAAGAAAGAAAGTCGGTTTGAGAAAGGCAAGGAAAAAACCTCAATTCTCTAAGAGGTAGAAAACCCGGGTATATAGGATCGGTAATAAGAAAAGAGGGTTTTCCCCGTTTGGTAATCAGTTTTTCTAGGGGTCAATGTGCTAATATCATCTATTGGCGCCTATCTAGATATTTTTGCTAGGGATGTTCTCGGTTTGGATGAAATTAAACTAGATGACAGTAGAAGGAAGTTCCTTTTAGGGGCTACCTCGCTGGTGGGTGTGGCAGGAGTAGCTGGTCTGGCGACTCCCTTTGTGGGGTCTTGGCAACCTGGAGCAAAAGCATTAGCAGCAGGTGCACCAGTAAAGATCGACATTAGTAAATTAGCTGAAGGTGAAATGTTGGGGCCCATACCTGCTTGGCGTGATAAGCCGATATTTGTTATTAGACGTACGCAAGAACTTTTGGATCAATTGAACTCTAAAAATGAAAGGTTAGCTGATCCGAATTCGGAGAGGCTTCAGCAGCCAGAATATGCAAAAAATGAGACCAGATCTATAAGACCTGAAATCCTAGTTCTAGTTGGCCTTTGTACCCACCTCTCGTGCGCTCCAAAATTCCGACCTCAAATACAGGCAGAACAATTTGATCAAGAATGGATAGGAGGTTTTTTCTGTCCTTGTCATGGATCAAAATTCGATATGGCGGGCAGAGTGTATTTAGGAGTTCCAGCGCCTTCAAATCTTGAAGTTCCTCCACATTATTATGAAGATGATGGAATTCTGGTGATTGGAGAAGACGAGAAGGGAATGGTTTGATGTTATCGTTGCAACAGTCTATGAAGAATATAATGAATTGGATTGATGCCCGATTGCCGGTTACAGAGACGTATGAGAAGCATATGTCTAAGTACTATGCCCCGAAAAATACAAATTTTTGGTACCTCATGGGGGTTTTGGCAACAGTGGTCCTTGTTAATCAACTATTGACAGGTATTTGGTTGACAATGAGTTATGTTCCTACCGCTGATGGAGCATTCGCATCTATAGAATATATTATGCGAGATGTTAATTATGGATGGATGCTGCGTTATATGCATTCAACGGGAGCCTCGGCTTTTTTTCTTGTGGTATATCTGCATATGTTCAGGGGACTTATGTATGGATCTTACCAGAAGCCTAGAGAGTTAGTCTGGATAATTGGCATGGTGATTTTTGTTGCTCTGATGGCCGAAGGATTTTTGGGCTATTTGCTGCCTTGGGGTAATATGTCTTTCTGGGCAGGACAAGTCATTGTGTCATTGGCAGGCGCTGTCCCTATTGTTGGGGATGGGCTAGCGACTTGGGTTCGAGGTGATTTCAATATATCAGGAATCACTCTGAACAGGTTTTTTGCATTGCACGTCGTCTTGGTGCCGATGCTACTTTTAGTTCTTGTTTTTCTTCACATTGTTGCTTTGCATGAAGTTGGATCAAATAATCCGGATGGAATAGATATCAAAAAGAATACTGATGAGCAGGGTAAGCCTCTCGATGGAATACCTTTTCATCCTTATTTAACTCTGGGTCATGACTTGCCTGCCATCGTCGCATTTTTCTTTATTTTTTCGATTGTAATGTTTTATTTTCCGGATGGGGGTGGATATCTGATTGAAGCTCCGAACTATGAAAAAGCTAACCCGCTAAAAACGCCTGATTTGATTGCTCCGGTTTGGTACTACACCCCTTTTTATTCCATGCTTCGGGCGGCCACATTTCCTTTTTTAGGTTTAGACGCAAAATTTTGGGGTTTGGTCGTTATGGCGGGAGCAATATTCCTTCCGGCTGTTCTTCCCTGGCTCGATAGATCAAAAGTTAAATCTATTCGTTACAAAGGATTGGCAAGCAAGGTTTTCCTGGCTGTTTTCGTGGTCGCTTTTTTTATTCTGGGTTATCTTGGAGTTCAGCATCCTACCCCTTTAAAAACATTTATTGCGCAAATCTGTACCGCTATTTATTTTTCCTATTTCTTATTGATGCCATGGTATACCGCTGCCGAAAAAACTAAAAAGGTCCCTGATCGGGTTCAAATGAGATGAGGATTCTTGTTTTCCTCTTTCTGATGGTCCCGTCATGTATTCTGGCGGCGGGCTCTAGTGCTCCTATCCCTCTGGATAGTGTTGCTCCCGACTTGTCTGATAAGGCTTCATTGCAAAGGGGAGCGAGAACTTATGTTAACTATTGTCTGGGCTGTCATGCCATGAAATATCAGCGATTCCAGAGAGTTGCTGAGGATCTGGGTATTTCACAGGAAACAATGATGGCTAACTTTGTGTTTGATCCTTCGAAGAAATTTGGATCACATATGGAAAATTCTATGTCAGTCGAAAATGCTAAGCAATGGTTCGGAAATGTCCCCCCCGACCTCACCTTGTATACCAAATTAAAGGGAGGTCCAGATTATTTCTATACTTATATGCGCTCCTTTTACGAAGACTCAACGAGACCGTTTGGAGTTAACAATTTACTCTATGAGAATGTGGGAATGCCCCATCCGCTAGTCCATTTGCAGGGAGTTCAAAGAAAAGTATGTAAGAATGTTCCAAAGATAGCTAAAAATGGAGGGGAAATGAGAGATCCCCTTTCAGGAGAATCTATTATAGAGGAAAGGTGTGGTGATGATCTTTTGGTCAGGGGGATAAGCCCCCTTTCGTTGGTTGAGGGCTCGGGAGAACTCTCAGCAGATAGTTATGACGGGTTGATATATGATTTGACCAATTTTTTATACTACTCCGGTGATCCTAGCCGTCTGGAGCGGGAGCGACTGGGGGGGTTCGTGCTTCTCTTCCTTGCGTTCTTCTACGTTTTTGCTTGGCTGCTAGGTAGAGAATACTTGAAGGAATTTCATTAATCTTAATTTTCATGTTGGTCAATCGGTTGGCTGGTTTTTTCTTAGAAGGGAGATAGCGTGATGGGCGTTGTAGCAAAACATTCATCAATGGTTTTTTACTCAGATGGGAGTGATCATTATAGTCAAAGAGTTAGGTTGGTTCTTTCTGAGAAAGGAGTCGCTGTAGAAATAATTGATGTGGATCCAGGTGCAGTGCCCGAAGACATTGCTTCCTTGAATCCCTATAATTCTCTTCCAACTTTGGTGGATAGAGAGTTAGTTCTTTACGAGTCACAAGTAATTATGGAATACCTCGATGAAAGATTTCCTCATCCACCTCTTCTACCGGTATATCCGGTAGCTCGAGCTCAGAGTAGGTTATATGTTTATAGGATCCAGAGAGATTGGTGTGGGTACGTTGATACTATTCTGGCCGGGCGCTCTAAAGACACGGTTATCGATCGTTCGCGAAAGGAATTTCGCGAAAGCCTTTTGGCTATAGCACCAATATTTTCAGAAAAGCCCTTTTTTATGAGTGAGGAATTCACGTTGGTAGATTGTTGCGTAGCACCGATACTTTGGCGTTTGCCTCTTTTAGGTATTGAATTGCCTCCCAAACAAGGTAAGGGGATTCACGACTATATGGAACGAGTATTCGATCGAGAATCTTTTAGGGCTTCTTTGAGCGAAGTAGAGTCAGATATCAGAGATTAAGTCTGATAAGAGGACGCAATTTGGCAAGGTAAAACAATATGAATTCCTCTGTTCCTTATCTTGTAAGAGCAATTAAAGAATGGGTTTTAGATAACGGATTGACGCCGTACTTGGTAATAGATGCAACCATAAGGGAGGTCGATGTCCCATTGGAGCACGTAAAAGATGGCCGGATAATCTTAAATATTAGTCCTTCTGCTGTAAGAGATTTTCGTGTTGGAAGCGAGGGAGTTTTCTTTAGTGGAAGATTTTCGGGAGTTCCTCGAGAGATTTTTTCTCCGGTTAGTGCGATAAGGGGTATCTTCGCTAAAGAAAACGGAAAGGGTATGTGGTTTTCGGAAGATGATCATACTCCCCCCACTGAACCCCGCGAAGATGACTCAAAAGGACCTCCAAGCCTTAAGTTAGTTAAATAGCTATGCTAATTATTAAGGGAAATTACATTTTGGGCTCCACGAGTACTTTTAGCTGCCTTTAACACTTCTCTAGACTCCTGTGCGGTCAGCTTACCCATCAAGTAGACGACTCCGTATTCTGTTACGACTTTAATTTTCTCTTGATCAAAATCATTGAGTTTTCGTAACTCAGATTTAACTCTATTGTTGATTAATAAATCATTTGTTTTCGATAGTAGCGAAGTTTCGCCTAATACTGCTAGTTGATTGTATATTTTTTTTACATTCCGAAGTTTTTTAACTTCATTAGATGCTATTGCTATCAGTTCCTTAGAAGAAACCTGTCCCGTGATAAGCAAGTTTCCTTGGAAACCAGTAGTATTTATATTGGCACTAGCTAGCTTAGGGTGGGCATTAATGATCCTTTTCATTGAAAGCCGTTCGTTTCTATTATCATCAAATGAGCCTCTAGAAGAACACCCGGATAAAACTAGGCACTGAAGAGCTATAACAAATAAGATTGAATATTTTATCTTGATCATTCTATAGTATAGGAAGTTTTGATCTTTGCATTTTCAAAATTTGCCCAAAAAAGTGTCCGGGTAATAACTTTATTTTCATTCATTTCAAGAATACCCGAACCTCCTGCTATTCGTTCGTCAGGGAATTCTTCTAATTGGGTAAGTCGCTGAATAACTTTGTGAGCATCTGCTCCCAGGGCAAAGAACGCAGTTAATGTGGCCGATTTCTCAGGCCAAGATTCCATAATTTTTAACTGTAGTTTGTTGGTCTCACTAAGTTTCCAGGGCATTTCACAAAAATAGATTCCATTGAGATCGATATTTCTTAACCGGTCTTCTCTATTTTGATTGACGTTAGAAGTCGAGTAAACAGGTAGATCCTCACCGTAAAAAAATGAAAGGGTAGGATTAATTCCTCTGGCTTGGGTCGTGCTAGCGAGGAGAAAGACGAAGTCAATGTCTTTTCTTCTCCGAGCTTTGAACTCTAACTTTTCTCCGATAAGTCTAGAGATAGTTTTTGATCTTTCTTCACTATAACCTATCTGAAAGATCGATTTTACAAGGCTAGAGTAGTCTTTTTGAGTTGTAAATCTGGCCGAATCAGCTATTTCTCCTCCAAGTTCTTCAAATTTCTTGGTGAAAGCTCGATAGTTTCGATCACCCCATTCTGTTTGCGGTGCGATCACTAGAGCTCTTCTATATCCACTATTAAAGGTTTTGGTTGCTACTTGAATAGATTCATCTTCGGGGGCTAAGCCGAATTGATATAGTTTTGAATTTTTTCGTTTATTATCGGTTCTGTTCAAAGCAAGGACACGTGTCGGTAGATCATTTCTGGATAGTTCCTTAACTTTTTCTCTAGCAAGTGGGCCTACGATTATTTCAGCACCATTAATAATAGCTCTGTTTACCAAGTTCATAATATCGTCCGAGGAGGAATCGTATATTTTGATTTTCTTATTTCCTGTTGATTCATAATGCGCAGTTATAAATCCATCTCTAATCGCTTCTCCGAATTTGGCAAAATTGCCAGACAAAGGTAATATCAAGGCTATATTTTTTGGAGCCTTATCCATCATTTCAGTCAATAGCTGGAGTCTTTTCGGAGGGTCCAGTGAAGCTGGATGTTTTGGCCAATTTTTTCTCCAAGTATCAAATGCATTCTTCTGTTCAAGCAAGTCGTCTTCATATCGCTTCACAAGAGATGCTAAGAGGATCCATCCTCTGATTTCGAAGGAAATGCTTTCGTTTGCGGCTTGAATAAGTGAATCATTATCTTTAAACAATAGTCGACTTAATATTGCTTCCTGGTTCGATTTTCTTGAGGGAGCTGGAAGCAATGAATTAATTGATATTAATTCTCTTGCACTAGCTATATGACTTCCAATTAGCTCGTATGCTTTAGCTTTTAGCTTGGCTATTGTAATTTCCCCCCCTTCAATTTCTGATAAACCTTTTAGAATTGTTATTGCTTTAGCTGGTTCCTTGTCATAGAGGGCTTTTTCGGCTTTTAGGATAGAGTAGTTCAGTCTTATTCCATCATTTTTAGAGGGGTCCTTAATAATTGTTAGAATTCGACCCACGGTTTCGTAATCTTTTGCTTTACTTGCAATATTGGCAGCTCGGAGTTTTATTATGTCGGGATTCTCGATTTGAGAACTGTTAGCACTATTAAGAAGCTGATCGATCTCTTTCTCATAATTCCTAAGATCTGCTTTATTTTCTTCTTCTTTTTTCATTGGCGCAGAGGTAGAACAACCCGAGCTCAAAAAAACAAAAGCTGTTAATAATATTAGGCTGATTTTTTCCATATCGGGTAATATGAACCTAAAGCAGTTTTTTTTCTACTTTTTGCTTTCGCGAATAGGGTTTTTCTTTAATAGAAATTTTTTTAGGGGAAACATAGTTAATGACTTTATTTGTTGTATCTACTCCCATTGGGAATCTAGATGATCTTAGTTCTCGAGCTCGAAGAATTTTGAGTGAAGTAGATTTGATTGTCGCCGAGGATACTCGTCGCAGTTCTATTCTTCTTTCCAGGTGGGGAATCACTACATCGATGATTCCATTACACGAATATAATGAAAGGTCGACACTTCCCGATCTTATTGAAAGGTTGAAAGCAGGAAAAAAAATCGCCTTAGTGTCAGATGCGGGGACACCGTTGATCTCCGATCCTGGGTATATTTTAGTCCGAGAATGCGGTGGTCTGGGTATAGCAGTCAGCCCGATTCCTGGGCCATGTTCTGTCATAGCAGCTCTTAGTGTTGCTGGATTGCCAACAGATCAGTTTGTTTTCCGGGGATTTTTACCTCCAAAAAAAAATGAGCGTCGGTCTTTACTTATATCTTTAGCAGCGAAAAACATCACACAAGTGTTCTTTGAAGTTCCCCACAGGATAGCTAGCACTATTTCGGAGATGAAAGAAATAATGCCAGGAAGAGAAATTACGATCTGTCGAGAGCTAACAAAAAATTTTGAGCAGGTAGTTTTATCTACAGTCGAGGAAATCGATAGCATGCTAATGGCTGGAGAGATACCTTTGAAGGGTGAATTTGTATTATTAATCCGAGGTACACAAGCTCAGAAAAACTATGATGAAGACCGTCTCTTGAATATCCTTCTCAAGGAAATGTCACCGTCTCGCGCTGCCTCGGTTGTATCAAAGTTTCTGTCTTTACCTAAGGCCAATTTTTATGACAAAGCATTGACACTAAAACGCAATTTGGAACTTGAGAATTGATCTATTAAGGGGTTAATCTGTAGTTGGGAGTCAGCTAGGCAATCGCTTCTTTTGGTGAAGAGGAAAGTCCGGGCTCCATAGGGTTGAGTGCCAGGTAACTCCTGGGGGGCGCGAGCCTACGGAAAGTGCAACAGAAAATATACCGCCTATCGAAGGTAAGGGTGAAATGGTGCGGTAAGAGCGCACCGCGCGATCGGTAACGATTGTGGCATTGTAAACCCCACTCGGAGCAAGACCAAATAGAAATCCGTTTTCTGCGACCCGTGGAAGGATTTGGGTAGGTCGCTAAAGGTGTTTGGTGACAGACATCATAGATGAATGATTGTCCTCGACAGAACCCGGCTTATCGGCTGACTCCCTCTATTATAGGTATCTTTGTCCCTTAGATCGTAAATACCAACTTTTGGTTTTTTTTTAGCGCAGCTGAACATAAAAATAATCCACATTAGAAATTGATTGTATCTTGTTGTATTTATTTAGTTTCTTAATGCTTAACTGCTTTTCATCGTATCTTTCATAAGTCCTTGTGTTTAAAAGATAAATTATGAATATGTTTTCTTGACAGTTAGTCTCTCGCTTTTTAAGGTGCAGGGTGAAATAAAGTGGATAAAAGTGTCATAATGTGGGGATTTATCATCAACATGACCTTTTGCGCATTTGAATTTCTGGAATGTCATTTGAGTCTGTATATCGAAGAAAGGAAGATAAAAAGTGTTTAGAGGAGTAACGAACATTAATGTAGATGTTAAGGGTCGTTTTGCGATTCCTTCTCGTTTCCGCGAGTTTCTAGGAGCCCACTGTGGCGGAGAAATGGTTGTGACGATAGATACGGAAGAAAAATGTTTGCTAATTTATCCTCGTCCGGACTGGGATGATATTCAAAGAAGAGTAGAGGCTTTGCCTAGTTTCAATGCAATCACTCGAAGGGTGCAGAGGCTATTAATTGGCCATGCGACCGATGTTCAGATGGACGGTAGTGGAAGAGTTTTGCTTCCCCCTCCGCTTAGATCTTACGCAAACCTAGAAAAAAAAGGAGTGCTTATTGGTCAGGGGAAAAAGATGGAACTATGGGATGAAACCGATTGGATTAATAAACGAGATATTTGGGTAGAAGAAGGCCAAGTTGCTCGAATTCCAGATGAGCTGGCAGGGCTTTCTTTATAAAGGAAATAAATTGGAAAATTATGTCCATAAGGCTGTTTTACTTGAGGAAGCAGTGAAGGCACTTATTACTCGTTGTGATGGTTCTTACGTCGATTGCACCTATGGCCGCGGTGGCCACAGTAGAGCCATAGCGTTAAAGCTGGCGAGTGCTGGGCGTTTGCTGGTCTTGGACGCAGATATTGAAGCAATTAGTCATGCAAGAAACTTTTTCACGGATGACTCGAGAGTTGTTGTAGAGCATAGTCGGTTTTCAAAAATTAGGGAGTTAACAGAAAAACATGAGTTTAGAGGGCTTGACGGCGTCTTGCTAGATCTCGGGGTATCTTCGCCACAACTGGATAATTCTGCTCGAGGTTTTTCTTTTCAGTTAAATGGACCTCTCGACATGAGATTTGACTCTAGTGAAGGGACTACAGCAGCTGAATGGCTTCGGGATGCTTCGGAAAAAGAAATTGAACACGTCTTGAAGAATTATGGAGAAGAACGATTTTCTCGACGAATTTCTCGAGCCTTAATTGCTGCAAGAGATGCATCGGATATTGAGACTACCAAAAATCTTTCAGATATTGTTGTTAAATCAGTGCCTTCGATAGATAGAAACAAGCATCCAGCAACCCGAGTTTTCCAGGCTATTCGAATACAGATTAATCAAGAATTAAATGAATTATCCCGGTGCCTTGAAGAAGTAGTGGGCCTTATGAATTCGGGAGGGCGGATAGTTGTCATAAGTTTTCATTCTCTAGAAGACCGGATCGTGAAACATTTTTTTAAAGTCAAAGCGACCGGAGATGATTTCCCTAGAAAATTTCCAATTAAAGACGCTGATATTTATAGACCTCTAAAAATCGTAGGAAAGCCCGTTAAAGCTTCAGAAGAAGAAATCCAGGTTAATAGGCGATCGAGAAGCGCTATTATGCGTGTAGCGGAAAAAATGCCATGTTAAAAGAAAGTGCAGCCCTTCTATCCTGGTTATTTTCTTCTCGTCAGGTGCCGGCAGGGATTCTCGTTATTACGTTAGCGATCTCGGCGTTCTTTGTATCTTTTTCTGCTCATAACATGAGGCAGGCATATCGTGATCTCCAGATTCTCCAAAAGGAAGAAGATGATCTGGACCATGAATACGAAAAATTGATGTTAGAAAGAGGTGCATGGGCTGATTATTCCAGGATCACTGAAGTTGCTGAAGCAGACCTTGCCATGCGATCTCCTTCGCCAGACGAACTGGTAGTCTTAAGATGAATTTTGTCAGAGCATATCTGGTAGGGATCGGTGTTTTTATCTGTGTCCTGGTGATTATCGCGAGACTCCTTGTTTTAAACCTTGACCAGAAAGAATTTCTGCAAGAGGAAGGCAATAAAAGAGCTATCGGGGTTTCTGAAATTAGTGTTCATCGTGGGATAATCCAAGATCGTTTAGGTAAGCCTTTGGCGATCAGTACCCCTGCCTTTTCATTACATGTTGACCCGAAACAGCTACTTGCTGCTGATCAGGACCTTTCGGTACTGACCGAATATCTCGGAGTGGATCAAGAGTTTTTTAAGAAAAGAATGCAGGAAAACATAAAGGGCCGAGGTTATTATCTCAAGCGTGATGTGCCTCCTTCTAAGGCTAGGGAGTTATTAAGCTCGGGAATAAAAGGTCTTCAAGCCGATCGAACTTTCAAGCGTTTCTATCCGGCAGGCGAAGTGGCTGCCCATGTCGTTGGAATTGTAGATACAGATGATAAAGGAATCGAAGGTCTGGAATTGAGCCATGATAGTTGGCTTGCGGGAGTACCTGGAGAGAAAAAGTTTTTAAGAGATGCACACAGAGAAATAGTGAAAGACGAGAAGTTTTTGATTCATGCTGAGCCGGGAAAAAATCTTCAACTGACTATCGATATGCGTCTTCAATATTTAGCTTACAAAGAATTAAAGTCTGCGGTTCAATCATTTAACGCGGAGTCTGGCTCAGTTGTCCTTGTAGATGTCTCAAATGGGGAAGTGTTAGCGATGGTAAACCAGCCGTCGTACAATCCGAATTTTCGGGGTCATAGGAATCATCAGCCTGAGAGGGCAAGGAATAGAGCCTTGACCGATGTGTTCGAACCTGGATCTACGGTTAAGCCGTTTACCGCAGTTGCAGCCTTGGAGAGTGGAAGGTATTCGCCCGATTCAGTTATTGACACCTCACCTGGCGCGTTAAAAATTGGAAGCCTGCATATCCAGGATCCCTTGGACCGAGGCATCTTGAGTCTCCGTCAAATTATAGCTCATTCAAGTCAGGTAGGAATTTCCAAACTCGCTCTAGACATAGATGAGCATGATATGTGGGATTTGTTTCAACGACTTGGTTTCGGGAAACCTCTTTCTACGGGTTTTCCCGGAGAACAAAATGGTTCTCTTCCTTATCGCAGGCGTTGGAATGATATCGAAAGGGCTACTTTTGCTTACGGATACGGTCTGTCTTTGACCCCCGCGCATCTTGCAAGCGCATATATGACGATAGCTAATGATGGCTTGAAAAAAGATTTAGTTCTTGTCAGAGGTAGTGTTTCAGATACCAGTAGGGTTTTTTCCAAATCTGTGGCTAAGCAAATAAAACAAATGCTAGTTGCGGTCGTAAATGAAGGAACGGGAAGAAAAGCAGCTGTTAGGGGATACCAGGTCGCAGGGAAGACGGGCACCGCGAGAAAGTTGGGGAAAGGCGGTTACAAGGATACTAATCATTTGGCTTTTTTTGCTGGGTTGGCTCCGATTAGTCAGCCGAGGTTAGTTGCGGTGGTTCTGATCAATGATCCGCAAGCTCTTAGCAGCGGTGGGGGAGCGGTAGCCGCTCCAGTATTTTCGCGCGTTATGCAGGCTGCTCTCAGAATTTTAAACGTTCCCCCTGAAGTAAAAGGTTCGGTCTGATGGAGATGTGCTTAACAGAACTTGCACCCCAAGAGGATTTACCTGAAATTCGATTTAGAGGTATTTCGTTAGACAGCAGAAAAATCAATGAGGGAGACCTCTTCATCTGTCTATCGGGAAGCGAATATGATGGAAGAGATTTTATAAACGAAGCGATGTCAAAAGGAGCAGTGGCTGTTATCTCGGAGAAACCGTGCGAGGCCGAGGTAGCATCAGACGTTCCCGTTTTTAAGGTTTCTAATCTTAGAGAACGGGTAGGCGAATACGCGTCAAGATTTTATAGGAAACCTTCAGCCGAGATGGAAATCATTGCTGTAACTGGTACTAATGGAAAAACTACAGTTACTCACATATTGGCAGAGCTAGCAAGCAGTATGCGTTTCCGGTGCGGGCTGATTGGTTCTAGGGGTTATGGGGAAATAGAAACACTTTCAGATGCCGAACTCACTACACCTGATGCGGTTAGTCTTCAGCGAATTCTCAGAGAGCTCTTAGATGTAGGTTGTGGATACGTATTTATGGAGGCCTCTTCTCACGGCATCGACCAAGATCGATTATCAGGCACCGAGGTGGACATCGCGGTTTTGACAAATATAACGCAAGACCATTTGGACTATCATGACAGCATGGAGACGTATCGTTGTACTAAGGCACGCCTCTTCGCTATGAAATCTGTTAACAGAGCAGTAATAAACCTGGATGATGGTTTTGCTCATGATTTGCTAAAGCGTTTGCCTTCTTCTGTGGATATAAGGACCTATAGCCGGGTTAGTTCTGCTGATGTTTATTTGCTCTCTAGTGATTTTCACGAGGAAGGAATGCTATTAGAAATCTCGTGCGCTGGTTTTGTTTTCTCGGCAGACATCCCTTTGTTCGGAAATTTTAATGTAGAAAATATCTTAGCGGTGGTGGCGACCTTGAATTCGATGGGTTGGGACGGCAAAGATATTTCGAAAGCGATGGAACATGTGTCCTGTGTTTCAGGAAGAATGGAGCTGATTTCCGCGGAAGACAAGCCATTGGTATTTCTTGACTATGCGCACACGCCTGACGGATTAAAGCAAGCACTTGCGGCTATTCGTCAGCACTACAAGAATCGTAAGTTGATTTGTCTTTTTGGCTGTGGTGGTGACCGCGATATCTCTAAGCGCTCAGTAATGGGAAAAATTGCTAGCGATATCGCAGACGAAATAATTTTGACAAATGATAACCCTCGCCAAGAGGATCCCGAAACTATTATCCGTGATATAGCAAGTGGGATTCTTGGGGATTATCGATCTGAACTGGATAGAAGCAAGGCCATTCATCGAACAATTTCCGAAGCAGCTCAAGAAGACGTGATACTGATTGCCGGAAAGGGTCGGGAAGCATTTCAGGAAATTTCTTCTAAAAAGATTCCTTATGAGGACTTCAAGGTTATTAGCAGAGCTTTGGGAGGATTAGAAGATGTCTAAAAATTCCAGGGTGATTGTAGGGCTTGGCAAGACAGGGCTGAGTTACGCTAGATATCTTACAGAAAGAAATCTTGACTATAAGGTCTTAGATGACAATCCCAATAACGCCTGCGTGTCCGAACTGAATAAAATAAAACCAGAAGTAGAGATAAGAAGAATAAATAGCCTATCTCTGAAGGAAGTATCGGAAATTTATTTGAGCCCGGGGGTTCCTTTATCTAATCCTAAAATTTCTGAAGCACGCAGGAATGGTGTCAAGGTTTATGGAGATATAGAAATATTTTGCAATAACGCTACGTTCCCCATTATTGCAATAACGGGAACAAATGGAAAATCTACGGTATCAAAATTAACCGAATTGATTTTGTCGAAACACTTCAGGAATGTAGTGCTAGCAGGAAATATCGGTGAACCTGCTCTAGACTCACTAGGTGTTAACCCATGCCTTGCTGTGCTGGAGTTATCAAGCTTTCAGCTCGAATTGGCTCCCAAAATAAAATCAGAAGTAGCGGTGCTCTTGAATTTATCTGATGATCATCTGGATCGCTATGAGAGTCAGGCAGCTTATTTTAAGACTAAATTATCGGTTTACAGGGAATGCAAGAAGGCTGTAATAAATCGTGTTTTGCTTGACCGTGTCCATCGGGATTTTGAACAAATAGCAACTTTCGGTTCGGATCAAAAAGATGGGATTGGGAATTTTGGTATTCGTAAAGAAGAAGACGAATATTTTTTGATGCACGGTTCCGAGAAGCTGGTTTCAGAGAGCCAATTAAAGCTGAAAGGCAATCACAATCTTCAAAATGTTTTGGCAAGTATAGCTATAGGTTGGCTTCTAGGTATTGAGCTTGATGAAATCATCCGGGCCGTAAGAGATTTTGAAGGGTTGCCTCATCGCAGTGAATTAGTCGGAGAGAAGGACGGCATATTATTTGTAAATGATTCGAAGGCTACTAATTCGGGAGCGTTATTAGCTTCGGTCGAGGGACAGGCAAAGAACCATAGAATACACTTAATCGTTGGAGGGGAGACCAAAGGATCTAACTTTCACTCAGTAGTAAAGCAAATAACACCTTTACTGGACTCTGTCTTTGTTATTGGCAATGATCAGGACCAGATTTTGCGAGAGTTTTCACCTTGCGACGCGATCAGTTGTCAAACTCTTCACGAAGCAGTTTCCAGATCATATGAAAATTCGAAATCTGGAGATATGGTTTTACTTGCCCCGGGATGTGCTAGCACTGATCAGTTTGATAATTTCGAAGAAAGAGGTGACGTTTTCCGAGAAGCTGTTCAGCAGGTAATTTCATGAGCATCGCTATGAAGAAAACTAAAGGCCGTTTCGTAGGAAATATCGAATGTCCGGTTGATCCTATATTGTCTGGAATTGCATTGGCTCTTTTGCTTTTCGGGTCGGTGATGGTTGGTTCGGCTTCCATGGAAACAGGTGCACGAGTCTATGGGAACTCGCTTCACCTTGCGACTATTCATCATCTGTACATTGTGATCGGATTAATATCTTTTTTGTTTGTTTTGGGTTTGCCTATAAAAATTTGGGGACGTTTCAGTTGGCTGTTTCTGTTTCTTTCCATATTTCTGCTGGTCGCGGTTCTTATTCCCGGTGTTGGTAAAGCAGTTAATGGTTCTACGAGATGGATTCAAATAGGATCGATAAACCTGCAGGGATCTGAGTTAGTCAAATTGTTCTTTCTCGTCTATCTGTCAAAGTATTTGGCTACCAGAAAAGAAGAAATCCAGGAGTCCGGGATAAGTTTTGTCATTCCCGTTATATCTCTTGGTTTGTTGGTTCTCCTCCTCCTTGGCCAGCCCGATTTTGGCGCATCCATCGTATTAATTGTTGCAAGTGCTACTGTAATATTCCTTTCAGGAACTCCCATTAGGTTTTTCTTTCCTTTTGCAATATTCGCGTTCATATTTATTATGGTCTTTTCAGTTGTCCGGCCATACAGAATAGAGAGAATAATCTCCTTTGCGGATCCATGGCATGATCCCTTCGGTAGTGGATATCAATTGACCCAGGCTTTGATCGCCTTTGGCAGAGGAGAATGGTTCGGGCTAGGTCTGGGTAATAGCATTCAGAAATTGTTTTTTCTCCCGGAGGCGCATACCGATTTTATCTTTTCTATTGTTGGAGAGGAGTTAGGTTTTGTTGGCGCTTCCGTTGTAGTTTTTCTTTTCTTTGGATTAGTTATCCGAGGACTATCTATCGGGAATTTAGCTATGAGGCAAACAATGTATTTCCACGCCAATCTGGCATACGGGTTATCAATTATCCTGGGAGTTCAGGCCGCCATTAATTTGGGAGTCAATCTTGGGATGCTACCGACAAAAGGGATAACTCTTCCTTTGATAAGTTATGGAGGAAATAGCCTGGTAGTCTGTCTAGTGATGATTGCAATTCTGCTGCGTATAGAGGTGGAGACGCGAAATGGAACCCAAAAATATGGGGGTTCGCGTGTCTGATGTTTCTCTTACCGGGATGAGACGCATAAAGCGAATTCATTTCGTCGGGATTGGTGGCGCTGGCATGTGTGGAATCGCCGAAGTTTTGTTTAATCAGGGTTATTCAGTGTCAGGGTCAGATAACAAATCGACCTCTGTGACGGAAAGACTGTGTGTGCTAGGTGTTAAGGTTTCCATTGGACATGAGTCAGTGCATATTGCTGATGCTGATGTTGTTGTTGTGTCGAGTGCGATTCCAGAAGACAACCCGGAATATATGGCAGCTATTTCCAGACGAATTCCGGTTGTCCCCAGAGCAGAAATGTTGGGGGAACTGATGAGATATCGATACGGAATAGCGGTCGCCGGAACACATGGAAAAACAACGACTACCAGCTTAATCGCTTCCATATTCGCTAAAGCTGATTTGGACCCTACATTTATCATCGGCGGTCTTTTAAACAGCTCGGCAAGTAACGCTAAATTGGGTGGTTCGCGTTACTTGATAGCGGAAGCGGATGAGAGTGATGCTTCCTTTCTGCATCTTCAACCTATGGTATCTGTGCTAACAAATGTTGATAGGGATCATCTTACAAATTATGAAGGAAGTTTTGACAAGCTTCAGAAAGCATTCCTGAAATTTGTCCATAACCTGCCTTTCTACGGGCTATTGATTGCCTGTATCGATGATCCAGTTGTAAAAGCAATGCTGTCTCAGGTTAGCCGGCCTTTGGTTACTTACGGTTTTGATGATGAAGCAGATTACCAGGCGATTGAATATCGACAGGAAGGATTTTCATCTAGTTTTGTTGCGATCAAGAAAAATTCATCAGAAGTTTTTCCGAATATTAGGCTTAACATGCCTGGCACTGTTAACGTTCAGAATGCGCTCGCTTCCATTGCTGTGGCCTCAGAAGAAGGTATTTCTTCACAACATATTGTTTCTGGCCTAGAGGCCTTTGAAGGGGTCTCAAGAAGATTTCAGGTGCACGGAAAATTTTCTCTAGATGGCGGCGATTTCATGCTGGTTGATGACTATGGCCATCATCCAAATGAAGTCCGGTCAGTTGTTGCTGCCATGAGAGGAGGTTGGCCTGACTCGCGGATTCTCATGGTTTATCAGCCGCACAGGTATACCCGCACGATGGAGATGTTCGAAAATTTTGTTGATATTCTTTCCAGGGTAGACCAGCTTTTCTTGCTCGAGACTTATGCCGCAGGAGAAAAACCTATAGAGGGTGCTGCTAGCAAAGACCTTTATAACCAATTGAAATTAAAAACATCTGTATCCGTCGAGTTCGTAGATTCAATTGAGGAAATTCCTATATTGCTCGAGGATGTTATTTGCTCAGGAGATATTGTAATAACGCAGGGAGCTGGAGTAACCGCGGGGATTGCGCGGGATTTGACTCTAAGATGGGGAGAAAGGAAGTTGCCGCTATGAGAACAGGATTTTTAAAGGTGACGATGGTGAGCTCGATTTTGTTAGCTAGTATGTCTTTTACTGTCTTCTCTGTAGACCGGTTTTCTGTAAGTTCCTTGTCGATAATTGGTGACCTAACAGAGAATCAATATGCTGATGCAAAAGACGTGGTTTTCTCAGTGTCTGAAATAGGATCAAAACCTCAAGAGATTTTATCGGCGTTGTCTGATTTGCCTTGGGTTGGTCAGGTAAGCTTCACGAAAAAATGGTCAGAGGGAGGGGAGCTAGAAATTTTCCCAAGAGATGTTATTGCTTATTGGAACGAAGATGCTTTTATTTCTAGCGATGGTTCGGTTCTTAAGACTTCTCTCTTCCAGGCAGGGAAATTACCGTATTTTTATGGCCCAGCTGGAAGTGAAAAAAAGGTCATTGATTTTTATCTAAAGGTTGGTGGGATCCTGAGGAAGCGGGATTATCAAATTAAAGAACTTAAGCTCTCTAATATTGGCTCGTGGTCTGTGGTAACAACAAATGGGGTAAGTATTTCTCTCGGTAGAGAAAAGCTTAGAGCTAGACTGGAGCGTTTCCTTGAAGTTCGGGAACGCTTGTGGGAACGAGGTGATTATCAAAAAATCAACTATGTTGATGCTCGTTATCCCAGTGGAGTAGCAGTCAAATTTGAAGATGACCAGTCTCAAGAATCGTTGAGCAATCTGGTTCAGAAGGAGAACGTTTTATGACCAACCCAATTGGTGGACGGATCATGGTGGGTCTGGATATCGGAACCTCTAAAGTCGTAGCGATAGTAGCGGAACTTGGTCTGGAGGGAGAAATCGAAATTATAGGGATTGGAAGTCACCCCTCTAAAGGCCTTAAAAAAGGAGTTGTAGTTAACATAGAAACGACTGTCGAGTCTATCCAGCGAGCTGTAGAAGAAGCTGAACTTATGGCTGGATGTCCAATTGAATCAGTCTTTGTCGGAATCGCTGGTAGCCATATTCGCAGCCTTAATTCTCACGGTATTGTAGCGATTCGTGACAAAGAAGTTTTCCAGCCCGATATTGAAAGAGTTATTGATGCAGCGCAAGCGGTTGCTATACCCGCCGACCAGAAAATTCTTCATGTCCTCCCACAAGAATATGTAATTGATGCGCAGGAAGATGTTAAAGAACCTCTCGGAATGTCCGGAGTCCGCCTTGAGGCTAAGGTTCATTTAATTACTTGTGCAGTCAACGCATTTCAAAATATTGAGAAATGTATACGAAAATGTGGGCTTGAGGTGGAGGAAGTCATTTTGGAGCAGTTAGCCTCAGGAGATGCTGTGTTGACCGAAGACGAAAAAGACCTGGGCGTATGCATGGTCGATATTGGTGGTGGAACAACAGACATTGCCATTTTTCTAGATGGTGCTATTCGACATACAGCGGTAATTCCTATTGCTGGAGATCAGGTGACAAATGATATCGCTATGGCTCTGAGAACGCCCACACCAAATGCTGAAGAAATCAAAATCAAGTATGCCTGCGCGTTGGGCAGCCTAGCTAAAGAAAATGAAACAATAAAAATTCCGAGTGTTGGAGATAGATCTGATAGAGATTTATCGAGACAAGCTTTGGCGGAGGTTGTTGAGCCAAGATATGAAGAGCTGTTTACTTTGGTTCAGGCGGAACTCAGACGAAGCGGTTTCGAGGATCTGGTTGGGGCCGGAATAGTGCTCACTGGTGGGACTTCAAAAATGGAAGGAGCAATAGAATTAGCGGAAGAAATTTTTCATATGCCAGTAAGTTTGGGGAATCCAAAAAATGTGGCTGGTCTTGCGGATATCGTGAAAAATCCAATCTATTCAACTGCAGTAGGGCTTTTGCATTATGGTGCAAGGAAAACATCCCGAGCACCTATTATCGTGCCAAGGAATGGATCAGAAAATATCTTGAGCCGATTTAAGAGATGGTTTACCGGGAGTTAAATACTAGAATCAATTTATCCTCATAGGAGAAAATTATGTTTGAGATCGTCGATAGTGCTCCGCAAAACGCTGTTATAAAGGTTATAGGAGTTGGAGGTGGAGGTGGTAATGCAGTAGACCACATGGTGAAGCAAAAAATAGAGGGAGTAGAATTTGTATGTGCGAATACAGATGCACAAGCCTTAAAAAGCCTTGGGGCTCCCACGCTTTTGCAATTGGGAGGAACAATTACTAGAGGGTTGGGAGCTGGTGCTGACCCCGTGGTTGGAAAAGAATCTGCTCTTGAGGACAGAGATCGGATCCGTGATGTATTAGATGGAACTGATATGGTTTTTATCGCCGCTGGAATGGGGGGCGGTACGGGAACGGGAGCGGCACCGATTGTTGCGGATATGGCAAAGGAGCTAGGAATTTTAACTGTTGCTGTAGTAACCAGGCCATTCAGCTTTGAAGGAAAGAAGAGGATGAAAGTTGCCGAAGAAGGCATTCTGGAACTGGCAAAAAGAGTGGATTCCTTGATTACGATACCAAACGAAAAACTGCTTTCGATTCTCGGTGAAAAAACGCCGTTGCTTGAAGCATTCGCAACTGTTGATGATGTGGTTTCGAGTGCGGTTCAGGGAAAAGCCGATCTCATTATCAGACCGGGAATGATTAATGTTGATTTTGCAGACGTAAAAACGGTTATGTCTGAAAAAGGCAGTGCGATGATGGGAAGTGGAGTAGCGGCAGGTGAGAATAGATCTAGAGAGGCTGCTGAAAGTGCTATAAGAAGTCCCTTGTTAGAGGATATCGATTTTACCGGAGCCAGAGGTGTCCTGGTAAATATTGCGGCCAGCAGTGATATTACAATGGGAGAGTTTTCTGAAGTTGGGTCTACGGTTCAGGAATTTGCTTCAGAGAATGCCACGGTGGTCGTAGGAACGGTCATAGATGAATCGATGGATGAAGAAATGAGAGTTACTGTAGTAGCTACCGGGCTTGGTGATAAAGATGGATTGGTACAATCCTACCAGGTGCCGGAGGAAGTTAAAATAGCTACGGCAGGGGATGGCGAAAAGGATTACAAGGTTTTTGAAGAACCTACCCATCGAAGAAGAGAAGCCAAAAACAATAGCAATCCCGAAACAGGAAATTCGCTGAGCAAGGATATGGATTATTTAGATATTCCTGCATTTTTGCGGCGGCAGGCTGATTAAATTTTTTTGGCCAGGGAAATTTTAAAAAGAAACTTTCTAGCGTTCGTGATGTCAAAAAAGGCATGGTAAGGACTTAGATATAATAAGAGATTCGAGTCAAGATAGTTAGGAATGCTATCTCGGTTCTGTGCAGAAAAGCGGGTAATAATGTGATTAATCAAAGGACATTGAAGAACGTAATCAGGGCTACTGGTGTAGGAGTGCATACTGGTGAGAAGATATACCTTACTTTGCGGCCTGCTCCTCAGGACACAGGTATAATCTTCCTTCGTGTGGACGCAGATCCGGTGGTGCAGATACCGGCTAGAACCAATTTTGTTGGAGATAATACTCTGGCGACTACTATCGTTAGAGAAGGACATCATATATCGACCATAGAGCACCTGATGTCGGCTTTTAGCGGTCTCGGCATTGATAATGTATACGTTGAAGTTAGTGGCCCGGAGTTGCCTATAATGGATGGTAGCGCTGCTAATTTTGTCTTTCTGATTCAATCAGCAGGGGTCCAGGAACAAGAAGCGTTAAAGAAATTTATTCGTATTAAAAAATCACTAAAAATTTGTGAAGGGGAAGTTTCTCGTTCTTTTGGTCAGAATGTTGAGTTGCGACCTTATGATGGCTTTAAGATTAGTCATACAATAGTTTACGACAATGAAGTCATAAAAGAGCAGCAAGCAACAGTTAATTTTTCAGCGACATCTTTCGTAAAAGAAGTCAGCAGAGCCAGAACGTTTGGTTTAGTGCAGGACTTTGAGTACTTGAGAGAAAAGAACTTAGGTCAGGGTGGCAGTATGGACAACGCTATCTTTGTTGGCGATTCAGGAGTCTTGAATGAAGACGGTCTGCGGCAGACGGATGAGTTTGTTAGACATAAGATCCTAGATGCTATAGGAGATCTTTATTTGCTTGGATGTAGCTTGATCGGAGAATTTGTAGGGTTTAAGTCTGGTCACGCTGAAAATCATGCTCTTGTAAAAAAACTTATGGAAGAAACGGATGCATGGGAAATAGTTGTCTTTGGTACCAAAGAAGGAATACCTCCTTCCTACGAGGGGTTTGTTGTTTCTCCTTGAGAATTTTTTCCCAGCGTTTTAGATAGTTTCACGAGCGCTTCTTGGATCCCCTGGTCTTTGACTTCGTTAGCGTAAATAGAAATTATCTTCGAAGCGTTTTCTGATATTTTGGGTGAAGGAGGTTTTTTCCTGATTGTGTCTAGGATTGGCCTTACCTTAACTTTTATCTCCTCAATCGCTATATTTGCTTTAGCTAAAGTCGATATAATTTGTTCTTCCTGGTACTTGATGTTAGTTGCATCGGTAGCCTTTGAAACAATCAGAGTCATTTTCTGACTCTTTATCGAGCCTACATTGAAAATAACCGGTATAATATCGGTTATAATATCTTCAATTGATTTAAGCTGTTGGGATTGGGTTATAAGCGATTGCAGTATATCATTAGAATCCGTAATTAGCTGGCTGATAGATCGTATGTTGTTAGATGGCTTAGGCATTTTTATTGTTCTGAAAAAGTCTGTATATTGCGTTAAGTCATTTATTGGTTAGAGCTTTCTAGAGATAGTATATGAATTTTATCATTGTCAGCAACAGGACAGGAAGACATCAGTCTTTTAGAGCTAGCTTAGGCTTTATTATAGGTTTTTCGCTAATCATTTTGCTTGGTTCTGGTGCTCTGGGATATTACTCCTATAAATTTTTCAATGGAGATTCGGCTCTCACGTCCGAGATGGTGGTTAAGTGGCGTCACGAGATGGAAGTGCAGAGGAGATATGTTGAGCGCCTCAAGCAGGACGCCGAATTGAAGCTTGAAGCCTCGGCTGTGCGAATTGCTCAGTTACAAGCTCGGATAGTCCGGTTGGATGCGCTAGGTGAAAGATTGACAAAAATTGGTAGATTTAAAGAAGGAGAATTTGATTTCTCTAATGCCCCGGCGATGGGAGGGCCCGAGAAACCTTCGGGTGTGTCAGCTTATAAGCCACCAGCATATATAGATTTGTTAGATAAATTGGCGAAAGATATAGAAGATAGAGAACAGCAACTGGGCGTTTTGCAGGTTCTTATGTCACAGCAAAAAATGGACCGCGATAAATTCATTGCGGGTAGGCCAGTAAAAAAAGGATGGATGTCCTCTCGTTATGGTAATCGTATAGATCCTATCACCGGGAAACGAGCGTGGCATGAAGGAGTCGACTTCGCTGGAAAGCAAGGCGCTGATGTTATCGCGGTCGCGGCAGGGGTTGTGGTTTTTTCCGGGCAGAGAAGCGGTTATGGTCGAATGGTTGAGATAAACCACGGAGGTGGCTACGCGACAAGGTACGGACACCACGCTGAGCTTTCTGTAACGGCGGGTGACATCGTAAGGCGAGGTCAGGTTATCGGGTTGATGGGGAGTTCAGGAAGATCCACTGGTCCTCACGTGCATTTCGAAGTATTAAAAAATGGACAGGTTGTAGATCCTTCTAAATATATATACCGAACTAGTAGATGAATGACGCCTGCAAATAGAATTGACCTTTCACTATCTTCTCAAAATATGGACGATTAGTTCGTCAAGAGAAATTCAGAAATGTTATTGTCAGCACTTACCAAAATATTCGGAAGCAAAAATACGCGAGAGTTAAAACGCTTCAAAAAGATCGTTAATCAGATTAATGAGATAGAAGAAAGTCTAGAAAACCTTTCAGACGATCAGCTCCGTGATCAGAGAAATAAACTAAAAGATAGACTTGATAAGGGAGAGATTCTGGACGCGATTCTTCCCGAGGCGTTTGCTACCGTTAGAGAAGCCGGGAAAAGAGCTCTTGGTATGCGGGTTTTTGATGTTCAGATCATGGGCGGTATTGCCTTGCACGAAGGTCGTATCGCTGAAATGCGTACTGGTGAAGGTAAAACTTTGGTAGCGACCCTTCCGCTTTATTTGAACTGCCTTCAAGGTTCCGGTGTTCATCTTGTAACCGTAAATGATTATCTAGCGAAATGGGGTGCTCAATGGATGGGTCCGCTTTATGATGCTTTAGGTGTGACCGTGGGGGTAGTCTATTCTGGGCAAACGCTAGAGGAAAAAAAATTCGCCTACAACTCGGATATTACATATGGCACCAATAACGAATTCGGGTTTGACTATCTTCGGGACAACATGTCGTTTTCTGAACACGAAAGAACTCAGAGAGGTTTTCGTTATGCGATCGTAGATGAAGTGGATTCGATTCTTATTGATGAAGCTCGCACTCCTCTGATTATTTCGGGAAGTGTCGAAAATGCGGCGAACATCTATAAAACTATAGATAGTATTATTCCTTCCATGGAGCAGCAGATAAAGACTCCTGAAGATATTACTAACGAGATTGAGCCGCCCGGTGATTATTATGTAGATGAAAAACAAAAGGATGTAGAAATAACTGAGGAGGGACATCAAAAGATTGAGAGAGCTTTAATAGAGAAGGGCCTGCTTCAGGAAGGAAATAGTCTTTACGGTGCGGGTAACCTTTCGCTTTTGCAAAATGTCTCCGCGGCCTTAAAGGCACACACTTTGTTTCAACGAGATGTGGATTACATAGTTTCGGAAAAAGAAGTAGTTATTGTTGACGAACATACTGGTCGAACCATGCCAGGCCGTCGCTGGGGTAACGGGCTTCACCAGGCTATTGAAGCGAAAGAGCGAGTAAAGATTACCAACGAAAGCCAGACCTTGGCATCCACCACCTTCCAGAACTATTTTCGTCTTTATACAAAACTGGCGGGCATGACGGGCACTGCGGACACTGAGGCTGCCGAGTTTAAGCAGATTTATGGTCTGGACGTAGTTGTTATTCCAACCAATCTTCCCATGATACGTGAAGATAACAATGATCTTATTTTCATGACACAAGATGAGAAATACGAAGCTCTGGCAGATGAAGTAGAAGCCTGTCTACTCAAATCTGCACCGATACTTGTGGGAACCGCTTCTATCGAATCTAGTGAACGCGTTTCGGATTATCTGAAAAAGAAGAAAATCCAGCATAAGATTTTGAACGCGAAGTTTCACGAGAAGGAAGCTGAGATAATAGCCCAGGCAGGCAAACCCGGCTCAGTGACCATAGCTACCAATATGGCAGGACGAGGAACGGACATTATACTTGGTGGTAATTGGGAAGCCGAAGTTGCCCAGTTGAAAAATCCCTCAGAAGAACAGGTAAGAAAAATCAAGGAAAAGTGGGTTGAAGATAACAGGACTGTTTTAGATGCGGGCGGTCTTCATGTTGTTGGCACCGAACGTCACGAGAGTCGAAGAATTGATAATCAATTGAGAGGGCGATCGGGGCGTCAAGGTGATCCAGGATACTCACGCTTTTATCTCTCGCTGGAAGATAGTCTTATGAGAATATTTGCATCGGATCGAATGAGAGGTTTTATGCAAAATCTTGGGATGGAAAAGGGAGAAGCTATAGAGCATCGCATGGTTAATAACGCGATAGAAAAAGCTCAACGCAAAGTAGAGGGCCGAAATTTTGATATAAGGAAACAGTTGCTCGAGTATGATGATGTTGCGAATGATCAAAGGCAGATGATTTATTCTCAAAGAAATGAGTTAATCGAGTCTGATGATATTTCCGATATTATTGACGAGCTTTGGACAGAGGTCATAGAGGAGTTTATTGATGGGTTCGTTTACCCCGATAGCCTGGAGGAGCAATGGGATGTCACGGGGTTGGAGAAGAGTTTGCTAACGGAATTCGGCGCTAAGTTGCCCATCCGGGAATGGCTAAAAAATGAAGAAGATCTTGATGAAAAAGGAATCAGGGATCGTATCGTTAATCAGGTCAGAGAGAATTACAGAATCAAAGATAGAAAGTTCGGTCCCGGTTTGCGTGTTCTCGAGAAAAGAATCATGCTGGACCTCCTGGATAACTTGTGGAAGGAGCATCTCGCTGCAATGGATTACCTTAGGCAGGGAATTCATTTGCGTGCTTATGCTCAAAAACAACCAAAAAGCGAATATAAGCGTGAGTCCTTTCAGTTATTCGAGAACTTATTGAGAAATATAAGGTATGAACTCATCAAGTTTTTATCCTTGGTGGACTTGAACCTAGAAGATGGTTCTGAGGCGTTGGATAAAAGACGTAAAGAGAGGCGAGAAAGGACAGATATTAAGCTGCATGGTCCATCGAGTGGCTCCCCCGATTCGGGTACTCCAGAGGAGAGTAAAACCCCTTTTGTGCGAACTAACAGACGAGTTGGTCGAAATGAATCTTGTCCTTGCGGTTCAGGGGAAAAATTCAAGAGGTGTCATGGTAAGCTTGATTCGTGATGAAAGACGATGAGTATAATAGTTTTAACCAAGTACTCGGAGTCCGGGCAAGTGCTGTAGCCTCTGGCCTTAAGAAGAACAGTAAGCTTGATCTGGCGCTTATTGAATTTGCTTCTTCTAGTGTTTTTTCGGCCGTTTTTACGCAAAGTCATTTTGCGGCTGCGCCGGTCTTGGTCGCGAAAGAGCACTTAAAAAAAAGAATCAGCAGGTATTGCCTTATTAATAGCGGTAACGCTAATGCTGCGACTGGCCTTGAAGGAGAGAGAGATGCCCTTAGGTGTTGTGAGGCACTGGCAGAGATTGCGGGAGTTAAGAAAGAGGCTATTATACCGTTTTCTACCGGGGTAATCGGTGAACCACTAGACGTAGACAAAATCCGAGCTGCTTTGCCTGACTTGTTCGAAGGCCTCCACAAAAAGAACTGGTTGCCGTTGTCAGAAGCGATAATGACGACCGATACGAAAATTAAAATAGCGTCCTGCAAATTCAACATAAGTGGGAGCGAAGTTAATATCACAGGGGTAGCGAAAGGATCGGGAATGATTCAGCCAAATATGGCAACGATGCTGTCTTTTGTTGCTACGGATGCGCTTGTTGATCAGAAAATACTGGATGAAATTCTTTTTGAAGTTAGCGCCAGAACTTTCAACAGAATAACAATCGATGGAGATACTTCTACAAATGATGCCTCTGTGCTGGTCTCTACCGGGATCTCGGAGGTTGATTGTAATGAAGGCCCTGGTCTTGTCGAGTTGAAGCAAGGAATAACCCTGGTAATGAGAGACTTGGCCCATGCAATAGTAAAGGATGGAGAGGGAGCAACCAAATTTGTTGAGGTCCGTGTGACTGGAGGAAATAAAAGAGAAGACTGTTTGTCGGTCGCTTATTCGATAGCTAACTCGCCACTCGTAAAAACAGCGTTGTTTGCGAATGATCCAAATTGGGGGCGGCTTGTAATGGCGATAGGTAAGGCCGAAGGAAAGATCGATAGCTCGATAGTTGATATCTTCGTTAACGATGTTTGTTTGATGAGTGTCGGGCAAAGAGATCAAAGTTACACGGAGGAAAAAGGAGCCAGGGAGATGCGAAAGGGTTCGATAGTAATTCGGGTCAACCTCAACCTAGGTGAATACGAAGAGACTGTCTGGACTACAGACCTGTCCTATGAGTATGTGAAGATTAATTCGGAGTACCGGACCTGATCTTTAGTCTTATTCCTGCTCCGGATCAATGTTTCCATAATGTCGATCAGAGGGAATGGACCTTTTTTCCTGGGCCCATTCGCCCAGATCTATTAGCCTGCATCTATCGCTGCAAAACGGTCTGAACTCATTAGATGAGAGCCACTGGACTGATTTTCTGCATGTCGGACATTCAACGGTTATCCCTGACATAGTTTAGGCTCGACTTGCATATTTCAGATAAGTTTCATGCAGTTCAGATACCTGGTCCGTAATCCTCTCTATTGCCCCGTCATTAACGATAAGATCATCTAGATCTTTTAGCCTTTCTTTCCGAGATGGCTGGGCCGCTATAATTGCTTCTACCTCCTTCCTTGTGTGCCTGTCTCTTTTCATCACCCGGCTGATCTGGTGCTCAATTGGCGAGTCTACGACCAGCAATCTGTTCATCATATCGGTTTTTCCTGCTCCGGTTGATAGTACCAGTAACACGTACTCTGACTCAGAGTTTCTTATCGCAGTGGTCAGGTCCTCTATGATGGCAAAGACCGTATTTTTCTCTAAGAAGATTTTCGCTTCGGGGTCGGAAAATATAATGGTTCTTAATTTAGCTCTGTCGATCATCCCATCATTATCAAGTACCTGTTTTCCAAAATGCCGGATCACTTTTTCGAAGGCTGTTTTGCCGGGCTGCATAATGTTTCTGGAAGATATATCCGCATCCGCAATGTCTACTCCGAAGGACTCGAATATTGCGGAGACCGTAGATTTTCCTGTTCCAATGCCTCCTCGCAGTCCTACAACGTATTTTTTCATCACAAAATTACGCTTTTCAGGTAAAGGTTGTTAATTGCATCTCCCCAGAATATGAATATCAGGCCCGCTATCGCGAGAAAGGGTCCAAATCTCACCGGTTCGGAGAGGTCTCTCCCTTTTAGAGACAAAATCCCGAAGATGATCAGACAGGAAATGGAACTTATCATAATGATTCCGGGAATTGAGGTTATTCCTAACCAGGCGCCAAGCATTGCGAGCATCTTGAAATCGCCGTAGCCCATCCCTTCTTTCTTTGTTAACAACTTAAATACCTGATATACCGACCATAAAATCCCGTAGCCGAAGCATGCTCCCCAGAAAGCGTCTTCGAACGAGGTGATTGCTCCAAAGTAATTCGTAATTAAGCCGAGCCAGATGAAGGGCAGGGTGATCGAGTCAGGCAGTAATTCGGTGTCGTAGTCTATGTAGGCCAAACAAATCAGCGCATAAGCCAGTAAAGCTGAGCTGGCTCCGGAAAGTGTCAGACCGAAGGCGTAAACAACATATAACGTTATTATTGCTGCCAAGAATTCAACCATGGGATATCGTAAATCAATTTTCATATTACAATTGTTACAGCGCCCTCGGAGAATAAGGTACCCAAGAATTGGTATGTTGTGCCATGGCCTGATGTCGGAGTCACATCCGAGGCACTTTGATCGCGGCAAAACCAGATTGAAAGAGCTATTCCCTGGCAACATTTTTTCGCTAAGATTTTTTTCATCGGCTGAGTTAGTCAGGAAATCTGATGTGATATGAAATGCTTCCGACTGCCAAGAATTACGAATCATAATCGGTAACCGATAGATTACTACATTTAAAAAGCTTCCCACTATTGATCCGAACAGAAACGAAAAGAATAAAACCATGGTGGCGGTTTTCCAAAAAAGGACATTCTCTGATACGAATGCTCTTTACAAAATTGAAGTTTCAGATTTTTTCCAGGGTTGCCTTATTTTACAGGCCTTCACCGATTCTGTCGATAACGCTTCTTAGCTCGATTATCTATACAAAAGAAGGGAGAATTTGCCTGGAATATTGAACAATCCAGACAAGAATTCTGTTATTTTGTTTCTTGCTGACAACGTCTTTATGTCCAAGAAAAAAGTTTTACGCCGGAATAGCTCAGGTGGTAGAGCAGTTGCTTCGTAAGCAATTGGTCGGAGGTTCGAGTCCTCTTTCCGGCACCATCTTCCCATTGAATTTCCTCGCCGAGGTTTTCGTTAGTCATTCCGTGCAGTTATCTCACAAATTTCTTTCGCAATCGGTTAATTTCATTATCCAAGAATCGTAAATTAGTTTCTGTTTCCTTGTCCTGAGCAAGGCTTTTAGGGTCAATATTTAAGGGCACACTGACTAAGATATTGTTCGTGCCTTTTTCAACCAAAGACCAAGAGTATGCGTAGGCTTGCAGCTTTGTCACGCTCTCGGTGTCCTCATATGGATCGGAATAAGTAGCTCGTGTGTAGTTGGAGTAATCCGAAAAACTTTCAGGCCACTCCGGAAGGAATTCGGCTACGCAAACGATCTCCAGTTCGCCTAAGCGCTTTGCATCCTCGCGCTTGTAAGGAAAAACAGCTTTGCCAAAAACAGCTTTGAAAATGTCATATCCCTCGAATTTGCGCTCGATTCGATGAACCCTTGTTTCCATTTCTCTTTTAGTGATCTTTCTTTTTGCGCCAAACGCATTTTCTGCTTCATAGCTGCCGGTACCTTTAAACCCTAAACGTCGCCTGTTTTCTCTATCACAAAAAGAATAGGGCCTAAAACCCTCATTTTCAAAGTTATATTTTGGCGCATCAAACGTCGCATACACGTATTCTATTTTTTGCTGTCTCTTAAAGTCCTCGAGCCTGATTTCGTGCTCTTCACTGGTCTCGTACCGATTTTTTTCAGGCAGGGTTATGGTCTTAATCTCGATAGGGTAGGGTTTTGCATAGAACGCTGCGTATTTACCTCGGTTTACCACGACGTCTTTTGTTATCTCTCGATTCTTTTTTTGTGCCCCTCCACCGCTGTCAGTACTGCCTCCAAGTTCTTCTTTAACTTTTATTCGCTTGTTGATGGTTTCGCGGACGAGTTCATCGAATCGACTGGATAAGGCAGCTTTGACGTTGTCATTGTTGACCCGTAAGCTTCCCACCTTTCCACGTTCATAATGTGTCAGATCCTCGGGATACCAGAGTTGGCACTCTGCTTGAAGATTGCTAAGGTCGTTTTTTAATTCTGATGGTTGCTTAACCGTATAAAGAAACGTCATGTTTTGAAAATACTGGGGGCGACCATATTCATCGAAAACACGCTGCCCAGTGCCTTTTCTGATTGCCTTGACCCAATCTTTTAGTTCCAGCCGTTGATTTTTTTTAAGTGCTTTCTCGATTTCTTTCTGGACTTTTCCTCTCGATTTTATTGCTTTTTTTGAAAGCGTTTCGGTGGCTGGATCAATGTCAGGTAAAACGGGTGAACAGTACTTACCAAAAAATTCGTTGAGTTTAGGATAGTTCGCAGACTCCTCAGGCTTTTTCGGAGGCAGGACACCCAATGCTTGAATCAGATCGCCTTTTAATGCAAGGCCTATGTAGGTGCCGTCATAACCGTTATACGGAATAGACAATAATCTTTCGTCATGAATGCGACGGACTAGCATGTAAGGACTAGAGGACTCTTGCTCGAGACCCAGTGTTTTGAGGGCAAGGGAACCGAAACCTTTTTCATGCTCGTTTCCGCCATACCGGTTTTCCCAGCAAAGTTGAAAATCAGTATAAAAACCATCTCCTCCATATTCGTGACGAACGTCTTGGAAACACAGGTTTTCCTTCGCGGCTTCGTCAAACGTGAAAGTGTTCGTTAAACCAATAAGCGGTGAAGTAGCAGCTAAGGCTAAAAAAATAAGTTTTTTCATGATGATTTTCCTTCCGAGTTTTTTTCAGAACCTTCATCTCCCGTTGCTTCTTCTTTCTGCCAGTACCGGGTCCCGTCTGGATCTTGTTTGAGTTCCTCTTCGTCCTTGAATGTTTTTGTGCCGCTCCCGGGATAAGTGTCTTCGAGCACATATCCCGATTTAAACAGCAGAAACTCCAGGATATATTTTACGTTGTTGGTCATTGCCCAAACCTTGAAAAATAAAACGATGTTTAAGACTGCAAAAATAACAAGAATCAATAAAGTCAGTAGTCCAAAATCACTCATAACGTTTCCTTTCATTGTGGAAGGGTAGTATAAATCTACGTGAGCCCGCCGGTGGATGGCAAGCCTTATTAGAGACAAGTCGTAAGGGCGGTCTTTTATTTTAGGAGGTGAAGATGGACAATCTCAGTAAAAAGAGTGCTTGGAATCAGCAAGAGCTGCGAGACTTTCTGGTGTCTAGCAAGATACCTATTAGGATATCTGTGCTTGATGGTGAGTATCCGTTGATTTGCTCGGTTTGGTTCGAATATGTAGATGGGAAGCTCGTTATCGTAAGTCATGAAGAGAGCAAACTAGCAAAGACGCTTTTGCGTCAGCGAAAATGCGGTTTTGAGATAGCTACTAATGATCCCCCTTACAAGGGTGTTAGAGGAAAAGCCGATGTATTAGCAGAGGTAGGGGGATCTGAAGACACTCTCAGAAGAGTCATTGAACGATACCTCGGCGGGACGAATCAAAAGTTAGCTTTGTGGTTGCTCAGCCGGGTGGAACACGAAACAAAATTCACGCTTCACCCGACGTGGGTAACGTCTTGGGACTATGGCGGGCGGATGGAGCAAACACGAACTTGATCCAACAAGTTAAAAGAGACGTAGTAATAACCATTAATCGCAAAGGTTATCCTATGTTTGGTTTATTTAAGAAAGACCCCTTGAAGAAGCTACAGAATGAATATGAAGCTAAGTTCCAAGAGGCGATGCACATGCAACGGAACGGAAAAATCAGAGAGTACTCTTTTCTCTCGTCAGAAGCTGAAGATATCCGTTTAAAAATAGAAACCACAAGGCAGAATCTGGAAAAGTAAGTGGCTCGCGCCCTCGCGCGGGAAGAGTCCTTACTTAAATGCGTCAAGGTCTTCAAAGCCGAGTTCATCGAGTCGCTTCCGACGGTCTTCTGGTAGAGTGTCTTTTGTCGTGCGTTGCTTGCCAACCCAGGCCCCCAGCTTATAACCATCCGGGGTTTTGTGCTTTTCGGGCAATGGCAACAGACAAAATTCTTAGTGTTGCAAAAATAAAAACTGATTGGATAGGCAGTTGATTTGAGCAGAGTTAGGTGTTTCCTAAGAGGAATTTTAAGGGTATATGCAGTCTTTGACGCCAGGCTTTTGCCGAGTGGTCAGCACCCTCGAATCTAAGTGTTGTCCAATCCTCGCCTTGTCGATAGCCATATTTTCGCATTACTTGGTCCATCTGTTTTTGATATGGCTCGTAAAGTGCGTCGAAGCTTTCAGTTCCATAATCAAAATAAATCCGATTCTTGCCAGCAGCAGGCCAATTAGTCTTAAACCATTCGACCAAGATTCCTTCTCCAATCGCCCAATCTGAAGACAAGCATGCTACTCCACCAAAAATATAAGGATATTCCTCAATTGCGTAGGCCGAGATTAACCCACCCATACTTGATCCAATCATGAAGGTATCACCAGCTTCTTTTAAAGTCGGATATGTTTTGTCAATAAATGGTTTTAATTCCTCGACAAGGAATTTCAAATAATTATCAGAAGAAAGAACTCCGTTAATTTCTTTTTCCGTAAACTCGCTGTCTGAGGCATTTACATCACATATGCTTCTCCAGATTTCATTTGTTATTGCTTTTTTGGGCAAGTATTCTGCTAGACGAGAACCGGTAGGGAATTCAGACATCCACACAGAAACAACGATTGCCGGTCTGATTTCCTTTTTATTGATCAGACGTGTTACCGCCTCATCCACGTTCCAGAAAACATCCATTCCTGCCAAAGACGAATCCCGATGATGAAACATCATTTGTCCATCATGCATGTAGATGACCGGATATTCTTCACTCGAATTTAAGTTGCAGCCATTAGGAAGCCAGACGTCGACTGGACGGCCTCGAACAAATTCGGACCGAAAATCTTTGTAATGGATGAGAGTTCCTTCCATGTTCGGAATTGGGATCCTTGGAACATTATCTTTTACGCTTTTTGAGTTATTTACTAACTCCTCTCTCGTTATAGTCATCCTCTTTAGCTCCGGCCATATACTTTCATGTATAGAAATGGATGATGGTTTGCTTCGTCATGGACGATGGCTACCTCTTAGCTTTTTCCCTAAGGACTTCTCTGCATCGCGGCGTATCGGGCTCTTCAACCCAGCAGTAGGTAAATTCGTATCCCCCTGTTTTTTTAGTAATGCTCACATTTTTTTGAACATACCAGATGGATTTATCAGGAAAGGCCGTCAAAGTTGCGGTAATACTTCCGGCTACTGATGTGCTGCTTACTCCTTCCGTAATCTGATTCACCACCGTTTTGGGGGGCGGATTATCATCGGCGAGGCTCGCACAAGCGAGTCCCAGTGTAATCAGGAACAACATTATTTTTTTCATGGTGACCTCTCAATTGTGTCGGGTGCCTTCCCACAATCTACGTGAGCCAGCGGGCAGATGGCAAGCCTCATTTTCTAGCGAGCGATAGGATCATTTTTTCCGCCATCGGCCGCAGCTGTTCACGGTCGGTTGGCCCGAGTTCCCTGTTGAAGTGTGAGCAACTTCCCTTTATCCTCAAGCGACGAAGCATTGGAAAATTCAGGATTCATTATGGTCAGCCCCTTACATCTTCTCGGGGCAGACGGGGTTCTTAAAGAGTATAGGAGAGCCCTTTACTCACTGAAGCGAGCGAAGGTGCGTTGGCACCGAAGAGGTGGCCTGTGACTAATAATCTGGTTGATCGATTAGCAATTCAGGATATCATGACTCGTTATGCCGCAGGCGTTGATGATCGCGACCTGCAGATGTACCGAGACTGTTTTGCTGACGATGCAGAAATCGTCGGATTCGGCGGTGGTGCCGTGGTAGGGGCCGATGCCTGGACTGAAGAGGTAAAGAGCAAGCTCGCCGCCTTTGATGCGACCCAGCACATGCTCGGTCCTCAGATGATCACCATCGAAGGGGACACCGCTTCGACCCGCACCGACGTGCAAGCCCTGCATTACCTAAAGAACAAACCAGGTGAGACGCTGACGCTATGGGCAGTTTACTTGACGAACTACCGACGAATTGATGGAGAATGGAAAATCACGCGCCACGAACTGGTCCGGCGCGGAACGCGAATACAAAGCGACGAATAGAGAGAAAATACACTAAACATCAGTGCCGTCAATTAACAGGCCGTATCTTCATATGCAGGGATGACTTATCCCTTTTGTGGTTCTCGGGGAAAGGGATAGGCGTGCTCGCATATACCCCGATTTTCTTAAATGAATCCGTTGATCCATAGCCAATAAACCCGTCAAGCACCTTTTTATACTGGAACCTGAAGACAATCACCGTTTTTCTGATCTCAAAACGTGTTACCGTAAAACGATGAATAAGCTGGCTTTTCTTTTATCTGGTTCTTAAGGAGCGTTACATGGATCTTGGTCTTAATGGCAAAAGAGTGATTATTACTGGCGGCTCAAGGGGTTTAGGGCGAGCAGCGGCTGAATCATTTCTCCGAGAAGGTGCAGTCGTGTCTTTCTGTTCACGCAAAGCCAAGATTGCGGAAGAGGATGAAGATCCGCGTCTGAATGGCGAAGTGCGCACTGAAGGGGTTGAGCAGGCACAAGAAAGCATGAGCAGTCTTGGCGAGGTATACGGTTCAGTGGTTGATGCATCCGATCTCGAGCAACTCGCTAGTTGGGTAAATGATGCGGGTAAAACTATGGGAGGTATCGACGTGGTTGTTTCCAATACAAGCGCGCTCGGCGGCCAACCTCGCTCCGAAGAAGGCTGGCGCAAGCAGTTCGAAGTAGACGTGATGTCTGCAGTCACGCTTTGGGAAAATGCTTATCCTTTTCTGAAACAGTCAGGTGAGAGTGCCTTTATACAGGTATCTACCATTACCGCGGTTGATTATCATGCCTATGGAGAAGGCTGCCAGAGTTATGGAGCATTTAAAGGTGCCTTGATTAACTACGTGAGCCAGCTAGCTTATGAATACATGGCCGAGGGCATTCGCGCGAACTGCGTCTCCCCGGGACCCATTTTCGTTAAAGGTGGTTCGTGGGACAAGATCGAGAGAGCGCTCCCAGAATACTATTCCGAGAACGTTAATAAACAGCCTTCGGGCAGGCTGGGTCGTCCGGAAGAAGTAGCGGATGTAATTGCTTTTCTCGCGAGTCCCCGGGCTTCCTGGGTAACCGGTGAGAATGTAGTCATCGATGGCGGCTTCACAAAGTTCATCAAGTACTAGTGAGCGTCATCACAATCCGGGCCGGAAACATATATCATGGAGTAGGACATTGTTGCCTGATAATGAAATGGATATTTTCTTTGCTGACTTGAACAAAAATCTCTTTGGGAGCGAGGTTTACTATGGAAACGGTTGAACAAATTGATTTTACTCGCTGTCCCGTGGGTGATCTCAAACCAATGCATCCGGAGGCGCTTAGTAATCCCGCAGCCTTGAACAGGCGTTTGAGGGAGGACCAGCCGGTTTTTGAGGACCCGGAAAGTGGGATTTTTTTCATCTCACGATACGCGGACGTGGTAGCAATGCTCCGAGATCACGAGACCTTTTCGAGTGTCATTGGAAATAAATCAACTCGAGCCATCCATTCAGCGGAGCCAGAAGTCAAGGCGATAATGGCGGAAGGTTACCCGAGCGTTCCGACCATGCTGACACAGGATCCGCCATTACAACGCAGATATCGTAAATTTGTGGATGGCGCATTTTCTTCACGTAACCTAAGATCCATTGAACCGTTCATTGAGGCGACGTCGCGACAGCTGATCCAAGATTTTGTTGATCGCGGAGCATGTGAATTCATGTCTGAGTTTGGTGTGAAATTACCTCTAAAGGTCATTGGATCCCAGATCGGGGTTCCAATGGAGGACTTACCAAAGCTGCGGAAGTGGACGAAGAGCTTTGTCGACAACCTGGGTATGCAGCTCGATTTGGAAGGTATGTGTAAGGTCGCGACTAGCGTAGTCGAGTTCCAGCATTACTTTGTTAAGAAACTAGAGGAGCGCCGAAAGAATCCGACAGATGACATCTTGTCGAAGATCGTCAATGCTAGTATCGATGGCGAGCAGCCTCTGGATAACTCAGAATGCCTTTCGATGCTCAGCCAGATCCTGGTAGCGGGTAATGAAACGACAGCCAGCGCGTTGACTGAAGGTATGTGGCTTCTGATTGATAATCCGGATCAGTGCGATCTGATATATCGTGACCCAAGCCCTGAGATGAGGAGCCGTTTTGTCGAAGAGGTGCTGCGTTTCTCCAGCCCTTCAGCTAATTCTTTCCGGCGCACTACTCGGGAAGTGGTTCTGCATGGCAAAGTAATCCCGGAAGGTAAAGTTTGTTTTGCTCGCTTCGCGTCAGCGAACCATGACGAATCTCACTTTAATGATGCAATGAGCTTCGACATTCTGCGTGATAACCTGAAGGAACATATTGCATTCGGAAAAGGTATCCATCACTGTTTAGGTGCGGCTCTGGCAAGACGCGAAATGAATATCGGGTTCGATCAGATTTTTAAACGCATGAAGAACTTTAGGTTAGCTGATGGTGTCAAAGCGCCGGAATTTGCGCCAAATGCTCTTCTTCATGGGCCAACTTCATTACATTTGGAATTTGATGCGATCCATTAACTCGTTAGTGAGAGTTCAACGCTTCATTGATAATTGTTACTGTTCGGACACTGAATTAGGAACACCTTGGGTACTTAAGCCCGCAATAGCGTAAAATAGCTTCACATCCAGACAATGAGGTTCAAAGTGCAATTCGATGATGTCCTGCTTGGTCGCCGGAGTATTCGTGGTTATAAGCCTGATCCAGTACCTAAAGCACTGATTAAAGAAGTATTAGAACTGGCAATGCGTTCGCCATCTTCCATGAACACGCAGCCGTGGAATTTTACCATTGTGTCCGGGGAACCCCTGGATCGTATTCGTGCCGGGAATACGGAACGTAATCTGGCGGGTGTACCGCATTCACGGGAGTTTCGTATCGGACAACCCTTCGCTGGAGCGCATCGTGACCGTCAGATTGGCGTGGCCAAGCAGCTGTTCACCGCTATGGGTATCGCGCGAGAGGACAAAGAGGGCCGCCAGGACTGGGTGTTGCGTGGTTTTCGTCAGTTTGATGCTCCGGTTTGTGTGATTATCACTTATGACCGTGTACTAGCTGATAGTGATGACACAGCATTTGATTGTGGAGCGGTAACAACGGCATTGGTAAACGCGGCCTGGTCGCGGGGACTGGGCGCAGTGATTAATAGCCAGGGTATTATGCAGTCACCGGTGGTTCGAGAGCATGCTCAAATCTCGGAGGACCAGGTTATTATGAAAGCCGTTGCATTGGGATGGCCAGATAACAATTTTCCTGCTAATGCTGTGGTTTCAGAACGCAAGAATATTGAAGAAGCGACCGTTTTCCTGGGCTTTGACGATTAAGAGAGCTAAGTGAGAATTTATCGCTTTCAAATCCTTGGAGAAATTCGCGGGGGCTAACGAAAGATCAGTGTCCCGACGCGCATTACGTTGTTCTTTGCAATCGGTTAGCTCGTGGTTTAGGGTTTAAGCCTTGGCATTTTTTGGAAAGTAAGCTTATCAGAAACCGCTATTTCCTTTTGTTCCTGATTTCAATATCTATTACTGTTCCGGGGCTCTCTATTGAAGCTCCACCAGAAAGCGATCCTATTGGGAACGGACCCTGGATCATAAATACTTTTGAAGGGGACAATATTGAGATAACCCTGTTGGAAAGAGGTCTAAAGCATCCTTTTGGACTTATTCACCTGCCTGGGACAGGAACCGATGACAATCCTGCTGGAGATGTTCTGATCGCGGAGAGAGAAGGAAGTCTGCGACTTATTCGTGACGGACATTTGTTAAGTAGCCCAGTTAACGACCTTAGCCAGGTAATACCTCTTCACAAGCTTTTCGATATCGAATTGCACCCCCAGTTCTCGAGCAATCAATATATCTACTTTTCCTGGATAAAGAGACTTCCTCATCCTGATGGGACCGAGAAGCTGTGGACCACCACAGCACTTTCTAGGGGTGTCTGGTCAGGGCGGAGCCTGATAAATTTCGAGGAGTTATTTGTGGCTGATGCCTGGACCGATAATCCTGTATGCGGTGCATCGTCAAGATTGCATTTTCTTGTTGATGGTACACTCGTTATCGGAGTGAGCCATTGTTGCGATTTGGAAGCTCCCCAGGATTTAGGTACCGATATTGGAAAAATTCTGCGCCTTAACGATGATGGTTCTATTCCTGAAGATAATCCATTTGTAGGAATTGAAGGTGGGCTTCCCGAAATTTATGCCCTGGGCATAAGATCCTCTATGGATTTTGTTACCCATGCACCGACAGGTGATCTCTGGGAGCTTCAGAATGGCCCTCAAGGCGGAGATGAGATAAACATAATTCGCCCGGGACGAAACTATGGTTGGCCTCAGGCGACCTTTGGCCGTGATTATGGAGGAACTCTTTTAGAAACTCGTCCCTAGATCCCGGGGACCGAACCACCAGAGATATCATGGGTTCCGTCAATCACAGCGGGGAGCATGAGTTTTTATCAGGGCTCTCGGTTCCCGGCCTGGACGGGGAATCTATTTGTCACCTCCCTGATCAAAGGACGGATTCCCGGAACCGGGCATCTGCAAAGAATAGTTTTCAACGAATATGGAGAAGTTCGACGCGAAGAGTTACTAAACTTTTTGAATCAGCGTATCCGCTATGTCACCGAAGGTCCGGATGAATTGATATATTTTAACCGATCACAGCGATGGAGCCTTGCTCAGCCTGAGCCCGGTTAGGAATCCGCCTCCGAAAGAAAAGACTAACTAACCAGAAAAAACCAGGGGAAATTAATTTATAACCCGAGAAACTGGTGGCGTGCTTGATGGAACATCAAATAAACCTGTGCCAGAATAATTCTTTTTGTGGAATAATGCTTAAGGTACGGTTTACGTAATGCCTGAAAATTCTGATATCGGAGATGCACCTAGAACCCGATCAGTTTACGTTCCTGATCGTGAATTGACTATTGGCCAAGCACCACCAATAGCTGCTAATGAGGGCTTGTCCTATCTTTCGTTTGATAGAGGAGGAGATGCTGGAACCGAAGCCGCGACCGAGGACGCTATTTCTCAGGCGGTCAAAGGTGAGGGAAGAAAATTTATGGAAACACTCGAGAATGTTTCCGGTCCCATAGAGACCAAATGGGGTAAAGGTTTTAAGCGATATTCACAATGCTTAGAGTATATTGAATCCACCAATATGGCTGTTCCGGAGGGCGGCGTGGCACTGCCTCTGCCTTACACTGTCGATGAGTTTCCGTCATACTCAATAGTCCCTTCAAATCAACTATGGAATGATCCATCCAGGAAAGACGATTCAAAAATACTAAGAAAAGAGGAGTACGATGCCGGTAGGCGAAGGCTTTACTTTCCGAAAGTGCTTAGAGATGCGAGGCGGATTGAAGAATATCACCCGGGCATCTCACCGTATACCTCGCTTTCTATGGATAAATTGGGTATCGCATTAGCCCATTGCGATTCTGAATGCAAAAATTTTTACGATCCTAGTGAAGTAGAGGGAGTGTTTTATCCAGAGATGGAGAAGCTTTTGTTGAAATTTTTTCCCGGTGCCAGCGATGCTCTGGTTTTTAACCACGATATTTTTGACAAAGATTACGAAGGTGATTGTACCGAAGATCAGGAAAAAAAGAATCCAGGGGTTAACACGAATTATGCGAACCTCGTTCACAATGACCTGAATGATAACAGCGGGAGAGTCAGGTGCAGGGAACTATTAACACAGAATTTGAGAAATTTTGGTAGAACTCAGAGTTATAGTGTCAGTGAAGTGGAGGCCAAAATGTCCGCGAGATTTATGTCTATCAATCTTGCTAAACCTATGGAGACGGTAGAACAAAACCCTTTTGTGCTTTGTGCCTGGCCCTCTTTTTCGGAACAGCCTTACATAACCAATTATCGGGTTTACGATGATCGGGTTGGTGAAACGACCCGTTTTACTCATCGCTCAGAACATGATTGGTATTGGCTGCCTCAGCAAGGCTCGACTGAGATATCGATGCTCAAATGCTACGATTCGGTTCTGGATGGATCGGTCTCTCGGTGGTCATTTCACACTGCCTGTATAGATCCTACAGCTCTGCCAGAAGCTAGGTGCCGAAAAAATATTGTTGTTCGTTCCTACGTTTTTTTCTAGATTCGTTGATAATTATGACGAATATAGGCTTTGTCGATCTCTGACGGGTTAGATCTCGCTCAACTTCCGGAATCCTGGTCTAGTTCTCCCTCTTTCCATTCACCAGTTTCTTTTTTGCCATCGGAGTATATTGTTGTTCCATGTCCGTGCCGCTTCCCCTCCCGAAAGTCTCCGATATGTTTATCTCCATTTGGAAAGCTCATTGTCCCTTGTCCATCCGGATTTCCTTTTTCCCAATCCCCTGTGTATTTGAATCCGTTGGGCGAAGTTAGTGTCCCTTGCCCGTGATACATCCCGTCTTTCCACTCCCCCACATATTTGTCATCATCAGCGTAAACAGTGGTCCCTTGTCCAGATTGCTTTCCTTCATGAAATTGCCCGATATATTCGTCTCCATTGGCAAAGTGCATGTTTCCCTGGCCGTGAGGACTGCCCTTTTCCCAATCCCCTGTGTATTTGAATCCGTTGGATGAAGTTAGTGTCCCTTGTCCGTGATACATCCCGTCTTCCCATTTTCCGACATATCGATCTCCATCAGCGTAAGCTAATTCTCCTTCTCCATGAAATTTCCCATCCCGCCATTCGCCGACGTACTTGTCGCCGTTAGTCCAGGTAAAAGTGCCCGGTCCGTCAAAAACAGGTTTTTCAGAATCATCTAATGGTCCTTCCCAAATGCCCTGGTCCGAGGTGTGTTCATCCATTGATCTGTCCTCCTTAATTCGGCGATTTACGATTTACATGATCAATATCGGTTTTATGACATCGCCATTTCTGCTGTCTGCTATTGCAAGGTTGATATCATCAAACTTATATTCTTTTACAAGTTTCTCGAAAGGAAGTTTTCCCTGAGAGTGAAGTTCTGCCAGATATGGAACGAATTCTTTGGCGTAAGCGTCTCCCATTACGACACCTTTGATTCCTCTTCCGAAACCTAGGTGATCCATATCCAGAGAATGGAAAGTTTGGGCTGGTGTTGCTCCTACTTGAGCGCACCATCCTGGGCGGGCTAGACACTCTATCGACATTTTAACCGCTGCTGGATTTCCCGAGGCTTCTATGGAAAAGTCAGCGCCTCCTTCGGTGATGTCCAGGATTCCTTCGACGACTCGATCTTCTTCCGGGTCGAGGACATGAGTGGCTCCTAATTCAAGAGCTAGTTCTCGTCGATGGTTGATAGGGTCAATGACCACTATGCTGGAGCAATTACTTAATACTGAACCCATAACTGCGGCGAGACCAACTGTTCCCGCTCCGAATATAGCGATGCGATCATGCTCGGATACTTCGAGAGCGTGAATGATAGTCCCGACACCGGTCGTGAGCCCGCAGCCAAGAGGGCCCATAAGGTGCAAAGGATATGAATCGTCGATTTTTATCGCAGAGTGCTGAGACACTACACTATATGAGGCGAATGAAGATTGTCCCACGAACCTTCCACCCGTGACCAGATCTCCTAGACTCAAAGGAGAACTGCCATCAATTCTTTTACCGGTCAGGTTCCTCTCCACAAATTCATCACAATATGAAGGCAATTTGCCTATGCAGCGTTTACAATGCCCACAGAAATCTCCCGATAGCACCACGTGATCTCCGATAGCTAGACCAGAAACATTTTTTCCGATCGACTCTACAATGCCTGAGCCTTCATGACCTAGGACCATCGGGAGAGGGAGTTTCACTTTTTGATCTTTAACCGCAATATCTGTATGGCATATACCGGAGGCAACTATTTTGACAAGAACTTCGTCTTGCCTTGGATCTTCTATTTTGAATTGCCTTATTTCAAAAGGAAGCTCGGGGGAAGTGGCTAAGGCGGCATCTATTAGCATTAATCTCTCTGGAATGACTTAATTAAGGGATATTACAACATCTAATTGTCCGATGCCGCTTTTTGATTTTGGAGGTCTGATAATTAAATTTCTATTGGATCTTGGAGAACAGAAAATTAGAGCTATCTTCATTTATAATAACTTAGGATCTAGTAACTATAGAAGGAAGGTGATGGATAGCCTCTTTGTCTGGAATCGCTTTTGAAGGCCCGTTGGTATAAGGGCTGGAACATTGTCGGCGTTTGTCTAGTTTTTCAGGCCTTGATTATAGGGTCAGTTTTTTTCTCCTATACCCTGTGGGTTGGTGAATGGCTGGCTGACCAGAGCCTTGAAGTTTCTTTAACTTACGTGATGGTGCCGATTACGACATTGACTCTTTGCCAAGCGGTTGTTGCCCCCATGGTCGGTTACGCTATGGATCGCTATTCGATAAGGGCAATGATATGTATTGGCACGGCGCTGGTATCGCTTGGATACATATCGATCTCTTATGCTACTGCCTTTTGGGAGATAATTTTGATCTATGGAACTCTGATTGTCGCCGGGGTTTCTTTAGCCGGACCCCTTGCAGCCCAGACTCTTGCCGCTCGATGGTTTATTGACAAAAGGGGTTTGGCCATAGGTCTATCTACGACCGGCACATCAATCGGTGGTGTCATAATGGCACCTACGGTAACTTTGCTCTATGAGTCTGTGGGCTGGCGGGATGCGCATTTTGTTCTCGGAGTTGTTTTTTGCTTGTTAATTATTCCTCTGGTCTGGTTTGTTGTTAGCAATGGACCTGATCTGGTTAATCCAGATGATACAGATTCTAATTCACTTGAACCGGATTTAGGCAAAATGAAAGAAAAAATCTGGACTGTTCAGGAGATTCTACGGCAACCTAATTTCTGGATTATAGTCCTTTCTTTTCTACCACTGATTACGGTCTTCGGCAGTATTCAGCAACATCTGCGCCCTTTTGCTGCTGATCTAGGTGTGAGTTCGATGCAGGCTGCTTTTCTGGTTTCCGTTTTTGCATCGGTAATGATTTTGGGAAAAATTTTCTTTGGATTAATGGCCGATCGTTATGATCATCGTTTTCTTTTTNCTATTTCATTATCAGCGTGCGTTTTCGTTGTGTTCGGTTTTCTTACACAGTCTTCATATGCTGGTGTTCTTTTTTTCAGTGGTGTCCTTGGCTTTTCGGCCGGGGGGTTTCTTCCGTTATTGGGAGCAATTATTGCTTCAAGATTTGGCGCGATGTCTTTTGGAACCGTGATGGGTCTTCTCGGACCTTTTCTTGCTATTAGCGCATTTGGACCCATGTTGTTTTCGAAAATGTATGAGCTCCAGGGAAACTATACTATCGCTCTATGGAGTGCTTTGTTTGTGTTAGTCCCCGGGTTTTTGGCTGTTTTATTTTTAAAGCGAAACTAGTTTTTCATTCACCAGGAAAATTAAGATGACTTTAACCAAATCTCAGCTCGATTCTCACTGGATGCCCTTCACAGGTAATCGTCAGTTCAAGCAGGACCCGCGCATAATTGTTGAAGCAGAAGGCAGATATTATAAGNATTCCTCTGGACGAAAGATTTTTGATGGTTTATCAGGCCTTTGGACATGTGGCCTTGGTCATAAGGTCGAGAAAATAAACGAAGCTGTAAAAGACCAGCTCGATGTCCTGGATTTCAGTCCAAGTTTTCAGTTTGGTCATCCCAAATCTTTCGAACTTGCTGAGCTCATTACAAGCTTTTCGCCTCCCGGTCTGGATCGCGTTTTTTTTACAGGCTCCGGATCAGAATCAGTTGAAACTGCCTTAAAAATAGCTCGTGCCTACTGGATGAACAAGGAACGACCTTCTAAATCTATGTTTATAGGAAGAGTAAAGGGTTACCACGGAGTCAATTATGGAGGGCTATCGGTAGGAGGGATAGAAAACAATAGAAAGATGTTTGGGGAACTATTAACTACTGCGCATATGAAGGAAACCATCACCGAGGACAATTTGTTTTCTCGAGGTCAGCCGGAGCAAGGTGGTCATTTGGCAGAAGAACTAGAACAGATAATAGAATCGTGTGGCGAAGAAAATGTTGCAGCTGTAATTATTGAGCCCATGTCCGGATCTGCAGGTGTAATACCTCCGCCGCTGGGGTATCTGGATCGGATCAGGGACATCTGCTCCGCTAACAACGTATTACTGATTTTTGATGAGGTGATTTGTGGTCTGGGCCGACTCGGGGAGAGTTCTGGTTCCGAAGCATTTGGTGTTAATCCCGATATCATGACTATAGCTAAGCAGCTTACTAATGGCGTGGTTCCTATGGGAGCGACAATATTAAAAAACGAAATTTATGATTCTTTTATGGATACCAACTCACCGCATTACCTGCTCGAGTTTCCCCACGGCTATACCTACTCGGCGCATCCTGTTGCTTGTGCAGCTGGATTAGCTTCGTTGGAACTCCTGATATCGGAAGATATTTTTCAGCGAGTCAGAGATGTTGCTCCGTATTTTGAAGAGCTCCTACATGATCTTAGGACGAGTTCTTTGGTAACTGATATACGAAATTATGGTCTTGCCGGCGGAATAACTCTGGAGCATTATCCGGGAGAACCTGCCAGGCGTCCTTTCGAAATTGCCTTAAAAATGTGGAACAAGGGATTCTACGTTCGTTATGGGGCGGACACTATCCAGATTGCGCCACCTTTCACCGTGCTGCGATCAGAGCTGGATCAATTGTTTGGGGTGCTTAAAGGTTGTTTGACCTAGTTGAAACTAATCCGTAGCGATTTAGCCAAATATAATAGCCTAGATCACATTTTCCTTGGAGGCTCATAAATACAACTAAGCCCTAGCTGATTCGGTCTAGAGATGCCTCCTTTAGAAAATTCTTAAGCAAACACCTTCAAATATAGAGGATTGGTAGATACGTTTTGAATATTGGAACTACTTTTACTATATTGGAATTTTCTGGATAGCTGAGATAATTTTTGGATTACTTAAAGCCACAGGATGCCAGAAACTTGTCTGGTTTAAGGTTAGCCCTGACAGTTGGTGTTCCTGGTCCCTGGGGAGAGTCGGCAAAAAAAATCCTTGAATATAAAGGAATAGACTTTGTTGCCGTAGCTCAATATCCGGCGGAACCGAATCTGGATCTTGTTTCCTGGACAGGAATAAGAAATGCCCCGATAGCGATATATAATGATGAAGCTCCTAAGAGTAATTTCNAGGATATTGTGGCTCTAGCAGAAAGATTGAAGCCAGCTCCCCAGCTTATTCCCGACGATTCGAAAACTAGGATTCTTTGTTCCGGTATAAGTAACGAAATATGTGGAGAGGGAGGTTTTGGCTGGTCCCGACGTCTTATGTCTAGGGCCTCTTTTCAGAGCATTGTCCTGACGGAAGAAGAAAAGAAAATTCTGTTAAATGATCCGGTGCTAGACAGGGAAACGATGAAAAAAGCCTATGGTTCTTCTGATTTGCAAGCTGTGAGGGCAGAGAATAGAGTCGCTGAAATTCTTGAAAATTTAAGAACTTGTCTCATAGAACAGAAATCTGTTCGTTCACCGTATTTTGTCGGTCAAACTGTATCTGCCTGCGACATTCATTGGGCTTGTTTTAGTAATATGCTGTTGCCTCTTCCTGAGGAAGTCAATCCGATGCCCGATTGGCTGAGATTAAGTTATGGTAGTATCGGAGGTCTAGAGCTTGGAGATTTTGAGGAATTGATAACCCATAGAGATATGATGTTCGAGAAACACTTGAAGTTGCCGCTGGATTTCTAGTAAGAAAAATCTGCACATATTTAAGTACCTGCGAGGTCGAATTGGCTTGAAGATATTCGATAAGTGAAAATGACCTCTTAGTTTAATTCACTTGATTACTAGTTTGTTTGGAGGAAAAAATATGAGCGAAGTCAGATCTTTGATTGGAAAGATTTCTATGGTGACGGGAGGCTCAGGTGATATCGGTCGGGCAATCGCGCGACGGCTCGCAATGTCTGGATCTACTGTAGTAGTTACCTACGAGGGAGCGGAAGATCGGGCAGAGCAAACTCTGAAAGAGATCGGTGATGAGGGCGGCAAGTCAACAAAAATACAACTGGATCAAAGGGATCCAGGCAGTATCGAAGCAGCTGTTAAATCGATTGAAGACCAGTTCGGGCAGCTGGACATCCTTGTAAACAATGCGGCATGGAATATCGGTATTCCCTTCCCGGAACTTGAGAAATTAACTCCTGAAATATGGGACAGGGTGCTCGAAACGAATTTGAGAGCTCCGTTTCTTCTAGCCAGATCAGCGGCTTCTCTGTTAAGGGAAGGAGGAGGCCACATAGTAAATATTTCCTCCGCCGGTGGGATTACCCCTGGGTCTAGCAGTATAGCCTATTCTTCCAGTAAGGCTGGTTTAAACCATTTGACTCGTTGTTTGGCAGTTGCGATGGCTCCTGATGTGGCGGTCAATTGTGTTGCTCCTGGATTGGTTGAAGACACACGCATGGCAAATCGTCTTCCCGAGGCGGTGTCTAACGGCGCGCGGCGTCAGGCTATTCTGGGTCGAGTTGGTCAAGTTGCCGATATAGCGGAACAAGTTCTTACTTTTGTTACTTCTACTTCGGTCACCGGCCAAACAATGGTTGTTGATGGAGGGCTTCCCGCGGCAATGCGTTAGTGCCTGTCCCAACCATAATCTAAGGAGGGTATGAGTTTTTCTATTTCTTTCTTTTTTTTTTCTGTCAAAAGGGGATAGAGTGAAGATCGAATTACCTCGGCTTCTTTTTTGGTAAGGTTGAAGTTATGCCTTAGATAGTCCTCTATCTTTTTCTTATCGACAAAAATTTCGGGGCTGGCAAGATCAGAATTCTGCGTAGGCTCTTTTTGCGGCAATGTTGAGGTTTTTCTCTAACGACTGAGTTTCTTGTAGTTATCCGAGTTCCTTGGAAGGAAGAGCTGGCCGAGTATCGTGGCAGGCATATCAAATTTGAACCAAGCTGCTATGGCCTAAACCCGTTCAGAAACTCTGCCCAGAGATTTTGTTGGCAGGTTTCGGGCCGAACACCCTAAGGCGTGTGGTGAAGATGGGAGGCGGCTGGATACCAGTTTTTTCGACCCAGTGCCAGGATCCTTTAGCAGGAAAACAAACTCGTCTAGAAACTCTAGGCGAAGACCAGAAAAAGTTAAGGTCGCATGAAGAAGAGCTCGAGAAACGTAAGACAACTATATCTGCAATAGGGCTTCTACCGGAGCGAAGGTATATCGATTATCTGATCGAGCACGAGATTGACCGAATGATCCTTTCAGTTCCAAATGAAGACCCGGAAATTGCCGAAGATTATATCTCTAGATATGAGAGAGTGATTGAAGAATTTATCTAGCGTTCATATTTATTATACCATTCGGAGAGGTATCTATAGGTTCGGAACCAGTTAGTCGGCTTTCTTCTTCCGGTTCCATGCCATTCACCATTCATTCTGATCAACGTTGTCGGAACGCCAGCCTGTTTGAGTGCCACGAACATTTCCTCCGTTTGCGCCATAGGTGTTCGCAGGTCCTGAATACCCGTCATCATTAGTGTCGGGGTTTTGATATGGCCAGTTCGCATAATAGGAGACCTATCCAGCCAGCTGGAAGGGTCCTCCCAATAGGGGACGTCAAACCATTCGAAGGTCCACGCTGGTATATCAGTTGTTCCGACCATTGAAATCCAGTTTGTGACTGGACAAAGAGAGGCAGCTGCAGCAAACCTGTCATCATGAGCCACGACCCAGGCGGTCAGAATCCCACCTCCACTGCATCCCTGGACATACATCTTATTTTCATTGATAAATCCCATCCGGGTTATCTGATCTACTCCATTCAGCAGATCAGCTAGATCTCCTTCCCCGGGGTAGTCATTATCAATTATATTAGCGAATTTACTTCCGTATCCGGTACTGCCCCTCGGATTCGTGAATAAGACTACATATCCATCACTAGCAAACTGATGCCAGAGATAATTGAATTGTGCTCTATACATAGCATGTGGACCGCCATGAATAATTAGAACAAGAGGATATTTTTTGTCTTCTCGAAACTCTGGAGGCAAAATATACCATCCCTGTATGTCCAGGTTATCCTTTGATTTATAGTTAATTTCTATGGTTTTTCCTAGCTCATACTGGTTAAGCAACAATTCATTAAATTTGGTGATTTTTTCAAAGCTTTTTCCGTTAAAGATTGCTATTTCGGAGGGTCTGTCCGCGGTGGCTAGAGTCCCAATCAGTTTCTTTCCATAAGCAGAAGCGAGGAAAAACTGATCCTTGAAGTTGTTCCCCAGATCCCTGGTTTTGGAATTTCTTATGTCCACTAGTTTTAACTTTCTTGATCCCTTCTCGTCCAGATTCAGAACAATTTCGTTATCGGACAACCAGACTGTCTTGCTAGGGGTGCTACTAAGATTCGTCGTAATCCTTCTGGACAGATCATTGCTATAGACCCAAAGATCAAAAGCGTTTGAAGAAAAATCACGACTGCTATGCCCTAAGAATGATATTTTCTTTCCATTTTTTGATATTTCTGGTCTGGTATAGACCCCCTTCAGAGGGGAAATTCTATTAACTTCTTTTGTCCCTAGGTGCAAAGAAAAAATAGAAGTTTGTTTCCAGGGCGTCAACATATCATTCAGTTCACCATTACCAGTAAAGATAACAGTCTCATGATCTTGCCAACTCAGATCAGAGACATAGTCGACTCCCCAGTCGCTTATCTTTTTGGATGCACCACCGTTTGAGCCAATCAAATGCAGGTGGTTCTCCCCACTTTCCAATTCCCCTTTCCCGTCGTACCTCCAGTGAAGTGTATTCACAACCTTCGGCTCATCTGTCCAGTTATATTGTTTTCCTTTTTTTCTTCCCGGAATATCTACGACCCAGTCATCATCGTATTCGTGAAACGCTGAAAAACAGATAAGCTTGCCATCTGGAGAGATTGAAAATTCTTTTACATCGGTTTCATGGGTGGTTATCTGACTTGTGCCTTCTTTCCCTAGGCTTTTTGAAAAGACCTGAGCTATTTCGTTCTCGTCTTTTTTAATAAAAGCGATTTTTTTCGCATCAGGAAACCACTTCGGTGAGGAGCCCTTGGTGAAAAATCTCTGATTGCTTCCGTCGGTTTCCGTCAACCAGAGTTCGCTAACGAATTTGTCGTTCTGTTTGTCTATCCTTTTCTTCATGAAGATAATATTTTTCCCTTGCTGATCGATCAGTGGATTTGAAAGATCCTGTATGTCCCAAAAACCTTCGGGAGGTAGATTTTTGGCACTTAAAATCAGCGGTACTAGAGACAGCAGGAACAGTAATTTTTTCATTCTGGTTGGCTCTCAAAGTAATTTGTCTGTTAGACATCGTAATCCATATAACAGTTCTTCACAAAACCTATGTGTTCCGGATCTAGCTTTGTCATCATTGTCTTTTGCGATTCTAGTTGCGAAGAATTATTCTAAGGAATTGATGAAACCCAAACTCGGGTTTGCTTAGCCTTTAAAAGGATTGCCAAGGTATTTATCTAGGTTTTTGTTTAGGTTAAGTGAAAGGAGACAATCGCCAGAGATGATAGAAAAAGAAATCGACCTTAAAACAGAAGACGGAAAAATGAATGTGTACTCGGCATCTCCAGATGAGGGGGAATCGTTCCCATCGGTTTTGTTTCTGATGGACGCTCCCGGCAAGCGTCAGGAGCTTCATGATATGGCGATGAGGTTAGCCACGAGTGGTTATCATGTTTTGGTACCTAATCTTTACTATAGGAAATCCCGCAATTTTGAGATGGTATGGACCGATGAGGGCAGAAAAGAAATGTTTGAAATGACAAAGCATTTGTCAATCTCTTTGGTGATGAAGGACGTTGCTTCGCTAATTGCCTATGTCGACAAACAACAGATATCCAAGAATCGGAAAATAGGCGTAATAGGCTATTGTATGAGTGGGCCCTTTTCTATAGCTGCGGCGAGTTTCTATCCGGACAGGATATCTTGTGCCGCTTCAATATATGGAGCGAACCTGGTAACCAAACGAGAAGAATCTCCTCATAAGATCGCTGGGCTTGCTAAGGGCGAATTGTATTTTGCTTGTGCAGAAACAGATGAGTGGGCCTCCGAGGAAACAATTCGGCAACTAGATAAAGCGATTTCGGCGACCGATATTAGTTACCGTATCGAGTGGTATCCGGGAGTTGAACATGGGTTTGCATTTCCTGAGCGAGGGAAGATTTATGACCGCCTAAGCGCGGAAAAACACTGGAGTCGGATTCTTTCGCTCTTTGAAAGAAATCTGTCGTAGAACTCAGTATCATCCATTAATAATGAACTTCATGGCTGAGTTTGTGCCTTCGTTTTTCCTGGTAAGGTTCGATGCATTCTCTAGTATCATTTTTTGGTGAATTAACTAGTGTGCTGACCCGATGGAAGTAAATTTCCTGAGAAGGGATCGCAAAAGATATATCTTCGCCTTTTAGCCACTGGGCAGCGTTTTTCTTGTTGATTATAAGCGGCATTCTGTGATGAATCTGTCCGGGCTTGCCGTCTGCTTTTTTTGTCACAATTGCGCAACCAGGTACGTTCCTGTATTCATTGTAGATTCCAGCAAAAAGGAATATTTCGTTCTGCATGTGAAAAAAATACGGATATTTCAGTCTGTCCTTTTTTTTCCATTCGAACCATCCGTCAGCTATGATGAGGCACCTTTTTGCTGATGTATAACTCGGTTTTTCTCCTAGGCTTTCGGCCCTGGCATTGATTAAGTTAAAGGGAGATTTCGCCCATTTCGGCGAGTAAGCCCAATGCATGAACTGAGCCCCATCCGTAACAACCAGGATTTCGGTTGATGGCGCGACATTAAATCTGGGTTTGATTTCAAGCCCAAACATAGATCGGACCTGATCGGTGTTACTGAGGGTAAATCTTCCACACATTTTCGTATTATAGGTTATCTTTCTTGCGAAGAGCAGTTCCGAGTTCGATGGAACTTAATTAGTTAAGACGCATCTAATTAAAAAAGAGGTGCTTCTCTATGAAGAAATCATTGTTTTTTTTAGTAGTATTTTTAAGTGCGCCCGGTTACGGGAGTGATCCGTCACCGCGAATCGATGATCTTAAAACGGTTAGCGATGTTCAGAAATTTCGATCTAGTCGGGTAGAAAAGATGAAAGCTAGGCTTGATTCGGGCCTTCTGGATCTGGAAAAACAAGAAAGTTTAAGAAAACTAATTTCCCTACTTGAAAGCAAACCATTGCCAACCCAAGAACAAATCGACTGGAGGTTTGCTAACAAGGAATCCCTTCGTGAGCTAAAGAAAACCCGACGAAATAAGAACAGGCCCATGCATCGTTGACCGAAAAAAGTAAGAAGCTAGAGTCACAAGGACGACCAAAATCATCGATAGACTTTGGCTTTTTCAAAAAGGCTCTAGGTCCGGTCGAATAATTCTTCCCACATCTGATAATGTGTTTCCTTCATTCCTAATTGAGCATAGGTCTTCTGAGCGGTCAGGTTCGTCTTCTCAACGTATAACCTGACTCCGCAGGCGAAGGGGTCTTTCTTTGCTAAAAATTTTACTTCCTTGTACATTTGCGTAAAAACCTCCTGTTTTCGGGCCTCTTTTTTTACGTATACGCTTTGTATCCACCAGAACATACCATTGCGCCAATCCGACCATTCAAAAGTTATTGCTAGGGTGCCTAAAGTCCCAAATTCCGGATTCTCGGAAACAAGATAAAACCCGCGGTCGCTATTATCGAAAAGAGCCTTGATTCCCGATGCTAGGGTTTCCTCTTCAAGGTATATACCCTCCGTCTCGAGGGCCATTTTCTGATTGAAATTTTTAATGTTAGCGAGATCTTCTCGAACTGCTTTTCGAACAACGAGGTTAAGAAAAGTCATCCAGTTTCTCCTCCCATATTTATCTTTTCTGCAGAACAATTAGAACAAAACTCCACTACCAAAAGAAATTACCCGATTGTGATTTTCTTTGATATGGTTTCTGATGAATCTGGTTTTTCGCTATTTCTATTATCTTCTTCCCTTAAGAGACTGATTTATGGAAGAGGCAATTTCAGAAGCTCTTTTTCGAACTTTTTCAGTATTTATGGTAAGAATGTTTTTGTCCTTCATTAGTATTTTTCCATCTACGATTACGCTTTCGACATCCTGTTCATCGGTAACGTATACCAGGTGAGATATAACATCGTAAGTCGGTATGTGGTGAACATCTTCTGTTGAAACCTGAATCAAGTCTGCGCGCTTTCCAACTTCTAATGTGCCAACGATGCTTGAAATTCCGATCGCCTCTGATCCTTCTCTGGTTGCCATAGAAATTACCTTGGATGCTGGAAGAGCTTCTGGATCCATTTTATTAATCTTCTGTAATAAAGTCGCTAATCGCATTTCTTCCCACATGTCCAGATCGTTGTTGCTTGCAGCGCCATCGGTGCCCAATCCAACTTTTATTCCTGCTTCTATCATCTTGGAAATTGGTGCAATCCCGGCCGCGGTCTTCATGTTTGAGGTCGGATTGTATATGGCACCAACTGCTCTTTTTGCAAGAATTTCTATTTCTTCGTCGCTAGGCCAGACCACATGCGCTGCGATGGTCCGCCCCTCAAAAAATCCGATCGATTCAAAAATATTTACGCTGGTGTTTTTGTAATTATCTCTCGCGTACTGGTTTTCGTACTTTGATTCTGCCAGGTGTATGCTTAAACCTATCCCGAGTTGGTTCGCGAGCCGCCGAGTATCTATTAGTTGTTTTAGGTCGAGAGTGTAATTCGAATGAGGACCCAGTATCGGAATTATTCTGCTGTTTCTGTCTTTCCACTTTGTCACAAAGGATTTCCCTTTCTTGAGTGAGTCTTTTGCATTCCTGGCGTCAGGGCTGGGTTGGTCGATAACGGTTGCTGATATAAGAGCTCTTAATCCACAGGATTCCACGACTTCGGCAATAACATCAGGAAAATAGTACATGTCTACGAAAGTGGTAGTGCCTCCACGAATCATTTCCCAACATGCGAGTTCAGTCCCTACCTGAACGAATTCTCTATTTACATACTCGACTTCGGCTGGAAATATATAGCGGTTGAGCCATTCAAAGAGTGAGTGGTCGTCAGCTATTCCACGAAATAGTGTCATAGCGGCATGTGAATGTCCGTTAATTAAGCCAGGCATTACGATTCGGTTCTTACCACCCAATACAATTTTTGCCCGATAACGTTCTTTAAGATCATCGGCTTTCCCCAAAGCGATTATTACTCCCTTGTCTACGGCGACAGCTCCTTCTCTTAAAATCTCTTTCGTGTCTTCCATGCTTACTACATGCTCTCCCTCAACAATGAGATCGATGATTTTTCGGTCTTCTGAGGATAGATGAGACAGTGCAAAGGCTGATTGGGTGTAGCTAAGGAAAACTAGGATAACAAGAAGCTGACGTAACATGATTTTTTTACCTGCCCGTAATGGATCTATAAATAGTTTTGATGTTAGAAAAAAGACTGGGGTTTTTTCTGAAGCACTTTATCGATTTGTCCGGTAGATCCCATTGCTTTGCCGATCTTACAAAGAAATTGGATTCAATCTCTAGCCATGAGGAATCCTCAAGCGTGCCAGCCTTAACGAATATAAGCATTGGGAGCTCTCTAATGTAACTCAAAATTCCCGAGCCGCAATTCCGGCAAAATCCTCTTCGGACCCGCAAGCCAATAGAGCCTCTTTGCTCAAAGTATTTTGGTTTCCCGGATGTAATTATATTTCTCTTTGAGATATAGATAATCGTGGCCTTACCAGAACCGTTAGACTTTTGACAATCGGTGCAGTGACAGTGGTGAGCGGATAACACGTTTGAGCTATTAAATTGGTAGCTAATATCACCACACAAGCATCTTCCTGATTGATTCAATGGCAGGGAACTCCCGTGCGAAAATAGATGCTTTGAAAAAAGCGCCCGTTTCTGGGGCTCAATATGCTTAATATATTGCAGAGCTATGGTATTGTCTAATGGTTGCTAGCTCAAATTTTTTAATAGTGAGCCTGGTTCTGGACTGCATGAGGGCACGAAATTATTTTCTCGGAGTTTCGGAAATCGAAACAGGGAGGTTGAGGTTTGGATAGAGATTACGATGTAATTGTTATTGGATCTGGCGCAGCAGGCCTATCAGCGGCGATTTCTGCAGCGGATTCCGGAGCTTCTGTGCTGATTTGCGAAAGCGAACAGGTGGTCGGTGGCTCATCCCGACTGAGCGGCGGTCATTTTTACGCGGCCGGCACATCTGTCCAAAAGAAGGCCGGTGTCCCCGACGATACTGCTGATGACATGTATGAACACTATATGACGCTCAATCAGTGGAAAGTGGATCCCAGGATAGTTAGAAAATATTGCGATCTCAGTGCTCCGACCTTTGAGTGGCTGGTTGATCTTGGAGTGCAATTCTTGCCCGAGGGAGTCTATCCCTCTGGTGTTAGTTCGGTTCCTCGGGGCCACCAACCGGGCGGTGGAGGACAAGAAGTAATTAATACCTTAGATGGCCACAGGAGCCATAAAAATGTTGATATTGTTCTGGATGCGAGGGTAACCGAGTTACTTGTGGAACGAGATAATCGGATAGCTGGAGTTTCAATCAATGGAGACAAAGCATTTTCCGGAGCGGTAGTTTTAGCAACGGGAGGATTCGGAGCGAATCAGGCGCTGTTGGATAAATACTATCCACAATCTCAGGCGGCGGGGGATTGGAGTTGGTATATAGGAGCCGAGGGCGCGCGGGGAGATGGAATCTCGCTGGGTGAATCGGTAGGGGCGACTGTTGACGGGCATGATAGAGGACTATTGTTGGTTACACCTGGTTTCAGTCAGGATCTCGAAGTTCTGTTTCCCTCTTGGCTAATTCTGGTCAATCGTCGAGGAAGACGTTTCGTTAGTGAATCAGCGCCATATACCGTTCTCGGAGGACTTATAGAGGCTCAAGGTGGAAGCGCTTACGCAATCTTTGATGAAACTGCGAGAATGAATGCTTCTCCGAATTCGGCTTCTCAGGCATATTGGGTATCCGATGTTTTGCAAAAAAAAGCGGAAGAAGGTTTCATAAAAAGGGCTAATGATCTTGAATCTTTAGCTGAGAATATAGGCATACAGGCAGATGCCCTGGCAGGGACTATTGATAATTATAATAGAGATTCCGATCTGGGATTTGACTCCGCTTTCTTTAAATCAGGAAAGTTAGAAAAGATTCAAACACCACCCTATTACGGTGTCGAAGTTAGGCCAGCTATTATTTGTTGGACCGGAGCAGGTCTCCGAATAGATGAAAAGACCAATGTGATTGATCGTAATGAAAAACCGATTGCCGGTCTGTATGCTGCAGGTGAGACAGTTGGTAATCTTCACGGAGACCGATATGTAGGCGGTGGAGGTTCCTTTGGGCCAGCCATAGTATTTGGAAAGCTGGCCGGAGAAGAAGCGGCCTTGTTCGCTGTATCCAGAAACGACTGATTTTCGATTCTCTCGAGCATTGCTTTGAAAATGAGGGGTTTTAGGTATTTTAAAGAAATGGGCATTGTCTTTCTCCATTGAACCCGTTGTTTTCCGTCGAAACTGGATTATTTAGAGGAACTTTTTGATGGTCTATTAGTCATAGAGATATATCTTGAAACTTTTCCAAGGGAAAATCATGACTAAGGAAGTTACGATAGATCTGGTTAAGAAATCCTCTGCTGAAAGAATGATGAAATCTCATAGAGCCAGGAAAAGAAGAAGAGAAGCAAGAGAGATGAAAACCGAAAGAGCAGAGAGATACTATTCTAATATGAAACAACTCCGCCAAAAATACAGGAAGTTAAGGTTAAGGCATCACGATGACTTGGTCTGACTGCTTTAGTGCATTGGTATTGGTGTCTGGTTGAATTAGCTGGCCAGTAGAGAGTATTTTTCAATCTGTGTTAGTCTTCGATTTGAATCTATCGTCCAAAGGAACGTTATGAGTTATGTGAGGCTATTTCATGCATTAGATAGTTCTTTAGCAGATCTCAGAGAAGTTCAGTCCAGCATTAAGAAAATCAAAGGTCTGGAGACCGAGCTAGCGACATTGACTAGAGCCATAGACAGGATTGACGAAAAAATTGATGAGATTAATTCAAAAAAATATTATGAAGATAAGAAGGCGTTTATAGGGCTTGATGAGCCAATTTTATGGAGCAAGTTGGACGAATGATATGAAGCTAAAGAAGTGGGAGATTATCGCCTATTCGATGCTAATTCTCGGTGTGTATTTGCCTTATCTGATAGTCCGTATACTCGAGACGAGTTGAATATGTCTAACGTTGCTGAAAAAATCTCGGGAGGATGTTTATGCGGAGAAGTGCGCTTTAAGGTGCCAGTTTCTCCAACAATCCAGACACTTTGTTTTTGTAGTGATTGTCAGAAAATTAGTGGTTCTTCGAGTTACTGCGCCTATCTGATTCCTCTGGATCAGCTAGTTTTGATAAAAGGTCTTCCCTTATCTTTTACGGTCAAGTCTGATGCCGGAAGAAATAACTGCAGGAAGTTTTGTGGTAATTGTGGATCAAGGTTGTGGGCTGAATTGGAATTCGGATTGGCAAGCGTTAATGGGATGGCTTTTGATGAAAAAAGGTTTTTCAATCCAACGCACAACCACCGCCTGGAAAATGCTCCTGACTGGTGCAGGGTTGATAAAGAACTCGAGACTCTTTCCTAAAAAACAATCGGCCTGATCCTCTTAATGAGGTAATGCCCGTTCTAGAGAACTTTTCAATGAATGAGTTGGGAAAAATATTTAGCTAAAACGGATGCTTCATTGTTTTTTTTCAGCTGGGTTGAGAAAAAAATCATTTTCTTCTTCGCTTAGCGAAGCTGGCCCTTTCCAGGGCAGAAGGTTGTATTCTGCCTGAAAGAAATCGATGAACGAGTATTTAATGATGTCAAAATAAGGGGAGAAATCAAAATCGCTTGGGGTGCAGAGCTTCGGGTTTCGGCGAAAGAGTTGAGGTTGACCTTTATCGTTATGCTTGACCAGAGGCAGTATAGGATATTCTGCTGATGCGAAAGACTCTGCAATCATTGTGGAACAGACTGTTTTTGTGGGTCTGCTCAGATTTTTTCTGAAAAGGCTTGAAGCCCATTTCCTTGGCATTATATACCATGGCAAAAGAAACCGGGCGAGATCAAAAATTTGTCTGAGATTATATTCTTTTCCGATTTGGCTAGCCGCGTGCGCTATTACCTTAGGCTTGTCCTTATAGGAAAGGCGGGAAGGACGGCATATTCTTAGATGTTCATTTTCATATGTTTTCAAGGGACGTAATACCGTTCCCACTCCGAGTAAGCTCTCAATGATGAATTGAGTTTCAGGTTCGCCCGCATGGTCTCGGCTAATTATGGATCGTATTTTTTTGTCTTCCACGTCATATATTCTGCCTATATAGAGTGCAGCGTGAGTCCAGGAACTATTGGTAAGAAATCTTATTCCATTGCTTATATTTGATCTGCCCTCGACCAGAAGAACATCGCAAGGCTTAAGTTCGTGTGTCATGCGATCAAAATCTGAGAGCATGCGCCCTCTAGTATTATTCTTCTTTTTCATCCAGTCATTTAATTTTTTCACGTTTCCCCTCGGCCTTGAATATAGAAGAAAAACCTCATCTTCGTTACTATATGTTCGAACTCACCTTTGCTCTGAACTAATTAAGGTTTTCCATAAAATTTCTCCAGCATCTAGGCCCGTGCTTCTAGAACCATATTAGCTGCATTTTCACTCGTTTTTCGAACTTCAGAGAAACCGGCCTCCTTGAGAACTTTCGATAGTCTTTTCTCTCCTGCCTGGGCGCCTAGCGCTAGCCCTACTTCTTGTGATCTGGAGGTTGGCACACAGACCAGAGTTGAAAAACTATATAAGGCAGCGCTCATCGGATTGTTGGAGACATTGTCCTCTAGAGTGTCCGCAGCCGTCGGTTCTACAACCATGAAAGTGCCAGTGTCTGAAAGAACATCTCTGATTCTTTTTGAAGCGCCTACGGGATCACCCATGTCATGCAGGGCGTCAAAGATGCATGCAAATTCATATTCCTTGTCCGGTATTTCTTTCGCTGAGCTGACGAGGAATTCGACATTTTTGATTTTCTCTTCCACCAGTTTTTTTCTTGCGGATTCGATAGAAGGAGCATGAAAATCAAACCCAAAAAATCTAGATGTAGGGAATCTTTTTGCCATCATGATCGTTGAAGAGCCGTGTCCGCACCCGATGTCAGCAACCTTAACCCCTTCGTTTAATTTTTCTTGTATGCCTTTCAATGAGGGAATCCAGACATCCAGAAGGTGTGCCTCGTATCCGGGACGGAAAAATCTATCGGTCCCCGAAAAGCAGCACGGGTGATGTTCGTTCCAGGGCCTTCCTCTTCCGGTTCTGAACACATCCACTGCGTCTTCATGAGTAGCGTATTGTGAGACGATTGATTGAAAGAACCCCTGCATACAGGTGAGTTCGCCTTCGTGAGCAAATACTGCTGCTTGTTCCTCCGTTAAACTGAAAAGGTTCTTCTCGAAATCGCAGGTCACGTATCCATTAGCGACATTCGCCGATAAGAATTCAAGCAAATATCGTTCGTTAAGATCTAGGTTTTTAGCGAGAGATTCGCACCCGACAGGACCCAGCTTTTCCAGCGCTCGATATATACCTGTTTGGTCTCCTATATAGGCTAGCAGAACGCCCAGAGCCCCTTTTGCGTCTCCTCCGACCTTAGCGGACAATTCTTCAAGGTTTAATTTTCTCTCTCCCAACTTGGTCTCCTTAAAATGTTTTCTTTCTCTAATTACTAGGATGCTTCCGGATAAATCTTAGATAACTCTGTCGTTCCCCCCGTCGATAGGTATCTGTGACCCGGTTGTTTTCGAAAAACTCTGATTGCAAACCGTAACCACTAGGTCTGCTACATCATGGGACGTTATCGATGTCTTTAGAATGTTATTCCTCTTGTATTCTTCTATCGAGAGGCCGTAGCTTGAGGCTCGGCTTTTTAAGACTTCTTCCGACCAGATCCCGGTATCAAAGACGGCATTCGGGTGCAGCATATTTACTCTTATTCCATCTCCCCCGAGTTCCATCGCCGCCACTCTACCCATCTGGGTTAGCGCTGATTTCGCAGCCGAATATGCGCCCGCTCCAGGTCCGGGAGCTGGAACATTCTTTGAGGTCATAAGAACGATTGACGCTTCATGACCCAGCTTCAGGAAAGGCGTGCATGCTCTCATCATGCTGACGTGACCATTAAAATTAATAGACATTGTTTTCTGAAGAAAATCGCTTTTCATGTTTTCAACAGTTGCGCTTTCCGGGAATGATCCGGCGTTGCTTACAAGAATATCAATTCCCCCAAATGCGGCCACGCCAGAATGTATTGCCGACTGTATCGATTCGTCGTCGGTGATATCACAAATCAATCCCATAATTCCTGGTTGGTTGAAGATGGTCTTTATTTCCGGATTTATATCTAGAGCAATGACAGCCGCCCCTTTTTCTGCAAAGGCTTCAACGCAGGCTTTACCTATTCCGGAGGCAGCACCGGTTATGACCGCTATCTTGCCGTCGTATTCAGATTTCGCAGGAGCAAGTTTTAATTTCGCTTGCTCTAGCTCCCAATACTCTAATTCAAAGATCTCTTCTCCGGAAAGAGTCTTCCAACCCCCTAGAGCTTCCCCCCATTGAATTGCTCTGACCGTGTGTTCCATCATATCGGTTATTATTTTCTGTCTCTTAAGATTGCCAGCAAGAACAATGAGTCCTTTGTCCTTCCATACGGCATACCGTGGCGCAGGGTCAAGGCATGAAAGAGAGCCATCGTTATTATTCTTGAAATAATCCAGATAATCATTCACGAATTCTTTGATTCCGTGGCTGGGGTTTTCCCCAAATATTGCCGGAATTCGCTTGGTTTGAAGTGTATGGTCCGGTGTTAATGGCCCTCGTGTAGCTATTTCCTTTACGTTTTCTATTCTACTGAAACCTACACTTTCGGGACTGGTATTCCATGAAAGCAACATAGGGCCACCGAAATGTTCAGATGCTGTTTTCCTAGCCTGAGCCAGGAGAATATAATCATCTGCAAGGCTTTCGTATGAGCCTTTGGCGGCTCCCTGAAAGGCATTGATAGATTTTAAATAGTCCTCTGCCTTTGTAACAAGTTCAATCATTTTTCCGTAACTCTCTTTTGCATCATCATTAAAAGTAAATAATCCATGATGCATCAGGACTATGCCTTCCAGTTCATCCCAGTCAATGCCGATGGTTGCTTTATAGACCTGAGTTGCCAACACGAATCCCGGCATTATGTAGGGCAGTATCATGACTGAACTGCCATATATATCTTCGAGGATCTTTTGCCCGTTGGGGGAGTTGCTTATTGCGACCACCGCATCCGTATGGGTATGGTCTACAAATTTACTTGGAATAAGCGCATGAAGTATGGCCTCGATTGAAGGCGACGGAGCATTGGGGTTTGTCATAGAAGCCTTGAGTTCTCTTGCCATTTCTGTATCGGTCATAGAGGGAAGCTGACCTAACTTCAGCAATACGTCTAGCCGTGCCGGAGAAAAGCCTTCTTCTTCAATTGTTTTTAGATCCCAACCTGATCCCTTAACGAACAGTATGTCTTCCTCTATACCGAAAATGTTTTTCTGCGTAGACTTTACGGAAGTGTTTCCTCCACCATGTAAAACAAGATCTTCACTTTTTCCTAGAAGCCGTGATGTATAAACCCGCATCCTCAGATCCGAACCCCGAAACTTGTTTGCTTCCTTTTCCTGCCAGAGATTTTCCATTTTTTTTCTCAATTCCTAGATAAAAAGATCATACCTCAAACCTGGTTAACGATAACAAGTTAATTCCTTATCGCCAGAACATCTGAGGCAGGTCAGGAATCCGGTTTTTCTCCCGTTTTTTCCAGATGAAGAAATTTTCTCGGAGGGAATCCTGTTATAAACCTAAAGAAGAATGAAAGAGGGTTCTCTGCTGATACTCTTCGGTGTTCCTCTTCGGATACCGGCCGAGCCAAAAAAGCTGAAATTTCGCCATCAATGTTAATTTCTACCACCGGATCTTCGATTGCATCAGCGTACCACTTGCGAGGCCAGTGGTTAGCTGCTACGAACAGTTTATCTTCGCTATATAGCCTGTTAACGACACGACTTGCTGGCCCGTTTTTGTTAAATGTAGTTATAATTAGAGTTTCTGATCCGCGAGGCTGGTAATAACCGATAAGTGATTCAAAGGTAGCGACGAGGAGACCATACGTGAGCAGAAGTACCCCAAGGACTTTTGGTGTTTTCATGTTTTCTTCCTGGTTGATTGTATGGAGAGTAAACCGGATATTAATCCCTTCCAATTACCAAATATTTTACCGGGAACTCTCATTTAAAATGATTTTCTGCGCTTTTTAATGCATCATTCTACTATAGAAAGGTTTGCGGAAAATGTTTGAGCCAGCTGATCTAGAAAAATAATAAACCTAAAGACTTTTTTAATAAGATGCTGGATTTCAATATTCTTCTCAATCAACTAAAACAGCAATCTGCTGTTCTGGAGATCTCGCTTGGTGAAGACTTTGATTTCTCCAATAAGGATCATGCCTATATCATAGAATCGGGGTCTGTTTTAGTTATCGGAGAGAAAAATAAAGAAACGGGAGTATCTCCAACACATACACTCGAAGTTTATGATCCGATCGGGTTTGCAGAAGCTATTTCTGCTAGGCCGACCAAGCTCCGATTCCGTCAGTTAACTGATCTTAAGTTGAGAAAATTTGATAGCAACGAGCTTAGAAAACTAGTCGATGCATCAGATATTTTTTCGAAGACCGTTATAAAATATAGTATAGGTCGTATATTCGGACAGGTAAGGGGTTCTTCTAATCTTGCGTTCGAGGAAGGGTTCATTGACAAGAATTATGAACTCCTCCGTCGCAGAGTTGTGGCTCAGGACGATGAAATATTTAGAATCGGTACGATTGCGAAGGAAATGTTCTTCATCAATAACGGTTCAGTTCGAGTAGTTTCCGCCGAGATGAAAGTGATTGCTGATCTCGGGGTTGGCGAGTGTTTTGGGGAATCTGCTCTTTTTGATAGCAGGCCGAGAAGTTACACTGTGATTGCCAATCGAAACACTGATTTGCTGGTTATAGATCGCGAGCAGGTAGAGATAGAAGTTAGCAAAGAGCCGCCAATAGTGCGGCTCACGGTTCTGCTTTTGGTCAAAAGGCTCGAAGTCATGAACAATCTCAGAATGCTGGACAATAGCTAAAGATCTGCCCTTTCAGTCTTTGGCGGGCTGATGCAGTGTAACCTGCACCTTAAGTTAGGTCTTCTTGCTCTCCATCGTTTCGGTTCATCAGGGAGTCAAGGCTCCAGATACCCGATCCTTTGGTAGCTATAAACAGGAACAAAAAACAATAAAGGGCTGATATTTCTCCTCCATTTAGTATTGGAAAAAGGTCGCGCGTACCGTGCGCCATCCAGTAGGCAAATGCCATTGTTCCACTGCACAAAAATGCGATAGGCCGTGAGAAAAGCCCAATCATTATTAGCGCCCCACCAACTGCTTCTATCAAACCCGCAGCTTGCATCAGAGGGTTAAGGGGGTATGGAAATTCCAGCGGGAAGTTAAAAAGTTTCTGGGATCCATGCCAAATAAACAGAAATCCGGACACTATTCGGAGCAATGCGTAGGCTTGTTCCTCCCAAGGTTCTAACAGTCTGTCTAAAAACTTCATTTCTGATTTCTCCTTTCAATTTATTACTGGTTTTCTAAATAATTTAGGTGGCTATCGAAATTTTTCACTCCATTGAAAATTTTCAGTTTAACAATGATTTCTTATCTCTTCTATCCAGCCAGCAAGGTCTCTCGCTGTCTGTCGGCTAATGTCTGGACAAACAGATGGGAAGATCTCAAGTCCGTGAGGCGTTCCCATTACCTGGCGGCACTGGGCCCTGACACCGGAGCTTGATAATAGCCGGTAGAAATTTACTCCCTCATCCCGAAGAGGATCACATTCATTAACGCTTATCATGGTGGGTGGAAAATCGATCACATCATTTTGTGTAGCAAAGCCAGGCCAGGCCAGTGGGTTTTCGTTCTTCAGTTCCTCTATTCCGTATGCCATTGCGCCTCTGTTATTGGCCAGGGTTAAAAGAATCCCTTCGTTTTCTATCGACGAAGGATTTTTCTCTAACGGCCAGATTCCCGCAATATAAGGGCATAAAGCGTATAAACCTTTTATCAGGGTATTGTTTTTTTCATCTCTTACAATTTTCATAGTGGTAGCGATACTTAAGTTGCCCCCTCCGCTTTCTCCAGCAATAAAGATGTTTTGCGAATCTACCTTCAGTTCTCCGGATTTCTCTGAGATCCATTTTAAGCCTGATACGCAATCGTTAAGGCCGGCCGGGAAAGGGGCGACATCTGGTGCAGAGGAGGGGACAACGCAATTTCGGAAATCGACCATGGCAACTGCAAGATTCTGTTTGGCGAGGATTTTCCCCCAGGCGCGATAATTACCCCAGAAACAGGACATGAATTGCATTCCTCCTCCATGGATATAATAGATGCAGGGCAGAACATCGTCGTTGTCCGGCCGGATCCACTGGATCTTGATCTCATTATTATCCGGGCTTGAATAGAAACAGAGGGTCTTGATCATGAGCCCATCGGAGGGAGCAATGGCTTCCGTATCAGCTTTGTTTAAAATCCCCTCAAGCAATTTCATTTTTGCCTTTTCTTTGAATGAGTTTGATTCCAAAAGGAGGGTCTCCCTGTCGGGCACGTCCGTGATAGCAGGTCTCGCATATTCAAGTGCGCTTAAAAGTGATTTTATCCTGGGATCGAGCCGATCATCTTCTTTTGCTTTGTAAATGCGCATCTGTTTTTCGCTAGCTTTTTAATGTTCTTTCCATAGTGGCCGCTTTTCTCACTGGAATCAAAAAAATTTGGTGTTTGTTTGACTGATTATCTGGGGCCTTGTTTAGATATTTTTCAGTGAGTAACCTAGTTGATAATGATAGAGTTTCTCTAATTTCTTAGAAGAATTTTAGGAAGGCGTCAGATGCTTCGTTTTGCCTTGGGTTTCATGATAGGGGTTTCAGTCTCGTTTTTTATTGATATAGATGCATGGAAGGAGTTGAGTCCAGAAAATCTAAGCGAAGAAATTCGTCTGGAACGGCTGCTAGAAAAGATCAGGGAAGATGTTTCCGGCGCTTTAAAAGAAACTTCGACGTTCGGAGAGTCCTTTAGAGAAAGAGGTCCTGAAGCAGAGAAAAAGTATTATGTGCAGCTGGGATCATTTTCCTCGGTGAATAATGCCGACCGGATGCGAGCCGCAATAATTCTGGAAGGGTACACTCAGCAGACCATATTTGTTAATACGGCGGGTCCCGGTTGGCATAGAGTGTTAATCGGTCCCTTTGATCAGAAGCGGGAAGCAGAAAAAGCAATCGTAGACACTACGGCGAGAGGCCTGTCAGGATTGATGATAAGAGGTGTCTTTTTATAGGCGCTGACATGACTGTGTTTATGCAGGTATATTTGATTAACCGCCATCTTTTTTATGGGGTAGAATTAATTCATGGCTAAATTTTCTGATTTGTTGAAGAGGAACCTTTTTACCTGTTTTGCTCTGGGTATTTTGAGCAGTATTATTTTTCTGAGTGGATGTTCTTCATTATATGAATACAAGCCCCCGGCTCTGGTAAGCATCAGTGATAGGAATGTAGAGGTAGCGCATCGAAATAAGTGGCGTTTCGGGAAAAACTATAATGTGACAAGTGAAACAGAAATATTGCGAAAGGCACAAGTAGCATGCTACGTCCAGGACAAAAGCGTCGCGATCTATCGCAAGAGATATTGTGATGATGTCTTGAACAAGAAGCACTGTGGCCACGAACGTTTTGTATTTTCTTGTAAAATCTCAGGTCCAGATACCGGAAATACGAACACAGGCCCTGACGCTTTTATTACTTATTCGAGAGCCAAGGCTATATAAGACTTTAGCTTGACCTGGTTATGTTCCTCAAATAATAAGGAGAGGTTTGATGAGAAATTTATTGTTTGTTTTAGTTTTGCTGGTTTTTTCCTTTTATGTTCAGGCCGAGCATCACAAGAATGGAAAATCACCCTCAGAGGTGGTTAGTAAAGCCTATGAAACCTTTTCTTCGGGAAACATGGAGGGCTGGAAAGCTCTTCATACGGATGACCTCGAATTCAGGATCTTAGGAGATCTTCCCCAGTCGGGAACGCACGTCGGTGCTCAGGAAACTATTGAAAATGTTTTTTCAGTGTTGCCCGTTCATTGGCCTGGCTTTTCATTAGAGGAAATCAACCGGTATTCTGTTGGGAATACTGTATTTGTTCATTTGCGAATGACCGCAGAGGACCTTGAAACAGAGTCACTGCACAAATTTGAAGTTGTTGACGGAAAGATAAAGAGTTTTATCGCGTTTGATGATACCCAGAGCATGTTCTCTTCAATGCAGTGAGTGAGTTGCTGCTGGATATAGAGGCTCGATTAAATGAAAAGTGATGAAGTTCCGGAAATATTTGCCAATATCCCCGTTCCCGAATACGTGCCTACGCCGCCATTAGGTGGTGCTCCTGTCAGCGAAAGAAAGATAGCGTTAGTTTCAACAGCCGGGTTGATGCATAGAGGAGAAACACCTTTCTCGATGGAGTCGAGAGATTACCGGGTGATTGATTCAGAAGATGATAGAGATCTGGTAATGAGCCATGTTTCGGTAAACTTCGATCGCACCGGCTTCGTGAGAGACTACAATGTTGTTTTCCCCATCGACCGCCTAAGAGAGAAGGCTCTGTCCGGACAGATAGGTGAGCTATCCCGTTACCATTATTCTTTTATGGGGGCAGTATCCCCGGCGGATCTGCAGCCAGCGGCGGAGAGTTTGTCCGGTTTACTGCGCGCTGAAAAAGTAGACGGGTTGCTCCTGGTTCCCATATGACCCGCCTGCACGCGCGCAGTTTGCGGGCTCGCCCACTATTTTGAACGTTCAGGAATTCCTACGGTCGCACTCTCTCTGATCCCTCAGCAAGCAAAGAAAATCGCTCCACCGCGAGTCTTGTCCTTGCCGTTTGCGCTAGGACGGCCTCTGGGGTCTCCTGGCGACAAAGAATTTCAACATAGGGTGCTCGATGCGGCACTGGGCCTTCTAATTAGAACAGACGGGCCGGTTTTTTCAGAATTTCTAGAAGAGGCTATGGAGGCCGCGGACGATAAAGAAGATTGGGTTTGCCCTGTATCCTTTGACGCTCCCATAGCATCCTCGCCCACAGAAAATATCCAGAATGAGATAGCGTTTTTGCGTCCCTGGTATGAAAGAGGAAAAGTGTTGTCTGGCCGAACCTCTTTCGGTGTTTCAGGTCTCTCTCCAATGGAGTTAGGGCCATTGATATATTCTTTTCTCTTCGACTCTCGCTCCGGCAATAATAATGGGGCTGACAGCCTTAAATTGGCGACAGACGATCTAAAGGCATTTTATGTTGAAGCGGCGATTCAACAACCCGGGTTTGCTAAGCTAGGAGCTATCGAGAACTGGTATTGGAATCAAACGTTCGCGGGGGAGTTAGTCAAGCAGGTGAGTGTATATTGCCAGAAAAGTAGTGATGCCGCTCTCCGGTTAACTGCGAAAATCCTGATTGTTCCTGAAACAGTAATTCCGTGGAGCTAGTTTCGATATGGGCTTCTGGCACCAAAAGCAGGATATAATTTGAGCCGTTTGTTTAATTGAAAAAGGAAAAACCAGATGGAAGCACAAATACTTCAACCTGTCATTGTTCTCGTTGCGTGGACGCTTTTAATTCTGTTATGGATGTTGGCTACGCGCATACCCTATTCGATAAAGAATAATATATCTCCCCAGGAAGGCGCTCATGCAACAGATATTTCATCGAAGTTGCCGAGCGGAGTCAGACAGATAATAGAAAACTACAATCACTTGCATGAGCAGCCTACAATATTTTATGTCGTGGCTTTGGTTCTGGCTCTACTTGGTAGTGCCGATGTGACACAGGTAATGCTAGCCTGGGTGTACGTGGGTTCCCGGATTATTCATTCTATCATTCAATGTACCTATAATTCTGTAATGCATCGGTTTCTCCTTTTTCTGGTAGGTAGTCTGGCGCTCGCCGGGATGGTGGCCATAGAAGTGTCTGGCTGGACAATCTCAGTGACGTAAAATTTTATAATAATGATTTGATTATTATTGATTCATCAATAAGATGTTTCTTTCGATTCGAGGGTTGGTCAACAGATGATTTTTGGTGAAACAAAAATCCGGGTTATTTCTTTTCTTAAGCCAGGACACAGAACGGCTTTTCTGCTCTCTCTAGCTCGAGAGGGCTTGAGAGATGTCGAGTGGCTTGAATATTCACCAGATTACGAAATCGAGGAAGAGCTCCCTATCGTTATTTTGCATCTTTACAACGATTTATCGCAGAAAGCAGGTCAACCCATACCGATTTTTAATCCGAATAATGCGGAAGTTATCGATGTCTTCCTTGAGCAATATGAGGAAAATAATAAGTCAGGGTATTCGATCCATTGGACGGGCTCGGGAAAGGAGATCGTAAGAGCGATTTCACATTGCGAGCAGAAAATTATTCAGCGAATGCCTTTCCATAATAAAGATGTGGACGAAGAGTTTTATCTTCAGCTTAATCTTCTGGGCAGATCGAGAGCCTACACGAATTCCATGAAAGCTATAAAAAAAGTCGCCCGTAATAACTCTTCCGTTTTTATTCGTGGAGAAAGTGGGACGGGGAAGGAACTGGTAGCTAGAGCTATCCACTACATCAGTGATAGGCGAGGACAACCCTTTGTACCTATTAATTGTGGCGCTTTTACTGATGAACTCATTCTGAGTGAATTGTTTGGGCACCAGAAAGGCGCTTTCACTGGAGCTTCGAGTGATCGTGTGGGTCTTCTGGAGACCGCTGATGGGGGTACGCTATTTTTGGATGAAGTAGATGCTCTGAGTCAAAAGGCTCAGGTCTCGTTGTTGCGTTACCTCCAGGAAGGAGAAATAAGGCCGATCGGCAGTAATAAGGTGAAACGTGTTGGAGTCAGAGTCTTGTCCGCGACTAATAAGGATACGCAAGAACTGATTGACAAGGATCTCTTGCGCCAGGATCTGATGTATCGTCTAGATATTCTCAACGTGACCATGCCGCCTCTCAGGAAGCGTGGTGAAGATATCTTTCTTCTGGCCCAGTATTATCTTGCCCAGTTAGCAATGGAAGAGAATCATCCTGGCAAGTATCTTTCGGGAGAGGTCCTAGAGGAACTAAGGAAATACCCTTGGCCGGGGAATGTCCGTGAACTAGAGACCACGATCAGACGAGCATTTCTAATGACTGACTCGGATTATATCCATAATCTGAGTTATTTGTTTCCGAATCACAGGTTTGATGATGAGATTGAACTGATCGATGAAGAACTTAAAAGTTTTGCGGTGGAGAAGACAAAACTTATTCAGAAATTCGAAAAAGATTACCTACACAAGTTGTTAGAAGAAACCGGTGGTAATATTTCAAGAGCAGCAACTATAGCTAAGAAAGAGAGAAGAGCCTTTAGCCGGCTTATGCAGAAGCACGGTCTGGACAGAAAGTCTTACGTATAGAGATAATTGATACCTTTATTAGCTCTCTGGATTCTAAAAAATTTGTTTAATTTCTCCGATTTGACGTTATCCGAATAATGCACCGGGACTAATTGGTCCCATGAGGCATTTCATACCCAGTTTTCCAGAGCCTCCGTTTTTATTACCTCTTTTGATTTTTGGTCGTAAAACCTCCGGGTTTGATTCGCCTCACTATTCTTTCCCAAAAATATAAATAATTTTTAAAAAACATAAGGTTATAGGTTTTTAAAAAGTTGGCACAGTGTTTGTAAATAAATATTCAGATTTAAAAAACTCAAACGTCAAGAAAGGGAAATTATGGCTATTACGAGTGCGGCGCAAGCCACCGACACCAAGGAAACTGAGGACACCAAAATCAAAAGTGTCGCTAAGGAGATTGAAGAGTATTTCGATACTCATCCGGATGCAGGAGATACGCTTGAGGGCATCGCAGATTGGTGGGTATCAAGACAGAGGTTGCGGGATGAAAAATCTCTGATAAGGGCTGCTTTGGCACATCTTGTGACCGAAGGAGTATTACAAAAACGCCACCACGGTGGTAGAGAAATTTATATGAGAAACGGGAGTGCATGAAAATGGCAGAAAGCACACAACACAAGTTGAGCAGAGTGCGTACACCGCGTGTTCAGATTACCTATGACGTAGAGACCGGTGGAGCTGCCGAGAAGAAGGAGATTCCATTTATTGTGGGAATTCTTGCTCCTCTCTCTGGCAAATCCGAAAAAGTGTTACCGCCTGTTCGTGATAGAAAAATGGTTCAGATAGATCGAGATAACTTCAACAAGGTGATGGAGTCGATCGAGCCTCGGGTAGCCTTCGAGATTCCTAAAACCTTGCCTGGACCGGGTTCTACTCTGAGCGTAGGTATCAGATTTAAAGATATTGATGATTTTGATCCGGTTAGGGTTCTCCAACAGGTTGATGACCTGAAATCTGTATACGATGAAAGATCAAGATTACGTGATTTCCTCGGTAAGCTTGACGGTAACGATCCTTTGCTGAAAGTGCTGGGCGGTGTTCTCGAGTTTTCCGATCAGTCGGATGAGCTTAAGGAAGCGGTTGAAGCAGCCAAAGAAGCTCTCGCAGAGTCAGCAGGGATAGAGAACGCCAAAGACCGGGATAATGCTATATTGGCGGCCTTCCCGGCAAAGGAACGTGGCGAAGGGTCAGTTATTGACGATCTTCTGAACCGTGGCAAGATGACTCTGGAAGAAAGCCAGATTCCTTACGCGCTCGAGTTGATAGCAGAATTTGTCGAACAGATTCTGGTGAAAGATGATCTCTTGAAGAAAGCAGGAGATGACGTCAATATCGGAGGCCTTATTTCGGCTCGGATAGCGCAAAAGGACAAGTTGATTAGTCGACAGCTCAACTACGTTTTGCATCATGATGATTTCCAGGCGATGGAAGCCAGCTGGCGCGGTCTGCACTATCTTGTTATGAACACTGAAACAAGCAAGGATCTAAAACTCAAACTTCTCAACATCAGCTATGAAGACTTGTACAAGGACCTTGATAAAGCAATCGAGTTTGATCAGAGCGCCCTGTTCAAGATCGTTTACGAAAATGAATATGGCACTTTTGGTGGAGAACCCTACAGCCTCCTTATAGGAGATTATGAGTTGGGAAGAAGTGCTCGCGACGCTAACTTCATGGAGAAACTTAGTAACGTTGCCGCTGCTGCTCATGCTCCTTTCATTAGCAGTGCTTATGCGAAACTGTTCGACATGGAGGATTTCGCCGAATTACATAAGCCGAGAGATCTTTCGAAGATTTTTGAAAGTGCGGAACTGATCAAATGGAGATCTTTCAGGGAAAGCGAAGACTCGCGTTATCTAACACTTGCTTTGCCAAAAGTCATGATGCGTCTTCCTTACCATCATGAAGATAATCCGGTAGAAGGTATCTTTTTTGATGAAGACGTTAGCCTGAACCGGTACGAGCTTGATGAAGAAGGAGAAGTAGTTCGCGACAAGCAGGGTAACCCTGTTCTGGCAATCTCCAAGGATGAAGAGGGAATAGAGTCCGAAGAATCCTTCAAGCAGGTTGACGCGAACAAGGTGCTATGGGGAAATCCGAGTTATGTCCTTGGACAACGCATTACAAACGCCTTCTCTCTTTATGGCTGGACTGCCGCTATCAGAGGTGTTGAAGGTGGTGGATTAGTTGAAGGGTTGCCCGCTTATACTTTTGAAACCGAAGATGGCGATATCACTCTGTCTTGTCCTACCCAGGTCTCCATAACAGATCGCCGGGAAAAGGAATTGAACGATCTCGGGTTTATGGCTATCTGTCATTGCAAAGGCACGGACAAAGCTGCGTTTTTTGGTGGACAGACCACTAACAAGCCTAAGCAGTATCTGACTGAGTCAGCGACTAAGAATGCGCAAGTGTCAGCCATGTTGCCTTATATGCTGGCGGCATCTCGGTTTGCTCATTACATCAAGGTAATGATGAGAGAAAGGATAGGTAGCTTCATGACTCGTCAGAACGTAGAGGATTATCTAAATACTTGGATAGCTCAATATGTTCTCCTGGATGATTCGCCTCCCCAGAATGTTAAGGCGCAGTACCCGCTTCGCGAAGCAAGAGTAGAGGTGTCGAATGTTGAAGGAAAAGTTGGAGCCTACAGAGCGACAGTTTTTCTCAGACCACACTTCCAGCTTGAAGAGCTTACAGCGTCAATTCGTTTAGTTGCCGACTTGCCGGCTTAACCAGAGGATTAAGGAAAGGATAAAGCTATGGACTTAGTATTACTAAAACCAGGACTTGATGAGCTTGAGGGCGCCAGCCTGATCGATGGAACAGTTGTCGATACAGGCGAAGATCTGACCGGTTGTATTGAGCTGGTTTCAATGCATTTCGGTATGAAGCAGCAGATGACCACTGACGTCAGTAACGCGGCGAGGACCTCGGGTCGACCTACATTGAACGATATTACAGCGACGAAATATCTCGATAAGACATCGCCTCTTTTATACAAGCACTGCCTTGCAGCCGCTCCTATAGACGATGGCGCGAATCCCACGCAGATTTTTCTTTGCAGAAACGCCAACCTGGATGGACCAAGTATTATCGGTTCTATCATGACGGTAAAACTCTGGAATTGCATGATTTCTTCGGTAGAGGCTCAGTCTCATCCGAATGACATGGCGACGGAGCAGATAACCCTCAACTTCACTGATATCCAGTGGGCTACAGCAAATCAGGATAGTCAGGCAAGAATTACGGGTAGCTACGTTTATGACTGGAGTGTTGCGAGAAACCGTGGACCAATGGCCTGATTGGCGGGTTAAAAATGGCCCATATGATGATCGCAATCACGAGAGGATTTTACGGAAATGCGTTTTCTCTTTGATCGACTGTGTTCTCCTGCGAAGAATGGACGGCCGCAGGGTTATTCTAGTCTCAGAGATCTGAGACTAGCGATCGAAAAAGAACTGGGAAGAATTCTTTCCCAGAAAAGTTATTTCTATGGTCTGGACTCGGATCAGGGGAGTTTCCCTGATAGCGTTCTGAATTATGGTTTGAAAAGTATTACCGATGTTGATGTCAATCACGAAAGCCTGACGGCTTATGCTTCAGAGGTTCAGAGAGCAATTGCGCTTTACGAGCCGCGCTTGAAGGATTGTCAAGTTCGAATATCAGAAGATGATAATAGATACGGAAAGCAGGTTTTTCTGATATCGGGAAAGATTGATTTTGATCACCAGAGTTATGGCTTCGGTGTGTCGGTTCCAATGACTGGATGATAGGAAATGGTAGCTGTATCGAGAAACCAATTGAACTCCTACTTCGTTTCCGAAATGGAAGCCTTGAGAGATAATGCTGCGCAGTTTGGAGAAAGGTTTCCGAACATAGCAGCTGAATTGTCTCTCTCTAGGGGACGTTCTCGGGATCCTCACGTCGAGCACCTCTTGCAATCTTTTGCCTGGATGCATTCGCGTTTGCGACTGATGGTGGAGTCTGAGTCTAGCAAGCTACCGACTATCCTGCTTCAGCAACTTTATCCTCAGTTAGTGGCATCAACGCCTTCGATGTCGATTGCCGAATTCGAGGTCGATGGTTTTGCCGCGGACTTTGGTAATGGATATCTTTTACCGGGTGGCTCGGTGATGGAGCCAGTGAATATATCCGAATCGTCTGATGAACTGTCGATTATGAAGAAGTGCCGGTTTTCTACATGCTACGATGCGCTGCTTTGGCCGCTCAAAGTTCTGTCGGTACAAAAGGAAATGGGGACTCAATACCCGGAGATTGAAAGGCGTTTCTCCAGGGCGCAGTCAGTGCTCCGGATCGGACTTGGTGAGAGCGAGCTAGGTGCTGCTGGAAATGTAGACTTCGGAAGGCCGATGAGGTTCTTCATCAATATAGAGGAGGAATATCGGTTTCTGTTTCTTGAATTGCTCTATCGTCACCTTATTGGCGTGGCCGTTCTGGATCATGAAGGAAACGTCAAAAAAATCTTTGATAGTAGTGCCTTTAAAGTTAATGGGTTCGAAGACAATGAACGAATATTTCCACGTGACTCCAGGCAGGAGCTGGGTCTGACTTTGTTGCATGATTATTTTGCTTTCCCTGAAAAATTTCTGTTTTTTGAATTAGCTGGCCTGGATAGTCTTGGCCCTGTTAGTAAGGATGAAGATACCATTGAGTTTGGAAGTTTTGCGCTGATTCTGAACGAAAAATTACCAGAGACTATCCCCGTAAATGATCAGTCGATTAAGCTTAATTGCGCTCCGGTAATCAATATATTCAAGAAAACCAGTGAACCGATTCCCTTGACCAGCAAGGAGTATCGTCATCGTCTTTCTTTGGATAGAGAACAACATGATGCCTATGAAATATTCCGAGTCGACAAGGTATTCTCGATAAATTCGAAAGGAGAGCAACAAGAATTAGCCCCCTATTTTTCCCCGGTGGTAGGCCAGCAAACAGATGACAAATACTGCTGGCTTTCACAGTTCGAGGAAAGTTACCACCGAAAGAAGCAGGGCAACGAGGTCTGGATATCTCTATTCAATTCCGATTATGAGAGAGATACACCTGGCAAGGAAACAATTTTTGCGGAGACGCTGTGTTGTAATAATTCGTTATGCGAATCTTTGCCTCCCGGGCAGGAGTTTAGTTTAATAGGAAGTGGCCCGCTGACTTCCATAAAGCTTAACGGCAGGCCAACCCGCTACCAGAAAAGCAGCCTGGGCGGTGAACGACAATGGCAATTAATATCTCATCTATCTCTCTACCACTCGGCTTTGTCTGACACTGATACTGCCAGAAACTCTCTTAGGCAGGCATTAGATCTTTACGTTAATCAGGAAGATCTTGTAGGGCAACGTCAGATAGAAAGTATAGAGCAGCTTGACGCAGAAGAGAGCGTTGCTCCTTCAAAGAAGGGCGGCTGGCGAGGTTATTACAAAGGCACAAAATACACCCTGGTTCTAAATGAAAGGAAGTTTGAAGGAAGTCCGACCCTGTTTGGTTCGGTTCTTAATCAATATCTTGCGCTTTTTTCGCATATAAACTCTTTTTCATCTCTAGAACTTAAGTTAGGAAATGAGCGAGTATTCAAATGGCAACCGATGACTGGACACAAAATACTAGCGTAGCCGACCTGCGCGCGATGGGTCCGGAATTTAACTTCTTTCAGGCTCTTCGTCTTCTCGAAAGCACTGATCCTAAGGATGGAGCATACTCGGCGTTGCGTTTAAAGGGAGAGAATTCTGCGGCTTTTAAAGCCAATTTTATCGAGGCCGTAGAGATCAGCACCAACGGTGAGCAGCCGGAACTGAAAATGCTAGTTAACGGATTTAATCTGTCCGGACAGAATGGCCCCTTACCGGATATTTTTTCGGAATTGTTTTATCGAGAGGAGACAAGCGGTAACCGGGGACCCAACGAATTCATCAACATTTTCAACGACAGATTGCTCCACTCGCTCTTCAAGATGAAAAAAAGATTCGGGCTTATGCTTTTCAACGGGTCGGATAGCGATGGCGAACATAAAAAAATTTTGGAGTCGGTATCCGGTCTTCCAACGAATCAGTCTCTAGTAGAAAAATTGCCCCGTCGATATGGTGAATTCTGGAAGACTTTTTCCGTTGCGCTAGCGAATCGGCGAATCAACTACTCTTTGTTAAAGAACATTCTGACCGAGACCCTGGGGATTCAGATCTCTATCGAACCGGGATTGGGATCCTGGCGCGAATTGCCTAGGGAATATAGAGCAAGAATTGATGGGGGGGCTCGTCTTGGGATGGGGCCAGGTCTCGGTAGCAGATACTGGGCTAACTCCAGCAGGATAGGTCTAAGACTGTTTCTTGATTCAAGAAAAAGATGCTTGGATCTCCTCCCGGGAGGCGAGGAGCACACCGATTTCTGTCAACTGGTTTCAGTGCTCGTAGACGGTCTTCACGAAGTGAAAGTAGGTCTGGTTCTGTTGTGGGATAGTGTTCCCGAGTCCAGAATCGAGATAGATTTCAGGTTAGGTCATACTTCCTGGTTGAAGAACACGAACTCGTCTGTCAAAACGGATAGTTTTCCGGAATTCCTGATAAGTCCCTCCCTTGATTCAAATGAAATGAGTGAGGTGGCGTAATGAATAAGCCGGAAAAGCAGGAAAAAAGAGAGACGCTTCTTGAGAAAGTTCCGGACCTGGCCACGCCGCGTTGCAGTCTTGATATGTGTATTACCATGGATAATGATCGAAAAATTGAAGATTCGGTTATGCGGCTACAGACATTTTCGGGAACCGAAGAGATATCCCAACCCTTTACCTATAACCTGGAATGTGCAGCAAACGATTACGTGTCGGGTGGTCTTCCCCACGACAAGCATCAATCTCGGGATCAGGAGCTGGAACTGGAAAGCACTAATTCGTCCCCATGGTGGAAAACTTCCAATCCGTTAGCCCATTCTCTCAACACGGGTCGGTCAGGGAGCGAGGGTTCCGGCACTAAAATGGACTCGCCCGGGAAGAATACCCCTCCACAGAGAGATCTGTCTTTCCTTTTTGATGAGATCATCGGTAGCAATGTCTCGGTGAGAATCGGTCTCCCCGAGACCGGGAAAGACGTAAGCTCCGGATCCTATCCAGGGGATAATCTGCAAGCTGGCGGTTGGCCTAAGCCTTGCCTGGTCGGATCTTCCGAAAGGCCGGTTTCTTTCTTTAACGGCATTGTGACAAGCTTTGCGATGGCCGAACGAGGGAAGTACCACCTTGAGGTGAAGCCCTCTATTTTCCGGCTAGGTCTTCAGAGCCACTACAGGATCTTTGAGGATAAAACCATCAAGGAGGTCATCGAAACGGTTCTCGCACTTAATAATATCAGGCACAAAACCCACGCTCTTGGACTAGCAAATTATCGAAAGCAGGACTGGATTCAGACAGGTGAAACGGACCTTGATTTTATATCGGGCCTGATGAAAAAAGTGAATCTTTTCTACTACTTCGAGCATTCCGACAAAGATCACCGAATGATTATTACTGATCAGCCTTTTTATCAACCGATATATGAGCGAAAGATTAACCGATCAGGTTTCTCGGAGGAAACAGAAAAAGTCAAATCGTTATTACTTTCCTATACCGAAGGTGGGCAGGATCGGGAGGACTATATTTCAGATTTCAAATACCAGGAGAATCTGACGACCCAAGGTGTCAGTACTATGCTCGCTCAGCAGCACTCGACCTGGGAGGAGGCTAATACTTCGGAGGTCGAATATCACCATAACGATGATTATGAAAAGCCGACGTTGAATATGGAGCAAATGCACGTGGTTCAGTATGGAGCGACAGACTATGAAGCCGACAAGAGATCTGACACCGCAAACAAGAAAATTTCTGCGGGGAAGGCATCGCTCGACGGAAAAAGCGCTTGTGCTGAACTTAAGCCGGGGTATTACTTTAATGTCGAGGAGTCATTCAGGGATGATGCATCAGACAAGACTCCTTTCAAGGGGCTTGGCACCCCGGTCCGTCCGGAAATTAATAACAAGGAGTTTGTCGCGATTTCGGTTTCTCATACTGCCTCTGTGGATGGTTCATACAGCAATCACTTTAGTGCCGTGGACAAGAAATTTCTGGCAACAAAATTCGAATCAGGAGGTGATCACAAGGGAAATATTCTGGCCATCGTGGTCAAAGTGCCAGGCCCTTCGGCAAAACAGTCTATGAAGCACACCCAGAAAAAATACTTTTCTAAAACCCCGGTCTTCGACTATGAGTCCAAGTCGTACAAATATACTGTTGAGAACAGGGAAGAGGGTAAGGAAGATCAGTCTTATAGTTGCAGAGGGTTATACGTCAAGTTTGTAAATGCACAAGATTCAATACGGAGTCATTGGGTAAAACTTGCAAGTCACATGACTACTGTACCAGAGCTTGGTAGTTATGTGCTGGTTGGCAAGTCCAGTGATGAAACAGAAGTCCCGGAAATCCAGCAGACACTGGAATCCAAAGGCAGCAAAAATATCATGCCAGGCGGATACACTGTCCACACATCCGTAGGGGACAGCTACAACACCAGCTACGGTGATTCAGCGAGTATTAGTATGGGAAAGAATAAAGATACTGCTCTTCCCGTAGCCGAAAATATCGTTGAGACGGCCAGAGCTACGGGAAAGTTTAACAGTGTTTCATTCAATGAAAGTGATTCCTTCTCCCACAGTCGTTCAGCGCTTACAGAAAGTCATTCCACGGTTGGAGTCAGTGAAAGCTATTCCACAGTCGGAACCAGTGAAAGTCATTCCACGGTTGGAACTAGCAAAAACGATTCCAAGGTCGGCGGAATCTTTCCGAACAAGCTCATAGATGCTCTGAACAAGAAAGTTGAAGACAGCATCTCAGAGGAAGACAAGGACTTTGATGATGAGGATTCTGATTTTGTGCAATATTCCACTTCCCGGACAATAGGCGATAGCTTCGGCAAATCGGTAACGTTTGGAAAAACGGAAAACGTTTCTTTTCACGGTAGTAGTCGCTTTGTGGCCGAGAACAAAGAGCCTCATGAGAGTGGGAATTCTTCAAATCTCTGTTCGACGAATACGTCGGTGACCTACGGTGATACGGAAAATTATTCTTACCATTACGGAAAGTCTCTCAATGCGTCGGTGCAGGCTGTCGGAATAAGTGAAAACAGATCAGCGACCGGGTCCTCTTCGAGCGAGTCAGTAGTGGGCTTTTCGAACAATAGTTCGTGTGTTGCGGCTAGCACGAGTCAATCGGTAAGCGGAGTGTCGGTTTCGTCGTCGGCAACTGGGAGTGCAACAAATATATCGGCGACTCTCGAAAGCACGGGTATTTCAGCTACTACGTATTCAACTAACCTTAGTGCAACCGGAATGTCAAACTCGTTTGAGTTCGTGGGTGGAGGGACAGAGATGAAAGCTGGTCCCGGTCGAACCGAGGGAGAAATCAGAGGTCTGCGAATGGAAATTCTTTCAGCTATCAAGGTGATCATATAAGAAGATGAGAATATTCAAGCCAAAAAAGATCGGACTGATTCATCGCACTTATTCCAGGGACAAGAAGCACTTCCTTGTAGTGTCTCCGATGATCTTTTTTGATCTGAAAAAAAATAGTTCGGTTCTTAGTGAGGCGGAGGGTTGGTCTCGTGCAATGAAAATCATGACCCCGGGCGAGTATATTGATGAAGGTATGCCTAAAACAAAAAGTGAAGTTCTTATTTTCGGCAAGGTACATTCGCCTAATGGAGAGCCTGTCAGAGAGCTCGAGGCAGGGTTTACTCTGGGGAGCTTGGAGAAAAATCTGGTGGTCTCAGGTGATCGAATCTGGCAGAAAAAATTCCTCCGTTACCGAAAAACAGAACCCGCGCCCTTTGTCTCAATGCCTTTGTCCTGGGAACGTGGTTGGGGTGAAAGTGGTGATCCGGTGAATCCTGAGGGAACGGGGCCAATGACAGCTGACACTGACGGCTTCATCAAGGTCGCCTTGCCCAATTTCGAGTATCCGGGTGATCGAACCAGCAAGCCGGGAAAAAGAATAGAACCAGCAGGATTCGGTCCGATAGGTATGTCGGCTGCCTGCAGAAGGAACTTCGCCGGGACCTACGATGATGAGTATTTTGGTAAAGACTTCCCGGACCTTCCGGCGGATATGGATTTTAAGCTGTATAACAGAGCGTCACCGGACCAGCAAACGTCCGCCGGCTTTGAGGGCAGTGAAACGTTCTCACTTACTAATTTGCACAGCGAGTTTTCCAGTATTCAAGGAAGCCTCCCGGGATTTCGAGCCCGGTGCTTTGCCGAAGATAATGCAGGAATCAAAGAGATAGAGACGAACCCCGAGACAGTTATTTTTCTGCCTGAGGCGGAAATGGGTCTGGTCATCTGCCGAGGCCAATGCCTGGTAGAAGAAAGGCTTGCAGCACAACAGATCCGGCATCTGATGTTTGCTTACGAAAACCTGTCGGATTTACCGAGGCCAAAAAACTACTACGAGTCGGCATTACTCGAGAGGATCGATCCTGAGTCTGCTCTTTACAGTATCATGCGGGATTCCGACCTCTCACCTGAAAAAGGTCCTGAACAAATTCTTGAGGAAGAAAATGCGCATGGGAAAGAAATCGACCGTATCAATAAAGATATGGAGGAGGGTTGGCAGTCATATCGGGAAGAAATGAGGGAAGAGTATGATGTCGATGTTCCGGAGGGCGAAGCTCCGCCACCGATTGATCCCAGATACGTAGTCTCGCCCTTGGCTAAAGAAACGGGTGATCTGGACCTGGCACCAATGGTAGAAGCAAGTCGGGAGCGAATAGCGGAAGCGGAGGAAAAATTGGGCACTCCTATTAAAGATAAACTGAACGGGATCCCCGGCCTGAATGACGCGCTGAAAGAAGCAGAGAACCAGGAAGATAGCGACAGCGAGAATGAAAAGAAGGAAAAAAAAGATCTTGTCCGGAAGGCAACAGAGACAGCAAAAAACAGAAGCTCTCTAGTTGATGGTTTGATCTCGACGAACAGTTTTTTTCCTGATGCTCCGGATAACCTTGATGATTCAACTTTTCCTCCAGAGCAACCGCTTCAGATGATTGCGCAGGAAAAGGCAGATGAAATAAGAAAAATGGAACTCGCTGGAAGACGTCTGGCGGTCGAGCCGTCCTCAGAGAGTAGAAAAAAGGCTGGCTGTGCTGGAAAAGCATTACGGGAAGTGATGCTGGAACTGATTGCCGCTGGCGAGAATTTGACCGAAAGAGATTTTTCAGGAGCTGACCTGAGCCGGATAGACTTTAGTGGTATGGACCTCACTGGTTCAATTTTCGAGAACGCCAATCTAAGAGAAGCTCAGTTTGGTGGGGCGTCGTTGTCCGATGTGTCGTTTGTCGGCGCCGAGCTTTCAGGGACTTTTTTTTCCGGTGCGAAGCTGACTAACGCCAACCTTAACTCCGTATCAGGAGCCGGAGTATTTTTCCGTGACACCGATTTGACCGGTGTCCAGATGATAGGTGCGAAGATCAGAGAGTCTCTTTTTACTGGCTCGTTAGTTTGTAATGTCAACGCTTTTGAAGCTGAAATTAGAGAGTCAGACCTGACAAAGTGCACGATTTCGGATACCGGCTTCATGAAGAGCGATCTGAGCGGCTCGGATTTTTCAGGTAGTCTGGTAAATCGGTGCATTTTTTCCGATGCGAATCTGATGCTTTCAAGATGGAATGAGTCGAAGCTTAGTCAGGCAGTTTTTTGCGATACCAATATACAGATGGCCCTCAGCATTAACTGTGAATTCTCCAGATGTCAATTTGCGGGAGAAACCTTTTTAACGGGCTGCCAGTTTTCGGAAAGTTATTTTGAGGACTGTGGTTTAAGGAATGTATGGGCAGGATCTTCTTCATGGCAAGGAGCGAAGTTGATTAGATGCGACCTGGGAAGCATGAAAATGAGCGGCACGGATTTGAGTAATGTTGTTATCTACGAATGTATTGCCCATGAAACAGACTTTCAGGGAGCGGTTCTGAAAGAGACTGTTCTGGCTTCTTCGCAGTGCTCGGGTGCCAGATTCGTTAACGCTCAACTTGAGGGGACCAATTTTCATGATTCCGACGTTTTACTTTCGGACTTCTCGGGAAGTAACTACCTATCCGCAAAAAATATCATGGCCCTAAAATTAAAAAGGCTGGAAGATGAATATCGAAGCGTTGCTTAGTCATATGCGATTAAAAAAACCAATCGAAAAAGTCTCCCTTGAGGCTGATTTAAGCGGTCTTGACCTGAACGGCGTCATATTTTCGGAGGTAGATTTTAGCCATTGCATAATTGGTGACGCCAAGTTTGGAGGAGCTGTGCTCAGTAACTGCAATCTCTCGGGGTGCGGTCTAAGAAAGGCGAGCCTGGAGAATGCGGGCTTTGTGGAGTGTGACCTGTCGGCAGCCTACCTAGACGGGAAAGTCCTGAATAATCTTTCTTTCATGGATTGCAATCTATCAGGAGCCGTTTTTTCTGGAAGTAAAATTTCTCAATTAATGGCGTTGAATACAAACCTTAGTAATACGGATTGGACTGGTCCTTCCTTGCTGGACAGTGCCTTTAATCAGTGCGATGTCTCAAACGCAGTATTCCAAGATATTCGCTGGAATAACTTCTCTTTAAATGAAGGCCATCTCTCGTCTGCTACGTGGTTGCCGTCTGCCGTTGAAAAAGGATTGATGATCAAGTGTGATTTTAGCGGGCTGGTTTTTGATCAGGCTAAGTACCGGAACTGTTCCTTTAATGATAGCGTTTTCTCTGGAAACCGGATAACAGATTCATTTTTCCTGGAATGTCTTTTTGTTGGATGCGAATTTGATCAGGTTTCAATCTCCAAAAGTAATCTGAGTCGCTCAATATTTTCGACTTCTTCCGTAGCGCATTCCAGGGTTATCGGCTCTGTTTTCGAGGATTCAAACTTTGATCGGGCCAAGGTGAGATACAGCGAGTTCAGACAGGTCAGTCTGGATCGATCTAGGTGGGTGGAAGCCGATCTGGCCGAGACCAAGATGATTAACTGCGGGCTTAACTTCAGTGATTTTTCGAATGCGGAAATAGAAGAATGTTTTTTTAATGATTCCTCAGTCAGCGGCAGTAACTGGCACAACGTTGATCATGATGAGTTTTTAACGAAGTCCCAAGGATTGGGACTGGTACCTATTGACAAGAAACGACTTGAAGTGGACGCGATTCTTTTCGAAAGATAGTAGGAAAATTTGACGGAAATACGAACCTCGTCGAAAGGAAAAAGGAAAGTGAAGATGCTGAAAAAGATAGCAGAGAGACAGGAAGAGAGTGCGATAGCCTTTGTAAAGGAACGGGTGGTTTCGGTAGCAGGAAATGGCGAGGCACTGCTTCGCTCCGGGTTGGTTGCCCAGCGAGCGGTCAGTTGTCTCGTTGAGCCTCAAGTAGGCGATGAGGTTTTATGTTGCAGCGATGCCTCAGGCTCCAACCTGGTCGCTGTCCTTGCAAGGAATTCAGGGAGCGGTGTTGAAATATCTTCTCCGGGGGCGGGTGATATACAGCTAAGAGCTAGTAAATTTTCTGTCAGGTCCACTAAAGATATTGAGTTGAGAGGTTTCGGAGATGTGTTGATAGAAGCCCCTCTGGGCAAGCTCGTAATGAATGTCGAAGATCTTTTTCAGACAGTAAGAAAAAATCTTGTCCAGCTTGGGAAAAATATAATTACGAAGACAACTAACTGGCACTTCCGAGCCGAGGGAACAGTGTTGTCGGATTCAGAAAATCACGTTATTACAGCAAAGCGTGATCTTAGGATGGATGCGGAACGCATCAACATGGGATAGAGCGATGTTCTGTAAGACACAATTACCTTCGATGAGTTTAGCATTCCCAGATATCTGTAATGTCGTTACTCCGGCTGGTCCCGTGCCTACGCCATTTCCTAATATTGCAATGTCGAACCTTGCCATACCGAATGTCCTCAATCATTTTATTACCGCGATGCCGGTTCATAATCTGGCGACGGTGACACCTATTTCTTCAGGCAACGAGGCCTCTGCTCCTCTGGGTGGCGTCGTTTCTAGTCGCTTTATAGGACCTCAGCGAAATCTATTAGGGAGTTTCAGAACCTTTTTCGGGGGGATGCCAACTACCCGGATGCTTGATGTGTCGACCCAAAATGGAACGATTGCCAATATACCAGCTGGTCTTAATCTCACACCCAGCCAAGTCAAAGTGATGGTGATGTCATGAAAATCAGATTAATAAGCCTCTTCGTTTTGTGTGGGTCACTCCCCGGTTGTGGAAGTCTGGGCAACCTTGCTGCAGGTCTTATCGATCGTTCAACTGCCTTGGTGGGGATGGGACCTAACGAGGTCAAATCAGTTGGAGTATTTGTTACTAAAGACGCGCCTCAACACGCGATGGTTGCCGAGATCGTCTTTGCGTATAGCGATGCTAGCGTAGCGGTGGTGAGCGGAAGTAGCTTTGAGCAATGGTTTGACAACCGGGAAGGCTACTGCTTTGCATATGGTAACGAGATGGATGTGGTCCGGATTGAATTGCCCAGGGGTTATAGTGCGGCGGTTAATGATCTTCCAGATGGCCACAATTTGGCAAGAGTGGTCCATATTTTTGTTCAGAACGTCGGGCAATACGATTTGACGAAACTAAAAACGCCTTGGATTACGATTCTTGATAAAAAACTAAATGTAGGAACAACACCCAGTCCGGTACTTAAGAAGCCCGGGTCGATGGAAACAACAAAAGGAACAGTGCAACCATGTTGAATTTAGATAAATTGCCTGATCAGGTGCATTGGACAGAGGGCATGTTTCTTTCCCCTCACCATTTTCAGCAGTCAAACCTCTATATCGAAAACCTTTTGGCGCATCAGTTGCAGCGGGTTTCGCCTTTTTATTGGGGGGTTATCTCCTGCCAGATCGACGAGCTGGCTCTGGCTAATGAAAAGCTGCTGGTTCAGGAGATTCAGGCTGTAATGCCCGACGGCACATTAGTCCAGTATGCCCCGAAACTTAACGAGGCCCAGGATTCGGTCATCGCGAACAGTGAGCTAAGCCTTGATCTTAAGGAGCTGGAGATGGATTCGAATAAACCCTTTAGTGTGTGTCTGGCTTTGCCAAAGATAACTGGTGGTTGCGCCAGCGACGAAGATTCTGATTTAAAACGTTATCAAAGTATCAATGCAGGTCTTACCCCGGATCAGAATGATCTGAATAATCGTGTTGATGTTGTCAGGTTGAGGCCGGTGCTGCGGCTGGTTGAGGAAGCTTCACTCTCACCCAGTTATACTGCCTTCCCTATTGCCAGGCTTGAGATGTCCGCGGACGGCAGTTTTACGTCGCTTCCTTATACTCCACCAATAGTCACGATGGGTGCGAGAGTATCCTCCGAGTTAACGTCCCTGAATAAAAAAATAGAGTCCTCCCTGGCGAGCGTGCGAACCAGAGCCAACCAGCTCCGGAATTTTCTTGCTGATGATCGAAGCTCCGGGCTTACCGTGGAGGCAGAGAAGCAACGCATTAATTATCTTGTTAGCCGGCTGCCGAGAGCTGAAGTTCTGCTGGATGCAAATTCGCAACCTTTCGAGATTTATCAGGCTTTGGTAGAACTCGCAGCCAGCGTTGCACCATTGAACGAGGACCCTGTATCTCCGAAGTGGCCGAAGTATAACCATAACGATCTCGATGCTGCTTTTTTCCCGGTAATCGACTTTATCGGGAAAACCTTGGAGAAAGTTCGGCTCCATTTCCTGACTTTGCCTTTTGCTAGCCGAGGCGAGGGGGAGTTTGTTCTTGAGTTTCCCTCTGATGTGAATAGTTCGGAAATCATGCTTGGTTTCGAGATACCGCCAGGTGTTTCCAGCTCTAAGGTAGAGGAATGGATTGCCGCTGCGTACATCTGCCGGGAAGAGGACTACGAATTTTACGAGGTGAGAAGAGATCTGGGTGCCAGGAGATCTGCCAGGAGAGAGTTTTCCGATATCAATCTGACCGCCGGCTCGAGTGAAGTCTTTTACCTCGCTGATCTTGGTATTAACGGCGGAGACAAGATAATAATCTCCGGGTCTGATGAAAAGCTTAATGAGTCTCGACCGAAAACTGTGAGCTGTTTTTTAAAGAATAATTAATATGAATCTGGATAAGCCGATAATAGAGGGATTTGAACGTTTGATAGCAAGCTGGTACCTGCTACGCCAAGACATTGCGCTGCATGTCCGGGGTGAGTTTCAGGGAAGCGGGGCGGAGAAGGAAACTGAAAATGCTTTGTCTGACGAACAGATGCTGGACGATTCATCGGGATCTCAGACAGGAGGACAGCCTGAAACGTTGAATTTCGATGTTCAGCGATACGTTCAGAATCGCATGGCTGATCAGGTTGAAGAAGAGTTGAGAAATGCTAGGGAACATCTGACCGAGCGGGAACAGTCAAATTTTGAGCAGATGGTTTACGGCTTCGTTTCCTTGGTTGACGAGCTCCTGCTTATATCGGTCAAGTGGCACCAGTCTGACGATGAGCACCGAAGATTGAGTCGCAGATGGCTAGATTTTCTGCTTGAAAAGAGAGTTTTCGGAACAAGGAATGCCGGAGTTACTGTTTTCGAGAAAATATCTTTGGTAACCCAGAAGAAATCTCTTACCGAACTCGACAAGGAGCTTTGCGCGGTTTATTTACATATTCTGTGGATCGGGTTTGGACAGAGCAAGTTAAGCAAGCAGATAAAGCTGGGTTTCTACCGTCGACAGCTTTTGTCCTGTATCTCGGACTGGAGCGTAGATGTGAGACGGGCTATTTTTGATGATCAGCCTTACCTTGTCCAATTTAGTAAGGATGATGAATCCAAGAGGCTTGCACCGATTTCAAGGTGGAGAAGAAGGGCCATTTATTTTTTGGTCGGGTATGTGGTCGTGACCGGGGTGGCGGCGTTCTATCTCTATAATTGGCTAATGACGTCCCTAGGACTTATGAGGTGACGATAGAATGAGTTCAGAAGCACTAATCCGCGCTTTTAATCGCGCAATAAATTTCCTCGGAGGGGGCTGGATAGCTGTTATCCTAGGGTTGGTAATTGTCGCCTTTGTGGTCTGGTTTATTTTCAGAAGCGGGCGGCAGTTAAGGCTGCGGATTCCTTTTTTGCCTGCCGGAATCGGAACAATCAATATCGGTCGCGATCAGGTGGCTGGTCTCGCTTCTAGATTTTCGAGTTCATCGAGACGGCCAAAAAAAATTGGCAAATCGAGGGCAGTAAGAGAAGCGTTTGCTAACGTAGATGCGCTTTCTGCTGCCGGAGAAAAACGCTACGAGCTTCCCGTCTTTTTGCTGCTCTCGCACGATGAATCTGCATCGGCGCTAGTTTCTGATATCGGAGAAGATACTCTCCAGCGATTAAGCCTCAAGGATACTTCCGGTGACGAAGAAGGCTACTGCCTTGTTATGGAGGACGGCTGTGTGGTTTATCATGACTACCCGGATGATGTTGTTTCCGAGTTGCTCGTGCAGAGACCCGAACGCCCTATGGACGGAATCATTCTCTCGGTTTCGGCGAAGGATCTGATGTCTCCAGACCGACAGGAAAGAGATAAATTACTTGAGTGGCTTTATCAGGAGTTCAGGCGGGTTCAGCAGAAGGTTGATTTTGTTCTCCCGGTTTATCTGGTTGTCAGCGATATGCAATCCCTCCAGGGATTTCATGAATTCTGGGCTATGGATGATAACCGCAGATTCCAAGATGATATTCTTGGCTGGTCAAGCCCTTATGCACCGGATGTTCAGTTCAAGATAGACTGGATCGATGAAGCCTTTAACCACGTTTTAACCCAGATCAGAGCGCAGCAGTTAGCACTCAGCGCTAGAGATAATGCGGGTCATGATGGTGCTTTCTTGGGGCTTGGACCCGCAATGGAAAATCTCCGGGAACCGGTTAACACGTTAGCGAATGATCTGCTTTCTCCGGGAGTCTTGGCTCATCCTCTGATGTTCAGAGGCCTTTACTTTACGGGACAGATCCAAGCAAATGGCAGAAGCCGCTTCCTCACCGGCCTGTTTCAGCGAAAGGTCTTTCCTGAGTCCAAACTCGGTTTTCCCCGGAGGGAGCGGATGCTTTCATCGAGCGCGCGCTTGCGAGGGTTTCAGCTTGCTTCTTTAGCGATAGGTGCGGGCCTTGTGGCTTGGTTTTTTAACGATTTCCATACTATGTATGAGCAACACCAAGAACTCGATGTTGCTATTGATCGGGTCAATAACGTGGTGGGCAATAGAGAAGGCTTTGATGCGATACAGCCTCTGCTGAGTTCAATGGCGGAAATGAATGCTTCCTTGGAGTATTGCTGCGGTGCTGTTCCTTGGTCCGCCTGGTTAAACGAAAATATCTTGCTGGAGGATTATTTCAAGAGGGAGTTTTTTTCGAAAAATATCTTCCCGGTCATGGAGTGTCGGGGCCGCCAGATACTTCAAGAGAAAGTGAGACCGCAGCTTTTTGATACTGCTGGAGCATACCAGGGAGAGAAGTTCGAGGTGTGGCTCAAAGAGGTCAGCAATGACATTAATCAATATTTTCGACTGCACGAGCTGATGGTCGAAAAATCGAATTCGGGAGCGCAGTCGGCGACGGCGAAGGAATTTGCCGAACTCGTGGACTACTTGTTTCAGAAGGAACTGCCGCAGACTTTCTACAATGATGCGGACCTATACCTGAATGCGATAGCCAACAACGAATTTCGACTTGTTCCTGCTGGGGAAAATGATTGTCCGAATGCCGTGTCAAAGGCTGAAGATCTTTGGGAACAGTTAATTGGTGCGTCGAGAGAGGAATCCAAGGCAGTGCGTCAGCGTGTTGCTGCCCCCGTTTTATTTCTTTCCGAATTAAGGCGGTTAGAGAGTCTGTCGATTGACCAGGCTTCAATTTCCGCCTCGGGGCTAGCGGCTTATGATCGCTGGCACGACTTCATGTGGGAAAACTGGCTGGGCGGTTCGGGTTCCAATTTCTGTCACACTGTATCTTCGGAGCTGAGCAGCGTTGCTAGTCAGCTTGACGAAATGGGGGAAATCACTTTTGACCGAGGCAGGGATATCGAGAATTTTGAAAGAAATTGCGAAACGAATATCGCTCAGCAGTTAAATGCCGACAACGAAAATCTGCAAGGAGAGTTATATAGCAGGGTATTCTTTGAGGATCGGTTGTCTCCTAAAGTGGGTGAGCGAATTGGCCGATTCTTCGATCTTCTGGATCAGGTCGCGGGCCTTTCTTTTTCTGGGCAGCAGTGGAGTTCAGAAAAGACCAATCAGATCAATTTTTTCTGGTCGGTAGACAGGTTGAACCAGGCGCTTACTTATGCCGAAGAGTATAGCGGGTTCGCCACAACCAACTTTAATTCCCTGTATCTGCCTGATCAGTCAGGTGATCGGGACGATGGATATCTTGCCCAGGCAGTTGCTCTTGCGAGACTTCAGAAGGCGATGGTTTCAGTTATCGAAACCGCAAAAATCCCGCAAGCCCGGCGTCAGTCGATTTCCCTGACTACTGTGGATAAACGGGAGGCTGAACTTGCTAGCCGGGTTTCAAATTTCAAAAAAGCGATTAATCCTCTGCTTGCTATTATCTCTTTCTACGAACAAACAGGATTTTTGGGTGCAAAGCGACGCCTTTTGCAGGAGAGTCAGGAGAGCGCCTTCAATCTGCTCAAGCAAGTGGATAGGTTGTACGAAGCTAACCGGGTCTATCAACCTAGACAAAAGGCAAACTGGAAAGCTCACCGATATGCTGAGGCTTTGTTCGGGCTTCATAATGAAAACCAGATAGAGGATTACCTGGCCGCCCAGTCCGAGAGAACCCGAATTATCGGCAGAGATTATGCGCAGCCGCTCGTTTTGTTTCTGACCAACACCGGGGGGGCTTTTTCTGGTCACGCTCTTCTTAGTCGTTGGCACCGCACCTTGGTGGAAATCAACAAGCAGCAGAACAAAGACCCCTCTAGCGATGTCGACATTCTCGAACAATTCTACCTGGGTGATTTTGCGTCTTTGAACTTAAGCAACTGCGCTGAACTCACAAAATCTTTTTCTGTACCGGAAAGTAATAGCGTTTTTGCTAACCGGACCGCTGAACTTGTGAACCGCTCTATTTCTCACTGTCAGAGTTTTCAGGCAGCCAGGATAGAGAAAGAATATGATGCTATTTCCAGTGCCTTCTTGGAACTTCTGGCTCCTTATTATCCGTTTAATTCTCACCCGAAGGCCAAGTCACTTTCTCCTGCTAATCTCAAGCAATTCAAGACCGTTTATGCAGGGAAATCCGATGGACTTGCTGAACGCATGAGGGTGCTCGCATGGAAGCAGACTCAATATGAAGAGGCTGAGCAGTTTATCAACGACCTCGATGACGCGCTCATACTGTTTGATCAGATTGTCGGTTCAGTTGTCGGGCAGGATTCTCCCGGGGTTGAGCTCGAGATGGCCTTTAACGTGATTCTTGATGAGGCATTGGGTAAAGAGTATCTTGATCACCTCAGTGGCTGGCGATTGCAGGTGGGTGACTACGGAGGCGAGTACCCGGGAGAGTTAAAGACTATATATTGGAGGCCTGACCAGCTTACGAAACTGACTTTGCAGTGGGCTGCCGGTTCGCCCTATCGTTTGTTGTCTCCTGTCGGAAATATGCCTCGTCAGACTCTGGAATATAAATCGGGTGGTTACTGGAGTCTGCTCAGATTTATTCAGGATTACCGCTCAAGTTTTTATGATGAAAAAGCACTTAATGAAGAATCTGTGCTGCTAGGTTTTGACGCAAAAATTCTGAATCCGGTCAGTGGCGGGGTAGAGAAACTGGATGCTTTGCTTAGGTTGACTCTATATGGAATCGATCCCGAAACGAAACAACGGGTAGCGTTAAAGGTTCCTTTTCTTTTTCCCGCGACTCCCCCTGAAGTAAAAAAAGGTTAATTCTGATGTCTTTTCAAGAAGAGAATAGTTTGGTGGAACAGGAAGGTAATATCTATCTTCAACCCATAGCCGATGAAAATCCTTGCGGCGTTTATCTTAAACTGGATCCGGTTTACGACGAAATAATGAAAGCCAGGCTGGCTGATGATCCTAATTTGCCCATGGGGGAGTGGCAACACGATCTTAAAAAGGCGGACTGGGGGCTAGTGAAAAAGAAAAGCGCCGAGGCTCTACTTACCCGCACAAAAGATCTCCAGCTAGCGATATGGCTGCTGGAAGCCGAGATTCACCTGAATGGTTTTGCCGGTTTTGCTGAGGGAGTCATATTGATTGCTGATCTGGCAGATCGTTTCTGGGATCAGATCTACCCTCTGGCTTACGAAGGGGATATTGAGTACAGGACAAACCTGTTTCACTGGATGAACAAAAAGCTGCAGCCGGTTCTCAAGCAGATCCCGCTTACCAGAACTAATAACCAGGCTGATTACACCTGGAGCGATTGGGAGAAAAGTTCTGTAGCAGAAACTCTGCCAAAAAGCGAAGAAAGGTTCCCTGACGAGATCGCAAGACTCGCAACGGTTCATCATGCCATATCTCTTTCTCCCAATCAGTTTTTTGAAGATCTCAATGAAAACATTTCACTGAGTCTTTCCGCTCTGGGTTATCTTGGGGAGGTGCTGGAGCGACGGTGCGGGACCGAGGCTCCCTCTATCTCGGGTCTTTCTGAGCTTCTTAATCAGATCCAGACTAACCTGAGAGAACAACTCAGGAGTCGGGGGTTAATGAAAGTCCAGGAGGTTCCCCTCGAAGAAACACAAGAAAGCGAAGATAATTCGGGAGAAGAGATCACGACAGATCGAGGACAGGACATTCCTGACGCAAGTGATTTCATAAGAAGTCGAGAGCATGCCTATCAGTGCCTATCGGCGGCAGCGGAATATCTTTCCAGAGAGGACGCACATAGTCCCGTTCCTTATCTGATTTTCAAGGCAATAGACTGGGGCAGATTAAATACGACCGAGCTTTATCACGAACTCTTTGTTCATCATGGCGGGACCTTGAATATTTTTGACCTGGTTGGTCTAGAAGAAATAAAAGACAACAAGGACGCCCAGTCATGACCTCGACTCGCGTAGCATAGCAATGGCGACGAAGGAAGAGACAGGTCTTCAAACCAGGATTCAGGCACATGCTCGTGCGCAGGCACAGGCGGGCAGTGGGTACATCGGAGAAGCCCGAAGAGCAGCAAATAATCTGAAGGAATTTGGTCTGAATCAGATCTCCCGGCTGGGATCCAGTCTCGGTTTTACAATGGGTTCGAGATTGTCGGCTTCCCAGAGAGCTGAAGCGACTGCGCAGGGAAGGGGTGCCAATGCTGCCCTCGACATGAATAAGGTAGGCGTCGTTTCTCAAGGACCTGGCCAATCCCGGGAGAGCAGTGTGAGGAGTGCCTTCAATAATCCGGCTTTGTCCGCTGCCCTTCTAAAGGGACCGGGGTCTATGCATAAACAAAGCCAAGTCACCGAAGAAAAGCGAATGGAAAATGCCTGGGTGCGATCAAGAAGTAGCGAGGATTCATTGAGCAATAGATTCAGCATTGGTGCAGACAAGCTATATGCCGGAGCCGAGAGTTTAGCAAAAGGCTTAGGTGTTCCGGAGCGACTAACGCAGGGTCTTACTCATGCCAGACAGGAACGCGAAGATTCAAGAGGCATCGCTGGACAGATAAGATCGACCACCCAGGATTACCTGGCTGAAAATCAGGAGGCGGCTCAGGCGGAAGATACCGCGTCTAATTATAGAATGGCCTCGGCTAATGTCGGTTTGGTCGGAAAAGCGGTAACGAAAGCAGCTAGTATAACCGGAGCGGGTGCTGTGGCTACCGCGGCTGCTTCTAGCGTTATTTCCGCGGGCTTGTCTTACAGAGGAGGGCAGTTTGCAGAGAAAGCAGCCGAGGGCTATGCGAAGACTGGCCATGAGGCCTACGAGGCGGAGCACGGGGGTGAGAGGGCATCGGGAGACGAGATGTTCAAGAGAAACATCAGTTCGGAGTTAGTCCGAGGGAACGCCGCTCAGGGTAATTGGAAATCCGACGGAAAAGGGGGGAGTTCCGTTGATAATATTAAGAGACAGCCGGGGAGCCTGGGGATCGGACTTGCGGCGGGGGCAATCTCTAAATCCGTTGGCGGAGGCATCGGAGGTAATCTGTTGGGTGAGGGGTTTAAAAAAGCGGTAGGAGTATTGAGAGGTTCTGTGTCGGGGCCGGATCAGAATAAAGCGCAGGCGCGCTCAAGCAATGCAGAGGCCGCGAGAAATGCTCAGGTGCTAGCTCGAAGTGCTGGTCACCAGAACCCCCGGGGAGCCAGTTATCAGCAGAGCGGGAACCCGGGCAAGTGAAACTTCAAAATGCCAGAAAGAAAAGAGTCCCGGGGCAAGGATTATCTGATCATTTTTTGACAGCGAGACAATACATAGAATTTTATTCAGGAGAGGGTGTCTAGATGAGTAGGAGAAGGATAAAAGGAGATCACTCGGAAGAATTTGAAAAAAATCGGTTACAACAGACACAGAAGTTAAATACCGAGAACGCTGGTCGTGCGACAAATGAAAGAGCAAAACGAGTCCATGCTTTTGCGGAAAGGCAGGCAGGCGCCGGTCCGATGATGAAGAGAGTGAACAACTTACGCGCGCGCTTATCTCTTTCCCGTGACGAAAGACGATTGGCGAATACGGCCGCCAAGAACCGGGATTTATTAGAATCTTTAGCACCGGAACGAAAGGAGGTAGACAGAGAGAAGCTGATAGTGAGACCTAGCCCGGAAAAGCTTGAAAAAAAAGAGTCGGCTAGAAACGAGCACAGCACGGGTAAGTTAGACCTTGGAGCTGTTCTGGCACGGGGTCGGTCCGCTATTCATATGGAAAGCCAGGAGAAGCTCATCAACAGGAGAGCAGGCGCTGCAAAGTTACTACAAGAGCCGGAGACCTGGGGAAAATTTAAAGAGAAATATGAGGGAATAAAAGAGCAGGCAGAAGCCGAGACCAATGCAGAAAAGAAAGACGCATTGCGAATGAAATGGGAAGAACAGGAGCATATGCTTGGTGAAGCTAAAGCAAATCAGAAACTCTACGAGCAGCTCCGAGAGAAAAATCCGGAGGCAACTGCTCTGGAAGACAAGAAAACCGTTGGATCCCAGGTAGCCGCTGGTGCAGATAAGCTCCAGAAAAGAGCCACCAAGGTTGCAAGAGGAGCAGAAGCGGCGGCGGCTATTGGAGCGGCCGCGACCGTTGCCACTGGGGGTGCTGCAGCCCCCGTTGAAGCAGCGATAGTTGTGGGTGCGGCTGCAGCCGAGACGACGGCGGGTGTTGCCGGTGCTGTCAAGGGAGCAGGAAAAGCTGCAGGTGCGTTGGAAAAAAGATACAACCTGCATAAAGCGGGTCAGTTACTTGATGAATCGAATTTCGATGAGCTCGAGGACGGCACTGCTGACTTTCTCGGATCGGCGGCGAGGGCTAAAGGCCGAGGCATGCAGCATTACGCGAAACGGAGCCTAATTAGCTCCGGGAAGAATGCAGTCTCGGAAAAAGCGGGTGAGATTGCTGAGAAAATAAGTGAACACACAGGCCTCGGCGACGCGGCAAAAGAGCTGAGTTCGGGGGGCATGTTCAAGGGCCTACCGAAATTTCCCGGTCTGGGTCGATTAAGGAAGGCAGCAAGCAGATTTACCGAAGATCTGGATGTTAAATCGGTTGCTGAGGAGAAGGTCAAAAAGAGAATTTCGAAGATGGAGAAAAAGGAGGAGCATAAGGCGATGGTTCAGTCTGCGGACATGATGGATTATCTTGACGCTCACCGGATTACTAACCAGCCTTTAACTAAGTATTCTCCTCAGAATTTATCTAATGATTTGCCTGAGCGTTGGTTTGGATTAGAGCCACCCAAGAAACCGGGAGTAGATGACATTTCGGGCTTGCTGGATGAGAGATTGGTTGTCCGCACGAAAAGAACTTTCGGAGACAGAGTATATTCGGCCGGCAAAAAATTGAGTTTCCAGGCCCATGCCGCGAGCATAAATTTGAGTGCCGCTGCTAGTAGAGCTGGTGAACATTTGCGTTCGAACGCAAACTGGGCCATGTCCAGTATTCGGAAGAGGGTTTATGGACCGTCTGCTTCTCCGCTTCGATCCTTTAAAGCGGCCTCGGCTCCTTCTTTACCTCCTAGACCATCATCTGCTGCGCCGCCTCTTCCGCCTAGGCCGCAGGCCCGCCCGACCAGAGAATAAGAACTTTCGTTACAGAAAGACTTCTCGGGCTGGGGTCCCAGAAGAAAATCAGTCGCAGGAGCAGCAGATCTAGAATGTTCTCGAGATAGTTCCGGATCGTATTTCTTGGGCCTCGTCTGGGTTCGTCATGCCATAACCCCGCGGTTTGTCGAAGGAAAGAAAATTGTCGGGCGATCTTCCAATATTGCCCGGGGATGAAATGCCAGTAGCAAGTCTTTTTCTTATATCGGACGGTGCTTCGTAACTCATGAGCGTCTGCAGTCTCACCGGTAACGGTTCTGTCAGGGGGCGGGCCGGGTTTCTGGCCAGGTTAGGGGAGGGCATTCGGGCAGCTCCATGGAGCGATCTGGTCATTGCTTTCCCAGGGTGAAGTCTGCCCAGCTGCAGGTCGGGTCTTCCTCCGGTATGAATTCCGATCAGATCTATAGCGTTCCTGCCCTGATTTCTTATTGTGTTTGCCAAGCTGAACCCGGATTGTCACTACTTTGTTCGCACAATACGCCTGTCTTGCTACCTTTTTCAAGTGCCGGGTTAAATTTGAGGGATTTAGTGATTTGTTCAGGGAGCCGGCTCGACCTCTTCGGGAGGGTCTTCCCCGCAATAAAAACCGGCATCGTCGGTATCACCCTCAGCAACACAGGCCGGCAAATAGACTACCTCTAGCCTCTCCGCTACCGCGGGCTGCAACGAGTCACGGAGAAGCTCCGCCTGATCCCGGTTTTCCAGTTCGCCATACAGGACGATGGCCTTGGCAACTCCGGTTGCCGTCTGAAATCTTGCTGCATAAGCAGGCGCTGCTGACGGCAACTTTTCCTGGAGATCCTTTGCAGTTTCTGCAGGCAAGGGCGGGCCCACCCTAAGCGAAAAAGTTTCACCCAAACCGGGAATCTGGAAAAGATCGACTTCCCGAAGATAAGTCGGATTTTCATTGAGCTTTGACTCGAGATCCCGGGAATCTTCGTTATCAGATAAGCCTTTAGCAGCGCTCCCTTTGCCCTTGTCTGTTTCGGTTATTTTATCAACTGCGTCAGTAACCGCATCCGCAGCCTCGGTTTTTATGAGGGAAAAGTTAACGTTCTTCAGGTATGGAATCTGATCGGGAGGCAACAATAGGGCGATTCCGTATCCGGTCGTGAGAATCGCTATGCCCGCTAAAATTTTTTTCAATCCGCTAATTCTCGTTAAGTTTCAGTTGAAAATAGTATATCTTGGGAGGGATCAGTAGTCTCTCGCAAAATCCCTGAAGAGAGATTCAGAATCTTAATAATGTTCCTGGTTGAGAGGGAGCCAATGGCCATAATTTTCCAGACTCACTCGGTACCCGACGCACATATGAAGGTTCATGTAACCAAAAACCCGGGGGTCGCCGATCTTTTCGTTTACCCCGTTTCCAGTATGGGAATGGCAAAAGGAGACGCCCTCTGGTTTATCACCGAAAGCCGAGCGAGGGCGACCACACGGATTTTTCTTTCTCCGCTAGCAGAGGCCGCTCTTATTGTTTATTACGTAAAAAGTCAGGCCGAATCCGGTTGGAGAAACAATAAACAGTTAGGAAAAAGTCTTTGAATGTTCCGGGAGTTCGTGTCGTACCGGGGACTAACCTGAGGCCCGAGCATTGCGTTTTTTGAACGCCTTTCGCATCCTTTCCAGTCTCCTGGAATTGATCGGATATCTCCAGACAAATGCGACCGCGCCCACGTACATGAGTGCCTGTGGTACAACATACATTAGCGATAAAATCTGCAGTTCCCTTGGACCATTTTCACCTTGCGAGTCAAAACCGAGGTACTGTAACAAGGGAAGGCAGATTCCTAGTGCAATCGCTCCGATCATTTTTTGTCCGAGTGACCAGATTGCTATATAGGCGCCAGCAACATTCTCGCCCGCTCTGTGTGACGCGATTTCAATGACGTCTGCCTTCATGGACATTGAAATCGCGGTAAAGTAACTGCCTGAGGCACCAACACATGCCAGCACAAAGACCAGAAGCATGGTATCTCCATGACCTATCAGCAAAAACATCGGGATGACTAGGGTAAAAATCATGCCTCCGATAATATAGGTCTCTTTTTTGCCAATGCGCTCCGAGAGGCGGACCCAGAGCGGTAATGTAAGCAGTTGCAGGAAGTAATGTCCCAGTAAAATGGCGGCCACATTTTCTTTCTCTCCGACCACATGCACGGCAAACAGCATGAAGAGAGCGGACCCCCAGGCGGCCCCCATGTACTTAAGCATGAAGGCTATCCATACCAGCTTAAAGGAACCATTTTTCCAGACAGCTTTAAAATTTGTTGCCAGTGAAAGCGTTGAACGGCCGTAGGAATTTCTTTCGGGAATGAAATAAAGCGTAATCGCAATTGTTGTCGGGAGAGCGATGAGGGCAATGGTTCCTATTATGGTCAACCCTTCCCTGGGCAGCCCTCCGAACCCCGTTATTTCGTTTGCCATCGCAGGAACCGCCAGGACCGTAACGTTTCCTGCGTAAGCGAAGACCTGTCTCCATCCAGTAATCCGGGTCCTCTCATCATAATTGTCTGACAGCTCGGCTCCCCAAGCGTAGTAAGGAATGTTGATCATGGTCCAGCCTAACCAGAGAAGCATAGACCAGATCAGAAGGTAGGTGTTTGTGACATCCCCTTGAGGGTTAAACAATAAATAGGCAGATGTCATCATGATCAGCGCCCCTATTGCCATCCAGGGTTTTCGTCTTCCGAATCGGCTCCTTGTTCTGTCACTAAGAAAACCGATCAAGGGGTCCGTTATTACATCAGTGATCCGGGCTAACATCAGGATCAATCCGATATGAGCTAGCTCCAGACCAAGGTCGGCTGAGTAGACATAGGGGATGTAGAGTGTGATTGGAATCGAGCTCAGATAGATAGCGTATTCAGGTATACCGAACGCAAGGAGTTTCGTTCGAGCAATCCTATCAGAGGGGTTTGACGCTGGCATGCTTATTATTCGTTTCCGAGGTTATTGATTCTGGGCTTTTAAGGAAAGGGTAGCCATCGTGACCGGAAAATATTTGCTGATAGGGGTCGCTTCATCCGTCCACCGGTCCTCGTAAAATCCTGCAATCATGAATCCTGCAGATAATTGACCCCCTATGAGTTTGTCCAGGCTATGACTAAATTCGATTCCCTCTCCTCGCTCTGCTTTTTCCAGTAATTGTTCTCTGGAAAAATGTAATGTGTCACTGTAGGGTAGCATGAACTTTACTTGTGGCAGAAGGCCGTTCTTGATGTCTTCGTGATCAAAAAGATAGAAGTGCGGATTCATAAATCCGGCCAGAAGTCGTCCATCAGTTTTCAGCACCCGGTAGCATTCTTCCCAGACAAGTTCCACATTCGGAACGAAAACGTTACTGATGGGATGAAAGATAATATCGAAAGACTGATCGGAAAAGGCACCGAGATCTGTCATCTTTCCTCTCAGGCATTCAATTTCGAGATTCTCTCTTCTGGCAACCATCCTATCCTTGTTTAGCTGTTCCTCGGAATTGTCGAAGCTTGTAACTTTCGCTCCCGCTGCTGCAAGGATAGGGGCTTGTTGTCCGCCCCCCGAGGCGAGGCAGAGAACAGATTTGTTCTCTAATTGTCCGAACCATTTCCTGGGGACCTTCCTGGTCGGTGTGAGAATAACGTCCCATTTGCCAGATCTTGCTTCATTTATTTCTTTCCGGCTGGCTGGGATTACCCACGGGCTTTTTTCGGATCTGGACTGGTTATTCCAGGCTCGACAATTGATCTCGAAAACCTCTTCAGTATCCATGGACATGGGAATCTCTATTCATGTTTGGTCCTTCAAAAGATTACAATCCTTTTTCTACCGCCAGGCTTCCATCGCATTATGCTTTGGAAGGTCAAATATTTTCCTGCCGGAGTGATCGGGTGTTTCGTAGCGAGAAAAAAAACTCTCGAGTTCGCTGATCATTTTTTTTGCATGAATTTTTTCGGGAGCCGCAACAGCATATCTTTCCCGATCTTGGCTAGTGAGGTCGTACCAGCGATCCAGTGGGTCTCCGGTTTCGTTTTTCTTGTAGTATCGGACAAGCTTCCATCTGCCGTCATGTATCATCCTTGCGTTCCCATATTCAGCGTATTGATACGATCGGAATTTTTTCGGACTTTTTCCTTCGAGGAGCGTGGTCAGGTTTTTCGCAGGGCTGTCGTAGTTTTCCGGAAGTTCCGCACCGGCCAACCCGATAATCGTTGGAAAGAGATCGTAAAGGTTGACGAATTCTTTTCTTACCTGGGGGCGAAGGACTTTTTCCTTAGGACCATAAATGATGAGGGGGATTTCAATGGATTCCTGGTATAGATTCTGAGGTCTTGTTGCGTTTCCCTTGCCGTAAAGGGAGTACTGTCCGGTCATGTGTCCATGATCGGAAGTAAAAATTATATAAGTCTCCCCTAGCAGGTTTCTTGCTTCGAGGGCATCGAGAATCTGGCCTACCTGCTCGTCAACCAGTGTTATGGCTGCGAGATATTGTGAGATGTTTTTTGCGTGTGTCTTTCTTAAAGTTTCCTTGTCGATCAGAGAATCCTGGACTCTGTCGCCTCGTTGTTTCAGATCCGATTCGGGTTCCAGTCTGACGATTTTTTCTCCCAGGTTCTTGTAGTAGTCTGTTAGCCGGGAAGGGAGTCCATCAAATGGAAAATGAGGTTCAACATAATTTACGAAAGCGGCAAAGGGTCTCCCTTTGCTCTGGTCAAAAAACCTGATCGTGTTTTCTGTCAGAAATCTCGCTTGGACCCCGGTGTATTTAACAGGTTTGCCGTTCCTTGAGAAATGAACTTTTCCGGAGTGTTCGTATTGATTTATCCATCCGACTTCCCGTTCATCATACGTTAGCCATTCTGTGAATCCTTTTGCGGGCTTCCATCCTTTGGTGTCGGCATGCCATTTTCCGAAAAGCCCAACCCGGTAGCCCTGTTCAGCGAGCTTTTCGGAAATTAGTTCCTCGTCCTTTAACCAGTCATCCTGTCCACTATCACTATCTGACAGAAAATCGTGCACACCGTGCTGGGAAGGAATTTTTCCTGTAAAAAAACTTGCTCTTGCTGGCGAGCAGACTGGAACGGGGGCAATGGCCTCGTCGAATCTCACACCATTTCTCGCTAGATAATCGATATTGGGAGTGCGGATTCTTGGGTCATATTGCCCCAACGCCCACTTCCCCTGATCATCCGTCATTATCACTACGAAATTGGGGGTGGCGTTCTCCGCATAACTGTTAAGCGACAGAATGAAAAGAAGTGAGAGCAGGATTCCCACGATGGCTCCATTTTTTTTCATAGCACGGGTCCTTTTTTTAGTCGCTAGGCAGTTCAATCAAGTTAACTTTTTAACAAATTCGGGTAAAGAAGAAATGTGAATGATTTCTTGGGGCCGTCGTTTTCATATTTCTTTTGTCGTTCGAAATCCGCTTTCTCCCCTTGAAACAATGAACTTTGCTAGAGCAAAGGATTCAGAGTTTCTTTTCTTCGTGCTTACGATCGCTTTTGCCGTAGCTTGCCATGTGTCTTTGTGAACTTCATGCAAGAAATAGCCTCTTTTTTCTCCGTTATAGAATTTAACTTGGTTATTTGATTTGAGGCTTACGGTTACCGGCTTCGACAATGGCTCTGGCCAGTTTGCTGATATTGAGGAACTGACAAATTCTGTTAGCGGAGTTCCTACATCCAGAGACTTGTCGAACGAGGAATCGAGCGCCCAGAAAGAATGCATGTCTCCACTCAGAATTAGTGGGTGCCCCTCGCTTTGGTTAATCGCCCTTATGATTTCTTTTCTGTTTTCCGGGTACGCATCCCAGGCTCCGATATAGCCAAGCTCTTTGTTTTTGTTTCTTATTCGAAAGGGCAAAAAGGGACCTGGTGAGGCGAGAACATTCCAGATTGATTGACTGCTTCTTAATTTATTGACTAACCAATCTGTTTGATCTTTTCCTAATATCGTTCTATTTTCTTCAAAGAGATCCTGGCAGCGTTCTCTATAATTACCGAAACCTAGGCTAGAACCGATACCAGTATTACAGACATCTCTTTTTGATCTGAATTGACGTGTATCGAGAAAATTGATCTGCAGCAGATTTCCAAGCTTGATGTTCCGGTGCAGATCGAACTGGTTTGCCCCGGCAAACGGATAGCCTCTTACGGGCATATGTTCATACCAGGCCTGGTATGCCGCAGCTCGTTTTGCCATATTTCCCTCGGTTAGGTCTTCCACGGCATCGTGATTATCGATCATGGAAAAGAACGGTATTCGGGCATGAGCGTTCTGCAAGTGAATTTCTCTTTTGTATAGAGCGTGTCTTTGCCGGAAGTGCTCCAGCGATTCCGGTGACTCATCCCGGTCATGCTTACGAAAATCTTCTCCGAAAGATGTGTCATAAATGTAGTCTCCGAGATGCATGATAAAATCGGGTTGATCAGCGATTATGTGGTCGTACGCTACAAAATACCCATGAGTATAGTTCTGGCACGAGGTTGTCACGAATCTGATTTTTTTCGAATCGCTCGTTTCCGCTGGCAAAGTTTTTGTCTTCCCGGTCCTCGAGAAATAATCCCCTGACCTGAAACGGTACCAGTACTCGCGGTCCGACTTGAGTCCGGCAATATCCACGTGCACAGAGTGCGCAAGCCCGGGAATTGCTGACGTAGAATTTTTTCTGATAACATCTTTCATTCCTGAATCCAGAGCTAGTTCCCAGGTCACAGGGACTGGTTCCGGAGGCATGCCACCGCCTTTTTCAAGGGGTTCAAGGGCAAGGCGAGTCCACAAAACGAATCCTTCCGGTGTGGGGTCGCCCGAAGCAACCCCCAGCGTGAAAGGTGATTTCGGGAATTTCGGTCGGTGGATTGGAGTTGCCTGTATTGGAAGTGTTGCAGCCAAGAGGGACGACAGTATAAAGTTTCGACGATTCATTTATTCAGGCTGAGCGCTTTTTTGATTCAGAATATACCGAGTTTCCTCTATCTAACAGTGAAATGTGAGATATTAGCTCCAAGATAATTAAATCCCGGATCGTCTTATAGTCGTAAGATGAGATAAAAAACGTGAAGAAACCGATTCCTAAGGAAATGTCTTTCTATCGGGTATAATCTTTTGCAAAGACTATTGCTGATATCTTATGAAAGAAGAGACCTTTCTCTTAACAAACTTTGAGATCCAGGCAGGTGTTAACCTGGACATAAGTCTAAGTTACGTTCTTGTAGGTGAATTGAATGCGAAAAAGGATAATTGCATTCTTATTCTTACATCTTATTCGGCTACTCACGAGGACGCGTTAGATCTGATTCCCGACAGTGAGTATATCGAAGCGTCGAAGTACTGCTTCGTCATTATCAATATGATTGCCAATTCTGCTTCTTCCTCACCGAGCAATACGTCTGTGCCTTTTGATGGACCCAGGTTCCCGCTAGTAACGGTTCACGATAATGTGATCGCTCAGCACAGATTAATTACCGAAGAGCTGGGAATTTCCAGGTTAAGACTGGTAATGGGATTTAGCATGGGAGGGTTGCAGGCTTTCGAGTGGGGGGCTCAGAATTCTGAAATGATTGATGCGATTTTGCCGATATGCGGTGCAGCAAGAGTTTCTCGGCATAACTGGCTTTTTCTGGAAGGCGCAAAAGCGGCCCTGCAGGCGGACCAGGAATTTAATCGTGGTGATTATAAGAAGACCCCGGAGATTGGAATGGATGCCTTCGCTAAAGTTTACGGGGGATGGGCATTTTCTCAGGATTTTTTTCGAGAAGAGCTCTATAGGAATCTGGGAATGGATTCTGTTGAGGATGTTATCTCGTTCATGAAGGATTACTTCGGTCGAAGGGAACCGAATGATCTGATCGCGATGATCCAGACCTGGCAAACAGCAAATATTGCGTACAATAAAAAATACAAGGGTGACTTCGAGCGAGCACTTCAAGAAATAACGAGTCAGGCTATTGTCATGCCAGGCAGTACCGATCTCTATTTCCGGGTTGCTGACAGTGAATACGAAGTCAGGCATATGCCTAATGCCGAGCTTCGGGTAATAGAATCAAAACTGGGGCATGTTGCGGGGAGCGGGATGGACCCGGTAGGCAAACGTGAAATCGGGTGTGCGATGCGGGATCTTCTCAGCTAGGTAAAGGAAATCTTTGGTGAACCCAAGCGAGATAATTCAGGTGTGGGGTGCTGGAACTACCAGAACCATGCGAGTGCACTGGCTCCTGCATGAGCTTGACGTTCCCTATGAAACTTTTCCGATCATGCCTAGGTCAGGAGAAACTCGTGAAAAAAGCTACCTGGCACTTAACCCGAAGGGAAAGATTCCCTTGCTCGTTCACGGACAATTTGTGCTCTCTGAAAGTTTAGCCATTCTGAGGTATCTAAGAAACAAAATTCCCGTTCTGCCGCATGATTCCTACCAGTTGTCGGACGAGGGCAAAGCCAGGTATGACGAATGGATTTCCTTTATTTTGATGGAGCTGGATGCGACCTCGCTCTACGTTATTCGAAGGCACAAGGATTTGCACGAAATATATGGAGAGGCGCCCGTGGCCGTCAACGCCGCCTTAGAATATTTCGAACTAATGCTGGCTTCAATCGGCGACGAAACAGGGTTAAATAACTATGCTTGGGGATATATTTTCTCGGAAGTCGACATCTTGCTAACCGTTACTCTGGACTGGGCTAGATTTTCTGGAATCGAGCTACAGGATAAATTTCTGCGTTACCTTGACCGAATGCATTCAAGAGAAGCCTATCGCGCCGCTTACAAAAAAAATTATGGATAGTTTTAACGAGCCGATAGATCCAGGCAAAGGAAACCTTGTTCTGGCTCTGCGTTGATTAATATTGTTTGGATACAATTGGGCCTGCAGTTTAGACTTGGTCACGTGAATTCCTGAGGTAATGGCATATTTTTCGTAGATTCCTGGACAGACAAGCTGAAGCTAATGCAAATGCTTTAATAGGAAAAATCGGTAATAACATCTCATGGATGTGGTTGCGTCTTTTGCCTGCCGATACCGAAAGGAAAATGTACTGGTGGGGGTTCCCGGGTATCGGACTTGGTGCCTCCAATGAATTTCTGAGCATGTTTCTGCTTTACTACTATAACCAGATTCTAGGTCTGTCCGCTGCATTGGCTGGACTGGCTTTATTTGTTTCGGTGGTATTTGATGCGATTTCAGATCCGGTCATCGCATATTGGTCAGACAGATACCAGGGTAAACATGGCAGACGAATTCCTTTTATGTTCATGGGAATTGTTCCCATGTGTTTTTGTTGCTTCGCTCTTTTTGTGCTGCAACTGGGAGAATCCCAGTGGATTTTGTTCGGCCAGTTAACAGTTCTGATAGTTGTATTTAGGGTTTCTCAAACAGTTTTTTTTGTTCCGCGAATGGCGCTAGGTGTTGAACTTTATAAGGGGTATTCCGAAAGGAATCGATTGATCAGTGTAAACCAGACTTGTGCGTTAGCTGGTATCTCTCTTTGTATGGCTCCCATTCTTTTGCTTATGCCAGATTGGGATCAGGCTCACCTTTACCCCTGGGCTGCATTATGGGTCACTTTTTTGCTGGGGTGGTCTGCTTATTCTGGCACCTCGAAACTAAGTGCTGCTGAGATAAATTCGATTGAAATGAACCGAACCGGCCAGACGACCCAATTTTCTTTGCGGCAATTGTTCGAAGAGCTTGCTTCTCTTGTCTCAAACAGAAACTGGATGACACTGCTCTTTGCGTTTCTATTTTTCACCATAAATGGTGGCCTTCAGGGTGGAGATACCATCTACTTCAATAACCATCTTTTCAAATTCAACCCCTCCGATCTTTTCTGGTCCGGACCCTTGATGGTGGGTGGTTCCTTGCTGGCCGCGCTTGTGACCTGGCGTATTGCGAAGGGTAGAGATAAAAGAGTAATGGTGCTGATCGCCGGGGGTATCAGCTTTGTCTCGTCCCCGCTCTTGATAGGTTTGATGGCGGTAGATCATTATTCTGGTTACGACTTTGTGCCCGACGCTGGCGGGGGGCTCTTAAGCTCTCTTTGGTGGCTCTGGGCATTTCACGGATTTATCAATGGAGCAATCTTTGTTTTTTTTATTATCATTGTGCAGTCGATGTTTGCGGATGTTGTCGAAGAACATCAGGAGCTCACAGGCTCTCGATCCGATGGTCTTGTCCTGGTGGGAAGTAATCTGGTCACAAAACTCGTTGGAAGTGTCGGTGTTCTTCTGGCTGGGTTTATGATTAAGTGGGCCGGATTTGATGAGGCGAATACATTAGCCCTGAAGGAGGTGGCGGTATACAAACTGGCCGTTGTCAAGGTGCTGGTTTCTTTTGTTTTGGTGCCTGCGGGATTGCTGTGTTTGGCGAGATATTCGCTTAATGAAGAACAACATCGAACGAATTTACGCAACCTTGGATATGAGAAAGATATTTGAAGTCGGGTGTTTTCGGCGATTTTTTTTTAACTTTACGAGTATTTATCAACAAAGGAGAAAGGTATGACTGTTATCGCTGTAACTAGTTGGGAGGGCACTCCCGAAGCAATTGAAAATCTGATTCTGGGTTCCAAAGCATCGGCGCCAGTTCACGAGAAGATGGGAGCTAGGAATCCTAGATTGTGGCGGGCCATTGCGGGCGGTGGAATGGAGTCAGCTTTTTATTCTCTCGAATTTGAAAATCACGCCGCATATGGAGCTTTTACTGACGAAATGCTGGGATCGGACTGGTGGACAGAGCAGATTGTTAAGGCAGCCGGAGCTGCGTATCCAGATCTGAAGAATATTGGCACCACCGTCTACTATGACGCGATACAAGGCGCCTAAATAGCCAAGGAATGGGTATGGAGTTCCCTGCGCTTAGGGAACTCCTTTTAATACAGCAGACTTAATCCATAGTATCGAATTGTTCTTCTATGGTAGCAAAATTTCTTTGCCAGCACGTAGCAGCTTTACTGAATATTGCCATTCCCTTGTCTCCAGCCCCTTCAGCAAACCACCCCTGAAAACCTTTACCCATTTCTTCGAAATCTGGCCACACTGTCATAAGAACAAAAGTTCCCGGAGTCATGTCCCCGGAAAAAGGAGTGAAAATCCACTGTCCTGCTTTACCATCTATGGACTCAGAATATTCCTCTACGATTTTTGTTAGTTTTCGAACATCATTCATGGTCTGGCCAGCATTTAGCTTGCACATCCAGAATTCCGCCACCGAAATACCGGGTGCTCCGGAGTCATTTGCGTTTCCCATAGTATTCACAGAAAAAAACATAAGAATTGAAATGAATGCCGAGAGTACTTTTTTCATCTTTAGGATCTCCTATTTCAAAAATAAAGAATATTAGTTGTCCGGAAGTAAATAACCTAGACAACTCCAAAAGCAAGCATTGCATCGGCCACTTTAACGAACCCAGCAATATTAGCCCCTTTTACGTAATCACAACCCCCGTTTGAGAGGCGTCCTTCACCATATTCCGCGCAGGTGTCGTGAATTCCTTTCATGATGTCTTTTAGCTGGTCCTGGAGCTGATCTTCTGACCAGGAGATTCTGCCCGAGTTTTGGCTCATCTCGAGCCCGGAAACTGCAACACCTCCGGCATTTGAAGCTTTCCCGGGGGCGTACATTATTCCTGCTTCCTTGAAGGCATGCACGCCATCCAGGTTCACGGGCATGTTCGCTCCTTCACTAACTGCAATGCATCCGTTCTTGATCAGGGTTTTAGCCTGGGGGCCATCCATCTCGTTCTGGGTCGCGCAAGGTAACGCAATATCGCAAGCGACTCCCCAGGGCTTCTCCCCTGGGTGCCAGCTAGAACCTTTAAATTGGTCTACATATTCGGCTAGCGGTCCACGAACTAACGTTTTCTGGTTCTTGACCCAGTCAATTTTTTCTTGCGACATGCCGTCAGGGTCGTGAACAAAGCCTTGCGAATCGGAAAGGGTTAGGACTTTTCCACCAAGTTGAAGGACTTTTTCTGCGGCGTGGGTAGCTACATTTCCTGATCCAGATATAACAGCAGTTTTTCCTTCGCAGGAATCAGATTTTGCGCCGAGCATATTCTGCATGAAGTAAACAGCGCCGTAACCTGTTGCCTCGGTTCGCACCAAACTTCCCCCAAACTCTAACCCTTTTCCCGTCAAGACTCCGGTAAATTTATTGCTTATACGTTTGTACTGACCAAACATGTAGCCTATTTCTCTTGCTCCCACTCCTATGTCACCTGCCGGAACATCGGTATCTTCGCCTACGTGCCTATAAAGTTCAGTCATGAACGATTGACAGAATCTCATGATTTCGTTATTCGATTTTCCTTTGGGGTTGAAGTCGGAACCCCCTTTTCCTCCACCCATCGGAAGTCCGGTAAGAGAGTTTTTGAAAGTCTGTTCGAACGCGAGAAACTTAAGAATGCTTTGATTTACACTGGGATGAAACCGCAGCCCTCCTTTGTATGGGCCGATAGCATTGTTATTTTGAACCCGATAACCTCTTTGAACTCTGATACTTCCGTTGTCGTCTTCCCAGCAGACTCTAAAGCTTATGACTCGGTCTGGTTCCGCAATTCGTCTCAGAATCTGGGCTTCGTGATATTCTACTTTATCTTCTATGTAATCGAAGATATCTTCAGAAACCTCTCTCACTGCCTGAATGAATTCGTTTTCTCCGGCGTTCCTTTTTTCCACTCCGGCCATAAATTGTTCAAGATCTACGTGGTCTGATACGCTCATACTCTCTCCTTCTTGCGCCCTTTTTTTCTTCTACCGACTAAAACATTTTTTGGTTTGATTTGAAAGGCAAAGTACGCTGTTTTTGATGACAAAGATTTTTTTGGCTCGGGTCAGCCGCCCAGTAATCAGCAGTATTTAAAGCAATTATACAAAGATTTTTGGATAGTCTAGATTAGCTTTTTATGGGTTAATCAAACAGCAGAGTCATGTCTACTGCTTTCACATTCTTGGTTAGCTGGCCCATTGAAATGTAATCCACTCCCGTGTTCGCTATTTGGAGCAGATTTTCATGATCTTCAATTCCGCCTGATGCTTCTAGCTTTATGCCTAAGCCACTCACTGTTTTTACCGCTTGCTGCATATCCTGAATTGAGAAATTGTCTAACAAAATCCAGTCCGGTTTTTCTGAGGCAGCTTCTTTTAGTTCATCGATATTTTCCACTTCGATTTCTATTCGTACCTTTTTGGCTATTTGTTTTGCTTTTTTTATTGCTGAGGATATTGATCCTGCAGCATTGATATGATTTTCCTTGATAAGGAAAGCATCGAAGAGACCTATTCGGTGATTTTCTCCACCCCCAGTTTTAACCGCATATTTTTGTGCCAGCCTGAGCCCGGGAATGGTTTTTCTTGTGTCTAGCAAAGTCGCGCCTGAATTTTTTATGATTCTTGTCAGTTTTCTGGTCTCTGTTGCTACAGCGGAAAGCAGCTGTAAAAAATTGAGCATGGTTCTTTCAGCGGTAAGCAGGCTTCGAGCTTTCCCCCTAATTTGTAGCAGCACATCCCCAGGAGCTGCCTCTTCGCCTTCCTCCAATTGCCAGATAATTGTAGATTCTGAATCCACCTGTTTCAGGGTTTCGTCCACCCAAGGCCTGCCACAAAGAACCATTTCATCTCTCGTAATGATTTTAGCTATGTTTTTCTTTTCAGGGCTGATTAGTTTAGAGGTTAGGTCACCCGTCCCTATATCTTCGGAAAGAGCGTTTTCAACAGTTTTTTCAAGTTTCTCGAAGTAATCCATTTTGGTTTTTCCTAGATGAATTTCTGTCTTAATGTCAGTGTGCTGCCACTTTGGCTAAATTCGATCTGGCTTAAGGCGCTCATGCCTAGAAGGATTGCTCCGTCGGACATACCCGGATTAATGCTTGCTTTGATGTCGTGCAATACGATTTTCCCGATTTGCAATTCCCTTATGCGCGTTTCGTGGACCGTAATACTTCCGTTGGCTGTCATAGCAAGTCCCTTCCTTCCGTAGGGTAATCTGAGTGCTCTTGCAGTAGATTCTGGGATCACTACGTCTGTTGCTCCTGTGTCAAGAAGAAATATGACTTCCTTTTTGTTTATCTGCCCACCAACCAGGTAGTGGCCCTGTCGATTTCTCTGAAGAGCTACTTCTATTGAGTTAGCAAAAACCTGTGTTTCAGGCGAGCGATTAGGGTTGTTTTTCCCGTCTTCAAACTCACTGAAGAAGTATGTTAGAAGGGCCATCCCCCCGATCATCGAAGCAGTGATCATGCCCTGTCCGGTCCGTCGAATATTCATAGATTAACTAGCATTAATATTCTGGTTGCTTAATATGATAAGGCTTAATCTAACTGTCGTCGATGCGGGAAGAAATAAAAAGTGGATATCCGAAACCATATTCTGTTCCCAGTTCGTTTGGTAGACAGCCCTAATCAGGATGCCCGTCCTGATAGTGAACTCTCTTTGGTAGTCATTCACGGTATCAGCCTCCCACCCGGAAATTTTCAAACGGATGATATAGTTAAACTTTTTACGAATTGTCTCGATTGTTCTGAGCCTGTATACCGAGATTTGGTTGATATGCGTGTAAGTAGCCATGTTCTAATTAGAAGAGATGGGGAGTTGATTCAGTTTGTTCCCTTTAACCGCAGGGCCTGGCATGCTGGTTAATCGGTGCATGAAGGTCGGTCCGGGTGCAATGATTTTTCGATTGGAATCGAGCTTGAGGGAACTGATGATCAACCTTATATGGACGAACAATATGATGGTTTGGAAAAGGTTATCAAAGCAATATTTAAAGAATACGGTTCTTTGGCTGTTAGAGGCCACTCCGATATCTCTCCAGGAAGGAAAACTGATCCGGGTTTGTGTTTTGATTGGTCGCGTATTTCTTCGGCGATGCGTGAATAAGTGGTAAGATTTTTTCTGCAGTGGGCCCTGATATTGCTTTCATTTTCAATTGAATCAGCAAATGTTTCTGTAACAGATGATCTAAACAGGACAATTACTTTAGAGGAGCCGCCCGGAAGGATTATCAGTCTGGCACCTCATCTAACAGAAATTCTTTTCCGTCTCGGAGTGGGAGACAAAATCATTGGAACCGTTAGTTTTTCGGATTACCCGGAAGAGGCGAAATTGATAACTCGCCTAGGTGACTCCTCTTCAGTAAATATCGAGCAAATCTTGGCATTTTCCCCTGACTTAATTGTGGCATGGTTGTCTGGTGGAACCTTCCAGAGTTCTAAGACCCTGATTGACAGAGGTATGGTTGTTTATGTGAATGAGCCTAAGGCCATTGAACATGTAGCCAGCACTTTTGCTAGGCTCGGAGCGCTGGTAGGCAAACCTGAAAAAGGTAATCGCCTGTCAAGAGAATTTCTTCGGAAGATCAGCGACCTTCGCCAACCTTCCACACATGCTCGCCAGTCTGTTTTTTTTCAGATAGGAGATCAAGACTTGTTTACCGTAAACGACAAACACTTTGTTGGACAGGCAATTGAGATCTGTGGAGCGGAAAACGTGTTCGCAGATATATCAAGTCAAGCATCCCTAGTCTCTTTTGAATCAGTAATCCGGGCTAATCCGGATATTATTATCCTTGCCGAACCCGTTCATGAAAAGCAAAGTATTTGGTCGAAAAGATGGAAAGATCTCGGGTGGGCTCACAAACTAAAAAGTCTTGATGCTTCCGAGATATCAAGGCCTACCTACAGATTTGCTAACGGCGTTAAAAAACTTTGTGCTCTATTGAGGTAAAGCCCGAGGAAAAAAGGCTTTAAGCTCGTATCCTAGAAATTATCCTTGCTTCCACAATACCTCTTTCTTCCCAGAGATTTTTGCTACTAGCCGCGCCGCTACAAATAATAGATCGGAGAGCCTGTTGAGAAATTTGAGTGATTCTTCATTAACTTTTTCTGTTTCGTTAAGTCCTACCGTTTCTCGCTCTGCTCTTCTGCATATCGCTCTCGCCATGTGGCAGGATGCAATTAACTTTGATCCGCCTGGAAGGATAAAATTTTCAAGGGGTTCAAGCTCTTTATTCATGGAATCCAGTTCTTTTTCCATCATTTCGACGTGGCCAGATTTTATAACTTTAAAGTTCGGAATAGAAAGCTCACCACCAAGGTCAAAGATTCGATGCTGAAGCTCACCCAGCGTGTCGGCTAGGCCTAGTAAAGCTTTGCTCTCTTCTAACCGTATTTCTTCTATTGTCATTCCTATAGCGCTATTTAGCTCGTCGATTGCTCCTATGGCTAGGATTCTTGGATGAGTTTTTTCTATTCTTGACCCATCTCCCAGACCGGTCTCACCGCTATCGCCAGTTTTTGTATATATTCTGGATAATCTCCTTCCCATTTTCATGTCCTTCCACTATTAAAAAAAAGATAGAGAAATAATCCAGATTTTATTTTCTGCTAAGTAATCTGATTATGTCTCCGAACAAACCTAATATGTGTATTACAATACCTCTATGCCGGTTAATTGTTCAGTTTTGTTAACCGATCAGTTTTTTGCAACAATTTTAATTCGATTCGTGGGTTTTTTAGCAATCGTGAAATATTATAGCCAATAGGAATAATCTCTTTTGAGTTTAAGTTCAATGGGGAAATATAAGAGGAAAGAAAATGCCGTCATTTGATATGGTTTCTGAGGTAGACCTTCATGAGGTAACCAATGCTGTTGATCAGGCAAATAGAGAACTAAAAACCAGATTCGATTTTCGAGGTGTTAATGCAAGATTTGAAGTTTCCGAAAATCAGGTGAAATTAAGTGCTGAAGCAGAAATTCAACTGGATCAGATGCTGGATATCTTAAGAGAGAAATTTTCTAAGAGGTCTATAGATCCCAGAGTTATTGAGATACAGGGATCTGACCACATAGGAAAGGTGCTTTACCGGGAAATAGGCGTACAACAAGGTATCGACGGTTTAATCGCAAAAAAGGTGGTGAAGATGGTAAAAGCCGCGAAGACTAAGGTTCAAGTGTCTATTCAGGGAGAGAAAATTCGTTTCAGTGGAAAAAAGAGAGATCACCTTCAGGAGATAATATCTTTGATGAAGGAAGCTGAATTTGAAATTCCGCTTCAATTCAATAATTTCAGAGAGTAGTCGCTATTTTTAACAACGGCTATACCCAATCTTTTATTAAATCAATCGGGATATATGCCCGCAGTTCTGTCTTACGGATGATCCCCCTTGGTTTTTCGGCTGGATTACCTTTTCTGTTGGTGTTTTCGACCCTAACCGTCTGGTTGGCTGAGTCTGGTTTATCGCGCCTCGCTATAGGTTTTTTTGCTTGGGTTGGGATTACGTATTCGATTAAAGTGGTGTGGGCACCGGTTGTCGATTCTCTGGCTTTGGGTCCGTTAACGAAATTATTGGGACGAAGGCGCTCCTGGATTCTTCTGGGCCAATTTGGGGTAGTAATAGGATTGGTCATGATGGCTCTTTTGGGGCCTCAGAATATTTTCTTTTTCAGTCTTGCTGCGTTGTTGGTCGCTTTTTTTTCTGCCACGCAGGACGTTTCTATTGACGCATATAGAATCGAAGCTGCCATAATTGATCATCAGGGAGCAATGACCGCTGCCTATGTCTTCGGATATCGTCTGGCTTTGTTAGTGTCCGGAGCAGGGGCACTATATGCTGCTGACTTTTTCTCCTGGCAAATAGCCTATTTCATTATGGCTGCTTTTATGTTTGTCGGTATTTTTACCATATTGTCTGCTGAAGAACCTTCTTCGCCCGCTTCTTCAGCGAAAGTAGATTATTCACTTGGTCTTTATGAAAGGATCCGCTTTGCTTTGGTTAAACCAATAAGCAATTTTTTCCAACGTTATGGGAATTATGCGTTTGGGATTCTTCTATTTGTCGCTATTTTTCGCTTGAGCGATATTACTATGGGTATAATGGCCAATCCCTTTTTTATCGATCTGGGCTATACGAAAACAGATATAGCCAATATCGCTAAGCTTTATGGGTTTTTCATGACAATTCTCGGAGCATTTGTCTGCGGAATCCTTGTGGTTAGATCCAGTTTATTCATACCGTTATTTTTTGGAGGTATAGCAGTCTGCCTGAGTAATCTTCTCTTTGCTTTTCTTGAGGGGATTGAACCGGAGATTTCTTATCTGGTCATGATAATATCATTTGATAATTTTTCGGGTGGTTTTGCATCAACGGCATTTATTGCTTATCTGTCCAGTCTGACAGATAGATCTTATACAGCAACACAGTATGCGCTGTTTAGTTCTTTGATGACTTTGCCCGGCAAGTTTTTTTCTGGTTTTTCCGGCCTTCTAGTCGAGTTGTTAGGTTATGAAACCTTCTTTGTCTTGAGTTCATTGGTAGGATTGCCAGGTGTCCTTATGGTGGTCTGGCTTTTCTCTGTAAGAAGCAAGATGGTTTCAAGAAGCCAATAAAATGCTTCAATTGTGCCGACTTTAAGTTGCTTAAATTGTTTTGGGACTGTTTCAAGCAGAAATCAAATGGAGGACATTTTCTCATTTATTAGGCCCAACTACTTGACTCTGGGAATTCCGGCCATATTATTAGCACTCTCAATTGAAGAGTGCTAATTCTGCTTAAATCTGATGATTTGTTCTAGAGAGATGTTTGCTTAGAAATTGAGAGGAACACGCGATATAGCAGTGTTTGGACATTTAAAGTTAGGAGATCAGGAGAAACAAATGAGTATTCGTCCATTACAAGACCGCGTAGTAGTGCGGCGCACGGAGGAAGAGACCACGTCAGCAGGAGGCATTGTTATACCGGACTCTGCGGCTGAAAAGCCTTCTCAAGGCGAAGTGATAGCAGTAGGTCCAGGAAAGAAGTTGGATAATGGTTCTATACAAGCCGTTGACCTTAAGGCGGGGGACAAGATTCTTTTCGGGCAGTATTCGGGCAGTACCGTCAAAATAGATGGTGAAGAGCTGCTTATTATGAACGAGAGTGAAGTATTTGGTGTTATTGAATAGTTCACCCTGCAGAATTCAGAGATTAAAGGAATAAATAGTTATGACAGCTAAAGACGTGAAATTTGGTGATTCAGCCCGTCGGGGCATGCTTGCTGGCGTGAATACGCTTGCAGATGCAGTAAAAGTTACATTGGGTCCTAAAGGCAGAAATGTTGTTTTGGACAAATCTTTTGGCGCGCCAACGGTAACAAAGGATGGTGTCTCGGTTGCTAAAGAGATCGAGTTATCAGACAAGTTCGAAAATATGGGTGCTCAGATGGTCAAAGAAGTTGCTTCTCAAACTTCTGATGTCGCGGGAGACGGAACGACTACCGCTACAGTTCTAGCGCAGTCTATTCTAAATGAGGGACTTAAATCCGTTGCAGCGGGAATGAACCCGATGGATCTTAAGAGAGGGATAGATAAGGCTGTACTTGCTGCAGTTAAAGAAATAGAAGGATTGGCTCAGCCTTGTTCAGATTCCAAAGCAATAGCGCAAGTCGGGAGTGTCTCCGCTAACAGTGATACCCAGGTCGGTGACATTATTGCTGAAGCCATGGAAAAAGTCGGAAAGGAAGGGGTAATTACTGTTGAAGAAGGCAGTGGTTTGGAGAATGAACTCGATGTAGTGGAAGGCATGCAATTTGACCGAGGATATCTTTCCCCATACTTCATAAACAATCAGGACAGCATGAGTGCCGAACTGGAAGAACCTTACATTCTTCTTTTTGACAAAAAGATTTCTAATATTAGAGACCTGTTGCCAATTTTAGAGGCTGTGGCCAAGGCAGGCAAACCTCTCATGATTATCGCGGAGGATGTGGAAGGAGAAGCTTTGGCAACGCTAGTTGTGAACAATATGAGAGGTATTGTAAAAGTGGCGGCAGCCAAGGCTCCTGGTTTTGGAGATAGAAGGAAAGAAATGTTGCAGGATATTGCAACTCTTACTGGTGGTACCGTTATTTCTGAAGAAGTGGGTTTGTCCCTCGAAGGAGCCACTCTGGAAGATTTAGGCCAGGCTAAACGAATTAGTTTAACCAAGGAAAACACTACAGTTGTTGATGGTTCCGGCAAGTCGGATGACATTGAAGCTCGTGTTAATCAGATTCGCACTCAAATTGAAGAAACATCCTCTGATTATGATCGTGAGAAGTTGCAAGAACGAGTCGCGAAGCTGGCGGGAGGTGTTGCGGTCATCAAAGTAGGTGCTGCGACTGAAGTGGAAATGAAAGAGAAGAAGGCTCGGGTCGAAGATGCTCTTCATTCCACTAGAGCTGCTGTTGAAGAAGGTATCGTGGCTGGTGGAGGCGTTGCTCTTATCCGGGCGCTGTCTGCGGTAGAAGGATTGACTGGAGACAATGAAGATCAGAATGTAGGCATCAACCTTCTTAGGAGAGCGATGGAGGCACCTATGCGTCAGATCGTGACTAATGCCGGGGACGAAGAATCGGTTGTCGTGGATAAGGTTAAACAGATGTCCGGGAGCGAAGGTTACAATGCCACTACTGGTGAATACGGCGATATGATCAAGTTCGGTATTCCCGATCCAGCGAAAGTTACTAGGACGGCTTTGCAAGCTGCAGCGTCGGTTGCTGGCTTGATGATCACTACTGAATGTATGGTTACAGAGATAGTAGAAGATACTCCTGCTGCGCCAGCAATGCCTGATATGGGTGGCATGGGTGGCATGGGTGGTATGATGTAGCCAGCCATGTTTTGAACATTTAGAACATTTTGTTCTAGTAAATTAAAACCCCGCCAACAGGCGGGGTTTTTTGTTCTTTTTGAAAATATTCGATGATAAAATGGCCTGAGGGAAATGGTAAGTGGTCGTAATGAGACCTAAGAAAGCTTTTAAAAAGGGGAAGAGTTATGGGCGATATTGCAATTTTTTCGATGGCAGGGCTGGATTTTTTATTCCGTTGGATCCATCTCTTGGGTGGGATAACGTGGATTGGTTTGCTCTATTATTTCAACTTTGTTCAGACTGAATATTTTAAGGAAGCGGAGCCAGCGCATAGAGCGGGGGCTATTCAAAAGCTTGTTCCTAGAGCTCTTTGGTGGTTTCGGTGGGGAGCCATGCTTACGTTCCTGACAGGAGTAGCTCTTTTGTCAGCGCGACATAGCGGACTCACATATGCGATAACAGTAGGTTCCGTCTTGGGTACCATTATGTTCCTTAACGTATGGCTTATAATATGGCCTAATCAAAAGATAGTCATCGCTTCGGCAAATGGGGTTGCAGAGGGGAACGAACCTTTGCCCGAGGCTGCAGGCGCTGCCCCTAAGGCTGCTCTCGCATCTAGAACAAATACCCTCTTTTCGGCGCCAATGCTCTTTATGATGTTTGCATCCGGTCATCTTTCGTTGGGCGAAAATACGATGCTTGCTGCTGCGAGTGCCACAAGCCTAGGCATAGTTTTGTTGGTCATTATTTTGTTGGAACTTAACGCGATATTCGGGAAGCAAGGGCCTTTGACTAGTGTAGGTGGTGTTATCCATTGCAGTTTGGGATTGACTGCCTTGTTATATATAGTAATGGCTCTAGTTTGATTCGAGCAAGCGTAATTTAAAGGGGTCCCTGACGGCCCCTTTTTTATAGGCTTAATGATTGTGATAGATAAAGAACAGATACCTTCTATAAAACCTGATCAGTTAGATGTTGCTAGCTACCGGCGAAGTGGAAGAAGTGAACCGCCAAAGCAGAGTAATTTTAATGGATTTCTGGTTTTTGTTATAGCGCTCATGGCCATTATCATGGGAGTTGGAGGTTACACCCTTTATGAAGTCCAGCAAAGTCTTGCGATTAGCAATGAATTACTTGACCAGGGGCAGAGCAATATCAGAGATCTTGATAGTCGGTTAGCTGAAACAGGTACGGATGTATCCAAAACAATTCAAGATCTTTCTGAACAAGTGAAAGTAAATTTCAGTGAGATAGATAAACTTTGGAGGGTAGCTCATAGACAAAATAGACCGGATATCCAAAAAAACATGCGGGAACTGACCACTTTAAAGGGTGAAGTAGTTAAATATGAGGCTAGGAGTTCGAAAATGATAGCTTCGTTCGATAGCACGTTATCAGAAATGAATTCTTTGACGTCTCGAATAAAGTCAGATAATCAGGAATTAATCACAGAAATTTCGATGCTCAGAGGACGTGTAGAGGATCAGATTCTTTATCAGGAAGCAGACAAGCGTGACTTAAATTTGGTCAAAAAGGAGCTCAAAGATATTGTTGAAGCAATTGATTCTATAGACCAACATAGGCGAATTATTAATCAAAAGCTGGCTCAACTTCGTGAGGATGTTCAGTTAAAAGAGACAAAAAACCGTTAGAATCAGAGATTCCAAGAGTCAGCAATATCTAAAGAGAATAGCCTCTCTGAAAAAACCAGGATCACACCTTCTTTTGTTATTCTCTCGAGCTTCAGATCATGCTTTATGTAGTCGCCTTCATAGTAGGTGATTTTGTCTACTTTGATGAGGCGTAGTTTTTTATCCGATGAGTAGATGTGCGACGAGATTTCGAAGGCCGGTATGTTACTTTTAAATTCAGTCGGAAGAGAATTAAATGGGGGTGCTATTATCTCCTCAGACCGAGAGGGCTGAGAAACTTCCTTGGCAGTTCCTGGGTAATAAAAAGAGCCTTGTTTTTCGGGTTCATTATCCGGCAAAGTGAGTTTGGTCTTCGTCTCTGGATTCTGTATGGAGCTTTGGGGTCTCTGTTCAAGAAATTTTTGACCGAATATAAAGTAAACAAGCGCACAGTTAATCGCTATCAAAGTCGTTGCGCCCAGTATTAACTTTCTAAGGCTTGTCTTCGACGAGACGTTTCTTGTATTCGAAAAACGAAAGTCCTCAGATAGTTTCTCTGTCCTTTCTTTTTCGGACCTGTTTAGCGCATCTAGTATATATGACATCTTAGTCTGACAGCTTTGGAATCGGTGTTGTTCCAGCACTATTCAACTGTATCCAGGTTAAAGGATCAACTACCCCAGTCGCATTGATACCCAGAGTTTTCTGGAAATCCTTTACTTTTTGAACGGATACTTCTGAAAAAAGCAGATTTCCTTCAACCGGTGGTTCCTCATTATCGAGTAGTGCCAACTGAAAAATTAACCAGTCTACTGCTGCACCCTTATCATTTAGCTTTAGTGGTTCGCTATAACCAGGAGGCATTCTCCACAGGATTTTTATTTTTCCTTGGAATAATTCTCTGAAATCGGAAATTTCTAGCTGGTACTCCTTGTCTCCCGCGAAAACCTGGAAGTAATTGTTTTCGAATCTGGATACAGTAAAAAATTGCTGGTCTAACAAGGTCACAAAAGGTCTGTTGATGAAGAAAATCTGTTCTAGATCTAAGTCTAACTCTTTGCATCTCAGGCCTATCTTTTCGCTAAGAGAACAAAAATTTGTCTGACGGTCTTCGAATGAAATACCCCATAATGATATGAGATCATGCAAGGCGATGGATGATTCGGCGTGTCCCCTCAGGCTTTCTGAAATCTTGGCAGATTGATCGCGGAGGTGTTCTGCATACTGGTCAGAGCTTGTTTTGTCTGCAAAAAAGATCTCTTTCCAAGAATATAGCGATATTATTATGCATGCCTGGACAAGAAGAGCCGCCGATAGAATTGTGGAAATCGGTTTTCTTAATAGCTTTTTTTCTCCTAGAACTTCCTGTGATGATTTCTTAACCATTTTTTTAGTGATGATTTTTTTGTTTTCGCCGTAACCCCCTAAAAGAGACCGGTCGCAGAGTAGATTTATTACTCTAGGTATTCCTTTGCTCTCTCGAAATATCTGTTTTATGGCTGACTTGGAGAATAATTTATCTTGCCCACCCGCTACCGTTAACCTGTGTTTGATATATTCTTTTGCCTCAGATTCATTAAGCTCGGTTAGATGATAACGTGCAGTAATTCTCTGATTGAACTGTCTTAAATCCTCTTCTTTGATTTTTTCGGCTAGTTCTGGTTGCCCTAAAAGAATAATTTGTAATAACTTGCGCTCGTTTGTTTCAAGGTTCGTTAGCAGGCGGAGTTGTTCCAGAAGATCGCGGGAAAGATTTTGCGCCTCATCTATGATAAGGACTGTCTTTTTTTCTAATGAGTGGCATTTCAATAGATATTCATTAAGTGAATCTATCAATGATTTTAGTTTTGCGTTTTTTGTGACTTTCATGCCGAATTCTTCGCAGATAGTTTCAAGTAATTCGATTTCGGTAATTCTAGGATTTAGCACAAATGCAACTTCAATATCTTTAGGTAATTTTTCTATCAGTTTTTTGCAGAGGGTTGTCTTGCCAGTCCCTACTTCGCCCGTTAGAAGAACAAAACCGCCATTTTGTTGGACCCCGAATTGGAGATGCGCGAGAGCTTCTTTATGCTGTGAACTCATGTATAGGTAATGAGGGTTCGGTGCTATTGAGAACGGCGGTTCTCTGAGCTTGAAATGGTCTGCGTACATTACGTTAATGAGTCAACAGTCGGTACATAATAGACCTAGCCTTCTGCCGGAAAGATTATCCAGTAATGGAAAATGTTTTCTCTCCATAAAGTGGTCCTCTGATGAATCAATGGTCTCTTAGGAAAGATGATTGAATAATACTCTATATCTAATATCAACCTACTGAAATGAAGCATACGGCTGCAATTATGATTGCTCCAGCCAAGTTTAACATCAAGCCTTCTTTTGCCATGTGGGTTAGCTTGAATCTGTTGGTCGAAAACACAATAGTATTTGGCGCAGTGGCCACAGGAAGCATGAAGGCGCAGCTTGCACTCATAGCTGCAGGAACCATAATTATTTCTGGCTTTATATTAGCTGATAAGCTCAGTGCAGCTAATATTGGAAGAAGAAGGGTAGTGGTTGCTAGGTTGCTTGTCATTTCTGTAAGGAACGTAATAAGCAGACAGATCGCCAGAATCAGCAGAAAAATGTGCCAAGTAGAAATGTATGAGAGCGACTGACCCAGCGATGCGCTCAATCCGGAAGAAGCGAAAGCTTTTGCTATCGCGATTCCTCCGCCGAAGAGGATAAGCATGCCCCAGGGTATTTCAGATGCGGTCTCCCAATCCAGCAACTTTCCTCCCTTGCCATTTGGAATGAGAAACATGGCTACCACCGAAATTAACGCGACACTGGCATCGTTTGCGTTTGGTAGGTTAAACCAGGTGTTCCATCCGCCGAATGGTTGGCTTCGAGTGACCCATGCTATCGCTGTCAGAGCAAAGATCATAAAAACCCTCTTTTCTTCAGTAGTCCATGAACTTATTCTAGGTACGGACACTTTGCCGACGTAATTCAGACCCCTAGTTATCCAGAGTCCCGCGACTGGAACTAAAATGCAAACAACTGGCAGACCCCATGACATCCATGTAAAAAATCCTATCTCCGATCCGGTGTTTTGCTGATAAATTTCCCTAAATACAAGGTTTGGTGGTGTTCCGATTGGTGTTCCGATGCCCCCTATGCTCGCCGCATAAGCAATTCCGAGAAGCAATGGAGTAGCTATTCTTGTGTCTTCCGATCGTTGTATCGTAGCTAGAGCTACCGGAAGTAGCATAAGGGTAGTAGCCGTATTTGATATCCACATGCTTAGAACAGCAGCAGCCGACATAAACCCGAATACAAGCCTTTTGCTGCTCTGGCCACCGAATAGATTAATCATTCCCACCGCGACCCTTAGGTGGGCGCCGCTCTTCGCCATTGCTGTGCTGATTATAAATCCACCTAGTAGAAGCAAGACCATTGGAGACCCGTAAGATTGTCCGACTTGCTGCGGGCTTAATACACCAAACAAGGGAAGAGTGCCCAGCGGTATTAAAGAAGTTACCGGTATCGGGATAGGTTCAAAAATCCACCAAATGGCACAGACCATTGCTATGGCGCCCGCCCAGCATGCCGTCGAGTTCCACCCGTAGTTTTCGAGAATTAAGAAGAGAAAAGTTGCTGAAAGGGGTCCCAGTATTAGCGCAATTTGATTTTTTCTGAAAATTTAAGAGACTCCCATTTGCTTCTTTTTGGAATTACACACCCTATCCTAAATTGATATGCTTGTCAGATAATGAAATCTAAATCTTTTTTCTGGTATGACTTGGAAACTACGGGAACTGATACCGCGCTGGATCGTGCAGTCCAGTTCGCCGGAGTTCGTACTGATGAAAATCTTGAGGAAATCGAGGAAGGGTATGAGCTTGTATGCCGTCCGCCCCTAGAACGTCTGCCTCATCCAGAAGCGGTCGCAATTACTAGGTTTGACTATAATGAGTTCCTAAGAAAAGGATTAATAGAAAATGAGTTCTGTCGAAGGATATCTGATGAGTTTGAACGCAATGAAACCTGTGTTGCAGGGTTCAATAGCATCCGGTTCGATGATGAGCTCATTAGGCAGTTATTTTATCGAAATTTCCGAGACCCTTATGCCAGGGAGTGGAAGAATGGGAATTCGCGCTGGGATCTTATTGATCCGCTTCGTGCAGCTTATGCGCTGAGACCAGAGGGAATTAACTGGCCGCGCAAAAAAGACGGTTCCGTCAGTTTCCGGCTTGAAGACCTTGCTAGTGCTAATGCTGTCGTGCATGAAAATGCTCACGACGCGCTTTCTGATGTTCGCGCGACTATCGGTCTTGCTCGGATTTTAAAAAAGGCGCAACCAAAACTTTTCGATTTTTCTTTAAGTCTGCGTTCGAAAATCAACGTCCAGCGAATACTGAACCCGGCAGGAAAAAATTGTGCTGTCTATGTTAGTCCGAAGATTGGTAGCGAGAATTCTAATTTAGGGATAGTTTTTCCAGTATGTTCTCATCCAATAAACAAGAACTCGATCATTTGCTTTGACCTGAAGTTTGATCCTTCTTGTCTCGAGGAATTATCGTCAGATGCACTTGAAAAGGGTTTAGACGGAAGCGAATTTCCCGAGGAGGCGAATGAAACCCATCTTTTCGAAATCAATACCGGCCGTTTACCTTTTGTAGCACCGCTAAATGTTCTTAATGAGGAAACTTTGAGTCGTTTAAATATTGATTTGGACTTGGCAAAAGAGCGTTCTGAATTCCTTGCGAGTTCCATTGTTTTAGGAAAAAAAATCAAAACGAGCTACAGCAACAGAACATTCGAACTGGATCCGGATCCAGAACTTCAGCTTTATGGGGGTTTTTTTACTGATGGTGATAGAGAACTAATGAAAGAAACAGTCAGATCTGAACCAGATCTCTTATCGGGTTTTTCCGAAAAGTTTCAAGATCCCAGGCTTGCCGAAATTCTCTTTAGGTATAGGTGCAGAAATTTCCCGGAGACACTCAGCTCCTGGGAAGTTGATCGCTGGAAAGGTTTTTTGGATCATCGATTGGAAAAGGGAAAAATAATCGAAAAATACATCTCTGAAACACAAAGGCTTATCTCCTCGAGTGGGGGAGATAATATTTATGCACTCAATCGACTTCTCGAGTATTACGAATACGTTGCTCAACAAATCCAACGTTAAGGTCTAACTTGTTTTCAATTACTAAGGGTTTGCTCCCAGATCTTTGCTTTCGTTAAAAAACTGGCGGAGGATCGCACTTAGATAGAACACATCTTTTATTCCGGCAAGTTCTCGGATCGAGTGCATGCCAAATGTTGATATACCAACATCCAGAGTACGAACTCCAATTTTGCTCGCAGTTATAGGGCCGATCGTGCTTCCGCAGGCCATGTCGCCTCGATTAACAAATTCCTGTACAGGAATGTTCTTGTCCCGACAAAGTTTTTTAAAAAAACCTGCAGTTTCACTATTTGTAGCATACCTCTGGTTTGCGTTGTGTTTGATTGCTGGCCCTTTATTAAGTATTGGCCCGTGATTTTTTTCGTGTTTTTCGGAAAAATTCGGGTGCACTCCATGAGCGTTATCGGTCGATATGAGAAGAGATCGGGCGAGGCCTCTCAATTTGGTTTCCGGGTCAATAGTTACTCTGTTTAATACATCGGACAAAAAGCTTCCATCGGCTCCAGCAGCTGAGGCGCTTCCTACCTCTTCATGGTCATTGAGAACTATCATGCAGTTTTCTGATTTGTTTGCTTTAAGCAAACCAGCAACTGCAGCATAGCAACTAAGCTGGTTATCTAGTCGAGCGCCTACAAGGAATTCCTTTTTCGCTCCTATGATTTTCGCTTTGTTTGTGTCGTAAAAAAAAAGATCGGTGCTTAGAATTTTCTCGCCATTTTTTGTGTGTTTCGATAAGAAATCTTCCAGTGTCTTGAAGTGTTCTTCTCCGGCAATAATTGGCACGACATCGCTTTCCGGATTAATTGATCTATTCTTGTTCGCGTCACGGTCCAGATGAATAGCAAGACTCGGGATGAATGCGACAGGTTCTTCGAAGTCGATAAGATGGTTTTTTACATGGCCATTTTTTGTTCCTTTAGTTATGCGTCCTGCTACGCTAAGATCTCTATCGAACCAGGGGTTTAAAAGTGCTCCGCCGTAGACTTCGACGCCGAGCTGAAATAGTCCTTTATTATGAACTTCTGGCAGAGGTTTAAGTTTCAGAGTAGGGCTGTCTGTATGAGCGCCGACCATTCTGATTCCCGTTTTTCCGATAGACCTGGTGGCTAACTGGAAGGCAATTAGTGAAGACTGGTTTCTCGTAACAAAATACCGTCCCGGATTTATATCCCATTTGTCTAATTCATGGAGTTCAATGAAACCCGATTTCCGCAGCCGGTTCGCTAAAGAATTTGTCGCATGAAAAGGCGTGGGCGACTTATGCAAGAAATCGAGAAGATCTTTTTGGAAATCTGACTCTTTCATAATTAAACCCCCGATAAAAATGGGTTTATCTTAGCAGGCTTCCGAAGCTTGGACCCAGCAATTGATTCAAAAAATTCCCCTGTTATACTGCTATCGAAAAGCGCTGATTTGATTACAGCTTGCGAGCGCCATACAAATGCAGCTAAAGAAGAAATAAGCCTGCTGAGTTGGAAGCTCAGTGGGTTTTTTTTTAAGGAGCTATTTTGAGATGGGGTTTATATCGAAGATCCTGCATTCTAATCGAAGAGGAAAAATAGAACACGGATCAATTCACAAGCCAGTGCACAACGCGGTTTCATTTGGATATGAAGATGCTAAAGAACTGGCGTTAGTGTTCCAGGGTGAAAAATCTGGTTACTCATACGGAAGGCAAGTGAACCCGACCGTTTCTGCTTTGCAAGAGAAAATAACTTTGATGGAAGGCGGACATGCCTCGGTAGCGTTCGGATCCGGAATGGCAGCGATAGGCTCTACAATTTTTTCGATTCTGCAATCAGGAGATCATCTGGTCTCTTCCTCTTTTTTATTTGGAAACACCAACAGTCTTTTCCAGTCTTTTGCCGCGCAGGGTATTGAGGTTTCGTTTGTGGATGCTACTTCGGCTTCTAATGTTTTAAATGCTCTTCAAGAAAATACAAAGCTTGTTTTTGTCGAAACCATAGCCAATCCGAGAACTCAGATAAGCGACCTAGAAGCCATTGGTGAAATCTGTGATGCACATGGTTTAATCTATTTCGTAGACAATACTCTGACGACTCCCTACTTATATAAGCCTAAAACGGCCGGAGCGAATTTAGTTATTAATTCGTTAACTAAATATATAGGTGGTCACGCAAATGCTCTGGGTGGCTGTGTCACTGTCATGGATAATTTCGATTGGAGTCTTTCGACCCGTATACATGAAAGCTATAAGAAAGGAATAGTCGTAGACTGGGTTGTCCAGCAAATAAAGAAAAAGGGACTCAGAGATTTTGGGGCATCATTGTCTCCTGAGGCCGCTCAGAACATTTCGGTCGGTTCAGATACGCTGGCTCTCAGGATGGACCGAATCAGTGAAAATGCGATTGAATTAGCCAATTTTCTGGCCGGACACAAGATGATAAAAGAAGTTTATTATCCCGGGCTGCCTTCTCATCCCCAGTATGATAGAGCGATCAAATTATTTAGAGCCCCAAGCGGTATATTCAGTATTGAAATATCAGAAGAGATAGATTGTTTTGATTTTATTAACAAACTTGACCTTGTAATTTGTGCAAGTAATCTTGGTGACACAAGGACGCTTTGTATTCCGGTAGCTCATTCTATATACCATGAGATGGGTCCTGAACGTCGACGTCAGATGGGAATAGCAAATTCTCTTGTAAGATTTTCAACAGGTATTGAGGAAGTAGAAGATTTAAAATCTGATCTAGCGCAGGCGCTCTCTTGAGAAAACATGATAAAGGAGTGTTAAATACGGATTTACCCTTGAGTAATCGTCGGCAGGGTAAAGTAAGAGACATATATGATATTGTTCTTCCAGACGGAACGGTAGCAGTTTTAATTGTAGCGACGGATCGAGTAAGTGTTTTTGATGTCAACCTTGGAAGTGCGGTTCCCGGGAAGGGAATCATCTTAACCCGAATTAGCGAATTCTGGTTTGATTTTCTTGAAGACATTTCTCCTAACCATATGCTTTCCACCAATGCTTACGATATTCCCGGGATATCTGAAACAGAGCGAGATATGCTCTGTGGTAGGGTAATGATTTGTCGGAAGGCTCGGGTAATACCGATCGAGTGTGTAGTTCGTGGTTATCTGACTGGAGGTGGTTACAAAGAATATTTGTCGAAGGGTAGTGTTTCAGGAGTTTCCATACCAGATAATCTTGTCAATGGACATAAGTTTTCAGATCCTATGTTTACCCCTTCAACGAAAGTAGATGAAGGTCACGATGAGAATATAAGTTTTGATCAAGCTAGTGCCAAGGTTGGTAGATCTCTTATGGAAAGAATGCGAGATCTTTCAGTACGATCCTATGAGAAAGCGAGAGATTATGCGCAAACCAGAGGAATTATTATTGCTGACACCAAATTCGAATTCGGCTTGGATGAGAGAGAAAATCTGATTTTGATTGATGAGGTGCTTACTCCTGACAGTAGCCGTTTTTGGGACGCAGAGGCCTGGTCCACTAATAAGAAACAAGATAATTTTGATAAACAATTCTTGCGTGATTATGCTGAAAACTTATTTAATGCTGGGCTTTGGGACAAGACTTCTCCGGGTCCCGAAATTCCTGGGGATATTGCTGCTGAGACCCTGAAAAGATATGAAGATCTAGAAAAAAGGATTATCTAGATTTTTAATAGTCTGGGTGTCTTATGCCAGTACCGCCTAGGCCGCAGTACCCATGTGGAATTTTTGCGAGATATTGTTGATGGTATTCTTCCGCGTAATAAAAGACAGGCGCATCTAAAATTTCCGTTGAAATCGGAGGAAAACCGTTTTCTGACAGCTTGTCGCCGTAGCTTTCCATAGTCGTTTCGGCTAGCTTTCTTTGTTCTGAAGAAAAAACGTAAATCCCTGATCGATATTGAGTTCCTACATCGTTCCCTTGGCGCATACCTTGTGTTGGGTTGTGTCCCTCCCAAAAAACCTTTAATAAGTCCTTGTATGTCAGAGCATCTGGATTGAATACACAATAAACGACTTCATTGTGTCCAGTTAGACCCGAGCAGACTTCTTCGTAAGTGGGATTAGAAGTTGATCCCGAGGCATACCCGACAGCAGTGACGTAGACACCTTTAGTTAGCCAGAAGATTTTCTCGGCTCCCCAGAAGCAGCCTAGGCCAAACATTGCCCTTTCGAAACCTTCCGGGATGGGCCATTTTAACGGATTACCATTTATGAAATGGTTTTCTGGTACGGGCATTTCCTGTTTTCTTCCTGGTAGGGCTTGGCTGGGTGATGGCAACACTAATTTGTTTTCCTGCATTCCGACTTCCATTCTCCTAGAGATATTATAGTTCTGGAGAGTTAGATTAACTTAAAGTGCTTTAAGTTTAAATTTTTGGGACATATGATTAAAGTCTGGTAAGGGACTTTTTATAATGGGAGTATATAAGGGATGGGAGATTATTGTGAAGTTTCAAAGGAGGGTAGATTAACTCTTATAAAGATTAATCGTCCAGAAGTAATGAATTCCTTGCATCCTCCGGGGAACAGCGAACTTGCGAGTGTTTTTGATGAATTTGTGGCGGATCCTGATCAATGGGTAGCCATCATTACTGGTGAAGGAAATAAAGCGTTCTGTGCGGGAAACGACCTGAAATATCAGGCTTCTGGGGCTGATATGAGTGGGCAGCCTGCGACTGGGTTTGGTGGCATTACATCGAGATTTGATAACCCTAAGCCGGTAATTGCGGCGGTAAATGGTGTCGCTATGGGAGGTGGCTTTGAGATTGCTCTGGCATGTGACTTGATTATCGCGTCGGAGGACGCCGTATTTGCTTTGCCTGAGCCTAGGGTTGGTCTTGCTGCTTTAGCTGGGGGAATACATCGCCTTCCTAGAGAGATTGGTATGAAACAGGCAATGGGCATGCTGTTGACTGGCCGCAGAGTTTCTGCGGTAGAAGGTAAAGAACTCGGTTTCGTTAATGAAATTTGTCCGCAAGGAGAAGTTTTGCAGTGCGCTAGAGCTTGGGCAACTCTAATATTGGAGTGTGCGCCGTTGTCAGTTAGAGGTAGCAAGGAAGCGGCAATGCAGGGTATGAATGCTTTTAGTATTGAAGAGGCGATTAAAACTAGGTATAAGCAGATTCAGGCAATGTATGAGAGTTCAGATTTTATAGAGGGCCCCAAGGCCTTTTCTGAAAAACGTGCGCCGAATTGGCAGGGAAAGTAAATCTAGATTAAGAGAGCTGGAGGTAAAGTGATTAAGAAGATTTTTGTTATAACGTTGGCGTTTTTTTCAGCTTCGGCGAGTGCTAGTGGCGGTGATATAGTTAATATGGATATGTCAGGACATGCGCTAGGTTTTCTGGCGCTAGCCATTTTTGTTTTGGCTTATTCGTTGGTGATGGCGGAAGAATTCATTCATCTTAGAAAGAGCAAGCCAGTTATCCTTGCAGCTGGTCTTATATGGCTCATCGTAGCTATTCTTATTAAGCAATCTCCTCTGGATGAGCATCATCTAGAGGCAGTGTTGCAGCACAACCTTATTGAATATGCGTCGCTTCTATTGTTCTTGCTTGTTGCTATGACCTATATAAATGCAATGACTGAGCGAAATGTTTTTGAATCTCTAAGAGCCTGGTTAGTGAGTAGGGGTTTCGGGTACAAAAAACTATTTTGGATAACAGGTGGAATTGCTTTTTTCTTGTCACCCATTGCAGACAATTTGACGACGGCATTGTTAATGGGAGCGGTTGTACTATCAGTTGGCAGAAGCAGCCCCACTTTTGTTGCGATTGGTATGGTAAATATTGTGGTTGCGGCAAATGCTGGAGGAGCGTTTAGTCCCTTCGGAGATATAACGACTTTGATGGTTTGGCAGAGCGGAAAGGCTACTTTCTTTGAATTTTTTGCGTTGTTCTTGCCGTCGGTGGTCAACTATCTTGTTCCTGCTGTGATAATGAGTTTTTTCGTGCCGAACGAAAGTCCTGAGGTGTCTGCCGAATCGGTTGTTCTGAAAAGAGGGGCTTTTATAATTTGTGGTCTCGGCCTTTGCACCATAGCTACCGCCGTTTCGTTTGAGCAATTCTTCCATCTTCCTCCGTTTCTGGGAATGATGACAGGGCTTTCCTATTTATTGTTTTTCGGTTACTACCTTCGAATGACATCGCATAAGGATCAGAAGCCTGATCAGGTAGCATACGAAAAAATGTTAAACGAACTAGACCCTGAGCTTATCGAAGAGGGTTTGAAACAGAGCGAGGATACGCCTAATTTCGGACAGTTTAAGATTTTTAGTGATGTTTCGAAGGCAGAATGGGACACTTTGTTTTTCTTTTTTGGTGTGATTTTCTGTGTAGGTGGTCTCGGTTTTATAGGTTACCTCGAAATAATGTCGGTATACCTTTATGAGGGTTGGGGTGCAACTAATGCTAATATCGCGATGGGAGTCCTTTCAGCAATCGTAGACAATATTCCTGTAATGTTTGCGATCTTGACAATGAGCCCCGATATGGATCAATACCAATGGCTGCTTATTACTTTGACTACGGGAGTTGGAGGAAGTCTTTTGTCTATCGGATCGGCAGCCGGGGGTGCTTTGATGGGTCAGGCGAGAGGCATCTATACTTTCTTTGGTCATCTGAAGTGGACATGGGCTATTTCCCTAGGTTATGCGGCTAGCATCTGGGTTCACTACTTAGTAAATGGATAGATATGATTTGAGTTCTCTGGCTTCCAAAGTCTTTGGTATGAAGTTAATAATGTTGGCTTAGTATATGGTGGATGAAAAAAAGAATGGGAGGCTTCGAATAGCGGTTTTGACCGTGTCTGATACTAGGGATTTTACAAGCGACACTTCCGGAAAGTTTTTGGTGGACGCTGCTAGAGAAGATGGACACTCGATTTCGAAACACTGTATCGAGAAAGATAACGTATATGCGTTGAGAGCAATTTTGTCTGCATGGATTGCCGATGATCAGATAGAAGTTGTTCTAGTTACTGGTGGCACCGGATTTACTTCTCGGGATTCCACGCCCGAAGCTATCCAGCCACTTTTTGATTCGAACATTCCTGGTTTTGGTGAATTGTTCAGAAGAATATCATTTGATGAGATTGGGACTTCAACTATTCAATCAAGGGCGTTAGCGGGAATCGCTAATGACACACTGATATTCTGTATCCCGGGTTCAACCGGTGCGTGCGCAACGGCCTGGAACCAAATCATAAAAGAGCAGCTGGATATAAACCACAAACCTTGCAATTTTGCAGAACTTGTCAGAATAGGGAGCCACTGATATTGGTGCTTACATCAGTAGATGATGCTGTCACTCAGTTATTGGCGTTAGCTAAACCCACAATGAGGGAAGGTGAACTAGAGCTGGATATGGCGTTGGGAGGAGTCTGCGCTGAGAATATTTCTTCCGAAATCGATGTTCCTGCCTTTGATAATAGCGCGATGGACGGATTTGCCGGATGCTGGGAGGATATAACTGTTGGACAGAAATACGAAGTTTCTGATCGAATCGCGGCTGGAAAGTCACCTGGTCCGCTCGTTAAAGGTTCTCTGGCTAGAATATTTACTGGCGCCCCCCTTCCTGAAGGCGCTGATACGGTGATCATTCAGGAGCATGTCGAGTTGTCAGGTAATTTGGCATTAGTGCATCGAAGGCCTGACCAGTTTTCAAACATTAGAAAGCGTGGACATGATATTAAATCGGGCTCAATCATTATTTCTAAGGGAGAATTCCTTTCGTCGATAGCGATTGCTCTTCTGGGGTCAATAGGAAGAGAAAAGGTTAGAGTGAAGAAACCATTAGTGGTCTCCATTTTTTCAACAGGAGATGAGCTGGTTTTGCCGGGGAACCCGCTCGAACAAGGCCAGATTTATAACTCTAATCGTTTTCTTATGTATGGTCTTTTGAAACAAATGGGTATGGAAGTTCTGGATCTAGGCATTGTTCCCGACAAAGTATCTGAAACCGTAAAAGTCCTAAGTGAAGCGTCCGAAAAATCGGATTTGATTATTTCATCTGGAGGTGTTTCTGTAGGCGAAGAAGATCATGTTAAGAGCGCCGTCGAAGCCATAGGGTCGATAAATATGTGGAAGGTCGCTATGAAACCGGGTAAACCTGTTGCCTTCGGGACGATAAAAAAAAAGCCGTTTCTGGGGCTACCAGGTAACCCAGTTTCTACTTTTGTTAGTTTTTGTGTTTTCGTCAAACCCTTTCTAAAAGCCATGCAAGGATTTAATGAAGTACAGGAAAAGGAGTATATGGCTCTGTCAACATTCGATGTCCATGGCGGTTCTAGAAGAGAGTATTTGCGCGCTCGTTATCGTATTGAAAAAGGTAAAATTTTGGTGGATAAGTACGAAAACCAGGGATCTAGCTTGCTTAGCTCGGTATATTGGGCTAATAGTCTTGCAATTGTTGATCCCGGAGAAAAGATTGAGATTGGTGACCAGATAAAAATACTGATCCTTGACTAACCGTCGGCAGAACAACAGGAAAAATCGATTATATGGGCCTTATTTTACTAAGTATTCTTCTTTCTCTACTTTTAGCTGCTGTAGTCTGGTTGTTCGTTGGGAGTCTTTTGCCGCCGGGTCGCGATTCAAAATGGCCGTTGCTCGCCAATCTTGGTGCTTATGCCGCGATAATTCTGGTACCCATGTACCTTACAATTTTTTTTACATTTTGATGATGCCTAGGTTTTCTATCGATGTTTCCCAGATTAAAGGCTTTCTTGACCAGGAAGAAGGAGAAGCTCTTTATCATTATTGTCTTCAGAGTTCTTCACTGGGGCCGGCCTTGGAGATCGGGAGCTATTGTGGCAAGAGTACTGTCTACTTGGGAGAAGCATGTCGGGAGAATCACTCGACGCTTTATGCAATAGATCACCATCGTGGTTCGGAAGAGCATCAGCCAGGAGAAGGATACCATGACAAGGAACTTTTTGACCAAGAGACCGGGCTGATGGACTCTTTTTCTGAGTTCAGAAAAACCATCTATTCGTCAGGGCTTCACGATACAGTTGTTCCCATCGTTTCCACTTCCGCTAATGTCTCGAGGGATTGGTCTGGAGAATTGGGAATGGTCTTTATAGATGGAGGTCACTCGATAGAGTCGGCGATGAAGGATTACCGGGGCTGGAGCAGCCACATTCGGAAGGGAGGTATTCTAGCGATACATGATATCTTTTCTGATCCTGCAGAGGGCGGACAGGCACCATACGAAATTATGAAATTAGCGTTAGCTTCGGGGTTGTTTGTTGAACTGGACAGAGTAAAAACCCTTTCAATCTTGAAACGTATTTAGGTTTTTTTCGAATTCAAAAATAACGATGAGGCCGGTGTTTTTTTTGTCAAGGCGTCTGCCGCGAGTAAAACTGCTCCCGCAGTCCACGTAGGGCGCTCTTCAGGCCACATTAACTGATCAGGATAAACATATCCTGTCCAGTATGATCCGTCATCTTCTCGGAAATTCATTAACCAACTAAATACTTTCCTTGCTTTTTGTTCTTGCCCAGCCGACATCAGAGCCATTACTAGCTCACACGACTCGGCCACAGTAACCCAGGGCTCATCATTAACACAACGACATCCCAGCTCGTTTACGACAAACTCTTCCCATCGTTCGTCAAGATGACGAATCGCCTGTTTCCCCTGGATGACTCCTGTCAGTACAGGATAAAACCAGTCCATTGCGAATCTAGCTTTTGATTCCCAGGTCTGATCAAAGCATTGAGGATGATCCAAGAGCGCAGCTCCCAGATTCTTCCTAGCAGATTTCCAGATACCCACATCTTTTTCCAAAATAGATCCTATATTGGTGGCGCATTCGAGAGACTTGTAGATACTTGAACAACCTGTTACTAGACAATCCTTTTGAACGCCTAGTTTAGTGTCCTCGCACCAGAAGATTTCTCCACTTGGACCTTGAAGGCTAATAACAAAGTCCATAGCCTTCGCAATAGTTTTCCACATGGTTTCTAAAAAAGACTTGTCCTTGGTAACAAGATAATAATGCCAAACACCCGTAGCTATATATGCGACATAGTTTGTTTCAGCTCTGGTTCCATCTTCTATTTCCCCGTCCTTATAAGCAGCAAGCCAGCTGCCGTTTTTAAGTTGATTTCTCTTCAACCATTCAAAGCCCTTTCTGGCTTCAGAGAATTTCCCGCCGATCGTTAATCCCATCAGAGCCTCTATATGATCCCATGGGTCCATTGGTCCGTTATAGAACCAAGGAATGCTGCCGTCCTTGGCCTGCGTTTTTGCAATGAAATGAGCGGTTTCTTCGAAGTATTTTTCGTCGAACCATTTAAGTTGCGCAATGTCTTGGTTCACTATTTTGATTCGTATGGCTTGCGGAAATACATTACAACACTCTTACCGATTAAAGGGTTGAGCAGTTTTTCGCTGATTTCAGTAATAGGGGGGTTTTTCATTAGATCCCAGACCAAGAACCGATGGTAAAGTTTTACGATTAAGGCCTCTGATTGATCTGGTTCTCGCCAAAAAAGGCATTTAAGCCACCAGTATGGAACATGAAGAGCGTGTGCGTAATGAAGATTTTCGAAAACGAGACCAGCATTTTCAATTTTTTTTCGCAAGTCTCTTTGTTTGAATATTCTGACATGCCCACCTTCGGCCTCGTGATAAGCACTGTTTAACTTCCAACAAACCCATTCAGGAAAGAATCTAGGAACACTGATTCCTGCAACTCCGCCGCTCTTTAGAACACGATATATTTCTTTCAATACAGACTCATAATCATGAATATGCTCAAGCACCTCCGAACAAATTACTTTTTCGAAGCTATTGCTTTCGAACGGAAGTGATTTAGCGTTGGCTAGAGAAAATGAAAGATTTTTCTCTCTATTCCCTGCTTCGAAAAATTCTAAAAACCTTTTTTTTGCAGTCTTAATGTCGGCTAAAGACAAATCTACTGCAACAATATTAACGTTATTGGTTGTATACGCCGACAGAGCGTGTCTCCCTTCCCCGCAACCTAGGTCAAGAATTCTGTCTTTGTTATCCAGTCCCAAAGATTGGAAATTAATAGTTTCTAGAGCCATGATTCCTGTCCGCAGTCTGGATTACGTTTCGGTAGAGGTCTTCCATTTGTTTTGCGCATTCTTGCCAGCTGAAATTATCGACAATCCTTTGCCTGCCTTTTTCGGCATATTCCGTTCGAAGTTCCGGGTGATGAAGGAATTTCGATATTGCATCTTTCAGCGCAGCCTTATTTCTTGCTGGCACCAAAAGCCCTGCCGAACCGACCACTTCAGGCAAGGCCCCTCCATCGGTAGAGACAACGGGAACTTTGCAGGCCATTGCTTCTGCGGCTGGAAGACCAAAGCCCTCATAAATAGAAGGAACGACCGCGCATGTGGCGCTCGCATATAGAGATACGATTTCATTTGTCTCTAGATCAGAAAAGAAATTCACGTGATCTTTTAAGTCCAGTTCTTTAATTAACCTTGATGAGGCACCGTCTTCATTTATTTTTCCTATGACGTTAAGCTGTATTGTGGGAAACTCGTTCTTCAATTCTGCGATTGCCTTAAGCAGATAATCTAGGCCCTTTAAGGGCGCATCTGCGGAAGCTGTGGCCACAATTGTATAGGGAGCTCTTGGGGTTTTGGGTTGTGGAGAAAAGATTTCGGTATCGATTCCGTTATGAACCACGGTTATGTTTTCTAGTGGAACATTGAAATCTGAGCCGATATCTTTTTTCGAGGATTCAGAGACAGTGACTACATGGTTCAGCTGAGCGGCTACCTTTTTCTGCATTTTTAAAAAAGAATGCCATCTGTTTATGAGCAATCGATATTGCCATCTAGGTTCGTGCTCAATAGCTATTTTTAAGTCTGTCGAGATAGGATGATGAATAGTTGTTATTAACGGCCAACCGATTTCCTGCAGTTTTAGGATCGCGAAACTTAAACTCTGATTATCATGAATTACGTCATAGCAGGGCGTATTTTTCTTGAAGTACTTGAGAATTCTTCTTCCAAAAGTGTAAGGTTCTGGGAACCCTCCAGTTAACATGCTAAACCATTCGAAAAAATCTGTGAAGGAAAGCAAATTTTTTGCCCTGATCGCCGTTACATGATTTTTCTTCCCGAATAAATTCAATCCTGGGATTTTTATCAGTTTTACTCGGCTGTCTAGTTCAGGGTAGGGCTCCGACGACATCACATCAACTTCATGACCCATTTCAACCAGTGCTTTGCTTAAAAACTTTACATAGATGCCTTGTCCTCCGCTATAAGGGTTACTCCTATAGCTGAGCAAGCATATTTTTAGTTTCTGATAATGCACCGAGGATCTTATTGCTTGGAAACCGAGATTGATATAATTAAAAAGCTTATTTCGCAGTTTACGAGCTTTAGCAGATAAATGCTATATGGTTTCGTTAGAGTTTGGTTTCAGATTTTCGGAGCGTTGGAACTTTTCTAAATTACTTCCCGGCTCTCTCGGGACCATAAACTTCTGTATCGTGCTCTTCCTTAAAGACATTTGCGTATAGGTTTTGGACCCATGCCTGTCCGTTCTGAGTTCTTCTCAAAAATTTTATGCCTTCTGAAATATAAGGTGCCACTAGCCCCCAGAAAAACCCAGGATAACCAGCTCTCAAATCTGCGGCTGAACCATACCCCATTTTTTCTGCCTGACCAGTTTCGTTAAATTCGGCGAACAGTGCAGAAATCTTTTTGTGGTATTGCGGATCTCCAAGTTGTCCTATCAGGTCGGCGGCCCTTATTAACCCGGCGAAATCACTGGAATCGCTTTCGTCGTCAATCGAAGGCACAGGAAATCGGGTTCGCTCAATATTTTCACAGATCTTGTTGGCGTCTATGCGCTTATCTAGAGCATACCGTTGATGGATATATAATTTGGCCCGATCAATATGGTAGGGTGTGAGGGCGGCATCCGTGGATCCGGGTGGAGGTGAAGTTGTGTGACCTGCCATATCGATTACATACTTTCCGGACCCATCTCCGCTGCAAATCCCTCTTACGTAACCAATGTCATGATTAAGCAAAGAAATTATGAAATGGACCCAGTCTTGGGAAGTGACTGATCCGTCCAATAATGCTTTTCCTCGCAAAATTTCAGCTCCAACCATAGTGACCATAATGGTGTGATTCAGGTCGTGATATGGTGCGTCACTATTTGCGATTATCTCGAGCGAGTTTCTTGCTCCGGATGAAATTAGCTGAATATCTTCCTTGTTTCCTCCATACATGTTCACGTATAGAGAACAAATCTCTTCAATAAATGCATCAATTAAAATAAGTGACGGGTTGAACATAATGATTACTAGATATTCGCCTGATTCTTATTCTGGACCCTGATCTCTCAGAGTCAAGTCCATTTGTTGTCTGGCTATACCTATCATAAAGTCAAAGTCTGTTAATCTCAGCCGTTCAAGGCTCTTTTTTTAGGTGTTCGTTCAAATTAGGGCATGTATTAAAAAAGGGCTCCGAAGAGTTTGCCTCCAGAGCCCTCTCGCTATAGTGGGAACCCTAGAGCTTTTCAAGCTCGAAGGCTCCCCTTTTAGACTGATTATTGATGGGATCACCTCCTCTAGCGGCCAGGGTAATTAAGGAAGTGCAACTCCGTTCTCCCCTGTTAAGAACGGGCAACACTGCTAAATGTCGGTTGAACTCTACCAACTCTACTTTATAGCGCTTAGTTGCAATGCTGTCAAAATACTCTGAATGGTCCTAATAGATTAGAGATCAACTGGTTAGGGCATCAAGAATATTTGTCGCCAGCTTTCTGATTCCTTGGTAAATTTTTTTCTAGAATGAACGTTATGTTCATCAAGTAATAGTTTCTCGACACTTGCGGCATTTATTCGTATCCCAGAAGCGCTTGGTGGGGGGACGAGTTTGTTAGGTTCCGTTTGGTGCTTCAATTCGTTTACGAAGTCTTTTAAGGCCTTTTCAGAGGGGATCTCCTGGCTTTGTTCCGCAAAATGTTCGTAGGCATAATCCATATACTTGCTTTGGAGGGGCCTTCTGTTCCAGTGATCTTTTATCGACGTTCTTGGCAATTCTTCTATCTCACCAAAGACGCGATATTGTGTTTTGAGCGATGGATACCAGAACAGCACCTCTGAAAGTTTATTTCTTTCAATTTGTTTCCATTTATTGCTAGTCTTGTTGAGAAAAACATAAACTCCCGAATCAGATATTTCTCTTACTACCAATGTTCTTACGCTGGGGGAGTCGTTGTCAGAAAGGCTAAGAAAACATATCTCCGAGTTTGCGTCGCCATTGCAGTTGGCAAGGGCTTTATCGGTCTTCAGTTCTCTTAACGGGTTCATTTCTTTCATGATGCCTTATCTGCATGGAGGTTTCGGTGCATCATTATTTTCTCGCTATTTCATGTCCGCTAGCTTTCAAAATCATGGCTACTTTATCAGATGATCTGGTTACAAAAACTTCTACCTGTTCATGCCACTCGTATCCGGTTTGAATAGAAGTTGAGAGAATTTGTGCTCCTTGTTTCTTGGAAAAGTTTTGTTTCGCTCGTGTTGATTTGCCAACTAAAAGAGCAATTTCCTCGTTCTCGATAACTACTCTAAGTTTCAGGCCTTTATATAATTTTTCCAGTGTATATTTTTTTTCTTTCACTTGATTAAAAGGCTCCACCATTATAAAGAGTTCAGATATGGTTATGTCGGGATATAGACATTAGGTTATCATTTATTGGATTGAGCTGTTTAGAGAGAAAAAAATGGAAGATATTGAAATGAAGCAGTTAGCTGGGGATTTAGAGCTCGGGCTTAGACGGCTTGGGCCGGATCGCGCTGTTGCTCTATCGGTGCACAAAACCAAAGAGCTTATTGCAGAGTTGCAGGAAAAGGCTGCTCTCTTGGTTAGAAAACTAGATAAGCAAGGTTAGAGGCGAGTGTTTTCTATAGAGCCTGTTTCTGGTGCATTGGGTGGCCTCGTCAAAGACATTGATCTTTGTCAGCCTTTAAAGGATAACGAGATAGCGTTTATAAAAGAGGCCTTGCATCAGTATCAGGTCTTGTTTTTTCGAGATCAACCTCTTGGCCCTGATGAGCACGTTCGTTTGGCTCGTTACTTCGGTGACCTTCAGTCGCATGCAGCTTATGATCACTTAGAAGGATATCCCGAACTTACTATTCTCGAAAATGATCTCGCTCGTCCTCCAAAAATCGAGAAATGGCACTCTGACATGACATTCAGGCCATGCCCGCCGATAGGCTCGATTTTACACGCGATCGTTATTCCAGGAAAAGGAGGCGATACGATGTTTTCCAGTATGTCTGCAGCATTCGAGGCGCTTTCTCAGAAAATGCAATCGTTTCTTTCAGAACTCATAGCGATCCATGATTTTTCTCATGGCTTTAAAGAAAGCATTGCTGAACTAGGAGGAAGGGACCGACTTCAGCAGATGATTGAAGATAATCCTCCGGTGGAGCATCCTGTTGTTCGGGTTCATCCTGAAACTAACAAAAAAGGCCTTTACGTAAATTCGCTCTTTACACTTAGGATAAAAGATATGCGTGAGAGCGAGAGCAGAGCTCTTCTTGATTTTTTGTTCGAGCATATTGCTCTTCCCGAGTTTACCTGCCGTTTTAAATGGGGAATAAACTCGGTTGCTTTCTGGGATAACAGGCATACGCAACACAAACCGGTAAATGATTATTGGCCGGGTGAGAGACGGATGCAGAGAATAACAATAGAAGATGGACAGAGACCTTTTTAAATCTGGAATATTTCCAGAAGCTCGTTCAAACTTGTTACGAACATAGCAGGCTCATCAATAAAGACATGGTGATGTGAGTTTGGAATCGATCTTAAAAAGTCTTCTTTGAATAATTCTTTTAGCAGTTTGATTTTTTTGTCGGGGAAGAATACGCTTTTTTCTCCGTATATAAAACCAACAGGAATAGCTAGGTTACGAATTATCTGGGATCCTGAGGGAATGGAAAGCTCTGGTTTTAGTTTAGAGAATACCCGTTGATCAAGTTTGAACTTGTATCCTTTCACGGTTCTTTTGACGGAAGTCTTTGCTAAATGGTCAAGAATAAATTGGTTTTTTACCGGTTGTGCTGGTCTTAGCTTGAAGCGCCGCTTCGCTTCATCTAGCGAACGATAGTGGCGCTCATTGACAGTTAAGATATTTCTCTTCTTTTCAGAATACCGAATTCTTTGTTGTGAGAAAATATCACTGTCTACCAGCACAACGGCTTTGATTTTTTTCTCGAATTTATATGCTATAAACTGGGCAATTTCCCCGCCAAAGCTGTGACCTACAATAATTGGATTACGAAGACCTGCATCTGAGATACAGCCTAATATTTCTTTTGTGAAGATTGATAGCGAATATTCCTGACGATGGTCGCTGTCTCCTGATCCCGTTAGATCAATAGCTATTACGTCGAAGTGGGAGGTAAAGGCAGGGCCAATGAAATCCCACCATCTTGCGTTAGCTCCGCGGCCATGGATAAAAACTAGCCCATTTTTTGACTCATTTTTCCAGTGAAGGTAGTTCACGCTGGCCTTTTCGACAATGATTTTTTTCTCTATGGGCCTAACCCGGAGAATATCCGAGAACCAGTCGGGTCTCATTTTCTATCTTAATAACGTCAGGGAGAATCAATTATAGCCATAGCTTCAGGAAAAGTACTGTTGCTTTATAGCGGTGCAAAATAGAAAAAAATGGTTTCAATCAGGGGCAATCTAGCTCCCTTTTGCATTATGAAAACCACATTTTTTTGACCAGAAGATGATTCCTTGGGCTTTCAGCAATTCTGGCATTAAGTTTGCTATGCCTTTAACAGAATTATTTCAATGGGAGAATCCAGTGGATCAGATTTATGAACTTCAGTATGCGTTAGATACTTTTTATTTTTTAGTATGTGGTGCTTTGGTAATGTGGATGGCAGCGGGCTTCGCGATGCTGGAAGCTGGTCTAGTTAGATCTAAAAACACTTCGGTCATCCTCGCAAAAAATATTAGTTTGTTTTCAATTTCATGCGTTATGTATCTGGTATGTGGTTACGCGATTATGTACGGGGGCGAAATTTTCTTGACGGGTATTGAGCTCGACGGTGCGGAAACTGCTGAAGCACTGACGGCCAGTGTTCTCGCTGAGTCTGCTTCCGAAGGGTTTGGCGGTGGTTCCATTTACTCGGATGCATCTGATTTTTTCTTTCAGGTTGTGTTTGTTGCTACGGCCATGTCAATTATTTCAGGTTCCGTAGCTGAGAGGATGAAGCTATGGGCGTTTTTTGCCTTTGCGGTGGTCATGACGGGGCTGATTTATCCGCTCGAAGGTTCATGGACATGGAATGGGAATGATGTTTTCGGACTTTATAACCTCGGCGAACTAGGCTTTTCGGATTTTGCTGGCTCGGGGATAGTTCATATGGCTGGCGCGTCTGCTGCTTTGGCTGGTGTTATCTTGCTAGGAGCGAGGACAGGTAAGTATAGCCCAGACGGCAAAGTAAACGCGTTACCAGGCGCGAATCTGCCTCTGGCTACTCTGGGAACCTTTATTTTGTGGATGGGATGGTTCGGCTTTAATGGAGGTTCCGTCCTTAAATTAGGAGACGCCGCTAATGCAAACGCGGTGGCTGTTGTGTTCCTGAACACAAATACGGCTGCTGCCGGTGGGGCTATTGCTGCACTTGTTACTTCCAAGTTTATGTTTGGGAAGGCCGATCTTACGATGGTTTTGAATGGTGCTCTAGCGGGATTAGTTGCGATCACAGCTGAGCCATCGACCCCTACTCCCCTTTTGGCAACAATATTCGGGGCCGCAGGGGGCATATTGGTTGTGTTTTCGATCGTCTTCTTAGACAAGATTAAAATTGATGATCCCGTCGGAGCAATATCTGTTCACGGCACCTGCGGACTTTTAGGTCTGCTGCTGGTTCCACTAACTAACGATGGCGTTTCTTTTTCAGGACAACTTATCGGAGCCGCTACGATCTTCATATGGGTTTTTGGGGCCAGCTTTGTTGTCTGGTCTGTTCTTAAGATCATTATGGGTATCAGAGTTTCTGAAGAAGAAGAGGCCCAAGGTGTAGATTTATCAGAGACCGGGTTAGAAGCTTACCCTGAATTCAAGAGCTAGTCTTTCCCTCTGGATTGGGTCTCCTTCGGGAGGCCCTTTCTTTCGAATACTCCCTCTATTAGCCCTCTGATTCTGAGGGCTTTTTTTTAAAGAAGATTTATTTCCCTTTCACAAACTTAAGCTGTTCTTGGCAGGTAACTGGGTTACAGCTAATCTTAGAGCTCTTCAGCTAATTGCAAAACTTAAAGTAGAATTTTTCACTAAAGAGGGAGCAATTTGACGAAATTTTAGCTCTAAAACTCATGCACTTTTACTGGCATTTTTGTATATCCCTTTACAAAAGAGGAGTAGGTGCGTTCGACATCGCCGGTGACTTCAACAGAGCGAAAGCGTTTCAGGATCTCTTCCCAGACCACGCGCAGCTGCATTTCGGCTAGTCGATTACCCATGCATCGGTGAATTCCGAACCCAAAGGACAGGTGGCGTCGGGCATTTTTTCGATCAATAATGAAATCATTTGGATTATCTATAACTTCTTCGTCCCGGTTCCCCGAGACATACCACATTATAACCTTATCCCCTGTTTTAATTTTTTTTCCGTGAAAATTTGTGTCCATTAACGCTGTTCTTCTCATATAAGCCAGCGGTGTTTGCCATCGAATGATTTCAGGTACCATGCTTTTGATTAATTTTTGGTTATTCCTAAGCTTTTCGTATTCCAGCGGGTTTTGATTTAGTGCTAAAACACCACCCGATATCGAGTTTCTCGTTGTATCGTTTCCTCCGACAATAAGAAGGATAAGATTTCCTAAAAATTCTAGGGGTTGCATATGCTTTGTATCTTCGCCGTGAGCGAGCATTGATATCAGGTCACTACCTTCAGGTTTGTTGACTCGATCGTTCCAGAGTCCTGTAAAGACATTAAGGCACTCCAATAGCTCTTCTCTTCGTTGCTCCAATGAATCCACAATACCCTGACCCGGTATCGCTGTGGCAACATCAGACCATCTGGTCAGCTTCCTTCTGTCTTCAAAAGGAAAATCAAAAAGAGTTGCCAGCATCTGGGTGGTTAACTCGATGGAAACCTTGTCCACCCAGTCAAATTCTTCGTTACGGGGAAGTTTATCAAGTATTTCCCCTGCTCTGGAGCGGATCGTGCTTTCCAGTTTAGCCAGGTTAGATGGTTGCACTGCCGGGGATACTGTTGCTCTTTGTTGGTCGTGCTTAGGTGGATCCATCGCTATGAACATCGGTGTTTCCATCGTTTCACCTGAAGCAATCTGGCTAGATGTCGGGCCGAGGGTTATCCCTCCTTCGGATGAAAAGACCTTGTGATTAGTATCTACTTCCATAATGTGATTGAACTTCGTTATGGACCAGTATCTCCCGAAATCGTCGTCTTCATTAAAGTGAACTGGATCCTCTTTTCTAAGTCGAGAAAAGAATTCCCATTGTTTGTCATTTTGAAAAAGTAGTGGGTTTGCTACGTTAATGTCCTCAATATTTATTGTCCAAGGATCCGGTATCTCAGTTTTTTCTTCTTCGGCTAACTCACTCATGCGGGCACCAACTTTTTTTACAATTTCTGATTGTATTTTGTTCTAAGCCTATCGACAAGCTGCCTGTTTTCTTTATAGAGTTCCTAGTTATGAAAGAAGATATGTTAAGACGAATCATAAAACCTGGGTCATCAGTATATGTGAGTGCCAGCTCGAGTGAACCAGTCGGTATAATTTCCGAAATTGCTTCCCGAAAAGATGTTTTTAGTGATATTCGATGGATACAGTTCCCGTTGGGAGCTATAAATCGATGGGATCTTTCTGAGCTTGGTAATAACTCTACGCTTGATACGTTTTTTATGACTCCTTTTCTGAAAGAAGGACTAATTCAGGGGCGTGTTAATTTCATTCCGATGCATATGCGTAATATCTTCGATTTTCTGCTGGGGAAAGAAATCGATGTGGCCATCCTTCAAGGAGCGAGAGATATTGAGGGAGTTCTAAGATTCGGACCTAATGTAGATTTTCTAGATGCTGTGCTTGAGAGCGCAAAAGAAATAATCCTGGAAGAGAACAAGGGTTTCGTCGCCCCTAAAACCTGCCCGGAAGTGGAATTAGATCGTATATCGTTAATTGTTTCTTATGACGGCGCCAAACCAGTCTATCCCGTGAGCGAGATTGATGCTGTATCTGAGAAAATTGGACACCTAGTAAGTAACCTGATCTTTGATGGTGATTGTATTCAGACTGGGATTGGCTCTGTTCCCGCAGCTATTCTTTCGAACTTAACCAATCACGATGATTTAGGTTTCCATGGTGGTTTGATTGATGATGCTCTGATGGCGCTGATAAAAAATGGAAATGTTAATGGAGCGAGAAAAAAAATTGATCGGGGAAAGCATGTTGTTGGTATGGCGCTGGGATCTGAGGAAATGCTTGATTGGCTGGCGACGAGTAAGAAAGCAGACAATGTCTGGTTCAAAAGCGCAAATTACACACACGAAATCAATGTTATTCGCGAAATCGAAAATTTTGTTTCAATTAATTCGGCTATTCAGGTTGATCTTATGGGACAAGTGAATGCCGAGGTGGTTAATGCTAGACAAATTTCAGGTACGGGGGGCTCGGTAGATTTCATGCGGTCTTCTCGCGCGTCTAAAGGAGGCAGATCGATTGTAGCCATGAGTGCAACGGCGAGAGATGGAAAAGTTTCCAAAATTGTACCCAAGGTAGAATCGGTTACCGCATTAAGAACAGATATTGATTTGGTAGTTACTGAATTCGGTGTTGCTGATATTAGAAATGATTCCTTAAAAGATAGAGCTAGTAAACTGATAGAAATTTCGGATCCTTCTTTTCGTGAGATGTTAACGGATTTTATTAATTGATCGATATTGCGTAATCGTTGAGTAGTTCCAAAGGAATGATTTTAAGAGCTTCCAGGTGAGTATTTTCCAGAAATATTCCTGGAGCTTGTCCCTGGTGAAAGGCTTCCAACCACCGGCCAGCACAAAGACACCATCTGTCTCCATTTTTCAATCCCGGGAAATCGTTTTGGAGGACTGGCGTAGATAAATCGTTACCAGCGCTTCGTGAATATTCTAGAAATTCTGAGGAGACTTCGACACAAACGGTATGGGAACCAATGTCCTGCGAACAGGTGTTGCAAAAACTGTCTCTAAAATACCCTGTCACCGGGCTATTGCCGCAAGGTTTCAGCGCTGTCCCAAGCACATTAATAGAAGCAAAAATCTGAAAGTTTTTTTTCATTTAAAATCTGTAAATTTCTTATCAAAAGATAATATCATTAAAAGATACTGGTAAACACGGGTTCATGGCAATGCCGAACGAAAGCCAACAAGATATAGAATTTATCCTGAGCTCAGCTCGGTCAGTCAGGAGAAAATTAGACTATGAAACACCCATAAGTAAAGAGGACCTGCTTGCCTGCGTTAATGTAGCTGTGCAGGCACCCACTGGCGTTATTGGAGAAAACTGGCGTTTTTTGGTTGTTTCCGACCCAAAAAAAAAAGAAGCAATAGCCGAGTTATACCGGAGCACTCTAGTCCATCTTAGTGAAACCCGGGGGGTAAAATTAAAGCCGGCTCACAGAGCTATGATGGACCGTTTGCATGAAATTCCAGTTATGGTTTTTATCTTAGCTGTAGGAGAACCTGGCGAGAGCATGGGAGAACAGGTCGGCTTTTTTGGCTCTATACTCCCAGCTGCTTGGTCGATGATGCTGGCCATGCGTGCTCGAGGTATCGGAACCACCTGGACTTCTTTGCTCACAAGCAGAGCTGAAGAGATAGCCAGTATATTAGATATCCCTGGGGGGGTGACGCAGACGGTCATGCTCCCTGCGGCCTATACGCTAGGGGCAGTTCTCAAGCCAGCCCATAGGTTACCCGCTGAAGAAGTTACCTACTGGAATGGCTGGAACAACCTTTTAAAAACTTAGTAACTGTGTAAATAGTTATACAGGCAATAGCAGCTTGTCCGGGGGTTGTTCACAATTTAATTTGTTGCCAAGAAGTTCTTCGATGCCTGGCAGTGAAAAAGCGTCGGTTTCACATACCAGGGAGATCGATATTCCCTCAGAGCCTGCCCTTCCGGTTCGACCGATTCTATGCACATAATCTTCCGGATCTTCGGGAAGGTTATAGTTTATTACGTGGCTAATGTTGTCGATATGAATTCCGCGACCGGCAACATCCGTGGCAACAAGAATTCTGGTATCGCCAGCCCTGAATTTTTCCAGGGTCCGGATTCTTTTTCTTTGAGGTACATCGCCTGCCAACAGCCCGCAGACAAAACCATCTTTCGTGATTTTTCCATGCAGCTCTCTTGCTGTATCTCTTCTGTTAACGAAGATCAGTACTCGTGACATTTCGTAATGCTCTATTACGTTTATTAGCAGCTGGAATTTGTCATCTTCAGCGACCAGAAATGCTCTTTGCTCGACCGTTTCCACGGCTATTTTTTCGGGGGCTATGTCTATCTTTATCGGGTCGAGTGTCCACTGGGAAGCAAGCCGCCGGATATCTGTTGTATATGTTGCGCTAAACAACTGGGTTTGTCTTTGGCGCCTATGAGGTGTTTTAGCGATGATGGATTTTACATCGGGAATAAAGCCCATACTCAACATTCTGTCGGCTTCGTCAATAACGAGTATTTCTACTCGAGATAGGTCAATAGTTCCAGATCTTGAAAAATCGAGCAGTCTGCCTGGTGTTGCAATTACGAGGTCTACTTTTCTGTTTAGCTTATTCTTTTGTTTTTCGTAGTCTATACCTCCGACCAAGGCGAGTGTTTTTATATCTGTATAAATTGCCAAAGCATCTGCATCTTTTTTTATCTGGATTACCAGTTCTCGCGTCGGTGCGATTATTAATGCAAAGGGTGTCCCTGGCTTTCTGTCTTCGGTAGGTGGGTTTTCCAGTTCGTAGGTAAATATTGAAATTAGAAATGCTGCAGTTTTACCGGTTCCTGTCTGGGCTTGCCCGATAATATCTTCGCCGTTTAATGCATGTGGTAGCGCCTGTTGTTGAATCGGAGTTGGTCTTTCGTAACCCAAATCGAAGATTGCTTTGTTTATTTCATTTGGCAAGTCCAGATTCAGGAATTGTTCTCCAATATCAGCCATTATTTTTTCCCTTCAGGCAAGATTCCGCTTGAGCTAGTTGTATGCAGGTTGCCAAAACATTTACTGCTTTTTCTAACTCGTCTAACTCAGGAAACGAAGGCGCGATCCTGATGTTAGAATCAGCGGGGTCTAGGCCATAAGGAAAAGTTGCTCCGGCGGGGGTTAGTTTAACTCCCAGTTCTGATGCTAGATGCACAGTCCTTTTAGCTAAGCCTGGTAAAGTATCCAGTGATATGAAATAACCGCCTCTGGGATATGTCCACGTAGCTACATCTTTGTTTCCCAATTTGTTTTCCAGGATAGATAAAACAAGGTCAAATTTTGGTTTTAATATCGCTCGATGTTTTGCCATAAGTTTTTTGGTTTCGTCTAAATTCTTTAAAAATTTGACGTGGCGAAGCTGGTTTATTTTATCGAATCCGATCATCTGTCTAGACAGATATTTTTCGAAATCCAGTAAGCTCTCTTTTCCGGTGCTCAGAAAAGATATTCCTGCTCCGGCAAAGGTAACTTTCGAGGTGGAAGCAAACATTACTATATCGTTATCAGTCCCGGATTTTTCTGCTTCTTTAGAAAGGTTCAGTAGTTTTTCGCTGTCCATTTCCAGATCATGGACGACATAGGCATTGTCCCAAAAGATTTTGAAATCCTTACCTCCTAATTTTGGCAAAGAGGCCATTCGGTTAACTACTGGATCCGCATAGGTATGACCAGAGGGATTTGAATATTTTGGAACACACCAAATGCCTTTGACAGAATGATCTTTTCTTATGGTTTCTTCTATCTTTTCAATGTTTGGTCCGGAGCTTTCCATCGGGATATCGATCATCTCAATACCAAAGTGCTCGCAAATGGAGAAATGACGGTCGTATCCTGGGGTAAGACATATGAATTTTATTCCTGATCCCCATTTCTCCATCATGTTATCAACAAAGTGATACATTAGATTAAGACTGCTATTACCGCCGACCATTGTTAGTTCTGGTCTGGTACCCAGAAATTCTGCACCAAGTTGTCTTGCCTCAGGAACACCAAGAATTCCTCCGTAGTTCCTCGCATCAGACCCATCTTTCAGTTGAAAGTTTCCTTCCAATATCCCGTCAAGCGGATTGGATAGATCTAGTTGCTTGGGAGAAGGTTTGCCTCTTGTCAGATCAAGATCCAGATTTTCTTTCTTAAGCTCGTTAAATTCTGATAGAAGTTCTTGGTATTCGTCTGTATTCATATTTTAAGTCCCTTGTATTCGGGAAGACCTAACATTAAATTGAGATTTTGCAGAGCAGCACCTGCCGCTCCTTTTCCGAGGTTGTCGAGCCGTGATGTTAGGAGCACTTGATCATCATGCCCGAAGGTAAAAATCTCGAGCAGATCGGAGTTGCTTGCTCTCTCTGGATCAAGAAAACCTTCATCTAGCTGTTTTTCATCATTCACATCGTAAATCTTGATATTTTCCTGTTCGTCATAAACTTCTTTCATGATTCCCTGGATATCTTGGATCGAGATTTTTTTACTAAACATGCCTTTAGGAATAGAAATGTTCACTGTCATCCCCTGATAGAAATTTGCTACCACTGGAAGAAACACTGGGTTTGATTTTAAGCCGGTGTATCTTCTCATTTCTGGCAGATGTTTATGATTCAGGGACAGGCTATATTGCCTCGCTGGCCATAGACGCGCTGAGGAATTGAATGATTTTTTTTCGTAGCGCTCGATCAACGAGCGCCCACCTCCGCTATAGCCGGAGATCGCACTTATTGTCAGCTCACTGCTTGGGTTTAAAACTCCCTGATCGATCAGAGGTTTGATCGGGATTACAAATCCAGTGGCATAACACCCAGGGTTTGATACTCGTTGAGATTCTCCTACTAATTCGCGTTGCTTCTTTGAAAGTTCGGGCAATCCGTAAGTCCAGTCAGGATGTATTCTGAAAGCGGTGCTGGCATCTATGAACTTTGTTCCAGGAATTTCCGCATTTTCATTTACAACCTGTTGGGAAGCCTTATCAGGCAAGCACAAAATAACCACATCGGCTTTTTCAATAAGTTTTCTTTTTTCTGATTCGATTTTCCTCTTGTTTGACTCGATTTCGAGAATCTCGATATCTTCTCTAGCTCTTAATCTTTCGACAATCTGGAGCCCAGTTGTTCCTTCCTTTCCATCAATAAATACCTGATACATTTTTTCCGTCAATTATGAGTCGGTTGAAGACTCTTAGCTTATCATTTATTAGATCGGACACTGAAAACTTGTTTTTCGCAAAAATCTCTTAATGTTGCGATTCCGTTCCCGCACTTGAGGAACCAGCCTTCACTAAGTTTTGTTCTGGAGACTTTGCCGAAAAAGGCGTCTTGGAAATATCTGATAAATTGCCGTGTTTTAAGTCCATCGAACCAGTCTTCAAAATGTTTCTTCATCACCTGGGGAGAAGGGGTTTGCTTTCGCTTGATTTCGTAATGCTCTAGAAAGCCAATTTTCTCCATGTAGGCTTGTATTCTTTTGTTTGGAAAGATCGGGTTTTTGGTTTGTTGAAACGAAAGTATCTCCATCGCTTCGATAGTGGTTCTTAATTCTTTAAAACAGTCAGGGTGTTCGAACAGCGGTTGTTCGCCTTTGAGCAAGCAGGCTTGGAAATGGCTTATACCCTGTCCAGTGCCTATAGGCGTTCGTTTCGATAATCTGCCGTCGAGCGATATCCTTATGTTTCTATCGCAATTAACGGCACCTATTTTCCTTACCTTATTAAGGAAATGAAAATCTTCCCCAGCATTTCTTTTGGGAAAACCTCTTGTTTTGGCATATGCCTCTGCAGAAAAACAGATGCATGAACCTAAGCTCGGGTAAGCGTAGATGGAATTTGCGTTTGATAATCCGGCGGCGTAATAGAGAACTTTCAGCTCATAAAGGCCTGTGGCCTCTGAAAGTTTTCGTTCGCTTCTGTGAGAGAAAGCAAAATGAGTTGCGACACAATTAGTTCCCATGTTTCCTTGAAAATAATTTTCGGGCAACATCGCATCGGCATCAGAAGAGTAGATCCATTGACTGTCTATATTTCCAGAATGAATCAGGTTGACTGCTAAATCGCATCCAATTTTTCTGGCTGCACCAACCCCTTCTTTCTTTTTTAGTACTCTTGTGCCAGAAAAACAATCTACAAGAAGCAGGTCGAAGCTGCTGGCCATCAATAAGCTGATTTCACTAGTGATTTGTGTCTTCTTTTTGTTGGCACCGAGTTTTTCTGCCATTTCCGATGTCCATGTATCGCTGGGTTCGTAGGTGTTCGCAACGATTATTACAAGGAATTTTTTCTTTATCTTTATTTTAGATAGATTTTTGAGTAGCGCTGAAGCACATTCTTTGTGCGCCGGAATGACGATCACATTGCTCCAGGTTTCGTTGAAGTCGACGAATCTGTTTGGACGGTGTCCGTGTTCTGTAAGATATGTATTAATATTTTCCGTCAATATTTTCTCAGTGGAGGCGATTTCTGATGGGAAGAGATGCGATTAATTCTTTCTCAAATTCGAGCCATTTATCAAGATTTTCCTGGACTTTTTCTGGCTCAAAGTAATGAGCCGCGAGTGCAAGAAATGTCTGGTAGTGCCGTGCCTCAGACTTGGCAATGCCAGCGTAGAAAGGCTGAAGAGCGTGCCCTGAGAGATTTTCTGCTAAAAGACGAAATCGTTCTTCTCCTCTAGCTTCAATCACAGCACCTACGATCAGTCGATCTAGTAGATACTGGTCGCTATCATTTTTATTCATTTTTTTTCTCAGGCGGTTCACGTAGGGATCTTTTTCATCTGGATTCATAGTCAGATTTCTTGAGGTTAAGATTTTCATTACTTGGGAAAAATGGTTAAGTTCTTCAATTGCAATTTCGATCATCCGTTCTACGAGCTCTTTCCTATCCGGGTAATGTGCAACTAGTGTTAAGGCATTCGCAGAAGCTTTCCTTTCATTCGACGCATGATCATTTAGGAATATGTCCAGGTTATTTGTAACACAGATTACCCATTCATGAGGGCTAGGTGACACAGAAAGCTTCCATTTTTTCATTTACAACAATTCCAAGAAGAAAGCTCTTATGTCTATGATCTCCTGCTCGCAAACCTCATGGCCCATGTGATAGTCGAACCAACGGACATCAAGCCCGAGCCGGATAAGATTCTCTCTAGTAGTTGCGCCCCGAGAGACTGGTATTACCTGATCGTATTTTCCATGGGCAAGCATTACCGGAATTGCGAGATTAGCATCTGACATTTCGGTCTCCGTTGCTTCATAGTTATCTAGGTAAGTAGATAATGCCAGGATCCCACCAAGTCTTTTTTCGTATCTGAGTCCCGTATGAAGGGCGATAACGCCGCCCTGAGAAAAACCGGCCAGAATTATGTTCTCCGATTTGATCCCTCTAGATTCTTCGGCTTCAATAAGTTTTCTTATTTCGAGGGATGACTCCGTTATCCCTTTTCCTTCTTGGCCAGCGGGGTCTGAGACAATGTCATACCATGCTCTAACTTTTTCATCGCTTCCATGTGCTAGAGTTCTGAACGGCGCATGAGGAAAAATAAACTTGATCTCTGCATCTTGCGGCAGATGCAGCTCAGGTAATATAGCTTCGAAATCATGGCCATCAGCACCAAAGCCATGCAACCATATGACAGCTGATTTGGTTTTTTCAGTAGTGGCTACTTCTATATGATCTATCAATTCCATGTCCTGTTCTCAAATTTTGACGGCTAGTTAGATGATACCTAATCCATTCGCAGTGAACATCCTACAAAATTTGCCCTCTAATTGAGTATGTGACTAAATGTTGTATTAGCTTAGAAAGTGCGGGAGAAAAAATGGGACCATTAAAAGGAATAAGAATTATTGAGTTGGCAGGCATAGGACCAGGGCCCTTTTGTGGCATGTTGTTGGCTGATATGGGTGCCGAGGTTGTTAGAGTTGATAGAATGCCTAGGAAAAAAGATCGTATTAACGATGTTCTGACACGAGGACGGAAGTCTATTGCGTTAGATTTAAAATCTGAGGAGGGCCAGGAAGTTATTCTAAAAATGTGTGAGTCTGCGGATGGATTATTCGAAGGATTTAGACCTGGTGTAACCGAACGTTTGGGAATAGGGCCCTCAGAATGCCTTGCCCGAAACGAACGGCTCGTCTATGGCAGGATGACGGGTTGGGGTCAGGAAGGCCCTATGGCACAGGCGGCCGGACATGATATTAATTACATTTCTCTTGTTGGCGCTTTGCACGCTATTGGAGAAAAAGGTCAAAAGCCGGTTCCGCCGCTTAATCTTGTTGGCGATTTCGGTGGAGGAGCTCTTTATCTTGCGTTTGGTTTAGTTTGTGCATTATTGGAAGCGAAATCATCTGGAAAAGGTCAGGTGGTCGATGCGGCTATGGTTGATGGAGCTGCTTCTCTCATGTCCATGTTTTTTAGTATGCGTGCTTCTGGGGTATTTGGATCAGATCGAGGCACTAACCTTTTAGATGGCGGGGCGCATTTTTATGGCACATATGAAACAAAAGACGGGAAATACATAAGTCTTGGATCCATAGAGCCCCAGTTCTATTCGCTTTTTGTAGAAAAAACTGGCGTTGATGCTGATCGATTTTCCGATCAGATGAATTCTTCGAAATGGGAGGAATTTCGAGCTGAGCTGACCCAAGTATTTAAGCAAAAAACCAGGGACGAATGGTGTCAGATAATGGAAGGGACAGACGTTTGTTTTGGACCGGTGCTGGAGTTGGGAGAAGTCAATGAGCATCCTCATAACGTTCATCGCGATTCGTTTGCCGAAATTGATGGAGTGTTGCAGCCGTCTCCGGCACCTCGATTTTCAAGATCCAAGCCGGGTATACGTCACGGATCAAGGATTGCGGGAGAAGATTCGGTTTCCGTTCTTGAGGAATCAGGGTTTAGCTCCCAGGAGATCAGTCAGCTCTTGGATTCTGATGTTGTTTCCCAGGTATAGAGACTCAAGATTCCGAAAGAATAGGTGTCGCATAAGTTTATAAACATGCTGCGGAAGATTCTATATTCTGAAACACTAATAAAAAGGGACCAATGGTGAAAAAAAATGTTCTTGTCACTGGAGCCTCATCCGGTTTTGGAGAGGCTATAGCCAGAAAGTTTCTCTCTGAAGGGCACCGGTTAATTTTGGTTGCCCGCAGAAAAGAAAGACTGATTTCCCTTGTAGATGAATTCGATGCTTCGGACCGATGTCTTATTATAGGCTTGGATGTTAGGGACAGAAAAAAAATCGATCAAGAAATCACTGGATTACCAGTTGGGTTTAAGAGAGTTGATATATTGGTGAATAATGCAGGTTTAGCGCTTGGGTTAGGCCCTGCTGAAACATCAGACCCCGAAGACTGGGAAATGATGATAGATACTAACATAAAAGGAATGCTCTATTTTTCTAGATCAATACTTCCAGGCATGGTGGAGAGGAGAAGTGGCCATATAGTTAATATAGGTTCAATCGCGGCAACCTGGCCCTATCCGGGTGGGAACGTTTATGGAGGCACCAAGGCTTTTGTTCAGCAGTTTTCTAGGAACCTCAGATGTGATCTCGTGGGAAGAAATATTCGAGTCTCGTTGGTTGAGCCGGGAATGAGCGAGACAGAATTTTCGATCGTTAGATTTAAGGGGGATCGAGAAAAGGCTAAATCCGTGTATGAGAAAATGAAGCCCATTGTCGGGGAAGATATTGCGGAAACAGTTTTTTGGCTGACATCGATGCCAGAGCACATCAACGTTAATCAGATTGAGATAATGCCTGTAGCTCAAGCGTGGTCTCCCTTCTCTGTCCATCGCGAGTGACTGGAGAATTTGGCCTTGCTTATGGTAATAATAGCCACTTATAATCTCGACTCTTTATCTGTGTTAAATCCCCATGATTATTGTACACGGCACTTTTCCAATAAAATCTGAAATAAGAGAAGAAGCGATCGAGGCAATGAAAAAAATGGCTGGGTGCAGTCGTTCTGAAATCGGTTGCCTGACTTATGAGTTCTATGTTGGTTTGTCTAATCCGAATACAATCCTGCTTTTTCAGGAATGGGAGTCAGTCGAAGCGCTGGAGCGTCATTGGGAAACGTCTCATATGGGAGATTTCCTTGAACAACTTCCTCACCTTTTGGCCGGGGAAGTGGCTACTAGGAGGTACGAGGTGAGATTAGGTGATGAATCAATGGAAAGAGTCGAATCGGAGATCCAGGTTTCATCGAACGGATCACAACAAGATAAGATCGTCCATTAGTGTCAGCGTGTGCTGACTAGGTCCCTTCTGAACGGATGATTCGTGAATTTTTAAGAAAACCCTGTTTTTTTTTCGTTTTATTGCTTCTTTCATCTTGCGAGCAAAAAAAGGATTTTGATTTTTACGATTTGGATGGTAACGGATATATTTATTCTGAACTCCGGGAATTTTATCTGGTTATAAATTACTGGGCGGTATGGTGCGCGCCCTGCAAGATCGAAGTACCTGAATTACAGGCTTTGCATGACGATAATCCAAATGTCATGGTGTTTGGCGTTAATTTTGATGGGTCAGAAAAAGAGCTGGCAAAAAAACAGACCAAAGAAATGAAAATTTCTTTTCCCGTCTATAATATTGATCCGGCCGAAAGCCTTGGAATAAAACGCCCCGAGGTTTTACCTACCACATTTGTTTTTAACCCAGAGAAAAATCTACTTGCGACTCTGGTTGGTCCTCAGACGAAGGAATCTTTGTTAGAGGTCATTGAAAATCATTAATTGATTAAACTTATAGCTTTTTCTTTTGAGATTTCTAGGGCCTCTCCCTTTTTTCGATGAGTATATTCAATTTTGTTTTTCTTCAGACTTTTTTCCCCTATGACCAGTCGATGGGGAACTCCAATTAGTTCCCATTCATTGAATTTTACTCCCGGGCGGACGTCGTCCCTATCATCTAATATTACGTCGCAACCTAGATCTTTAAGCTCTGCGTATAATTCCTCGGTTTTATCAAATACTTTTTGTGACTTTTGGGCGTTGATCGGGATTATGACTGCTTCGAAAGGAGCCAGAACGTGAGGCCAAATTATTCCCGATTCATCATGATTTTGCTCGATAACTGCACCTGCCAATCTGGTTACACCCATCCCATAGCATCCCATTTGCAGTGCAGTGGTTTTGCCTGAATCATTTAATACATTAGCTTTCATCGATTTCGAGTATTTATCACCCAATTGAAAGATATGCCCAACTTCAATCCCTCTTTTAAGTCTGATTTTTCCTTTTCCATCGGGGCTTGGATCGCCCACTTTGATTTCTCTTAGATCAACTATGGCTTCGATTTTGGAATCCCTATGCCAGTTTATATTTCTTATGTGATAGCCGTCTTCGTTAGCGCCTCCGACAAAATTTCTAATCGCTGCCGCACTTCTATCAACATAAACCGGAAAGGGCAAATTGCATGGACCAATATATCCGATTTGACATCCGAGCGCTGTCATTATCTCCTCTGGGTCTGCCATACGTAGTGGTGAAGCCACTGAACTTAATTTTTCAGCTTTTACTGAACTTAGTGTATGGTCTCCCCGCAGCACTAGAGCTACAATTTCTGTCTCAGACCCTTTTACTAGCAGAGTTTTTATCGTTTTTTCCTCTGGGATCTCTAGCAGAGTGGAAACTTTCTCGATAGTTTTAGCGTCAGGTGTCGGTACCTTTTCCATCTCTAGCATATTCTCGGTCTCTGATGGCGGAGCAATCGCTTCCGCTAACTCAACATTGGCTGCATAATCAGATTCGGTGGAAAAAGCAATTACATCTTCTCCAGATTCCGCGATCACGTGAAACTCTGTAGACGCATTTCCTCCAATGCTTCCGCTGTCAGCTTCCACAGGCCGGTAGTCGAGCTCCATTCTCTGAAGTATTTTAGAGTATACGGAGTGCATTAGTTGATAAGTTTCTTCGAGGGAAGCTTTATCCGAATGAAAAGAATAAGCATCCTTCATTATAAATTCCCTTGCTCTCAATACTCCGAATCGTGGCCGAGTCTCATCTCTGAATTTAGTTTGAATCTGGTAAAAATTGATTGGAAGCTGGCGATGGCTTTTTAGTTCGGTTCTTGCCAGGTCAGTGATCACTTCTTCGTGAGTCGGCCCGAAACAAAAGTCTCTGCTGTGTCGATCCTTTAGTTTTAGCAAAAGACCTTCGTCATATTGATCCCATCTGCCCGATTCCTTCCATAATTCGGCCGGTTGGATGGCGGGCAGAAGAACTTCCTGAGCTCCAGCAGTATCCATTTCTTCCCGTATGATCTTTTCTATTTTTTTCAACACCCTTAAACCTAGGGGCATCCACGAATATATTCCAGAAGCAGTTTTTTTAATTAGACCGGCCCTAATCATTAGCCGATGACTTGTTATTTCTGCTTCAGATGGAGTTTCTTTCAGAGTGCTTATGGAGTATCTCTTGGCTCTCATGTCCGTATTTATCAGTAAGTTTAGTTCATTTGTATTTTACACGACTAATGGCGCGATTGCTTTGTAGTATGAAAAATTCATCTTAGACAAAGCAGGCAACTCGCCAGTGCTGAGTTTTGTTTATATAATGGCCTTGATATTTGAGGAACAATTTCCCCGGGAACTTATTATGCCTATCTATGAATACCAATGTGTCAACTGTTTGCATGAACTGGAGAAATTGCAAAAGATTTCAGATGATCCTCTTGTAGACTGTCCAGAATGCAATGAAGCTTCTTTAAAAAAAATGGTTTCGGCAGCAGCGTTCCGATTAAAAGGCGGAGGTTGGTATGAAACAGATTTTAAGACTGGGAAAAAGAAAAATGTTACCGCTTCAGCTAACGAAAGGGCAGGAGGAAATGAAAAATCTGATTCCAGCTCAAAAAGTTCTGGAGACATTTCGAAGGCGGATGCACCCAAAAAAAAGAGTGATTCTTCCTCCGCTACTGCAAACAAAACATAGCGGGATAGAGATATTTAAGGGGTATTTATGCGTAGTGACTTTTGTGGTGATCTAAGGGAATTGAATGTTGCAAGTGATGTCCAGCTGTGTGGATGGGTTCATCGGCGGCGCGATCATGGCGGAGTGATATTTCTGGATCTGAGAGATTATTCGGGCATCGTCCAGGTTGTTTTTGATCCGGATACTGTGGAAGCTTTTTCGCTAGCTGATACAGTCCGTAACGAATTTGTTATTCGGGTAGAGGGCCGAGTCAGGAGACGGGATGCGGAAGCCGTTAATGAGAAAATGGATACTGGGGATATAGAAGTGCTCGGCCAACAGCTTGAGATCTTGAATTTTGCGGAAACTCCGCCTTTTCAGTTAGATGAATACTCTAGCGCGGGAGAGGATGTTCGACTAAAAAATCGCGCACTGGATCTTAGGCGTCCCGAAATGCAATCTAGACTTCGTTTGCGTTCGCAGGTTGCTCACATGATCCGCAATTTTATGGAGAAAGAGAGTTTTGTCGAAGTGGAAACTCCGATTCTAACAAAGGCAACTCCTGAAGGTGCTCGTGACTACCTTGTGCCTAGTAGAGTGCACCCTGGTTGTTTTTATGCTCTTCCTCAGTCACCACAGTTATTTAAGCAACTATTGATGATGGCCGGAATTGACCGTTACTATCAGATAGCACGCTGTTTTAGAGACGAAGATCTCCGAGCAGATCGTCAACCTGAATTTACTCAATTAGATGTTGAAATGAGTTTTGTAAAACAGGAGGACGTTATGGAAATCGCAGAAAATCTTATACGGAAGATTTTTCTGCAGACTATCCAGGTAGATTTGGGAGAGCTCCCGGTGCTTGATTATAACGAGGCGATTTTGAGATATGGAACGGATCGTCCTGACTTGAGATTTGACTTGAGGTTAGTAGATATAGACGATCTACTAAAAGATTCAGAATTTAAAGTGTTTAGTGGGCCGGCTAAGGATATTGGTTCAAGGGTGGTTGCCTTGAGATTACCAGACGGAGACTGCCTTTCTAGAAAAAACATAGATGATTACACGAATTTTGTTAGTTTATATGGAGCGAGAGGGCTTGCTTATATTCGTGTTAATGATTTGTCTAAGGGGTTGGGTGGACTTCAATCTCCTATCTTGAAATTTTTATCTGATGAAGCTATCCAAAGCATTCTTGATCGTTGTGAAGTTAGTGATGGAGATGTCATTTTCTTTGGAGCAGACAAGGCCAAAATAGTTAATGAATCGATGTCAGCGTTGCGGAACAAATTGGCAGAAGATTTAGACTTGTATGTTAGCGCATGGTCCTGTTGCTGGGTAAAAAATTTCCCTATGTTCGAAAAAGACGAGGAAGGCAGAATTTCTGCGGTACATCATCCGTTTACTTCTCCAGCAGGAACAGCCAAAGAGATTGAAGAAGATCCCTTGAAAATGAATTCCTGGTCATATGATCTTGTAATTAATGGTTATGAAGTCGGTGGAGGTTCTATCCGGGTCCATAAAACAGAAATACAGGAATCGATCTTTCGGGCAATGAAGTACACGCAAGAAGAAATTGATTCCAAGTTTGGTTTTTTCTTGGATGCCCTTAAATATGGAGCTCCTCCTCATGGAGGCATCGCTTTCGGCCTAGATAGAATTGTAATGTTGCTTTCGGGTTCTTCAGCTATTAGAGACGTAATTGCTTTTCCTAAAACCCAGACTGCGAGCTGTCTATTAACAGCTGCCCCGGATGAAGTCTCGGTTCGCCAGCTCGAAGAGCTAGGTATTGAGTTGAGAAAATTAGAGGATCTTGGCGGTGGCCGGACATAGTAAGTGGAGTAACATCAAGCACCGTAAAGCTGGGCAGGATGCTAAGCGTGCAAAGGTTTTTACCAAGATTATCAGGGAGCTTACCGTTGCTGCTAGAGATGGCGGCCCGAACCCCGAAGATAACCCGTCGTTAAGGGGGGTTGTAGATAAGGCAAAGTCGGCGCAGATGCCTAAAGATACTATGGATCGCGCTATCGCTCGGGGGGCAGGTGGTGAAGATGGCGCGGAACTTATCTCTTTAACTTACGAAGGTTATGGGCCGGGTGGGGTAGCAATTTTAGTGGAAACGATGACAGACAATCGAAACAGAACCGTAGCTGAAGTCCGCCATGTTTTTTCGAGATCGGGAGGAAGTTTAGGCACTGATGGTTCAGTTTCTTATCTCTTCGAAAAAAAGGGCAGTATTACATTCGATTCTTTAGAGCATGAGGATGAGATAGTCGAGATCGTGATAGAGAATGATGCGGAAGATGTTGATACAAAAGAAGAGAGTATCGAAATTATTACGTCTGCCGAAATCCATCAAAAAATGAAAACAGCTTTGCTTGAAGCTGGATTTGAACCTGCTTCATCGGAGATTACGATGATCCCGAAGAGCTATAATGCCATAGATCATGAGACAGGCAGGAAGGTTCTTGCTTGTTTGGATTTGCTGGATGATCTGGACGACGTAACTAGTGTTTATTGTAATGCAAATTTTCCCTCTGAGTTTGAGTTCTGATCTTAGCTCTGGATTTGAACCTGACTGGAAGTCGGTGGAGCTGAAAGCAATTGCTTCTTGGAGCTTTTCAATACCTGGCCCCTAGTGTGCTATGATATAAGAAAAGGACCAAAAATTTTTGTCATGGCAATCGTTCTAGGAATTGATCCGGGTTCAAGGGTAACCGGCTATGGTCTGGTAAAAAGTGTTGATCGCGCCATAAATTATATCGCGAGTGGGAGAATAATAACTGACCCTAAAAGCACTCTCCCCGAAAAACTTGAAGTTATTTATAAGGGGGTAAGTGAAATTGTTGCCGAGTTCGAGCCTACAGAATTAGCAATTGAGAAAGTGTTCGTATCCAAATCAGCTTCATCCGCTTTAAAGTTAGGACAAGCCCGAGGAGCGGCGATAGTGGCCGGAGTTAGAGGCGGTGCGGTAGTCAAAGAATACGAAGCACGTAAAATCAAGCAGTCTATAGTGGGAACCGGGGCAGCTACTAAAGAGCAAGTTCAAAAGATGGTCCAGTCTATGTTGGGACTATCTGGGTTACCCCAACAGGATGCGGCAGACGCTTTGGCAACAGCGATCTGTCATATTCATACGCAGTTTTCTGTGAGAATCATCGAGAATTCTAATGATAATCAGGAACAAATATCCGTGTTTAGACGAGGGAGATACGGCGCCGCCGAGGACGGGAGTCGGTGATTGCTCGGCTGACTGGCAGAATATTGGAGATGGAAGCGGGTAGTGTGATACTGGAAGTCAGTGGAGTGGGTTACGAAATCGAAATTTCTTCTACTACATATGACAATATTTCTATGGATCAGACAATAACTCTTCATACACAGCTTGTGGTTCGCGAAGATGCTCACTTGCTTTTCGGGTTCGGAACATCGAAAGAAAAATCCTTATTCCAGTCTCTTATAAAGATAAATGGAGTCGGACCGAAGCTGGCTATTGGTATACTTTCTGGGCTTAACGAAAATGAATTTTCGTTAGCGATTTCCGAGAATAATGTAAGACTTTTGATGTCTTTGCCTGGTGTAGGAAAAAAGACTGCTGAAAGATTGGTAATTGAGATGCGCGACAAAGTGTCGGTAGAAGAATCGCCAGAGGGCTCTGAGTTAAAAATAGTTGATCAGCATATTCGCACCGACCTCGAAGCCGCTCTTGTTGGCTTAGGTTACAAACCGCATGAAGCGGGCTTAGCGGTAACGCGAATAAAGGTTGATACGGATGATATCGAGACCCTCTTGAAGGCAGCCCTTAAAGAGCTGGGGAACAGGTAGAAATGATAGAAGAAGATCGAATAATTTCTTCAGCAAAAAACGATATGGAACAAAAACAAGACTGGAGCATTCGTCCGAAGACATTTGGCGAATATTTTGGACAAGTTGAAGTGGCAAAGCAGATGCAGCTATTTATAAGTGCCGCTCGACAAAGAGGAGAGGCCTTGGATCATACTTTGATATTTGGTCCTCCAGGGCTGGGAAAGACTACTCTTGCAAATATCATTGCGAATGAAATGGGATCTGAAATCAGGTCTACCTCAGGGCCGGTCATAGAAAAAAAGGGTGATCTAGTTGCTGCTCTTACTAATCTCTCAGAGGGAGATATACTTTTTGTCGATGAAATACACAGATTGACACCAGCAATTGAAGAAGTTTTATACCCGGCGATGGAGGATTTTCAAGTAGACATTACGATAGGTGAAGGGCCGGCAGCTCGATCTATAAAGATCGAGCTTCCCCCATTCACTCTGGTCGGAGCAACTACTCGAACCGGCTTGCTTACCTCACCTTTCCGTGACAGATTTGGAATTTCTCAAAGACTTGAGTTTTATGGAGTCGATGATCTTACTGCTATCATAGAAAGATCCTCAAGATTGTTGGGGATATCATGCGAGCCTGACGGTGCTCATGAGATTGCGGTCAGAGCCCGAGGAACTCCCAGGATCGCTAATAGGTTATTGCGAAGGGTAAGAGATTACGCGGAAGTCGAAGGGCGAGGGGTTGTAACCAAATCTTTAGCGGATCATGCGCTGAATCTGTTGAAGGTTGACGAAAACGGATTTGATCATATGGACCGACGGATTCTTTTGGCAATTATAGAAAAATATGACGGTGGCCCGGTTGGTATAGAAAGTATAGCAGCGACAGTTGGGGAAGAACGAAATACTTTGGAAGATGTATATGAACCATATTTAATGCAGCAAGGGTTTGTTGTGAGGACACCCAGAGGAAGAGAAGCTACGCGTCTAGCTTATGAGCATTTTGGGTTAGCTCAAGCTTCGAAAGACTAGAATGATTTTATATAATGGTATTATGCCTTTTTCGGAGAGAGTGATTTGACTGAACCTGTTTCCATTTTTTACCTGATACTCAATGCCAGTGTCGTAGTCCAGGTTGTCATGGGCATTCTCATTGGAGGTTCTTTGATATCCTGGATCATGATTTTCCAGAAAGGATTTGCCTTGGCTGCGATACGAGGTCACGCTCAGCAATTTGAAAATGAATTTTGGTCAGGCAAAGATCTTGGTCAAATATATAGAGAGCTGGATGCAGAAGAAATTGACCAGATTGGCCTTGAACATATTTTCGCTTCAGGCTTTAAAGAATTTACCAGATCTAATGCGCAGAATGCGATCGATTCCGATAGAGTAATGCAAAATGTGCAGCGGGCGATGAGAGTGGCATTGGCAAGAGAAGAAGAGAGGCTAGAAACGCACTTATCTTTTTTAGCTACCGTAGGTTCAACAAGTCCTTATATAGGGCTTTTTGGAACGGTGTGGGGAATTATGAATTCTTTTCGTGGACTTGCGACCGTTAATCAGGCTTCGTTGGCGGTCGTGGCTCCGGGTATTTCGGAGGCTCTTATTGCTACTGCAATTGGCCTGTTCGCGGCAATTCCTGCAGTAATTTCTTATAACCGATACTCTGCTCAAGTAGAAATAATACTAAACAGATTCGAGGCTTTTACAGAAGAGTTTAGCAGTATTCTTTCTAGAGCGAGTCAGAAGGGCTGACTATGGCGAAAGCTCATCGCAGAAAACCTATGTCTGAAATTAATGTAGTGCCATATATTGATGTAATGCTTGTCTTGTTGGTGATTTTTATGGTTACCGCGCCCTTAATGACTCAAGGAATAAAAATCGAGTTACCTGAGGCCATATCGGAACCGATGACGATAGATGATGAATCGCAAACGTTAATCGTCTCCATAAAAAAGGATGGGACTCTCTTTTTCAACATTGGAGAAAAAGGTATCCCAAGCTCCAAGAGCAAGATAGCTGAGAACACGAAAAAGATTCTGGCCGTAAATTCGAATGTTAAGATTTTGGTGGAAGGTGATAAAACGCTTCCATATGGCAAGATTATTGAAATTATGGAAATTTTGCGTCAATCCGGAGCTGTTAGTGTAGGTCTTATTACTCAGCCTCCAAAAAGTTAGGAAGTGATACAAAGTCGATGATTAGAAATATATCGGATTCTTCATTTTACGGTCTTGCTTTTTTTTGCGCTCTCGCAGTGCACGCTGGTGCATTAGCTTTGTTATCAGTAAATTATGAAAACCTTTCTATTACGGTAAGCGATAGGCGGGATTACTACATACAAGCCGAATTATATTTCGATTCATCTGTTTCAGAGGCTGAAGATCTGAGTACTTCAAATGCAAACGAGATCAATCGAATTATTGAAGCACGAAGATTAGAAGAAGGAATAATAAATAGCCGAGTGAATAACTGGCAAAAAACCAATGAATCAGAGGGAGTAAAAAGAATTGATCCGGAAAGAAAAAAGGACTCATCGAAGCCTAAGGAGTCAGGAAAAAAAAATGGTATTGAACATAGAGAAGATCCGGTCAGGGTTGATTTTTCTAGCGATTTAGATCGAGCTATTCTTGAAGAGGAAAGGTTATGGAAAGCGAAGACCGAGAAAGAAAAAGTGTTGGCCCATGTAGCAATAATACAGCAAGAAATTATTAAGAAATGGTCTAGACCTCCAAGTGCAAGGAATGGTATGACGTGCTTGTTGCGTGTTTTGCTGTTGCCTACAGGCGAGGTGATGCAGGCAAAAATTGAAGAATCTAGTGGAAACGACGCTTTTGATAGATCAGCGACCCGCGCAGTATTGCTCGCTGGGAACCTTTCAGTCCCTCGAGATAATTTATTGTTTGAAAGAAATTTTCGAGAATTTACACTGCTTTTCCGCCCTGATGATTTGAGGTTGTAGGAATGGTTAAAAAATCCGTTTTGAGAATTTTGCTTGTTTTTGTTTCTTCATCTTTCTTTACAAATACCTTGGCGGAACTCCGGATAGAAATTACCCAGGGGCTAGATAACGCAACCAAGATTGCGATCGTTCCTTTCGTATGGAAGGGTAAAAGAATGCCTCCCGTAAAGATTGATGAGATCGTTTCAGCAGACCTAACAATATCTGGACGATTCGAAGCAATTGATCAGGCCCAGATGCTGAGTTATCCAGAAGAAGAGTCGCAAGTGTTTGTTCGGGATTGGCGAATGCTGGGTGTTGAATATTTGGTGTTCGGTCGCATAGAGCCTGATGGAGTCATGGTCAAGCTGAATTTTGAAATGTTTGATATAGCAAAAGGGACCACAGTCCTGTCGCAAAGTATTCTGGGGCTGCCTAACGAGCTTAGAGATATGGCTCACTACGTTAGCGACCAGGTTTACAAGGAAGTTACTGGGACCGAAGGTGCTTTTTCTACCGAGATAATGTATGTAACGGTAGAAGAAAATGCGGATTCGCGACTTTTCTCGCTAAATATTGCGGATTCTGATGGTCGAAATGTTAGACAGATTCTTGAATCAGATGAGCCATTACTTTCGGCTACTTGGTCACCTGATGGAAGATTTGTGTCCTATGTTTCCTTTGAACGTGAAGGAAGGCCCGCTATATATTTGCATGAACTTAAATCAAATAATCGTCAGGTGCTGACTAGTTTTTCCGGGTTAAACGGTGCGCCAGCATTTTCTCCCGATGGGAAAAAAATAGCGTTGGTCCTTTCCAAAGATGGTAATCCAGATATTTATATCATGGAATTGCAGAGTCGCAAACTGAGAAGGGTGACGCGTCATTACGGCATAGATACGGAGCCTAGTTGGAGCGCTGATGGAGAATCTATTATTTTTACTTCAAATCGAGGAGGACAACCTCAGATTTACCAACTACGTTTGGAAGATTTCCAGATACAGAGGCTAACGTTTGAAGGTGACTATAACGCTAAAGCTAGTTTGCTGCGCGACGGAAGTGCTTTGGTCATGGTTCATCGGCGTGAAGGTGTTTTTCATATTGCGATGCTTGACCTTAGAAATGGCCGTCTAAATGTATTGACAGAAACATCTCTTGATGAGTCTCCTAGTGTAGCTCCAAATGGAAGTCTCGTAATTTATGCAACGCAGTATCGTGGTGAAGGGATTCTCGCAACAGTTTCGGTGGATGGGCTTCTCAAATTTCGATTGCCGTCTTCCTCAGGGGATGTGCGTGAGCCGGCTTGGTCGCCCAAGACAAAAAAAAGCTTTAATCCTCTGGATTAATTTCGGTTTTGGAAAAAAGTCAAAAAAGTTGTTTGGTGTCTATGGGAATTAAACTAATATTTTGGTTGATTAGTGAATATTTTCTCAAAATTGTGGTTTAATTCCTCTCTATTTTTGTGTTTGAAAGAGCAAACAGGAGCAAAAAATGAATTTTCACCGAATACAAAGGCTTCTTGGAACTGGGTTATCAGCGATATTCCTGGTTGGTTGTGCTAGTCAGGAGCCAGAATACACCGGTCCGAGTGAGCCCATTGAGGAAAGTTTTGTAGAGGAACAGACCGCTGAGCCTGTTGGTCCAAGAGTTGAGAGCGGAAAACTGGTCGTTTCATCAAGTGACAGTATGGGAATTTCTGAAACGCTCGGCGGTATATTTCTGTTTGATTTTGACCAGGCTGTCGTTAGAAGGTCTGGACATGCTGAGTTAGACAAACATGCCTCGGCGCTTTCGGGTGATAGGTATCTGAGAGCCAGGTTAGAGGGCCATGCTGACGAAAGGGGTACCAGAGAATACAATCTGGCGCTTGGAGAGCGAAGAGCTAATGCTGTCAGAGCATACTTGGTGGCTCAGGGGGCCTCTAATTCTCAAATAGAAGTTATAAGCTATGGTGAGGAAAAACCATTTAACACGATGCATAATGAGTCGGGGTGGGCTCAGAATCGGCGAGTAGAAATAGTATATCGATAAGTAAACGAAATCGAAATCGAAATCGATGGAAGATAAAAGCCCGTCGCTAATGGCGAAAAGAAGATCAGGAATCGTATTGATCTTCTTTTCTTTTATTTGTCTTTCTTATTGGAAGGGTGCGGCTGCTAGTTCAGAAGCCGAGAATCAATATCAGCTCCAACTCCTTCAACAAGAAGTTCGAGAGCTTCGAGGCTTGATAGAAAATCTTGGCTATCAACTGAAAAAACAGAAATCTATTGGAGATGATCGTTATTTAGAGCTAGATTCCAGACTTCAATCAATTCTATACGAGCGTGATTCGTCGGTGGGAAAAGAAGAAACCGGTGAAAGTGCGGTGAGTGATTTGCCAGATTTTGACCATAGCGGAGAAAGGGATCTATATGAGACGGCCCAGTTACTAATCAGAAATAAACAATTCGATAGAGCTATAGAGCAGCTTCGGAGTTTTATTCAAAGTTTTCCGGATAGTCAGCTCCTAGCCAACGCTTATTATTGGTTGGGTCTGGTCTACGCAGACAAGATTGATCCGGATCTGGAACAGGCTCGGCAAGCTCTCGCCCAGGTGCTGGTCTATTTCCCTGATCATTCCAAGGTTCCCGATGCGGCTTATGCGTTAGGGAAGGTTCACCACGCGCTGGGGAACTGCGAAAGAGCAAAAAGTCTTCTTGGTCAAGTCATTGATCAATATCCCGACAAATCAGCTTCAAAACTTTCTGAGAACTATCTTCGCGAATCAGTAGATTGTTTGGGGCCATAGAAATATTGCCCCTACTCTTAAATTCCGTTCCGGTAGTACTCTAGAATTGATAAGAAATTTAGTGTTGGCAAAAAAAGCGTGGGTGCTTATAGCGATAGATATCTGACTAATCTGTTTGGTGCTTACCGGGATGTTCTCGATGAGGTGGATCTTTTGAACATATACGGGCGGGTGGTGAGACAGTGAAACCCATTATGGGAGGTGATTCTAGCTATGAAATCCTGTTCGGATTCAAATATGACTTCTAGAGTCATGTAACGAAAACATGGAAACGAGCGGGCTCAGACGTTCTTTTTTTCTGTTAATTTTACCTGGAGTTCTGAATATCCTCGAATCATCACTGCCCTTGTTCTAGTGGGGCTCCCAAGAACTTCTATATTATCGAATCTTTTCAGAATTTCTTCCCAGAGTATTCTTAGCTGCAATTCGGCTAACCGGTTCCCCATACAACGATGAATGCCATAACCAAAGGAAAGATGCTGACGGGCATTTTTTCTATCTATAATAAGTTGGTGCGGATCCGGAAAAATGGTTTCATCCTTATTGCCAGAGGCGTACCACATGATGACTTTCTCGCCCTTTTAATTGTTTTTTTCTGGATTTCTATGTCGTGGTTTGCGGTTCTTCTCATATAAGCGAGAGGCGTTTGCCAGCGTATGATTTCCGAAACCATGTTAGGAATGAGTGAAGGGTCTCTCCTCAACTTGTCATATTCCGACGGGAAATTATTTAGAGCAAGCACGCCTCCAGATATAGAATTTCTTGTGGTGTCGTTGCCTCCAACAATAAGCAGGATAAGATTCCCCAGAAATTCTAGGGGGCGGGATATTACCTCCCGAGTCTCGTTACTGTTGGCCATCAAAGAGATTAGATCAAACCCTTGGCTCTTGTTTTCTCGTTCGTTCCACAGCTTTTTAAAGTATTCTAGACACCTCATCAATTCCGCTTGTCTTTCTTTTGCATTTTTAACGTACCCGCTCGCACTTCCGAGTGTGGCCACATCGGACCATTTTGTGAGCAAGTATCTATCTTCAAAGGGAAAATCGAATAGTGTTGCTAGCATCTGTGTGGTCAATTCTATCGAGACCCTGTCGACCCAGTTGAAGTTTGTATCCACTGGCAAACTGTCGAGAATTTTTTCTACTCTGCTCCTTATAAGGGGCTCGAGTTCAGCGAGATTTCTGGGGGCAACCGCCGGTGTTACCGTTTTTCGCTGGATATCGTGTTTTGGTTGATCCATCGCGATGAACATGGGAGTTTCGAAATCGGTGACCGGGTTTTCTATCCCTATCGAGGGCTCGGAAGAGAACGCTTTATGATCCTGATCAATTTTTTTGATATCGGAAAATCTTGTGATTGACCAGTAAGGACCATAACGTGAATTATCCAGGTAGTGCACGGGTGCTTCGTTTCGAAGTCTTTCAAAATAAGGCCAAATGGCATCTTCTTCATTTAGGAACCAGTTGCTTAGATCAATTTTTTCGATGGGGGTAGAGGCTGCTTGTTCTATCATTATATTTCTTGTCTGAAGCTTCTTCTCCATGATTCTGACCTCTTTCCTTATAGTGCTCCTAGATCACACCCTTTCTTTTCCAGAATTGGTCGGAGTTCGCGATAGGCTGCAGGTGTTTTGCTTAGTGGAATCCTAGGATAGAGGTGGTGGACGATATGATATTGCATCCCCAGTGATAACAAATTTCCGACATAGCTTTTGAATCCGCGGGTATCTTTATATCTCCCCTGATCTTTGCCCGGGTGATGTGGTGCCCAGCTTAGGTAGTACTCGATATAAGTGATACCAATATGCCGAGGTACCCACCAGAGTAGCGCTGCTTCTATTGCATATCCTGACCAGGCGAGTGCAAAAAGCACTGTCAGGTATGCTCCTTGCATTAACAGACCATCGATTATAGTGTTATCGTGACCGGTCCTCAGAAGTGATTTTGGATAGGCACCACTGCGATCTGATTCCGGTTGTCTATTAAGAATGCTCTTCCATAGAAAGTGCCAGTCGGATTTCGCATGAATTGCGTAGTCGGGGTCTAATTCCGGGTGGTTTGTGTGTTTGTGATGTTCGTAGTGCGTATATTTTAGCATCCTGTAGGGAGTGCCTAGCGGTATGACTGACAAGTGACCAACTAATTCGTTTAGCCATCTAAGGGGGCTTCCTTCTACAGCAATAATATTGTGTTGTGCTTCATGCGAGGGCAAATAGCTAAGAGTCACATTTAGGGAGGCAACAATAAATCCAATCCAGACTGGGAGATAGCCAAGTAGGACAAGCGGCCAGAGTGATAACCATATGGCTAGATTTCCAAGTCCCCAGATAACTGCTCCCCAGGGGACCATATGCATATATTTTTCAGCGATTTTCCTCTCGAGAGAATCCAGTTGCTCGTCAGTCATCGAATCCCATCTATTCGCACCGGACCTATCCAGACTTAATTCGGTATTTTCAGTTACTACTTCAACCATATCCAACTACCTCGAAACTGGGCTAACAGACCAAAAAAAAGCGAAATAAGAAAGCCTGCTGAATAGGCGAGTTGCCAGCTATCAGTAAATTCGAACCAGATAAGTGTTTGGGAACAAAGTGGCATCAGAAAGCCCAATGCGAAGGCCGTGGGTGAATAGAGGAACTGTAGTAATCTTGTCAAAATTTGAGGATACCATAAGCAGTGGAACTCAAATGATATCAACTCGCTCTCTCCAGGAAAAGTCCCGAGCTAGTGGCCTATAGAGGATATTCCGGAGGCTTGTGGAACTTGAAACGAAAAAAATGCTCTAACGTTATAAAGCTGGTGTGATATTCTTATTACATAGTAGAGGAGCAAAACATGTCTAGAGCGCAGATAGTAGAAATGGCTAGAAGCGACCTTGAATACGGACGCAAGGGAACCCAGGATCAGGCGAAGGGCCTCTTCAAAGTTCCGGTTTCCCATTATTTTGATCCGGATCGTTTCCGTGAGGAAACTGAAAAAATTTTTCATCGGCTCCCATTAGTTCTTGGAGCCAGTGCGGAAATACCTAAACTAGGTGACTTTAAAACGATAGAGGCTGTTGGCAAGCAAATTCTGATCACTCGAACGAAAAAAGGGGTTAAGGCTTTCATTAATATGTGCAGTCATCGGGGAGCAAGGCTGGTTCAGGAGAGTTGTGGATCAGCGCATCGTTTTACGTGTCCTTACCATGCCTGGACCTTTAACCCGGACGGAGATCTTGTGGCGGTATATTCTGCCAAGGAATTTGGAGAACTTGATAAGGAAAGCTATGGCCTAACTCGGTTGCCATGTCTCGAGAGTGCCGGATTGGTGTGGGTGACCCTGGATCCTGGTTCGGAACTGGATATTGGTTTGTTTTTGTCCGGGTACGATGGTCTTCTAGCGGAGTTTGGTTTCGGTACATGGCATCATCAAAAGACTCAAAGAGTAGAAGGCCCCAACTGGAAGGTAGCTTACGATGGCTATCTTGATTACTATCATTTGCCCATTCTCCATCGAGAAACATTTGGAACGGATATCGGAAATAAAGCTAATTACTATTCCTGGGGACCACATACAAGGATGGGCCGCCCTGATGAGACTCTGCAGGAATTCGAAGACCTTCCTGACGAAGATTGGCCAGACGAAAGGATTATGGCTGGGGTCTGGACTATCTTCCCGCACATTTCGATTGCCAGTTTTTATGGGGGCGGTCGATCTGTCATGATCTCTCAGCTTTTCCCTGGAGATACTCCGGAAACCTCTCATACAAACCAGATCTTCCTCATGAAGGAGAAACCTGAGACCGAGCAGCAAATACGAGAAGCAGAGGCGCAGTTTGCACTTCTTGAATATGTTGTAGAGGAGGAGGATTATGCTACTGGTATTGCCCTTCAGAAAAACCTTCGGTTAGGAGCAAGAGACCATGTTCTCTTCGGTCGAAACGAGAGAGGCGGACAATATTTCCATAACTGGGTGGACAGGATTCTAGAAACTGACGACGAGAACCTGAGTGATCTGTTTCTTACCGGTTAGTTTTTTGTGCGAGCTTATCTTTACGTATTTTTAATTCTTCTAGCTATTTTTGGCAGCATCGGTGGTTATCTTAGCTATCGTTATCTTGAGTTCCAGGCTATGGATTTCTCTCCTCCACCCGTCACCGTCGCTGCCGATCAGGCGGTAAAGGAAATATGGTCTCAGCATCTGAATGCAGTCGGAACAATCAAAGCAGTTAGAGGAATTGAACTCAAATCCGAGACGGCGGGCGAGATTTCTGCTATCTATTTCGATTCAGGGGATACTGTGGTTGAAGGACAGCCACTCGTTCAGCTGGACGATAAAATTGAACGTGCGATAAGGAATAATCAATTAGCGAATTTAGAGCTCGCTGAAGTATTTTATGAGAGAGATAGGACCTTGTTGAAGAAAAAATCTATACCACAATCACAATTTGATCAATCCAGGGCAAATAAGGAAACTGCGTTAGCCCAGCTTGCAGAGATAGAAGCGAGATTGTCGAGGAAAGTTATATCGGCTCCATTCTCAGGGGTAATCGGCTTAAGAAAAGTGGATATTGGTGATTATCTTTCCCCGGGGATGGTTATAGCGAATCTCCAAGATTTGAGTCGTCTTGAAATAGATTTCTCGGTTCCTTCGCGTTATCGGTCTTCTCTGAGGGAGGGGCTTTCGCTGGACGTAACAGTTGATGCTTATCCTGATAGGGTTTATAGGGGAGAAGTCAGTGCTATTGATCCGCGAGTAGATGTTTCTACCAGAACAATTTTACTAAGGGCGAGGTTTAAAGAGTTTGAAGGGTTGATGCCAGGAATGTTTGGAAATCTAGCGCTTGACCTAGGAGAAAAGGAACCCGTAATTACTTTGCCGGAGACAGCAGTGACCTATTCTGTTCAGGGGAACATGGTGTACGTTGTAAAAAAAGACAGTCAGGGAATGTCGGTTGAATCCCGAGTAATTGAAGTTGGTCCCGTTCGGGAAGGCAGAGTAGCGATTTTATCGGGCGTTAAATCCGGAGAGTTAGTTGTTGTTGCGGGACAGAATAAACTCTATCGAGATGCTGAAGTAATTGTGGATAGATCCGTGAGTTTGTAGATGAAATTTACGGATATTTTTATCGAACGACCTGTGCTGGGTCTTGTTCTCACTTTTTTTTTGATCTTGCTCGGAATCCAGGCAAGTAATCACCTGTCGCTTAGGCAATATCCGGAAATAGAGAAGAGCGTTATTTTTGTTCAGGCTGCCTATCCCGGAGCGAGCGCACGGACGGTGCAGGGCTTTGTTACGGTCCCACTTCAAAAAAGAATAGCTGCCGCGAAAGGGGTAGAGTATGTAACTTCTGAAAGCATGCCGGGTCAGCTAGAAATCAAGGCGCATGTTCGTTTGGGTGAGAATTCGACCGAAGTCTTATCGGAAATAATAACCAAGGTCAGTGAAGCGCGTTTCGAGCTTCCAAGAGAAGTCGAGGACCCCGTGGTTACGAATAGGACCGGTGATGACGCCATGATTTACTATGCTCTTCTTAGTGATCAAATGTCGGTTCAACAAAGAACAGATTATGCGATTCGCTCCGTCCAGCCGGTCCTGAGTACAATTGATGGTGTTGGAGAAGTTAGAGTGATGGGAAGTGGTGGATTCGCTATGAGGGTGTGGCTGGATCCTTCCAGAATGGCTGCGCTCGATGTGACCGCAGCGGAAGTAAATGAGGCCATAAGGCGCGACAATTATATAAGCGCTGCTGGAAGTACTCGCGGACCTCTTGTGCAATCGACCGTCGATGCAAGAACCGATGTTCAGGAACCCGAAAAATTTGGCCAGATAGTTGTGAGGCAAAGTGGGGATAAAAGAATAAGGCTGATCGATATTGCTCGGATCGAATTAGCGAGCGAGACATATGATGGAGCTATTTATTCAAGTGGTAAGGAAACAGTTTTTCTAGGTATATACGGAGCGCCTGGAGCGAACCCGCTGGAGGTCGCTAAGAGAGTCAAGAGAAAGATAGGAGAGCTTGAGCGTTCATTGCCTGCCGATATGGAGTTGTTCCTCGATTTTGACGAGTCTAAGTTTGTGGGGCAGGCAATAAAAGAGGTCCAGGCAACGCTCGTTGAGGCAGCTGTAATTGTGATTCTGGTGGTTCTCTTGTTTCTCGGTTCGTTAAGAGTTGTGGCGATTCCCATAGTTGCAATTCCTCTTTCTCTGGTGGGGGTTTTGTTTCTAGTCTGGATAATGGGTTTTTCTATTAACCTGCTTACGCTTCTAGCGATGGTGATTGCTATTGGTTTGGTGGTCGATGACGCTATTGTTGTAGTTGAAAATATCCATCGGTACACAGAGCAAGGGCAAGCACCATTTGATGCTGCTATTGAAGGTGCTCGTCAGATTGCTCTTCCTGTGATTGGAATGACCCTTACACTGGTGGCCGTTTATCTGCCTATCGGTTTTTTAGGAGGATTGACCGGAGTCCTTTTCAGCGAATTTGCCCTGACTCTCGCGGGGGCTGTAGTGGTCTCTGGTTTCGTGGCTCTTACTCTTACGCCATTAATGTGTGCGTACATGCTCCACTCTTCAGAAAGACAGGGAAGGATCGCTAAGTGGCTGGATGTTCAGTTTCATCGATCGAACAGATATTATAAGGGCCTTCTGTTAGCGTCTTTGCGGAACCGGGGAGCTGTTTTATTTTTCTGTTCGGCTATTCTCCTATCTCTTCCAGCTTTTCTGTTTCTTGCCCAGAAAGAGCTTTCTCCTAAGGAAGATACCGGACACATGTATGCGTTTGCTACACCTCCTGATTATGCCAATCTCGAATACACAAATTTTTTTGTCGATCAGATGACTGACGCCTGGAAAACCATACCGGAGGCTGTTCACTCCTGGCAGGCTAATCTTCCTTCCCAGGTTTTCGGAGGGGTTGAATTAAAACCCTGGGATGAGAGGGAGAGAAAGCTGGAGGAGATTCGTGTCGAACTTCAGTCTAAATATGACAGGATAAGCGGGCTCGAAATATTTACGTTCGCTTCCGGTGGTTTGCCTGGTGCGGATGGAGGATTGCCGGTGCAGTTTGTCCTTTCATCAAACTCAGATTACACCGAGCTGGATCGTGTAGCAGAGTCTTTAATGAGTCGAGCCCGACAATCGGGAGTATTTGCTTTTGTAAGCAAGAGTTTAAGGTTGTCTCGTCCGCAGCTCGAAGTTTCCATAGACCGGGAGTTATCTGCGCGACTTGGAATTTCAATGGAGCAGATCGGAGCAACTCTGCAGGTCATGCTGGGGGAAGGAGAGACAAATCGCTTTAGTGTTGAGGGTCGCAGTTACAAAGTTATCTTGCAAGCCGATAAAAACTTCCGTTTAACCAAAGAGTGGCTGGAGCGCTACTATCTTCGCTCTGGCGAAGGGAAACTGGTTCCGATGAGTTCTGTTATTTCTCTAAGTCAAAGAGTTGAACCGAACGTCCGTACTCAGTATCAGCAGCAAAATAGTGTCACGATCTCAGGTTTGCCTATGCCTCCAAATAGTCTTGGTGATGCTCTCTCATTCCTAGAAAAAAATCTGGAAGAAATTGCGCCGCAAGGTTTTCGCATGGGGTATGAAGGTGAGTCGAGAAGGTTCATTCAGGAAAGCAGATCTTTTTTCACTCTGTTTTTTGCCTCTTTGGTTTTCATATATCTGGTTCTTTCGGTTCAATTCAATAGTTTTAAAGATCCTTTGGTGGTGTTGATCAGCGTGCCTTTATCTATTTTCGGGGCGATCACGCCGCTTGCTCTAGGAGTTTCCACATTTAATATCTATACCCAGGTTGGGTTGTTAACCCTTATAGGCCTAATCAGCAAGCATGGGATTCTGATAGTGGATTTTGCTAACCAGAAGCTTGGAGAGGGTTTGAGCCGCCCCGAGGCAGTGCTTGAGGCGGCTGTGCTTCGTTTGAGACCGATCCTCATGACCACTTTCGCGACAGTGCTCGGAGTTTTCCCGCTGCTCATGGCTTTTGGTGCCGGCGCCAATTCACGTTTTGCAATTGGCTTAACCATCGCTGCGGGGATGGCTGTCGGAACTTTATTCACTCTATTTGTTTTGCCGGTTTTTTACGTTTTGCTTGGTTCCCGATCTTCTGATAAGAGTGCCCTGGCAACGCCATCTACGAATAGATAATTCTGGTATCTCGGATTTTATAAGTGGTCAGGATCACGGCCATCGGGGAAAGGCTGCTCTCGACTCATTATCGGACTGTCACCCGGTTTCATGTTTTCGTGCGCCCGTTTCCAGCCCGCGAATGTTGCTAGGATATGCAGAGGATCTCCATGGATTTCCGTAAATCCTCCGTTTACATCCCTTGTGTCGAAATAAGCGGCGTTCACGTCGTCGGCCCAAAGTTCGCAGGCATTAACAAATCCAAGGTCAAGCATTCTCTTTCTTGCTGCCGCGAAATCGTTTACCAGGCACCCTGCATGATGAAAACCTTCTTGACCAGCCTGATACATATCCCTATAAATTGAAGGTGTTTCATCATGCTGCTGAATAAACTGGATCTGGTTATCCCCTAGATAGCCGAATCCATATGTAACGTCCGCTTCCTGGTTTGTTCCACGATACTGAAATTTTTCTGTCTTGTGGTGTGGAACCAGAACGAAGGGACCCGCACCGTAAAGCCGGTTCCATTTGTGAGCAGCTTCTTCGACGTCATTAACATAGTAGGCATATTGAAATATCGGATAGAGCATAGCTTTTTACTCTCTTTTTTTTTCAAAAGTCTCCCTTAAATTTCCTCCTAGGTCAAAGCATGTTTTTACTAGCCGGAAAGATAAGTGTCATCGCTTTCCGAGTCGAAGTAGGGGCGGTCTCCGCTGATGGTCACTCTTCTCAGAACTCTTTGGTGGGGGTAATAATCGCTTGTAGCAAAGTGCTGGACGGCTCGGTTATCCCAGAACGCGATCGATCCTTTCTCCCATTTAAAACGGCATGTATATTCAGGTTGGTTATGCTGCTTTAACAATTCGGAAATGATTGTTTTCGATACGCTTTCTCCAAGTTTGTTATCATTACGGATGTCATATAGGGATTCCGGTCTTATGAAGCTCGGGTTTATGTATAGAGCAGTTTTTTTTGTTTCGGGGTGAGTTCTGAAAAGAGGGTGATTTACACCAAACGGGATGACCGACTTGATTTCATTAACCAGTTCTTCTGAAAGGCCTCCAGATGAATGTTCTCCCAGAAAGCCTCGGTAGTCATTTTCCCCCCAGATATATCTGACTTTGTCTCTTAGTTTTGTTGGCATGCCCAGATAGCAGGCATGGCTGTCCGAAAAAAGGGTGTCGCCGCCGTACGGTGGCAATACGATGCATTGAGCCACCGAACCAAGAGAAGGGTTTTCCATCCAGGTAACATCGGTATGCCATCCGTTTTGGTTTCCGGGGGATTCTTCTCCATGAATAATTTCAAGGACAAACGGATTTTTTTCGTTTCCTTTCCCGAAAGGGAAGGCATCAAGCTCCCCGAAATAACTTGCGAACCTTACTAATTCTTCAGGATCAATTACCTGATTCCGGAAAAAAATCACCTTTCTCTCCAGCAGGATTTTCCTTAGGCACCTAACCATATTGTCGTCCAGGGGTTTCGCTAGATCTAATCCATGGATTAAAGTCCCCAGAGTGATACCGAGATGCTCTAATCTAAGGTTTAGAGAGAGAGATAGATCTGACAGCTCTTCGGAAATGTGCTGGTTACCCATTCTTTCATATTCCATCGCTACTCCGAAGCCGGGCCTATAATTTTTTGGGAATTTCTGTTCGATGGTTCTGGTCTGTCTCTGTAGATTCTGCTTCCAAAGTTGTCTTGCCTTGTGCACTTTTTCTGCAGTTTTCACGGCCATTTTATTGTACTGTGCGTTTGTCACCATATTTTTTCGATGTTATCGCCCGCTTAAAAGTAGGGCTATAATAATAAGCCAAGTTGTCGGTAAATCAATTACTCCTCGTTTTTGCAGTTGATGGTGTTTGCTGGAAATTCGACTACTTTGCCAAAGTGTATTATTTTGGGGATGAAAGAAAAAAAATAAGTGAGAGAGTTATGCCCTTGACCCCGGGACCAATGAAAGTGATACACGGATTCCACTCTACTAAAGCTGAGGTCCTTGAAGATATCAAGAGACTTGATCTTTGGCCTACTGTTTATGTGTCAGAAAGAATGGAAGAATTACCCCTTCACTGGCACCAAGTGGATAACTGCGGATATGTCATGGAAGGGAAGAGTTATGTAATCGATGAAAATGGCGAAAGAATTGAACTGTCAGCTGGCGACAAACTGCATATACCTGCTGGTGCGTTGCATGCTGAGGGGAAAGTAGATGAAAGGATTGTTTATATCGTAGGGATTTCCAGTCCCGAGAACCTTCTAGAAGCGCTTATGCCGTTGAATTTTCCCGAAGACCTTAAGTAACTCAGGAGGAGAAAAAATGAAAGGAACAGAAGGATACGTTTTTAATCAGACCATGTTGCGAATCAAGGATCCGGAGGTGTCGGTCCCGTTTTACGAAGAGGTTCTAGGTATGAAGTTGTTAGGAAAGTTCGACTTTCCTGAGATGGACTTTTGTCTTTTTTTTCTTGGCTATTCGGAGCAGAAAGTCCCTGATCATCCTGAAGAAAAGGCGACCTGGATTTTCGAACAGCCGGCTTTACTAGAGCTTACGCACAACTATGGAACTGAGAAAGAGGTTGGCCCAGTTTATCATGATGGTAATTCTGACCCAAGAGGATTCGGTCACATAGGAATCTCGGTCCCTGATGTCTATGTTGCCTGTGAGCGATTTGATAAATTGGGGGTGGAATATGTGAAGAGACCTGATGACGGAAAAATGAAGGGGCTCGCCTTTATCAAGGATCCTGATGGCTACTGGATAGAAATTCTTTCCCCATCGGGATTGGCGAAAATAACAGCGAGAGAGAGTTAGAGCAAAAAAACGAATGGATGATATTATTGGCTCCAGAGTCTTTAAGTTAATCGCGTGTTTTGGTTTTTCGTTTTAGGTTAAATCTGATTGCAGCAAACTGGCCCGGAGGAGTTTGATGACTATTTTTCTCGATGAAAATCCGTTACACCTTGATAATGGGTTAGTAGGCCTGCCATGGCAGATAGAAACTGGTAACCCTGCGACTTTTTTTCAGGCGATTTCAGAACCTGACTCTATAAAACCAATTAGAATCTGGGCTCAGATATTCAGGCCTGATGATCATAGCAGCAGTCCCACCGTTATTGTTGTGCCAGGCAGTTTAGGCGTCGCTGAATCTCATATTTACAAGGCAAAAATACTAACTGATGAAGGAATAACGGTTTGCCTGATCGATCCTTTCGGATCTAGGGGGGTGGAGTCCACGGTAAGTGATCAAGCTCAGTATTCCTTCGCGGCGAGCGCGTGGGATGTCCTCTCTACGGTGGATCAGCTGAGGGATCAGGTTGGGGTTGATCCTGATCGGATTGGTGTTCAGGGACATAGCCGCGGAGGTTCAGCTGCATTGATGGCCGCGTCGATGCAGAAGCTGCCTTATTTTAGTCAGACTATTGCTGGCGTTTACGCAGCCTATCCCTGGTGCGGCATGCAGTTCCTTGATCCGCAAGTGGGAGGAACAAAGATTCGCTCTATTATTGGAGATCAGGATGAGTGGTGCCTGCCGCAACAGGTTCAGGGATACATGCAAGCACTTAGACTAGTTGGAGCTGAAGCAACTATCCGGATTGTCGCGGGTGCGCATCACAGCTTTGATAGGTTTTCTCCCCTTGAAATAAGTTCTAATGCCTCCGTTGCGCCGGGGGCACCGACGATCTATATCAAGGAAAACGGAGTTTGTATGCACCCTGTTAACGGGGAATCTAGCCTTGAAACAGATGAAAGATCCCTTATGCTTTACGGCATCAAGGCAGGGTACGGGAAAATCGGTGCTCGTATCGGGACGGAGGAAAATTTCGCCCATATTTTTCATGAAGACATGATGGCTTTCTGGCAATTTCTCAAGGAGGGCTGAAGAGCTTTTTCCCCTTGAGAAAGGGAGCTCCTTGCGGGAGCCCCTTGATTGGTGGGTCGTACTGGATTCGAACCAGTGACCAATTGGTTAAAAGCCAACTGCTCTACCAGCTGAGCTAACGACCCGAAAGCCGGCGCCAATGATACCTTTTTCATGTTAAAAAACAAGAAACATGGTCGTAAAGTATATGACTAATAGAAAAATTCTGGCATCGTTTGAGTATACTAGTAATTTTCTTTTTAAATCAGTGATGTTTAAACATCTGTTTGAGTCCTTCACATCTTTTGTAGATGTATTTATCCTTAACGTGGGTAAAAAAGTGATTAACTTCATGCGACGTACACAACCTTTCGACTTTATATGGCTGATGTCAGGTGACTGAGTTAAATTTTGATGTTCCTCTTCATCAGAGTCATTCGATGAATGATGAAGATATCCGGGCTTACAAAAAACGCATCCGGGTTTTGCTCCAGGAACTGAATGCTGTGATAGTTGCTCATTATTATACTGATGACGTTATTCAGGAGTTGGCGGAGGAAACGGGAGGTTTCGTTTCCGATTCCCTGGAGATGGCCCGCTTCGGATCTCTCACAGATGCCCAGACACTGATAGTCGCAGGTGTCAGGTTTATGGGAGAGACAGCAAAAATATTGAGTCCTGATAAACGAATTTTGATGCCAACTCTTGAAGCTACATGTTCATTAGATTTAGGTTGCCCTAAGGATTCATTTACAGAATTTTGTGAGGCGAACCCCGATCATACAGTGGTGGTATATGCGAACACTTCTGCGGAGATAAAGGCTCTGTCTGACTGGGTTGTTACATCGAGTATCGCTGTTGATGTTGTCGAATTTCTTATGGATGAGGGCAAGCCCATAATATGGGCTCCAGATAGGTTTTTAGGGTCGTATATCAACAAAGAGACTGGTGCCGACATGCTGCTGTGGAACGGTTCCTGTATTGTTCATGAAGAGTTCAAGGCAAAGGGCTTGGAAGCTATTATGCGGGTGCACCCGGATGCAGTGGTACTCGTGCATCCGGAATCTCCGCCAGGAGTGGTCGACCTGGCTGATGTAGTTGGTTCCACCAGTCAGATAATAAAAGCAGCTATTGATTTGCCTAACCGCGAATTCATAGTAGCTACTGACAAGGGCATCTTTCACAAAATGCGCGCTTTAGCGCCAGGAAAAATTTTTATCGAGGCGCCCACCGGTGGCAGTGGGGCCACATGTCGAAGTTGTGCTCATTGTCCCTGGATGGGGATGAATACGCTTGAAAATCTTGAGCTAACCTTGCGCGAAGGTTTGAACGAAATAAATGTCGAAGAGGAAATTAGGCGAAAAGCAATGATTCCTTTGCAGAGGATGCTCGACTTTCAAACTTCAGATGTGGTGAGAACCAGGAACTAGTTTTAGTTATAAATCTAGACTTGATGGGTCTTTCAGGGATCACAAGATAAAATCAGATTTCATTTTTCAACTTTAATATGTCTTTAATTCTTTGTCTTATTCTGGCTGATGCTTGGAAATTGTTCTGAACAAGTGGTATGGCATAGCCGAGCTGTTTTATTGCTTGCTCGAAGTTTCCTTTTAGCGCAAAGAATTCAGCTCTAGCTTCGTGGACGGCAGGTATGTTCTTGGCTAGTCCGTAAGATTCAGCGAGCAAGTACCAGACATATATATCATTAGAGCGGGTCATGCTTAAGGGAAGAAGCTGTTTGATAGCCATACCTGGTTTTCCAGCTAACAGCAAGGTTTCGGCATAGTTTACGGACAAAGGGTAGTTTTTAGGCGAGGTGTTTAAAGCGTTTTGGAAGACCTTTTCTGATTTTTCAAACTCTCTCCTGCTTTCATATAATTCGGCTTCACTGATCTGAAAAGCAATATTCAATGGATATCGGTCTCTTAGTTCTTTGATCTTTAATAGCGCTTCGGCGTATCTGTTTTCTTTAGTGAGGGTCAGTGCCAGGCCATATTTTCCCGATATTTCCAATTCTTCTACCGGTGATCGGGAGAGAATTTGAAAACGTTTTATTTCGGCACCTGTGTGTTCGGTAGTAATTGCCCTAGCTCGGGTCCTCATTAGCTGGTAATCGAGGCGAAACGAAAATTTTTCAGTGGGGTATTCCATCGCTTGATTGTATGAATCCGCGATCCGGGACTTCGTAACGGGGTGAGTTCTTAGAAATTCGGGTGCTTGGTTGGCTCCTGCATAACGGCTTGCTTTTTGCAGTTGCTCGAACATAAGAGCCATAGCCTTTGGGTCCATCCCTGCCTGGGCGAGGGTCTTGATCCCTACTCTGTCTGCTTCGGCTTCACGGTCTCGAGAATATTTGAGGAGCTGGTTCTGAGCTAGGCCCTGGCTGGTTGTAAGAGCTGCCATAGCGGCGTCACCACTAGCTGTAGCAGCCAGAATAATACCGGCTAGGAATCCCGCTAGGCTGATAGCCGAATTTTTCTTCCCTTCATTTAACCTGCGTGCGAAGTGCCGTTGGCTGAGGTGGGCAAGCTCGTGAGCAAGAATTGCCGCTAGTTGATGTTCTGTTTCACCATGCAGAAACAATCCATGGTGTACCCCTACGACACCTCCAGGTGCAGCGAATGCATTGATATTGGCATTTTTGATCAGAACTAAATCGATATTTTTGTCTTCTAGTTCACTGAAGACTGCGAGATGATAAACGAGGTGTTCAAGATAATTCTGAATTATTGGGTCGTCTAAAATCGGGGCTTGCGCTCTGATAGACCTCAGAAATTTTTGTCCTAATCGTCTTTCCTTTTGAAGCGAGATAGTGCCTGAAAGACTATCCCCGAAAGTTGGTAATTCCGTGGAATCAGATTTTGCGTTCAAAGAATCTAGGGAAAGTACTATGAACACAGAGATAAATATGAATTTTTCCATAGTGATTTTGTTTATAATTCAATATTAACTTCTTGCATGATACTTTTCTTGGTGTGCCTACCCAAGTCTAGTCGAATTAGGAGTGAATTAAATGCCTGAAAAAAAAATAGATGCCACGGGATTGAGTTGCCCTCTTCCTCTTTTGAAAGCGAAGCAAGCTTTAAATTCATCAGAGAGTGGGACGATCCTCCAAATCGTATGCGATGATCCTGCTTCAGAAAGAGATTTTAAAGTTTTTTCTAAGCAAAGTGGGCATGAGCTAATATCATCAGAAAGAACTGATGACAGGTTCACCTATCGCATTAGGAAGGCGTAACCCAGCTTGTTAACCATTATAGCCGACAGTAAGATGTCATCTGATTTTAATAGACAAAACATGAAACTATGTTGAAAGGAAGTGCTGTGGCCCTGGTCACCCCCATGCTCCCTGACGGAGAAATCGATTGGCAGCGTTTTGGTGATCATATTGAATGGCAGATCAAGGAAGGGACTAAAGCGATTGTCCCGGTAGGTACAACTGGTGAATCAGCGACTGTTTCCGTTGCAGAACACTGTTCTCTGGTCAGGACTGCCGTTGAGGCAGCAGATGGAAAAGTACCTGTGATTGCAGGGACTGGAGCCAATTCGACTTCGGAGGCGATCGAATTAACTTTAGCAGCAAAAAATTCCGGAGCTGACGCATGTTTGCTGGTCACTCCATACTACAATAAGCCAACCCAGGACGGACTCTTCCAGCATTTCGAGGCCATAGGGAAAGCGGTCGAACTTCCTCAACTGTTATATAATGTGCCTTCGCGGACGGGGTGTGATCTGCTGCCTGAAACTGTAGCTCGCCTTAGCGATATGGAGTTTGTGATTGGGATTAAGGAAGCCACCGGAGATCTGGAAAGAGCAAAGGCTATCCGAAATCTAAGCGATATTTCTATCTATTCGGGGGACGATGCCACATCTTGTGATCTTATGCTTCAAGGCGCTATGGGAACTATAAGTGTTACCGCTAATGTTGCACCGGCTAAATTGGCTCTTATGACTGAAGCTGCATTGTCTGGTGATGTCGAGCTTGCTAAAAAGGTGGATAAGGAATTGGCTGGGTTGCATGAAAACCTTTTTCTTGAATCCAATCCGATTCCAGTAAAATGGGCTTTGTATCATATGGGCAAGATTGATTCGGGAATTCGTTTGCCGATGACAAGATTTTCTTCGGGACATCATGAGATGCTTCTCAGATCAATGGTTCAGGCGGGAGTTGTAGAGTGAAAAGTTTTCATTTAGCGTGCGTTTTGATTTTTCTGTCTAGTTGTGGGTCGCTGGGCTGGTTAGGCAAGAGTGAGGAGCAAGAAAAGCTGGAAACGGGGGCTTCTAGTCCTACTGTTATTCCTCAGGGACTTGATAAACCGGAATTCAATGATCCTATGCCTATTCCAGAGATTCGGGATTACCGAGGATTGGCTAATTCTGAAATCGAGCTTGGATTGCCTGATGCGCTTGCTACTAATTTCGGGGTAGAGCAGATCCTGATAAGAAGGTTAGGAGACAGTCGCTGGGTGTTTCTAGATCTTCCGGTCGCGACCGTCTGGCCTAGAGTGCTGCTTTTTTGGGAAGAAATGGAGTTTCCTCTTTCTAGGCTGGATGGCAGAAGTGGACTTATTGAAACTGACTGGATAGCTGGGATAGATGGAGATTCGGATGGAATTTATGAGAGCCTGAATGCCATTCGTAAGCCAAGGTCTGAAGGATATCTGTATGAATACAGATTTAAGGTTCGGGTAGAATCTGGTGTTCGCTCAGGAAGCACTGAGATCTATGTAGAAGAGGCAAATCGTCTCCGGGAAGCCAGTGTTGATGATAATTTGGTCTGGGATGGGGTTTCAGATAACCAGGATCTTGAAGCAAAAATGCTGAGTTCGTTAGCATATTATATCGGAGAAAGAATAGCAGAAGGTCCGAGCATATCGTTAGTGGCTGCGACAAGGCAGGAAAGTAAAGTAGATGCATTGATCGAAGCTGATGGTACAGTGCTTGAATATAAGCTGGACTTTAATAGAACATGGGCGACGGTTGGAAGGGCGCTAGAGGATGCTGGTGTCGAGGTAGTAGATCGTGATCGCTCCGCTGCTATCTACTATGTTAGTTATTCATCAATAGAAAACTCGAAAGCTGGTTTTATGCGGCGATTATTAAAAAGTGAAAATAAGACGGAGGGCGGTCGCCCATTTAGAGTTGTCCTTAGCCCTTCTACAAATACCGTTAGGGTAGATGTTGCTGTTGGTGACGCGTCTGATCAAGAGCCGGAAGATCTGGTTTTGCGAGAGCGCCTTGTTAAGCTGATAAAAGAGTATTCGACTTAGTTTATGCCGGTAAGGTTTGCGTCACTTGGAAGCGGGAGTAAAGGAAATTCGGCGGTATTTGATGATGGTGTCACTCGTCTTCTAATTGATTTAGGTTTTTCTTTAAAAGAAACTTTAGCCCGGTTATCCAGACTTAGACTTTCTCCCGAAAACATTGACGGAATTCTAGTGACCCATGAACATGCTGATCATGTTCATGGGGTTGGTGTTTTCGCGCGGAAGTATCATATTCCGGTTTTTCTTACCCATGGATCATACAATTCCAAACAGATTGGTGATATTCCCGTTTTAAAAAAAATCAATTGTGGACAGAATTTTGAGGTTGGGTCAGTAGAAGTGCAATCTGTGCCAGTCCCTCATGATGCAAAGGAACCTTGTCAATATGTTCTGACATCCCAGAATATTTCAGTTGGGGTGCTTACCGACTTGGGTCACATTACGCAGCATGTGAAAGCATCCTACAGAAATTGTGACGCCTTACTTCTCGAATTTAATCATGATCTGGAGATGCTTCGGAATGGTCCCTATTCTGACTTGTTGAAACGAAGAATTAGCAGTGATTTCGGGCATCTTAACAATCTTCAGGCATCAGAGTTTCTGCGCAACCTTGATCTGGATTGTCTGAAACATCTAGTGATTTCTCACCTTTCCGAGAAGAATAACTCTTTAAATTTGGCTAGGGCAGTTGCTTCCAAGGAATTAGAGGGATGGGACGGGTTAATTTCTGTCGCGGACCAGAAAAGTGGTTTTGACTGGATAAACGTTGCAATATGATTATTTATACAGTACTGTATATATAAACATATAAAGCTGGGAAAAGCAGATGAGGGTAAAGCACATCCGGTCTCTGAATTTGTGGTTAGTCTCAAGGGGTAACCGCCTCCTCTATCATGGAAAAGAAAATCCGTGGCAAGATAAGTTGGTACTAGAAAGTGCCCTAAAGATTGAAGGTATTAGGTTCTAGGTCTCTGTTACTTCTTACGAAGATCAGCAACTTCTGCTAGGATTCTGTCACTAAGGGCGAAGTATCTAATTCGTTTTTTAGGATAAAGAGTGGAGGTACGATTGAATTCTAGTGCGGAAATGGTCTTAGAAGTAAATCTTAATAATTTTCAAGCCGAGGTAGTTGATAAATCCCAACAGCTTCCTGTGTTGGTGGAATTCTATGCGGAGCAAGCTGAGCAATGTGCATCGACGAGCGTTATCCTTCAGAAGTTGGTTGGGGAATACCAAGGAAAATTTCTGCTCAGGAGAGTAGAGGTACAAAATAATCCCCAACTAGTGCAGCAAATGCAGGTTAGAGCTCTGCCTACTGTAAAAATTGTTCACCAAGGTCAGATTGCGGGAGGGATTGATGGTCCGGTTGATGAGGACCAGTTAAGAAATGCGCTTAATCAATTAACTATGAGCTCTCTCGAAAGGATTAAGGAAGAAATAGATGCGTTGTTGTCCAACGGAGATAGAACCACGGCAATCGTTAGGTTGCAGGAAGTAATTGCAGAAGAACCAAATAATTTTGGTCTTCACACAGAATTGTGTGACTTGCTGATTATGGAAGGACGAGTTGATGAGGCGCGGGAAATGCTTGCCGGATTGCCTTCTGATTCGGAAGGGTTAGCAAAACCTAAGAGTCGTCTGGAATTTATTGAGATGGCAGAGAGCCTGGGTTCTCTGGATTCTTTGATCGAAAAAATGACCAAATCTGATCAAAATGACTGTCAATTGAAATTTGATGTAGCGATAAAATTAGTGGTTGACGACAAGATAGAAGAGGGTTTGTCGCTTCTGCTAGCAATTGTCGAGTTTGATAGAGCTTGGGAAGAAGAGAAGGCGAGAAAAGCAATGATCAAGGTTTTTGATATGTTAGGTAAAGGAAATGAGTTAGCTATGACCTACAGAAGAAAAATGTTTGCTCTCCTGCATTAATAGATAATTTTCCCCTTACCTCTCTTGTTCTGTGATACCAGGCTTTTGGTGAAGCGGCATGGAGGTTCTGCTAAGATGAGTGCTTGGTATAATACTTTGTTGGCGACATATGGTTTCTGAATCGACCTTCATTGGTTTGGTTGGTCTTATCTTTCTTCTTAGTCTGATTGGGGTTTTGTTTTTGCGGTTTCTGAGTAGAAAGCTATCTGACGCAGAAACAAGAATAGACGAAGAAGATCGAGTTCTGGCAGACATAAGAGTTGATAATGCCTCTCTCCAGGAGCGGTTGAGATCGAAAGATTTACAGATTTTGCAGCTTGAAACCGAATTAGAAAAAACCAGGGAAGAGTTAAGTGCCGCGAGCACGAAAGTGGAAACATCTGCAAAAGATATTTCAAAGCTTCAAACCTTGTTGTCTGAACAAAAAAAACAGATGGAAGAAAAGCTGTCTTTGTTAAAGGAAGCTAAAGAATCTATGCGGGAAGGTTTCAATGCTTTGGCGAATGATATATTCGAGAAAAAACAAAAAGAATTTAAAGAAAGTAGCAATGAGCAGCTTAAACATGCCCTGGATCCGTTGCAGGAACGAATTAAATCTTTTGAAAAGAAGGTCTCTGACGAAGCTAAGGAGAGGTTTTCCTTGGTTAAAGAAATTAAAAACCTTCAGGATCTAAATTCTCGTATAGCGAAAGATGCTTTGAATTTAACCAATGCGCTGAAGGGAGAGAATAAAACCCAGGGTGTTTGGGGAGAGATCGTTCTAGAGCGTGTTCTGGAGAAATCGGGGCTTAAAAATGGTAGAGAATATGAGACCCAGGTCTCATATCAGAATGATTTGGGGAAGCGGTTCCAGCCTGACGCAGTTGTCAAATTGCCTGAGGGTAAGGATATAATAATCGATTCCAAGGTATCCCTTACCCATTACGAAAGATTCTGTTCCGCTGACAATGAAGACGAAAGGGAGGAGATGCTAAAGCAGCATATCGACTCAATTCGTCAACATGTTCGACAGTTAAGCGGTAAGGATTATCAGATGCTGCAGGGAGTGCGTACTGTAGACTTTGTTCTCATGTTTATACCTGTAGGAGCGGCTTTCTCGGCTGCCGTAGGGAATGATCCTGACCTTTATTCTGATGCGTTCGATAAAAACATTGGACTTGTTGCTCCCTCTACGCTTTTGGCCACCCTTAGAATGGTGCAAAACATATGGCGATATGAAAAGCAGAACAAGAACGCGATGGAGATCGGTAGAAAAGCCGGAGCTCTTTATGACAAGTTTGTGAATTTCGTTGCTGATCTTGAGTTAGTTGGTAGCCGACTGGAGTCTGCCCAGAACGCATATGAAGGTGCCTACAGCAAATTAGTTTCAGGTCGTGGAAATATCGTAAAGCGTGCCGAAGAAATGAAACTTCTGGGTGCAAAAACAAATAAGTCGTTGCCAGATAATTTATTGGAGATGCCGGTAGCAGAATCCAAGGATGCCGGGACCAGCAACGAGATTTGACGTAAAAATCTGGCTCAGGTCGGCCAGAGTTGCATAGTTAGTTACGTGATTTATTGTAGTATTAAGTTCCTTATCTTTAGGAGATCTAGGTGAAAGAAGGAGTTAGCGATACTTATTGGAAGGCTAACATCCGCCTTGTTCTTGTTCTGCTGGCGGTGTGGTTTGTTGTTTCATTTCTGCTTGGAATTGTTTTTGTCGATTATCTGAATGAATATCGGTTCTTTGGGTACAAACTGGGATTCTGGTTTTCGACCCAGGGTGCGATTTATGTTTTCGTGATTCTGGTTTTTGTTTATTCGGGATGTATGAACTCATTAGATAAAAAGTTTGGCTTAGAGGAAGACTAGGTGTCTGCGCAGGAACTAACTTATGTGTTCGTAGGCGCGACATTTTTGCTTTATCTGGGGATTGCGTTTTTAAGCAAATCATCTTCCACTAAAGAGTTCTACATCGCGGGTGGGCATGTAAATCCTATAGCCAATGGAGCGGCCACAGCGGCTGACTGGATGTCAGCGGCCTCTTTCTTGTCGATGGCGGGAATTATTGCATTTGAGGGAGCTGATGGCGCTAGATATCTGATGGGTTGGACAGGGGGTTACGTACTGCTTGCTCTTCTTTTTGCGCCTTATTTAAGAAAATTTGGGAAATTTACGGTCCCGGATTTTGTGGGCGATCGTTATTACTCTCAGACTGCTCGGTTGGTTGCAGTTGTGTGTGTGATTTTCATTTCTTTTACATATGTTGCGGGACAAATGCGGGGGGTCGGGATTGTTTTTAGCAGATTCCTTGAAGTGGAAATTAACACTGGTGTCGTTATCGGGATGGCAATCGTGTTCTTTTACTCCGTTCTGGGAGGAATGAAAGGCATTACCTATACTCAGGTTGCGCAATATTGTGTCCTGATTTTTGCATATCTGGTGCCAGCAATTTTTATTTCGATCATTATGACCGGAAATCCTCTGCCAATGTTCGGACTTGGTTCAGCTGTTGAAGGAGGGTCGGGAACCTATCTGCTAGATAAATTAGACGGATTAACAGCTGAGCTCGGGATGAAAGCATTTACCCAGTCAAACAAAACTGTTGTGGACATGTTTTTTATTACTGCGGCGCTCATGGCAGGAACGGCGGGTTTGCCTCATGTGATTGTGCGCTTTTTTACGGTCCCTCGTGTCCGGGATGCCAGAATCTCAGCCGCTTATGCGCTCGTTTTTATTGCCCTTTTGTATACAACCGCCCCGGCCGTGGCTGCTTTTGCGCGAATTAACATAATTGAAACCATTGATAATGTGTCTTATTCCCAGCTTCCGCAATGGTTCAAGCGATGGGAGAATGCGGGACTAATTGCCTGGATGGACAAAAATCACGATGGCGTTGTCCAGTATAGGGGGGGCAATGCTCTTGTTCCAAATAAACCTATGTATTCTCAGGAACGAGGGCTTAGCGGGGAGAGGTTATTATTGAACGAGCGGAGCACCGATGAAAATGAACTCTATATTGATCGAGATATAATAGTTTTAGCTCATCCGGAGGTCGCTCAGCTGCCAAATTGGGTAGTAGCGCTTGTTGCGGCGGGTGGACTTGCAGCTGCGTTATCAACTGCAGCAGGACTTCTGTTAGTTATTTCCGCGGCGATATCTCACGATCTTTTGAAGAAAACTCTTATGCCCGGGATCTCGGAAAGCCGGGAATTGTTCTTTGCTAGGTTGGCCGCAGGAGTGGCTGTTTTAGTGGCGGGTTTATTCGGAATTTATCCGCCTGGTTTTGTTGCTGAGGTAGTGGCGTTTGCGTTCGGGTTAGCTGCAGCCACATTTTTTCCTGTAATTTTCCTAGGAATTTTCTACAAGAAAATGAATAAGGAAGCCGCTATATCAGGGATGTTGACTGGCCTGATATTTACTTTCGGATACATAATTTATTTCAAGTTTGTTAATCCCAGTGCTAATAATTTGTCGCACTGGTGGTTTGGTATTTCTCCGGAAGGGATCGGGGCGTTGGGAATGGTGTTTAACTTTATTGTTGCGCTAACTGTTTCTCGTTACAGTCCAGCGCCTCCTCTGGAAATTCAAACCTTGGTGGATAATATTCGTGTACCCAATATCAATAGGTAACAACTAGAGTCAGAAAGACTTCTGAAAGAGGCCAGCGATGGAAGCGGATGTTTTAATCAAAAAGTTAGAGTCGGAGGGAATTCCCCGAGTAAAAGTTGCGTTCACTGATATTGACGGAGTGCAGAGAGGGAAATATCTAAGTCTGGACAAATTTCGCGAGATTGCGGCTGGCACCTCGGGTTTTTGTGATTGTGTATTTGGTTGGGATGTGGATGACCAGCTCTATGACAACGCCAAATTTACCGGTTGGCACACCGCGTTTCCGGATGCTACTTATCGCATTGATCTTGGAACAGAGAGAAGGTTGGGAGACGAGGGAAACATACCTTTGTTTCTTGCGGAATTTGTTCAGGATAACGTTTCTCGGCATCTCATTTGCCCGCGATCACGACTTCGAGAAGTTGTTGGTATGGCTGAGGAGCGCGGTTTTATTTCGAGAATGGGATTTGAGTACGAATTCTTTGTTTTTCGGGAAACCTCACATTCTATTCGTGAAAAGGGTTACCGCAACCTGGAACCGCTTTCGCCGGGAAATTTTGGATATTCATTGTTAAGAACGATGACACACGCTGATCTTTTTAACGAATATATGGATTACTGTAGTGACCATAAATTGACGCTAGAGGGCCTTCATTGTGAGACCGGTCCGGGTGTATGGGAGGCCGCGATCTCCGCTGATACAGTGTTGGAGGCTGCGGACAAGGCAGCTCTCTTCAAGACTCTTACAAAAACCTTTTTTCAGAGAAGAGGTATGGTTGTTACCTTTATGGCGAAATGGTCGATGGATTATCCAGGACAGAGTGGGCATCTTCACCAAAGCCTTTTTTCGTTGGAGTCAGGAGAGAATTTGTTCTTTGATAGGGCCTCAGAGTACCATATTAGTAAATTGATGTTGAACTATCTGGGTGGCTTGTTGCAGCACATGAAGGAATATCTAGCCATGACTTCTCCCACAATAAACAGCTATACGAGGCTGGTTAAGGGAGCGTGGGCTCCTACTGCAAGCACCTGGGGGATTGAGAATAGGACGACTGCCTTGAGAGTGATCGGTTCCTCTGAAAGTAGTAAAAGAGTGGAATTCCGGGTAGGTTCTGCTGACGCAAACCCCTATCTTGTTGCTGCTGCAAATCTGGCCGCGGGCTTAGAAGGCATCGAACGTGGTCTATCACCAGGAGGTGCTATTCAAGGTAACGCTTACGACCAACAGGACAATATGCCCGAATCTGATCAATTATGTAGCAATCTGAAGGAGGCCACAGAAATATTTAGATCTTCGGTGTTCGCCAGAAAATGGTTTGGAGGAGCTTTTGTCGACCATTTTTCTGCTTCTCGAGATTGGGAGATTAGAGAATATGAGCGCCATATTAATGATTGGCAGTTAAAAAGATACTTTGAGATTATCTAGTACATTCTATGAAAATAGGAATTCTGAAGGTTGATTCTGTGCTAGAAAAGCTTCAGGAACAGCATGGAGATTATCCGGAGATGATCTCGAAAGTTTTACGTTCGAATGCGGCTTTCTTTGAAACCCCACTTTCTTTTGTAACCTATGATGTTGAAAAAGAAGTGTATCCTTTGTCAGTAGATGAATGTGATGGGTATATAATTCCCGGTAGCAGGAAAAGCGTATATGACGATGAATCCTGGATTAGATCTCTTATCGAATTTGTTACGAAACTTGATCGGGAAAAAAAGAAATTGGTCGGTATCTGTTTTGGCCATCAAATAATCGCGCAGGCCTTGGGCGGAAAAACAGAGGCATCTGTTAAGGGTTGGGGGGTCGGAATTCATCCTGTAGCGATTAGAGAAAAATCCTGGTTTCCTGATCCGGTTCCGGAAACCTATGCTCTCCCGGTTTCTCATAAAGATCAAGTTACACGCCTTCCGACTGGTGCTTTCTTAATTGCGTCGAGCAAGTTCTGTCGGTGCAGCATGTATGGGAAAGAAAGACATATTTTTTCGATGCAGGGGCACCCGGAATTTACTAATCAATATGCCTCTGATCTAATAAATATGCGAAGGGACGTTTTGGGAGAACAAGTATACAAAAAGGGCCTCGACTCAATTTCTTTAAAGTCGGATAGGGATTTGGTGGCTAGCTGGATATTGAGGTTTTTTCTGGAAACGTAATATCGGATTTGCTTTTGGTGATTTTACCATAGCCATGACGCTCCTCTTACGCCGGAGGAATCTCCATGCTCGGCTTTAAGTATTTTGGTTTCGAAATAATCAGAAAAAATCAGACGCTCAAGCCTTCCTGGGATCTCGTTGTAAATTTCATCTATATTTGAGAGGCCGCCTCCTATGACTATCACGTCCGGGTCGAGGATGTTGATTACCCCTGACAAGGCATCAGCTAATTGATCGAAGTATCTTGAAACCGCCTCGACCGCTCTTTCATCTCCTTTGTAGAAGAATTTAACTATGTCTTCAGCGGGGAGCTTTTTTTTTGAAATAGTTTCGTAAGTTCTAGACAGTCCAGGTCCAGAGAGCCAGGTTTCAACGCAATTGGTTCGGCCACAATAACATTTCCGTTCAGAATCTCTTGAAGTCAGGTTAGGCATCCGATTGTGGCCCCATTCCCCAGAAATGGCGTTAACGCCTTCTATTAGGTTCGAGTTTACTGAGATACCGCCTCCCACGCCTGTTCCAAGAATAATCCCGAACACTAGGCTAAAGTTTTTTGCTGCACCGTCTTTCGACTCTGATAGCGTAAAGCAATTGGCATCGTTAGCCAGCCTGACGGGGCGCCCCAGGTTTTTTTCGAGATCCGCCTGGAAAGGGCGGCCGTTTAAAGAAGTAGTATTGGCGTTACGAATATGCCCTGTTAATGGAGATACGGATCCTGGCATGCCTATGCCCACAGGTAAATCGGGAGGTACTGAGAGATCTGATAGAAGATCAGCTATGGATTCTAAAATATTGCTATAACTGTTGGGGGGAGTTTTTACTCGGGCACGTCTGATTTCATTTCCAGCAGAGTCCGTGAGCAAAGCCTCTATTTTTGTTCCACCTAGATCTATTCCAATGCGAAGATTATTTTCTCTCATTATTGGGAGCCCGTTTTAGCTGGATAAGTGGCCTATTCTCTCGTCTGATCTTGCATCTGTTCCGGGTTAACCTGAGATTTTTCTTCAAGAACGAAGCAGGCTAGACCGTAGGCGATCAGAACTGCTACAGGCTTAAAAATCAGTGCTGCAACCAATAGAATTCTTATCCATAAAGCTGGAACCCCCGCATAATCGGAAACCCCTGCACAAACACCCCCCAGTTTTTTATCTTTTAAGTTGAGAGAAATCGGTACGTTAGGTCCTATAAAAAAATCCTTCATTTTCAGTATTACATCCTTATGTTTTATTGCTGCTTTTTGGAGGTGGGTATTTCACTGAATGGTATTCCTTTATCAACCCGTATATCCTGGGGCAGGCCGAGAACTCTCTCTGCTATTATGTTGGCCATGATTTCATCTGTTCCTCCGGCTATCCTTAACCCCGGCGAAGCCATGAAGGTGGCTTGAAATAGCCCCGCGCTTTCGGAAAAGTTCTCGTCCCAGATTGAACCATTAGCGTCTAGGAGATCTAGTGCAAAAGCGGCCATATCCTGCTGTTTGGGAGCTCCGACCAGTTTCCCGATTGAGTTTTCCGGACCCGGTATTTCGCCTTTGGACAGTGCGGTCATGGATCGATACCCGGTGTACTTTAGACCTGATTCCTGGGTGTACCAGTCTGCAAGTTTTGCTCTAACTTGCTGGTCTTCTATTGCAGGGCGTCCGTTCATGAGAGTTTTTTGTGCGAGCGCGAAAACTGAGTCAAAGTTTACACCGCCTCCGCCACCTCCAATAGAGGCGCGCTCATTCATGAGTGTTGTTAGAGCTACCTGCCACCCCTGTCCTACGCTGCCTAGCCTTTGTTGGTCCGGTATTCTTACATCTGAAAAGTAAACCTCGTTAAAGTTTGCTCCTCCCGATATCTGTTTTATAGGTTTTATATCTATCCCGGGAGATTTCATGTCAATAAAAAAATAACTGAGGCCTTGATGTTTCTGGGCTGTTGGGTCGGTTCTGACAACCAGAACTCCGAAGTCCGAGTAGTGCGCCCCCGAAGTCCAGATTTTCTGGCCATTAATAACCCAATCATCACCGTCTCTTTCCGCTTTTGTCCTAAGGGCTGCTAGATCTGAACCTCCCGCTGGTTCGCTGAATAGCTGGCACCAGACTTCTTCGCCGCTTGCCAGCTTAGGGAGATATCTCTTGTTCTGCTCTTCGGTGGCCCAGGTCATCATGGTTGGTGCGCACATGCCATGTCCAATACCGAAGATGCTTTCCGGAGTCCTAAAGTTTGATTCTTCTTGGTCCCAGATCACTTGCTCTATCGGAGTGGCGTTCCGGCCTCCGTGTTCAACTGGCCACCTGATGCAAGCCCAGCCGGCATCATATTTTTTCTTTTGCCAGAACTTTGCTTTCTCTATGTAATCAAGATCATCAATTTCTTTTTCATCAGGGATATTTTCTGTTAACCAGGCCCGCACTTCTTTCCTGAAAGCGGCTTCTTTGGGAGAATCATTAAAGTCCATTTTTTTTCCTTTTAGGCAGCTCGGGCCGCCTCAATTGATGCGATTAATTTATCTTGCCAAACGTTTTCACTGCCTATATTTGCTGCTAAAAGACGAGCTCTTCTGTAAGGGATCTGGCAATCAAATTCCCAGGTAAATCCCATACCACCATGAGTTTGTATGTTTTCTTTTGAAGCGTAGTAGAAGGCCTGTATAGAGGACACTCTTGCGCTAGCTGCTGCGATAGATATTTCCTGGGCGTTGGTAGAAAGTGCCCAGGCCCCATAATAGCAATTCGATCTTGCCAGGGTGTTTTTCACATAAATGTTGGCCAACTTATGTTTTATCGCCTGAAAAGAGCCTATGGGTCTACCAAATGCGAATCGATCCATCGCGTATTCTTTTGCCATGGTCAGTGCGGTATCTGCGCCCCCGATTTGCTCCCAGGCGAAGAGTATTGCTGCTCGGTCATAGAGCGTGTTTATGAACTTCCATCCCTCTTGGGTATTTCCTAGTGGTTCGGCATGAGCTCCGTGAAAAACCAGTTTGACCTGGTTTCGACTAGGATCTATGGATTTTAAGGGGATCTTTTCGATATCGGGATCGTCAAGGTTGATGATATAAGTTGATGCGTCTGACTGCTCATCGTTTTTTGCAAAAACAATTGCAAAGTCCGCCGTGTCCCCGTCGACTACAGGCATTTTTTCTCCAGATATTTTCCCTCCAGAAACCTCCGTTGATAAAGTTTCGGGGGACAGGAACCCATCTTTCTCATTCGCAGCGAAGCAACCAATGAGTTCTCCAGAAGCGAGTTTCGGCAAATAAAGACTTTTCTGTTCTGCTGTGCCATTTAAAACAATGGATTCGGTAGCCAGGTAGACAGATGATGAAAACGGAATAGGCGCCAGGGAACGACCAAGCTCCTCAGCGATAACACAAAGCTCTAGGTATGAGAGCCCTAGGCCTTCATATTCCTCGGGGATAGTTGTAGCCGTCCACCCGAGATTTACAATTTTCTCCCATAAGTTCTTGTCATAGGGCGCATCTCCTTCCAGTATTTTTCGAACTTCTTTCATAGAGCAGTTTTCAGATAGAAAACTCCTAGCTTGTTCACGCAACAGCTGTTGGTCATCGGAAAATTCGAAATTCATTTATTTCTCCCTAGTTCTAGGCTTTTACTCGGACTGGCAAATTAGTAATACCCCGTATGAAGTTTGATCGCAAGTATTCAGGTTCTCCTACTAGCTCTATGTCAGAGAAACGTTTAAGAATCTCCTCCCACAGAATTGTAAGTTGCATTTCACCGAGCCTGAGACCTACGCATCGATGAATACCAAATCCGAAAGACAAATGCTGCCTCGGGTTAGCCCTATCAATAATAAACTTTTCGGCACGATCGATAACCGTCGAATCTCTATTCCCCGAGACGTACCACATAGCAACCTTGTCACCTGCCGATATAAGTTTGTCTCCTACTCGAACATCCTCCATAGCAGTTCGACACATATGCGCCACGGGGGTTTGCCAGCGTATGATTTCGGGAACCATCTTCTGAATAAGTGCAGGGTTGTTTTTTAGTTTAGTAAATTCCTTTTGGTGTTGGTTTAATGCGAGAACTCCGCCACTAATCGAGTTTCTTGTAGTGTCGTTTCCTCCAACTATCAATAGGAGCATGTTCCCAAGGAATTCGTTTGGAGGCATATTTTTTGTTGCTTCGCCTTGAGCCAGGGTGGAAATCAAATCGGTTCCGGGTGTTGACATCTTTTGCCGATCTTTCCAGACGGCATCAAAGTATTCGAAACACTTCCATAATTCTTGGAATCCTTGTTCCGCCGTTTCGAAAACGTCGGGATTGCCAATATTTTCTACTGTATCAGACCAATGAATTAGTTTATGCCTATCTTCCTGGGGAATACCAAAAAGGGTCGCCAGCATCTGGCCCGTTAATTCAACACTTACCTGGCGTACCCAGTTGATTTCTTCATTAATTGGCAGTTCATCGAGTATTTTTGATGCTCTTTCTCGGATAAGTGTTTTTAACTCCTGCACTTTCGCTGGGGTAAATGATGGTGAAACAACTGCTCGCTGTTCATCGTGAACCGGTGGGTCCTGCATAATAAACATTGGAAGGTGAAACATTGCTTCTTCTTGGCCTTTTTCTATAGGCCTGCCTCCCATTCTTATCCCCCCATTATTTATATCTGAGGAGAAAAGGTTGTGATTGGTGTCAACGAACATGATGTCATTGAATTTTGTCACGGACCAATAGGGTCCAAACATCGGGCTATTGCAATAGTGAACCGGTTCCTCATTCCGGAGCCTTTCAAAATAGGGAAGAAACTTGTTGTGCTCGAAAAGGGAGGGGTGTGACGGATCCATCTCCGCTATGGGAATGTCATATGGGTTAACGTTTACGTCAATTGCCAATCTTTCGCGCATTTCCGCATTTGTCACGGTGTATGCTGGTTCGGTGAATTTTTCTGACATTGCTGATTCTCTTCGGACTTATTCTCAATACTAGAAAAAGTTGACGCAACTATCCACAACTGATTTCTGGTTTCATGTGTCGAATACCTTCTCCGTGATAGAATCTTTCAGAGTTTTTGGATTTTTGTGGATATGGAAAAGAAAGCAATCGTTGTTCTTGGTATGCATCGATCTGGTACAAGCTTGCTAGCGAAAGCACTGGAAACCATGGGCTTCGATTTTACTGGGAATCTGATGCCGGCTAATCGAGATAACCCGACAGGTTTCTGGGAAGATCTTGATATCGTCAGGCTAAATGATTCCATTTTAAGGAGCAATCAGTCGTCCTGGGAAGTACCGCTAGACACTGATAACCGGTCTTTTTCACCTGAGTTCGATGATACTGCTAGAACAATTCTCATGGAAAAATTCTCCGATCGACAAAGCCTGATAATCAAGGACCCGAGAATTTCGATTCTCCTAGGGTTCTGGAGTAAGCAATTCTCAGCATGTAATATTTCAGCGGAATATTTGGTGTCATACCGTGACCCCATAAATGTCTCCGCTTCGTTGAATAGGCGCGATGGTATTGATACTAGGATGGGTCTTCTTCTCAATTATTTCTACAACCGTTCCATAATGGAATTTCTGGGTGGTGACGCGTTTCTGGTTAATTACCTGTCCTTGGTAAAGGATGCGCCTGGTGTTCTCGAGCGTTTAGCGACACATCTTGATCTCGCCGTTGATGAAGCTTCGATTTCTCGCTTTTGCTCGGAATTTGTAGATCCAAAATTGAACCATCATGAAAACCAGACCGGCTCTTTAAAGAATTATCCTGGGGTTGCGAAAGAGGTGGCTGACCTTTCCGTATTGATGAAAAAGTTATCCGAAGGAAAGGCAGTTGATTTCGTCGGTTTCTCTAAGAAGTATCCAATCCCGAGACTGAAATCGCAAAAGAATCTTTTTGAGCTTCAACTCAGAAGGGAGGTGCCCAAGTATCACCGGTTGGCAGGCGAATTCGAGAAACTTTCTTTGGCAAAAGAAAACCAGCAGTATGAAATTGCTAACTTGCAGAAAATTTTGGGTGATAGAGAAAACGACATTGGTGTTCTGCAAAAGAACGTTGATGGACTGGTCTCAGATATTTCTCGAGCGAACAAACTGCTAAAAATTCGTGATAAAGAAATAGATAACCAGAAAGAAATCCTGGACCAAAAAGAGGGCGAGATCCGCAGGTCTGAGGAAGTGATCCGCAGGTCTGAGGAAGTGATCCATGAACTTAATGAAGCCTCGAAGAAAGCTCGTGAAGACCACGATAGAGCTTACAATGAAGTTATTCATTCTATATCTTTTCGTCTGGGACGATTTTTTACCTATCCTATTAGAAAACCCTTCGTATCAATGATTCTCCCAAGACTGGAATCTCGGCCATTGTTGCATTCGCTGGTCAGGTTTTTTAGGGCATGCCTCGCAAATCCTATTCAGCTGAGGAATTTATTTTCTTTTCGAAGGTTAGTGAATTTTTTCAGTCTACTTTTCAATAGGGACTATCACGCCGAAGCCGCATTTAGGCGCTATGAAGCTATGCTTCAAAATAAGAGCCCTGGTCTTTCCAAGCCTTCAGAGAAATTTACGGATACGGATAAACTGTTAGCAGAAATCAGATTCAGTCCCTCTTCCTCCCCTCGGGTCTCGGTGCTGATTCCTGTGTTTAATCAGATCAGATATACCCTCGAATGCCTTAGGTCCATAGCCGAAAACCTTCCTGATACTCCTTTTGAGGTTCTGGTTGTCGACGACTGTTCTACTGATAACACCTTGGGTCTGCTAAGGAGAATTGAAGGCCTTTCTATCTTAAGCAATGAATCTAATCTTGGCTTCCTTAAGTCATGTAACTCGGCTGTCAGTTCCTGCAGAGGCGAGTTCATTTTGCTCCTGAATAACGATACAAGAGTAACTGCTGGCTGGCTGGATTCAATGATCGATATTTTTGAAAACTATGATGATGCTGGGGTAGTCGGTTCCAAACTAGTTTATCCAGATGGATCTCTGCAGGAGGCAGGTGGAGTAATATGGCGAGACGGCAGCGGATGGAATTATGGCAGGAATGAAGATCCGGACCTGCCGGAGTTCAATTATGTTAAGCCAGTGGATTATGTTTCGGGTGCGTCAATCCTTTTTCGAAGAGAGTGGTTTTCCAGCGTAGGACGTTTTGATGAAAGGTTTGCCCCCGCTTACTATGAGGACACCGATCTTGCGTTTCAGGCTCGCTCATCCGGGTTGCAAGTTTATTACCAGCCCAAGTCAGTGATTGTCCACTACGAAGGAAAGTCTCATGGAGTGAAAGAAAATGAAGGTATCAAAAAGATCCAATGGATTAATCGGAAGAAATTTAGAGAAAAATGGGCGGAGGTGCTCGATAGTCAGCATCAGGAAAGCGGGAAGGCAGTAATTAGAGCTCGTGAACGATCTCAATCTCGGATTACGGTTCTGGTTATTGATCATTATGTGCCATTGTATGATCAGGATGCTGGTTCACGTTCGACTTTCCAGTATCTTAAGTTGCTGGTTAAGGCCGGGTGTAATGTTAAATTCATGGGGGATAACTTCTACAGACATCAGCCCTACTCGGGCCAGCTGGAAGGCATGGGGATAGAGGTTTTAGTCGGCGACTTCTATCGTAAACACTGGAAGCGATGGCTAGAGGAAAACCCCGATTACGTTGACATAGTCTATTTGATGCGTCCGCACGTGGCAGAAAAATACATTGATGATATTAATTCGCTTACAAGAAAACCTAAGGTCATATATTTTGGACATGATCTTCATTTTCTGAGATTGCAAAGAAAGTTTGCTTTGACTAAGAATAAAGCCGCTGAGAAGGAAGCAAGAGTATGGAAGTTGAAAGAATACGCAATTTTTGAAAAGGCAGACGTTGTTTACTTTCCTTCGATTGCAGAAGTCGAGGAGATACTAAAAGAGAGACCGTCGTTGCCCGTTAAAGCGATCCCTCTTTTTTGCTATGACGAATGGGGACCCGGCAATGTCGACTTTAATCAGAGAGAAGGGCTGCTATTTGTGGGTGGCTTTAATCATCCGCCCAATATCGATGGCCTCAAGTGGTTTTTGCAGGAAATTTTTCCCGTCGTGTTAGAAAGATTGCCCTATATCGTATTGCATATTGTTGGCTCCAACATGCCGCATGAAATCAGAAAATTGGGTTCGGAGAACATCCAAATAGAGGGATTCTTAAGCGAGGAAGAGCTGCTTGAGCTTTATGATCGGGTTCGTTTAAGCGTCGTACCGCTTCGTTATGGAGCCGGTGTCAAAGGAAAGGTTCTGGAGGCGATGAAGCACGGAGTTCCTGTTATTACCACAAGTATCGGGGCTGAGGGTATTCCCGATCCTTTTGGGTCTCTTTTGACTGAAGATGATCCGTTTAAACTGGGAGAAAAAATTGCCGATATTTATGAGGACCACTCTTTGCTAAAAACACATTCCAGCGGAGGGTTAAAGGTTATCGAGGAAAATTTTAGCCGGCGAGTCGTGCTCGAAAAGATAGAGGACGACTTCTTGATTGGTCGTCGGTCCGGAAAATGAACGCTATCATAAAACTTGAGAGCGCTGGGGTCTGCTATAAGAAAAGAGAGTCGTTTTTTAAGAGCAAACAGACGTGGGCCATTAGAAATTTATCACTCGAAGTAAAGAAAGGCGAAACTCTGGGAGTCCTGGGTAGAAATGGAGCAGGGAAAAGTACTTTGTTACGCGTCCTCTCAGGAATACTAGATCTCGACGAGGGAAAAATCCAGCGAAACGCCATGAGCGCTTCTCTTCTAACTCTTAATCTAGGTTTTTTGCCTAATTTAAATGGTCGCGATAATGCTCTTCTTAGTGGGATGTTGCTTGGAAAGACCAAAACCGAGATGCAAAGATTGCTCGATGAAATTGTAGACTTTTCTGAAATAGGAGATGCAATTGATGATCCGGTAAGAACCTATTCCACGGGCATGAGGGCTCGACTGAGTTTTGCGACGGCGCTTAAAGCGGACCCAGAAGTTGTCCTGATTGACGAATTATTGGGTGTGGGTGACCGCAGTTTTCAGCGAAAATCTAGCGAGGCGATGAAAGAAAAAATATCTTCGGACAAAACGGTGGTTTTAGTTTCCCATAACGATGCATTGATTAGAGAGGTTTGTGACAGGCTTATCTGGATAGAAGGCGGTATAATCAGAGCAGAAGGCTCTGTAGATAATGTAAGAGAAAAGTATCTTGAAAGCTTCAAATAAAGCTCTCTTTTTTCTTTGCCAGTGACAATAAAATCAAAGATCAAGGAGTTTGCGCTCAGGTGATGGTTTTTTCTAAAGCCTAATAGAGTGATTTCTGGAAAGCAAAATTTCCGTTATGAGCAAATCGGAGAGTATGAGAGAAGATTGGTCGTCGGTTATTTAATAGGGAGGAATGACATGGAAAACAACGTCGGTCTGTATTTAACGAAGCGAGCTCACATGAGTGGAGATATAGAAGCTTATGTTGATGTTGGCTCGGGTCTCAGATTAACTTTTAATGAATTAAATCATAGAGTAAATCAGGTCGCTAACCTGCTCCTAGGGCTAGGAATCCGGAAAGGAGATCGGGTCGCTATAATGATGATGAACAGTGCGGAGTTCGTGGAAGTTTATTTTGCGACCGCGAAGATAGGTGGTGTGGTGGTCCCATTGAACTGGAGGCTAGTGGCTGATGAATTGGAATTCATCCTCAAAGATAGTGGCTCGAGAACATTAGTCTTTGGTGACGAATTTGTAGGCCTGGCGCAGGAACTCCACAGCAGAGAAGGAAAAACAGACATAGAGCATTGGCTTCAGTCCAAAGGAGATAAATCCAACGAGTTCTTTATTGATTACGAGGACTCGAGAGTCAATTCGAGCGATGCTGAGCCCGGCATAGGCGCGAAAGACGACGATCTGCTTTATATCATGTATACATCCGGAACCACTGGCCTACCAAAAGGAGTAGTCCATACTCACAGCACTATGTTCTGGGCTATTGCCACGCTTTTAGCTACGGCTGAGATGCGGGAGGGAGACAGATATCTGGCAGCTCTACCTATGTTTCATGTTGGTTCACTGATGCCGGTAACTGCTCTCCTTTATCTTGGAGGCACCAGTGTAGTGATGAGGGAATTTGATCCGGTGCGAGCGTGGCAATTATTTGGCGAAGAAAAAATAACATCCAGCTTGCTGGTCCCGGCTATGTTGAATTTTATGGTCCAGGTAGATGGCAAGGATGGGTATGATCGTTCTTCACTTCGGTGGATTCAGAGCGGAGCCTCTCCCTTGCCCGTGTCCCTCATCGAGCAATATCTCGCTATGGGCATAGATATTCACCAGGTATACGGATTAACTGAGAGCTGTGGGCCAGCGTGTCTTATTACGGGAGAAGACGCGGTAGCTAAAATAGGATCTACCGGAAAGGCATTTTTTCATACGGATATCCGGGTAGTGAGTGAGGATGGTGATGATGTTGATCCTGATGTCCAGGGTGAGGTCTGGGTAAAAGGAAAACATGTGATGAAAGAATACTGGAACAGGCCAGATGCTACGGCTGAGACAATTACTCAGGATGGATGGTTGAGAACTGGTGACGTGGCGACAGTGGATAGTGAAGGCTTTGTTTATATCCAGGATCGAATCAAGGATATGATTATTTCTGGTGGGGAGAATGTATATCCGGCTGAAATAGAAAATCTGATATTGGCTCATCCGGGCGTGAGCGAAGTAGCGGTGATAGGTCAACCTAGTGATAAGTGGGGCGAGTCCCCTTTTGCTGTGGTCGTCAAAAAAGATGATTCGGTTGAGGAAAACGATGTCCTCTCTTATTGCGATGGCAAGTTAGCGAGGTTCAAGTTGCCGAAGGGGGTAGCCTTTATAGAGGTTATACCAAGAAATGCTAACGGAAAAGTTTTGAAGCGTCTTTTGAGAGAGCAATTCCCGGGTCCGGCGGTAAGCTAAATCGATGTGGCGTTCGATCCCGATCTTATTCTTTTTGTCTGTTAGTTTTTTGATAGAGGTCAGCGCTGATGAGGCAGTGCAATCGGGGAAGCCTGCAGGTAGATCAGAAAAAGCGATAGATCTCAGGCGCATTGACGGAACGAAACTCCGGATTGATGGTCGACTCGATGAGGCAGTCTGGAAAGAATTGCCTTTTTACGATGAGTTTGTCGTTATTGAGCCTGATACTTTAGCGAAGACAGCTTATTCCACTCGCGTTCGAATTTTTTACGACGAGTCCGGTATATATTTCGGCATTGATATGGATCAGCCTCCGGAAACTCTTGTTGGCAGGCTGTCAGGGAGAGACTCCGGAAGCTTAAATCGTGATTCTATCAATATAACGCTGGACACTTCAGGGAATGGTCGCTACGGATATTGGTTCGGTTTGAATCTAGGTAACTCTCTGTCAGATGGGACCCTTCTTCCTGAAAAGCGATTTTCTTCAGAGTGGGATGGTGTGTGGCGTGCCTCCAGCCGAAAAACCGAGGGTGGCTGGTCCGGAGAATTCCACATTCCCTGGAGTACGTTGTCCATGCCTGAGGAAGAGGGAGGTCGCCGATTAGGCTTATTCATGTCAAGAAAAGTAGCTTATCTTGACGAGAGGTGGGGCTGGCCGGCGCTCCCTTTTACCGTGCCTAAATTTATTTCTGCGTTAAAAAGCCTCCGGTTAGATGGCATTAATCCTAAGCAGCAATATAGTTTCTCACCCTTCGCGACGGCAGCCTACGATAAAACGAATCAGGAAACCCGGTTTCGTTCAGGACTGGATTTTTTCTGGCGACCATCTACTGATTTCCAGATGACGGGAACCTTAAACCCTGATTTTGGTTCAGTAGAATCAGATGATGTCGTAATTAACCTGTCTGCCACCGAAACGTTTTTCCCGGAGAAACGTCTTTTTTTTCTGGAAGGACAAGATATTTTTGTCGCTAGCCCCAGAGCCAATATCCGAAGGTTTAATAGTTTTGCGAATGAAGGCGCTCCCACTACTCTGGTGAACACTAGAAGAATTGGGGGCAAACCGGTCGAGCCTGACCTGGTCGACGGTATGTCTCTTTCTGAAGCCGAACTGAGAAACCCGGTAGAGCTTCTGGGCGCACTCAAGGTAACTGGTCAAACCGGCAAGTTTCGGTATGGGGTGATGGGTGCTTTCGAGGATGACTTTAGTTTTTTGGCCAGCAGAAATGAAGAAATAATCGAAGTAAATGGCAGCCCAAGTGATTATGGTATCGCGCGGGTCCTATATGAAGAGAATGACCAGGGAGCCTACAAGGCCTTTGGTTTTCTGACAACGGCTGTACTTAATCAGAGCGGGGATGTGTTTACTCATGGTGCTGATGCCCATTATTTGTCCGGCAACGGGAAATTGAAAGTTGATGGCCAGGTCTTCATGTCGGATCTTCAATCTCAAGAAAAGGGTTACGGTGGTTTTGTTGACTTTGAATACACCTTCCGCCAGGGCATCAAGCAGCGTTTAGGGATCGAATACCAGGACGAGGAAGTTGACCTTAACGGTCTTGGTTTTCTTGAAAGAAATGATAATTTCAGAGTGCGCACAGCGCACACTCGGCTAAACCCTGATCCTTGGTGGGCAAGAGACAATTACTTTGACCTTAGAGGCTACGTCCAGAGAAATAAAGCTGGATTATTCACGGGCTCCGGAATTTTTCTTGTGAATCGTATGACCTTCAATAATTTGTCGAAATTTACCTTCCGGGCGGGGTTTTCACCGTCTACTTATGATGATTTGAATAGCTTTGGGAATGGAGCCTTTCGTGTTCACAAGAGTTATTTCTCCGGAATTCTCTGGGAAACTGATTCCTCAAGAAAAATCGGTTTCGCTTTGGGTGCGGGCTATTCCAGGGAGGACCTTGGCGGGCATTCGCATACCATCAGAGCTAAACTTAACTGGCGTCCTAAAGATCAGTTCTCTTTAGGAGCCGGTTTGCGTTACATGAACAGGTGGGGCTGGCTGTTGCATCAAGAAAGCAGAAATTTTGCTACATTTGATTCAGAGCAATGGCAGCCTCAGATAAGCGCGGATTATTTCATCACGGCGCGACAGCATCTCCGGTTGTCTTTCCAGTGGGTTGGCATAAAAGCGACGGAAGAAAATTATTATGAGGTGCCTTTGTCGCCCGGGTTTCTTACTCGGCTCCCGGACAGAGATGGCAAGCCCGGGAGCTTTAGTCTTTCCCAGATGAGTCTGCAAATAAGATATCGTTGGGAAATAGCGCCTCTCTCGGACCTTTTCCTTGTTTATACTCGTCTCGCTGACGAAGCCGGTCCCGTCGAATCGTTTGCAGATATTTTTTCTGATGGATACAGGCGACCCTTCGAAAATATTTTTGTTGCTAAGCTTAGGTATCGTTTCGGGTCCTAGTCCAGCCGTCAGAAGGCATCGGGCTCAATCTTTATTTGTCATAAGAGTAGTGCCGTGCACTTCTTTTGCAATAAGATAGCTGACAACTTCAGTCACTCTTTCCAGACCGATTTCTCTGCTGGTTTGTACCAGGTATTTTCCATGCACAACGATCGCTGGTACAGCTGATATTCTAAGCCGTCTAGCCATCTGTCTGGCTTTTTGGATATCTGCAGATACTTCGGTGGACTCAAACATTTTTAAATAAGAGTCGAAATCAATGCCGGTTTTTTTAACAAATTCAAATAGTTTTTCCTCAGAATCGAAGTCCTGGCCTGACGAATGAATAGCATGGAAAATGCCCATGTGATGGTTATCAAGTTCTTCCAGGCGCATAAGAGTATAGTAGTGTTTTCCCAGAAGCTCCCAGTATTTGCTCATGACTGCCGGCATCTGGAAGAATTTTATCGTATCTTTTCTCTCTGGAACCCAGGTAGCTAGAATCGGTTCGAAGCGATAGCAATGCACACACCCGTAACTGAAAAACTCTATTACTTCGATCTTTTCTCCCCTGATTCTTCGGGGCTTCTCAATTAGCTGATAATCCCTTCCTTCCATAAAATTCGAAGAAGTTTCTATCCGAAAAGTTGACCAGATCAGAGCTAGCAGCAGACTACCTGAGACAACAAAAAGCAAAATTACAAATATTTTTTGGTAGATCAGCGCTCTTGATTTTTTAGCCATAAAGGGTACCTTGATTACTATTACCGGATATTAAACTCTGAAAAAAAAAATGTAATCAAAAAGAGACAAAAATCTTTTTTCTGGTTACAAGTTTCATGAGGGGGAGTTGGCTTGGCGTTAAAGAGAAGAACGCTGTTTTATTATTGTTTGACGGATATGCCTGTATCAATGGCGCTCTTTCCGGTGATCGTTTTTATTCCAAAGTTCTACACGACGGACATGGCTGTGCCTATGGCTTTAGCGGCAACGATCATGTTGGCGGTAAGGGTCTCAGATGTTTTTACAGATCCGTTCTTCGGTTTTATTACCGATAAATATCCCACCCCCTGGGGTCGAAGACGATTCTGGATAGCTCTGGCAACTCCAATCATGATGCTGGCCATCTATCGATTGTTTTTTCCGCCAGAGGGAGCCGGAGCATGGCACATGGGTGTCTGGATGTTTGCCCTGTCTATAGCCACCACCATGATGATCATTCCCTACTACGCCTGGGCGGCTGAGCTTTCGCCGGATTACAACGAGCGTTCTCGGATAACAGGCGCAAGGTCAATGATGGGTGTGGTTGGGAGTCTGGTTGCCCAGCTTGCGCCAGCGGCTGCGTTATTGTTTTTCGGGCTCGGAGGAAGCAGCGTGGTATTGCATATCGTGGGAGTAACGATGCTCGTGCTAATGCCAATCTGTGTTTTTTTTACAGTTACTCGTGTGCCCGAGCCAACGAATTATGAAAACGCGGCTACCCCAGTTCTGGAAGGCCTGAAGTTAATGGGGACTAATACGCCCTTTCTGAGACTAATTATTACTTTTATGGTCAGCTCTACCGCCCTGTCTATTACGACTCCTCTCTATCTTTTTTTTATTACTTTTGTTCTGCACGCAGAAGAGAAAGCAATATATATGCTGACTTTTTTTTATCTTTCTAACTTCGCCGCCGTGCCCTTTTGGGTCTGGTTGTCGACCAAGATAGGAAAGCATCGTGCCTACGTTGGGTCTTTTTTGATGATTGGTTTGGCTCATCCTTTCTACCTGTTGCTGGGAGATGGAGATTTCTGGTACATGTTGCCAATCACAATGATCACCGGTTTTGCTGCTGGGGGATTCAACGCCTTGCCTAACTCCATGAAAGCTGATGTGATAGATCTAGATACACTAAAAACAGGAGAGAATCGGGCAGCTCTTTTCTTTTCGACCTATTCGTTTACAGCGAAACTTGCGGCCTCGATTGGAAGCAGTCTCGGTTTATATGGCCTCGCGATTATTGGTTTTAATACTGTTTCTCCGGAGTTAAATTCCGAGGATCAGTTGTTCGGGCTTCGTTTCCTTTTTGCTATGTTTCCTTCCATATTCTATCTCGCGTCCTGTGCGATTATATGGAATTACCCAATCACCGAAGAAAGGCACGAGGAACTTCGCAAAGAATTAGAGGCAAAAAGCAGAACCCTGGTTACAGAAGATTAGTTTTTACTTAAAGCCAGCCTTGATAGGTTAACCCAGTGGATTGTTAACCCCTCAGGGTCAGAAGCTCTTTTGTCCACTTTTTTTGCCGATAAGATATCAGATGGTTTCTTTTCACGGTTCTACAAAAAGCTGTTGGCGATCCCAGTTTTTAGCAAGAGTCTTTATAAGATCATAAAAAGCTGTGAGTTTCGGAGAGCTTTCATATATCTCGATCATGTGACCAAGCGTTCGGGTTGCGTCAATAAAACCGAATTCCACACCTCCGTGTGCCGTTATACAGCGTGTTGTTAGTGTCATGCCTATAGATTTAAAGTGTTCAACGGCTTGCCTGAAATCTTCTACTATTATGGCGGTATGATGAAGACCTTCCTCGTGAGCTGCAAACATTTCTCTAAACGGTGTTTGTATGGAACTATCTTCCTGTTTGACAAGTTCAACCATTACTGAACCCCATTGCCCGTATGCAGAAGAATGCACGAATTGTGTTTTTGCGCCTCTATGCTCTCCCTCGGCAAGTTCGATGTGCTCGCTAATAACAAAGGGCCCTGCCCCGAACTGGATAAACATTTTTTCTGCAGCAGCGCGGATATCCTGAACGTGATATGCGATCTGAACAATTTGGAGATTGCCTATGTTTTCCAGTTTTATTCTCCTTATTGTTTATGCTCGGGCTTTGTTAATCATCGGCTTGATCTTTCATCAACAGCATCACTGGTGAAGCTTATAAAAAATACGGTCACAGATGTTATACTTTTTTTCCAAAAACAACATTTGCACATAAATCCATAATTGTTGAATTTGCTTTTTAGGAGAAACTAATGGAAAGAATGCCTGCTATCAGTTTGGCAGCCGTGCCGGGGAGGAGGTTGGCGACTCTGGATCTGGCCGTCGAAATCGAAAACAAGGGATTTTCAGGTATCTATTGTCCCAGTCTTGGCGATTCGATGGCTTTGTGCCAGGCGCTAGCATCGGCCACTAAAGAAATTGTTTTTGGAACTAGCATCATGCCTATTTATTTCCGTCAGGTAATGGATCACGCAAGCTCGGCGTCTTTTATTCATGAAACATCCGGGGGGCGATTTCGCTTTGGGTTAGGTGTTAGTCATGGTCCCGCTCTTAAAGCAAGAGGTCTTGAGGGAGGAAAACCTTTGTCCGACATACGAAAGTTTGTTGGAGATCTCAAGGGAGTTCAGCGGGTAGGTGAATTGCCACCTTTGATTCTGGCAGCGCTCAGAAAAAAGATGATTGCTTTAGGAGAGGAAATAGGAGACGGAATCGTTTTCGCCAACGGTGCTAGATCGCATATGAGAGATTCCCTGGGAGTTCTTTCTTCTTCAATCCGCGAAAGGGATTCTTTTTTTATAGGTAATATGATACCCACCTGCATTTCCGATGATATTGAGGCGGCTAAAGCAGTTAATCGAAGAACCCTTACTTCCTACGCGATGTTGCCGAATTATCGTAATTACTGGAAGGAGGCCGGGTACGTAGAGGAAATGAACGCCATCGAAAGCGCCATTAAGGCTCAGGAATTTGATCGTATTCCTCATTTTCTGACTGATTCCTGGTTGGAAGACACGACGCTTTTTGGTACCCCTGCCAATGTAAGAGATGGAGTTGAGGCGTGGTTTGACGCTGGTGTTAAGACGCCGATTCTTGTTCCTTCTTCTGCAAGAGGAGGGCAAATGATGGCGTTTGAAGATCTCTTCGCTAGCTACTAGTCAGCAGTTGTCAAAAACCGGATTACTTTGAGCCTTTGGAGGAAAAAGATAGATGAAGCCACTGGATCCCAAAGTTCTTGATGAAAAGAGACGCTGGTCATCAAAAATTTTTTTCCTTATGGCCACGATTGGTTTTGCGGTTGGTCTTGGAAATATCTGGCGGTTTCCTTATGTTGCAGGCGAAAGCGGGGGTGGCGCATTTGTTTTACTTTACCTGCTGTTCGCTTTTTCTATCGGAGTTCCGATAGTTATCGCTGAAATTCTAATCGGTCGTAGAGGTCGTTCGGGAGCGGTTGGTTCCTTGAAAGCTCTCGTTGGGGAGGAAAAGGTTTCCTCACTCTGGGTTGGGGTTGGTTATCTAAATCAAATTGCCGCTCTTTTGATTCAGGTTACCTATGCGGTAATAGCCGGGTGGGTTCTCTTGTATTTTTTCAGGGCTCTTGCTACCGGTTTTGTGGGTATAGATCCGGAATCGGCTGGTAAAGAGTTTCAGGCTGTAACAAATGACCTGATCGGGATGTTGTTCTGGACCACCCTAAGCATAGCGCTGTGTGGGTATGTTCTGTATTCGGGTTTAAAGCGGGGTATCGAAAGAGCAGTGGGACTGATGATGCCGACGCTATTCATTGTCTTGGTGATTTTGATAGGGTTTAATTTTTTTGCGGGCGGTTTTTATGAAGCGCTCGATTGGTTGTTCCGGCCAGACTTCAGCATGATTAGTATGGAGATTTGTCTGGCAGAGCTCGGACAAGCTTTTTTCTCTATCGGGTTAGCGATGGCCGTGATGATGACTTATGG
>PAPD01000012.1 GCA_002708765.1 Gammaproteobacteria bacterium | reverse complement strand
TATTTCTTCTGCTTCTTTTTTCCAGGTCATTTTTTTTCCTAAAGTAGAGCATCTTTATAACAATTTAACGCCAGATGAGGCAAAATTCGTATGAAAGGATTTTTTTCCTAGTAAAAAATTGTACAAAACAAATCACTTGAATCGAACCATCTAGTGATACGAAAAATTCGAACAAGACATTAGAATTCGAGCTATTATTCTGATACTTTCTCGCAACAATGTGCAGCATCATTTTTTTCGAATATGCCTTTAGGCAGGTAAAATTATCTTGAGAGGTAAATATGCAAATTGCAGTCCCTACCGAAAAGTGGGCAAACGAACGCAGAGTCGCGCTGATTCCCGACTCTGTAAAAAAACTTACTCGTTTAGGTCTCTCGGTTCAGGTTCAAAACAATTGCGGACTTGAATCCGGGTACAGTAACGAGCAATATGCTGAAGCGGGCGCCACTATTGTCGATGATCGAGAGAAATTAATCAGATCAGGAGACATTATTTTGAGAGTTAGAAAACCTGACGCCGAGGAAGTAACTCTCGTGAAATCCGGAGCAATTCATATCAGCTATCTGGACCCCTACAATGAGAGCCAGCTGGTTGATGCACTTACAGAAAAAGGAATCAGCGCTATAAGTATGGAGATGATTCCGAGAACTACCAGAGCTCAGAAAATGGACGCGCTGAGCTCTCAAGCTAATCTTGCTGGCTACGTAATGGTAATGCTGGCAGCACAAAAGCTAGATCGAATCATACCGATGATGATGACCCCAGCAGGAACGCTTTCACCGGCCAGAGTGTTCGTTATTGGAGCCGGAGTTGCGGGACTCCAGGCTATAGCCACAGCCAAAAGACTGGGAGCAAGAGTAGAAGCCTTTGATACCAGACCCGTCGTAGCGGAACAAGTTGAATCTCTTGGAGCGAAGTTCGTTGAAATTGATCTAGGCGAGACCGGGCAGACAAAAGATGGCTACGCGAAAGAATTAACGTCGGAACAACTTGCACTTCAGAGAGAAGGAATGAAACAGATAATATCTGGGTCCGACATTGTTATAACAACCGCTCAGGTGTTTGGGAGACCTGCTCCCCGAATTGTTACAGCCGACATGGTCGGGGCAATGAAACCAGGAGGCGTCATTGTAGATATGGCTGTCGAGTCAGGCGGAAATGTAGAAGGATCACAACCGGATAAAACCGTAGTAACAGGAGGAGTTTCATTGATTGGCATCTCCAACCTGCCGTCCATAGTTTCACAAGACGCTAGTCAAATGTATTCAGCTAACCTTTACAATTTACTCTCAGAATACTGGAATGAAGACACCAAGACCCTCGAAATGGACTTGGAAGACGACATTCTGAAAAGCTGCGTAATTAGCCACGAGGGTCGTATCGTTAATGAAACCATTAAAAATTTAAGGAAAACATAAAGTGGACGTCGTATTTCTAACTTTTATCCTAGTACTATCGATATTTCTAGGGTTCGAGCTCATATCCAAAGTTCCAGCAACTCTTCATACGCCCCTGATGTCTGGGGCAAATGCCATCTCCGGCATCACACTGGCAGGAGCATTTCTTTCCGCCGGAGCCACTGACCCAGACCTTGGCAAATGGCTCGGAGTTGCCGCGGTGACGTTCGCAACCATAAATGTCGTTGGTGGATACATGGTAACGGATAGGATGCTAAGCATGTTCAAGAGTAAAAGAGAGGGCGAAAAATGAGTATCGGTTTGATTGCAAATTTATCTTATATACTCTCAGCAATTCTTTTCGTGTTCGGGCTCAAGATGCTGGGTTCTCCTGCTACCGCGCGAAGAGGAAACCTTCTATCATCCATGGGAATGCTAATTGCGATCGTAGCCGGATTAACTTCGAAAGGTATTGTCGATTATCAGACCATTGCTGCCGGTATTTTTGTAGGTGCAATTATTGGCTCGCTGGCGGCAAGGTTAGTGGCTATGACCGCTATGCCAGAGATGGTAGCGCTGTTTAATGGATCCGGAGGGGCAGCCAGCCTGCTGGTGGGATGGGCAACTCTCTACACGGGTGACATCAGTACCTTTACTGCCGTTACGGTACTGCTAGCGATCTTAATCGGAGGGATAACCTTCACTGGCAGTCTAGTCGCGTACGGGAAGTTAAGTGAAAATATTAATAGTGCCGCTCTTGTATTTACGGGACAACGAATAGTTAACAGTCTAATCCTGATTGGTATATTGGTTTCTGGTTACCTGTTCTCTGTAGAACCCAGCCCTAATAGTCAGTGGCTTTTCGTTATGGTAGGTCTAGCACTTCTTTTAGGAGTGATGGCGGTAATTCCTATCGGTGGGGCTGATATGCCCGTAGTCATCTCGTTACTCAACAGCTACTCAGGTATAGCGGCCTGCGCAGCTGGATTTGCCATTGAAAACAATATCCTGATTGTAGCAGGTTCTTTGGTAGGAGCCTCGGGAATAATACTAACCAATATCATGTGTAAGGCTATGAACCGATCTCTTGCAAATGTTCTCTTTAGTGGTTTTGGCGCGGTCAAGCAAGGAAAAGCAATAGAAGGTGAGGTCAAACCTGTTTCCGTTGAAGATGCATATTACCTATTCGAAGCCGCCAGCAATGTATGCTTTATTCCCGGATACGGAATGGCTGTAGCTCAGGCACAACATGTGGTTAAGGAGCTGGGGGAAATTCTGGAAAAAAATGGGGCCGAGGTAAGCTTCGCTATTCATCCAGTAGCTGGGAGAATGCCGGGGCACATGAACGTGCTTCTGGCGGAGGCTGATGTACCTTATGAGCAACTCGTTGAAATGGACGATATTAACCCAAGAATAGAGAATGTAGATATCGCTGTGGTCATCGGCGCAAACGACGTAGTTAATCCAAGCGCTCGTGAAGATGAAGACTCACCGATATACGGGATGCCGATCATAAATGTCGATAAGGCGAGAACTGTTTTCGTTCTTAAAAGGTCTATGGCATCCGGGTTTTCGGGGGTCGATAATCCGCTATTTTTTGGAGAGAATACCAGAATGCTTTTCGGCGACGCTAAGGAATCGATAGCAGGGGTAATATCTGAATTTAACTAAGCTAAAGATTTATCAGTCTTATTAACATTCTTCAGGAAAATGGATTCCCTAAAATTCTGGATAAAGGCAATAGAGAAAAAGTTCTGGCTTTATATTGATGGTAACCTGGCTTATCAACAGATAACTTATCTTCGATCAAAGGAATACTCACAAAAATGAAGAGCAGGAGCATTATGGTTAGGCCAGAGATGGTTAACAAATTAAATCCATTGCCGGAAGCCGCTCCAAATAGAAAGACTGAGGTCCAGAAACCGAGCTCTCCCAGATAATTAGGGTGGCGGCACCAGCTCCACAGACCGGTATTCAGCACCTGACTTGAATCGATTCTTACTGAGCGAAACTGATGCAATTCTCTATCCGCTTGAAATTCAATCCAGACGCTAAAGAGGCCCAAGCAAAACGCCGCTATATCAAGAAAGTTAAGCTGATTGGTTCCGGAAACCGTTACCGAATAAACCGGCGTGCACGCCATGAAAACAATGATAGTCGGAATTAAATGGATACCAAAAAAATTCACAGGCATCCAGAAAATTCCCGATTTTTCTTTAAGAAGCGTATATCTCCAATCTATATGGTCAAGGCCTTTCCATGTATATAACCAGTTAATAGTTAACCTGAGTCCCCAAAGTATAATAATGCTCGAAACCAAAATTTCTCTTATCCAGTCATTAGCCGTGGAATGAAAGAGCATGTATAGAAGGATGAAAAGAGGAACTATGCTCCAGTACGGATCGTAAAAGCTGGAGTTTTTGTACAATAGACTAAAGATGAAAACTACGACAGTACCAGCTACGTCGGCGATCAATATCCTTAGCAAAAGATGAAGATCAGGAGTCAAAAAGAGAACAAACGACGCAGCGACCAGCGCCATGACGTAACTACACAGAACCAAAAGATAGGCTTTATTCATAGCTTGAGGCATACCCTCTTATTAACTCATACAGTGCTTTAAAACCAAAACCTACCACAGGAAAATCTAGTAGCCCTGCAGTATTCCATATCTGTTACGATGAAAAGCGCTACCACCGAAGGTATGTTCACAAACTCTAGACCTCTTCATAAAAAATCCTATCTCATACTCATCGGTCATCCCTATGCCTCCGTGCATCTGAACTCCTTCACTGCTAACAAGGTTATAAGTATCGTTCAATCTCGCTTTGGCTAGACAAGCTAATTCAGGAATCTGATCCGAATTCTCATCAAGAGCCGACAGCGCTTCTAAAACTACAGACTTAGACAGCTCTACCTCACAAAACATCTGAGCAGCTCTATGTTTTAAGGCTTGAAATGATCCTATGGGCACGCCAAATTGCTCTCTTGTCTTCAGGTACTCTACTGTCCTTTCAAAACATTCCTGAATTCCTCCAAGCATTTCAGCGGCTATAAGGATACGACCCGCGTCAAGAATCTTGTCAAGAATTTCCGCGCCCTTCCCTTCTTCACCAAGCAGTTCTCCTGAAACGCTGTCAAAATTAATGTTTGCAGCATTTCGACTGTCAGCCATCGTAGTTCTGGTCACCGAAACACCTGCCGACTCTCTATCCAAGATTAGTAGGGTTATCCCTTCTCTCTCATTATCTTTACCAGAGGTCCGGCCCACCACAATGATCTTGTTCGCTACATGACCATCCAGGACGAAATTTTTGCTGCCGGTTATTTCATACCCTTTATCGGTCTTCACTACTCTGGATTTGATGTGGTAGGGATTATGATGAGCCCCTTCCTCGACAGCCAGAGCCAATAGGAGTTTACCTTCGACCACCTGACCTAAAAGGTTGGTCTTTTGCTCTTCCGAACCACCATAAATCAAGCCCGATGTTCCCAGTACCGAAGTAGAAAAAAGCGGGGATGCTGTTAGTGTTCGACCGCACTCTTCCATAACAACGCCCAACCCCATATAACCGAAACCAAGACCACCATAGGCCTCAGGCACCGTAATGCCAGCCCATCCAAGCTCGACCATCTGCCTCCATGTTTCATTGTCAAAACCTAGGGGATCATTCTCATCTCTAAGCCTGCGTAACTGAGTAATAGGAGTATTATCTGTACAGAAATTTTTCGCAGAGTCTTTCAACATATTCTGATCTTCGTTAAGCACCAACGGCATCTTTGAACTCCTTGATTAAACCTTAATTCTAAAAATCGTATTTTAGCATCTCACTGAGAAGATTGTGATACATGACCGTTGATTATTTTTCTATAACTTTAAGCACTTCTATCACCACTTCCTTTTGTTCTTCGGCCAGATACTTGATGGCTGAGGCAGCCGGACTTTCATAAATCTCGGGGACTATAGGAGTTGCTATCTGGACCAGACTAGCAGCACCATGGAAACCGGACCATATTAGCGCCGCTAGTTTTTCCACTTCGCCCTCACGATATATACCAAGTCGCTGACCATCTATGATTGCACTAACCAAAATATCGAAACATCTTCCTCTTGCAGCCATAAGATCTGTGTATTCATTTGAGTCTAGAAGGCTAGTATTTAATATAAGCTTATACTTTTCCGGATGTGCAAGAGCGAAACGCATGTACACAAGCCCCATTTCAACTAATATTTCTTTTGGCTCAAGCGATTCTTTTTTTTCAACCGCCTCTAACTCTTCCTGAAGAATCTCCAACCCAAAGCTAGCAATTCCAGCAAATAGAGCGTTTCTGCTAACGAAATGTCTATATGGAGCCCTAGGCGAAACCCCAACCTCTCTCGCTAACGCTCTAAGGCTAAGTGTGTCAGTGCCTTTTTCACGAAGATATTCACATGCGCAGACAAGTAATGCTTTGCGCAGATCTCCATGATGATAGTTATCTCTCACAGTTGGGTTGTCTTGACCAGTTTTACTTAATACCATCTAAACTCTAACACCAGAAAAACCGAAACTTCTTTTGAACAAACATTGGCACACAAATAAACTGAAGTCACCCTGTAAGACCTCTATAGACTCTCGATAATTCCGTAGGCAACTCGCTAATATCTCTTATCACCATGTACTGACTCTCAGAGCACATATCTCTCAGATAGTCATTACCCGAAGGATCAACGGTTAAACAGAAAGTAGAAACGCCCTTCTGCTTTGCTTCCGCCAGCGCTTTCATGGTATCCATCAATCCGTATGTTTTGGAGTTACGGTCAGGTCCATAGTCATGATCCTGAGGATAACCGTCGGATAATACTATCAAGGCTTTTACTCTAGAGCCCGTTGCCACGAGATCTCGAGTCGCATGCCTTATCGGTGCTCCCATTCTTGTGCTACGACATGGTACTAGCCCACCTATCATGCCCTTTGAAAGAGCGCCCATGGAATCATCGAAGCTCTTGCACAGATAATAATCTACCTGCTCACGACCATATCCAGAAAATCCGCAAATTGAATATTCATCTCCCAACTCGTCCAGCACATAAGAAATCAGAGAAACGGCTTCTTTTTCAAGGTCAATTATTTTTCGATCTATCTTTTGATTGCCAAAATGGCTAGCTACTTTAGAGATTTGATCCCCGGGAGGAGCAACTAAATCGTCGGTCGAAGCACTCATATCAATCAAAAAAAGTGTAGACACATCACGCTCAACTCGCTGGCGCTGCTCATAAATATTTTCATCAGGATTCACCCCAGCCTTTTTATCCAGGACATAGGAAATTGTTTTCTCGATATCAATGTCTTCACCATCAATCATGCCCTTAACTTTCTTCAAAGTTTGCGGTCGGATTCTGGCTAATTCTCTTCGTATTTTCTCAATTATAGGTCCATTGTCAGAGACAATTCGATCAAAGCATTCCTGGTCCATATCCAAATCGGTTCGCTCGTAAAGTGAACACCAACCAGGACGATAGTCGCGTATCTCGTAATCCCATTCATCATACTGGAACACTGAGTATTTCGATTTGAAAAATCTCTTTCTCATCGCAGCTGGAAAATCATCCTCAGCATTATCTTCGATGCCAGATTTTTTCTGGTCAGGCTCGTTCGCGACTTCTTCCAGATAGATCGCAACCCCACCATCTAGATTTTCTTTTTTTAAATCGCCAACTTCGACATCATTTGCATCACTATCGCTAATCATATTTTCTTCATATGAGTCACCCAGCACATGAGCTGGGTCGTCGACACTGGTCTCTATTAACAGAGAAGGCTCTGGCTCGCTGATAAGCGCCTCTAGTTTCAAGTGCTCTCTGTATCTAACGGGTTCTGGGAAATCTGACTCCGTAATCAAGGTCGAGATTGGATCTTGGAGAGAGGAAACTTTCTTTCCATCGGAAATGAGCTCATAACACAAAGATAGAACGTGCAAAGAAACCTCCAGACCGGCAACTCCAGGCCTCAGCAAGTCCAGATAGCCGAAAAGATAACCTGCCTCCTCTCGATACCTTTTCTTTCCTATTTCTTTGGGTGTCTGGCCCAGACTTATCCGAACCAGTATTTCCAACAGTTCCGATTTTTGTTCGCTTCCTTCAGAGCGCTGAGACAAAGCATGAGCTCGCTGCCTATCCAGCTGCGTAGAAAGACCAGGGAATTTTTCTCTTAGGCGCCAATCGATTCTTGCGCTCTCGACAGCAAGGAATATAAATTTGGCTAACGAAGAATCTCGTCGCAAGCGGATCTGCCGATTTACTTTCTGCATGCCACCAAGACAACCAAACTCTCGGAAACCGAGCTGATGAAATAGAGAAATCTTATAGAAACCAAAATTATCTTCTGGTTTTTCAAACATACTAATTTTTTCTGGAAGCCAGATAGCATTCTTTTTGTTATCAGTCTCCGATCCCAGAATATCTTCTTCACGAATACTCCGGCTCGCTACCTGATTAATGCTAATATCCTCTCCCGAAACAGCCACCGCAACTAGCTCGAACACCCTTTTATGATCGGAAAGAGTCACCTCGCTATTCAATCGCTTCATACAATCAACCGATGATCTCGATTCAAGACTAAAATAGGCGTTAAGTGCCGCATTGCTTAGAGAAGAATCCCTTACCCCTTCGTCCACCCATTCTGCAATTAAATCTGGTTTTTCTAGAGGTAACCTCTGTGAATTATTCCATAAACTAATTACGGCCTGCTTTGTTCTTATTTTACTAGACAATTCAAACAGAAGGGTGGCTTTGTCTCCAGCAGCGTCAGACAAATTGATCCCGGCATCAACAAGATCCTCTATTCCTTCTGCCGAAAATAGCACTAGGAGCACTTTAAATTCTGCACAATTCAACAAGGCCAGATCTTCAAGTTCTTTTGCCTTAACAACAAATGTCATGGCAGCTTTTGGATTTATCTCCTCTATTTCCTTTATCAGATCGCAAGAACTAAGGGATTGATCGGAATGGAAAAATAACTGTTCTAGATAATCATTTTCGAGTTCGCACCACTTTTTAGCGATAACCAACCATAGCTTCAATCTTGTTCGGTTTTTCTTGGTGTTGAAACTCCGTCTCAAAGCACAGAAATAAGAACACAGCAACTTAGAGTTAAAGGGATTGATTCGATGGATTTCATGCGACAATTCTTCGACCAAAAGGATTTCCAACGGGTCATAATTATCTAGCGCATCCAGCAACCACAAGAGATATTCGCTCAAAGGGTCATTAGAGAAACCCGAAAACCGATCTATCATCCCAGCAACCCTCTCGATGCTCGATGGAGTGAAATCTTTTTCTATGACACTGAAAAATAGCTGCAGAATCTCCCGAGATCGCCAACCACTTTCCAAAATTTTTACGCAAGAACCAAAAAATAGCTCCGCCGACTGGGGACTCTCCTCCGGTTCAAAAGAAACTATCAGTTCCGAAAACTTTTTCTCCATAGTCCGGTCTAGTTTCGTCTTAAAGCTGTCAATCTCCTTACTATTTTTCATGATGAAGATTTTTTCTAGATTGGAAAAACTGCATTAACGATTTGTCGAATAGCGTCTTGCACAGAAACTTCGTCTGACGCTGCCTTAACAATACCGACGTCACAAGCTCTTCCCGAATCGATGCCCGAATTCATTAACTGGGCTGCATATATCAAGAGCCTCGTACTAACACCATCATCAAAACCTCTTCCAGCAAGATTTCTGATTTTTTCGCCGACCAGTGCTAGACCAGACGCCACACTCTCTTCAATTCCGGTTTCATGACATATTATATCCGCCTCATTTTGCAGGCTGGGATAATCAAATTCGATCGCCACGAATCTTTGGCGGGTACTTGTTTTAAGATCTTTCAACAAGCTCTGGTACCCAGGATTGTAGGATATCACGAGAAGAAAATCGGGATGAGCATCAAGAACAATACCTAATTTGTCTATCGGCAGGATTCGCCTATGATCCGTAAGCGAATGGATAATCACAGTAGAATCTTTTCTTGCTTCAACGATCTCATCAAGATAGCACAGAGACCCTTCTCGAACCGCCCTGGTAAGTGGTCCATCTTGCCAGACTGTATCATCTCCTTTGAGAAGAAATCTTCCTACCATATCGGTCGCTGATAAATCTTCGTGGCATGCAATGGTCTCAAGCGAACCCAAGGCACTATCTTTCCCAGAGAAAATACGATGCGCCATATGTTCGACGAATCTTGTCTTACCGCACCCAGTTGGCCCCTTCAAAAGCACTGGCAACCGCTGCTCATAAGCGGCATTGAAAACATCTATCTCATCGGCGAATGGGAGATAATAGGGTGCTTCAGCCGAAGAATTATCCTGCTTCTGATCCATACTATCTGCCTTCCCATCTAGGGGTTCTTTTTTCCAGATAAGCATCCAGCCCTTCTTTGAAATCATGGTCTTCGCTCATTTTAACTATGAGAGCTTCGCTCTCGTTAACCGAGGAAGCAACATCGCGATGCAGATCTTTATATACTTGTCGACGAGTTTCTCGCAATGATCCCGGCGAAACTTGGGTTATCATTTTCTTGACATAATTTCTCGTTTCTTCCATCAAATCACCTCTAGGAACAAGGTAATTAATCAACCCGAACTCGAACGCCTCATCAGACATGAACACCCTACTGGTATACAAAAGATCATTAGCTCTTCCAAGACCAATCAGCTTGGGCAGAACCCAAGACAAACCATATTCCGCTGGAAAATTAAGTTTGCCATGACTCGTGGTCAATTTGACACCCGGAACAGAGAACCGGATATCTGCATAGCAAGCCAAAACAAGCCCTACCCCTGCAGCAGGGCCATTTAATGCTGCAATCACGGGTTTGCTTAAACCAAAATGATACGCAAATGAAGCTGCGAAATGCTCGCTCACACCGCCCCCAGGCCATACAAATTCGTTTTGCCCTGTCGTGCCATAGCCCTTTTCTTTAACTCCCTCTAAAGCTCGGCTATCAGCTCCTGCACAGAAACCTCTTCCATTTCCTGTCACGATAATAGCTCTAACATCTGGGTCCTCATCCGCCTCTTTAAGAGCATGCCTGTATTCGATATGCATTCTCATAGTCCATGCATTCAATCGTTCAGGGCGGTTCAGAGAAATAGTGACCATTCCATCACTTTTTCTGATCTCTATTGTTTTATATTCCAAATACCTTCTCCTTAAGAAAATCAACGATTAAGCTAACCAGTAGATTAAGGTTATCAACAAAAAAATGGTCATCATCTATGACTACTATCTTTGCACGAGCCCTCCCGAATAATTCCTCCGCCTCATCGAGCGAAACAAATTGATCCTGCCGAGCCAGAATAACTAAGCAATTATCGAAAACTGTATTCCGTGGACTGACATAATTACCAGGGGGCGCGATCAAAACTAAAGCTTCTATAGAGATCTCTTCAAAGGCATTATAAGCGAGCGCGGCTCCATAGGAGTATCCACATAGTAGAAGAGGAGTTGACGGTCTTTCCAGCTTTAACCAATCAACGATCGCTTTAACATCAGCTACTTCCTTCGAGTTCCCTTCAGAAACCCCTTCCGATCTCCCTACGCCCCTATAATTAAAACGAAGAACGTTCACGCCAATTTCCAGCAACTTTTCTGATAACGCAACGAGTATCCGATCATGCATAGAACCGCCGAAGTGCGGGTGAGGATGACACAAGATAGCTATGGGTGAAGCGTGTCCAGTCTCGAAAAGAGCCTCTATTTTACCCTCAGGTCCATTTACAAATATACTTTCCACTGACTCGACCTAATAAAAAGTGAGATAATCTCCCACATGAAGCCAATTATCAATTACACAGCGTCCGATGATGTCTCTTCTCGAATAATAAACATAGGGATACTCAAGTGAATAAAATATCAGTTATCCTGATTCTTCTACCTGTCGCTGAGTTATTACTATTCATCGAAATAGGATCCGCAGTTGGTTCTCTAGTAACGATCGGCCTTATAATATCGACAGCTCTAATAGGTATATCGCTAATGAAAACTGCGCCGGTATCGGTTTTAGAGAGCATAAGAGGAGGATTACTATCTGGAGAAACACCTGAAGACGCTCTAGCCACGGGAATGATAAAGTTTATAGCAGGAATTCAGCTACTATTTCCGGGGCTTATTACTGATATCATGGGTTTTCTTTTCTGGGTAGCTAGCTTTAAGCCTGAACTGATAACCCAGTCAAATTTGTTCCCGATGTTTTCATCAAAAAAAAATCAACAAGAAACAGAAGAATCAGGAAGAGTTATAGAGGGGGAATTTCAGACGCTAGAGGTGAGTGAAAAAGTCCAGAACGATAGCTAGCAGCAACCTGGAAATAATTGTCACAAAATAAGTCTGATTCTGCCCAGAAAACTGACGAAATCAAAAGGTCGTTAATGCAAAAAGAATTTGAACTGTCTTCCTCTCTACTACCGGTCCTGACTCTCGAAGAAGAATCTGAAGGATGCCAGCTCGCGGAAATTCTTTTGCGGAACGGACTCAACTCAATGGAGATTACATTCCGCACCGATTACGCCGCAAAAGGAATTGCAAAAGTATTAAGAGAATTCCCCGATTTTGTTGTCGGAGCCGGTACCATATTAACCATTGATCATTTCGAACTGGCTCTCGAAGCAGGAGCATCCTTCCTGGTCAGTCCAGGTATCAGTGCAGATATCCTGGAGCAAGCGAGGAATAATGACACCCCCTATATCCCAGGCGCTGCTACGCCGACAGAAATTCAACAACTGGTTTCTATCGGTTACAAAACCATAAAGATTTTTCCTGCTGAAGCGATTGGAGGACCGCAATATCTTCGTCAGATATCTACTATTTTTAGCAGTACTGTTTTTTTACCTTCGGGCGGAATAGATGATACCACGGCAAGAAATTATCTTCGTTTGCGCAATGTAAGCGCTATCGCAGGCAGCTGGTTCGTCGTGCGAAACAACAAAGGCTATCTCGACCTGGGCAGAACCGAAACAACTATTCGAAAAAGCATCGAGAATCTCGACTCCGCGACGAGTAAAGGATAGCATCTACATTTACCTACCCTTCTGGACAAATTAATGCAAAAAAAGCGCGTGCTATTCCTAACGTCGATAACAGTTCTGTTATATCTCTCAGGTTGCGGATCGGATCCGGGATTTAATGAAGATACTGACTTCGTGGTAGATGAAGGCTCCGCTCAATTTGTTAATCTGATGGCCGATAGCCCGAACCTCACCATTTTACATGGGCTAACCAGATCGTCTGTTCAATTCCCATTTACCAGCCCGGTCGAGTTACGGGCGGCGGATGATTATGACTGGAAGATCATATACTTCAATACCGTAGAAGAGTTTGATAGCGACAACGAAATCATTGTAGCCGAAGGAGAGGACCAGGTAGTTCAGAAAGATGCATTGTCAAGTTTTCTGATAATGGGAAGTCTAAACGAGCCTAATATTCAAATCGTGAACCATGAAGGCAAACTTCCATCCGATCGACCCGATGGTGAAGCTATGCTCTGGTTTGCTTCTAATTCGAGCAACTTTGACATGGTTAGTATTTTTCTGAGCGCTTTAAACGAAGACCTGAGCTCTTTGACCCCTCTGGCCACTCTTAACAGAGGAACCTTTTCAGACCTGATCGCCGTAGCATCGGGAACTGAACGGCAACTCAGAATTACCGAAACTGCATCAGGAAAACTGATTTTCGATAGTGGCTCAATAGAGATACCAGACAAATCCAACGAACTTTTTGCAATAGTAGACGACTTCGGACCTAACCAGGAAGAACACGTAAACGTAATACGGACTCTGTCCGCAAGTCGCAGCATCATCCCCGACATAAATCAACCAGCATTTGCGAGAGCAGGAAATTTCAGTGACTTTGAACAGGTATCTGTTGTCCTAGGGGACACGGGATTCGGCGAAATAAACTTTCAAGATGTTTCCGATTACCGGGAAATCATGAGTGGAGAAATTAATCTGGATATCAACGATAATGAAGCGTCTCTGGAAGAAAGCTCGCAAACCGGGGTTAAGGGAAATTTTCAAAGCCTTTTTGTCTTTTCTGACAAATCTGATCTGGATAAACCTGCTACTAGATCCCTCAGCACCCTTGATGATTTCCGGCCCGTTATCGACAGAGCTTTGTTTAAATTTGTCAATGGAAGTGACCAGACACTAGATCTATATGCAGTTGAACCAGGGGACGACATCAAGGACCAAAACCCCTTACTTAATGATTTCGGTTTTGGAGGCTCCGGGACGACGGAAGTTCTCGCTCGCCCAGCAGATCTAATTGTAGCTAATGAAGACAGTTCGGAGACACTAACCCTGCTCTCTTTGGACTTCATTGCAGGAAAGAGCTACACCGTAATATACGATTCCTCAGGAAACTTGATCCTCCAGTTAGGGCAGTAGTTCATTCCTCTCTAGAAAACATAACAAAACCAATATCTTTTGTGGATAAGAATTACTGAAGAAATGTTCGTTTGATTTTTGGTTGATGGCAGACTTAAACTGGTGGCATTCAAATTTTAAGAGTGTCTTCTATATGAAAATATCTACCTTGATGAGCTATGCGCACGGATTTGTTGGAGCCACCAATGAAATCGTAGAGATGGAAAAAGCGGGCCTCGACGTGGTGTGGGTCCCGGAGGCGTACTCGTTCGATGCTGTTTCGGCAATGGGTTACATAGCCGCTAAAACCGAAAAAGTGACTATAGCCTCCGGAATATTGAATATATACAGCCGAACCCCATCCCTAATGGCCATGACCGCAGCCGGAATAGACTCGCTTTCCGAGGGCCGCTGCATGTTAGGTCTGGGCGCATCAGGACCTCAGGTTATTGAAGGATTTCATGGAGTACCTTACGACGCTCCTATGTCCCGAATCCGGGAAGTTGTCGAGATATGCAGAAAAACCTGGCGAAGAGAAGAGAAACTGAACCATGACGGTAAAAAGTACCAGATACCTTTACCCAAAGATCAGGGGACTGGTCTCGGGAAAGCCCTGAAAATTATCAACCATCCCTATAGAGATGAAATTCCTATAGCGCTTGCAACCCTTGGAGAAAAAAGCGTAGCAATGACGGCGGAATTGGCGGATGCCTGGTTGCCCGCTTTTTATATGGCAGAAGGCGCAAAAGACGTTTGGGGTAATGCGCTTATCGAAGGAAATAGAAAACGAGATCCTAGTCGTCCACCTCTAGACGTATATGCGGGAGGGTCAGTAGCGATAGGAGAGGGACTGGAATCCTATCGGGACATGGCGCGTCCGGGAATAGCTCTGTATGTAGGAGGAATGGGTGCAAAGGAGAAGAACTTCTACAATCAGGTATTCAGAAAATATGGATACGAAGAAGAAGCAGAAAAAATTCAAACACTGTACCTGGAAGGAAGAAAATCCGAAGCAGAAGCGGCGATTCCTGCATCATACCTAGAAGCTACTTCACTAGTAGGCCCTGAAAGTTTTGTCAAAGAGCGCCTGCAAGCTTTCAAGGAAAATGGTGTTACCTCTCTCAACGTGAGTTTTCTGGGAACGACTGGAGATGAAAGAGTTAAAAACTGTGACAAACTAAGCAATTTGATCGCTAAAGCTCTCTAATTTAAAATCTAGATTAGAAAACTTGCTAAATGTGTCTGTTGCTTCCGGTAGAAAAATTCTGAGAAAGTTCTTTTCTGACAAAGAAAGGTTAGTTGTACTTACGGGAGCAGGTATAAGCTCTGGAAGTGGTATTCCGACTTACAGAAGTCTCGCCGGTAACTGGCAAGCAGGCACACCAATAAAACACCAGGATTTTTTAGCTAAACGATCTTCCCGAAAACGGTATTGGATGAGAAGCTATGCCGGTTGGCCCACCATAAACAGAGCGAAACCCTCACCAGCCCACTATGGACTAAAACAACTGGAAGAGGCAGAAAAACTTTCCCTTGTTGTAACTCAAAATGTTGACAGACTGCATCAGCTAGCGGGCTCCCGAATAGTGCTCGATCTGCATGGCCGCATAGATCAAGTAATCTGCTTGGGCTGCCCCAGAATCTATCAACGAAGCTACATCCAACGTCTATTAAAAAGCGAGAACCCTTTCCTTAAAGAATCCGGTCAAACAAACCCTGATGGAGACGCCCACATAGATAGTTATAGATCCCTGGATATAAAAACCCCGATCTGCGAAAGCTGCCAAAGTGATTTAAAACCTAATGTCACCTTCTTTGGAGACAGTGTTAACAGGGACTTGGTAAATACAGTGTACCAAAAAATTAATGAATCAGATGGCTTCGTCGCAATAGGAACCTCCTTAAAAGTTTTCTCTGGATATCGATTTTTAAGGCACGCTGCAGAAAAAAGAATCCCCATCGCTGTAATCAACGCAGGAAGCAGTAGAGGACAGAATTTATCAAACCTGTATCTCCGCTACAAAGCCGACGATCTGCTCGAAAACTTAATCTAGCCTTTATCAGCCGCCATTGTTTTTTTCAGCATTTCATCTAAAGGTGTCAGGGACCGACCCAGCATCCTTAAAGCGAAGTGATTTTCTACTTCATCATCATGATCCAGAACTCCTAATGTTGATCTGGAAATGAGTGGTTCTCGCTGAACCTTCTCGAGCAAAAAACCGATGCCACTGCCTATCCACATAGGTAGTGAAACTACGCATGGATTATTTCCAACGAGTTTGCTTGCCCGTTTGATAAGCTCATCTCTGGGCAAAGACTCGGGACCACCGAGCTCAATTACTCCCTCAATAGAATTTTGTTCTAGGGTGAAAAACAATGCTTCGATTACATCATCAATAAAGATCGGTTGTTCTCGGGAAGAATTTCTAAAGCCAAAAACAAAAGTTCGCCGACCTTTTTTTCTCAACGACCTAGACGCGTGATCGTTTCCTCCCAGAACCATGGGAATTCGGATAATGACTGCAGGACAAACACCTTCATCAAGAATTCTATCTGCTTCCGCACGGGATCTTAAACAAGGATTAGCGGAATCCAAACTAGCGCCTACAATGCTCAAGGCAGTTATCTTTCTCAGCTTTATTCCGCTTTCAACTATCAACCTGCAGATATCTTGATGAATAACCTTGAAAGGATGATCTTTCGTTTCACGAATCGTACCCACGAGATGTATCAGATGGGCATCATCCGTCAACGAGGCAGCTATTGATCCGGGATCTGAATAATCTACCAGTCTTACATCCAGAGAGGGGAACTTTTCACGAAGTCCTGCTTTCGCTGATACTGATCTAACCAGAGCCCGAACCTGATTAGTGGTCCTCAACAACAAACGATCAATCAAAACGTCACCTATATGACCACTTGCACCTGAAACGATAACTAACACAACAAATGTACTATCATATTACTTTGGTAACCCCAACTTTCCCAGGAAGTAAAACTAATTTGAAAATATTGATCAGCATACCGAACTTCCTCAGCTTTTCCAGAGTACCGTTAGCTCTTATTATATTCTGGGCCATTGTGAACGGACTTTGGGAAGCCGCTTTTCTGTTATTCTTTTTTGCTTGCCTAACAGATATCGCAGACGGATATCTGGCACGACAAAAAAACCAGGTTACGCCTTTTGGCGGTCTCCTAGATCACACCAGCGATGCCATAATCGCAACCCTGACTTTAGCTGCCTTGTCCGATCACGGTTGGGTTCCCGTTTATCTTGTATACTTGGTACCAATCGCATTCATCCAATATTCTATTGACTCAAAGGTTTTTCTTGGATCAAAACTTAGACCCAGTTCTTTAGGCAGAATAAACGGTATAGCCTATCAAGCTTTTTGTGGTTTCATTCTAATTCAACTTGCATAAGATACATTTATTCTAGAGAAAAAAATAGTCTATATTTCTGGTTGCTTTTTGTCAGGAACGACCATATTAAGCATGATCCAGAGAATTTTCCTTGTCCTGTCCCGAAAATAATTCCTTGTTCGCATATGGAAGAAAAAGAACTCCTATCGTTGCGTTCACAAGCAAGAAGAAAGTATGCATCACAAGAGAGAAAATGCCCACCTCGGGAAATTCCGGAAACAAAAGAACCCATATAACCAAAGCGCCAGCATGAAAGGGAAGAGGCAGAGCTGCCGCGAGAAATATTAGCGGCAAGAACACAAGCATTTTTGCATAGCTGACCTCATACCCGAACAATCCCAACGCCAGAGAATAAACTAGAACAGCTCCTAGGAGATTAGGCGCTTTGAAACATAACAAAAGAACATAATGACCTATATGAGCTTTCCGAAGAGAATGGAAAAACGGTTTTCGAATTAGAAGTGAATCACTAAAATAACTACCTTTAAACAGAACAAAATGGATTGGAATATAGGAAAAAGCCAAAATAAAGACGAAGATCAGAGTTTGCATCAATGGAAACTCCCAAACCGCTCCGGATAAAAAATCGTAATAAAAGACTATTCCTAGAAAAGAGAAAAAAAGAAGCTGATATATTTCACACACTCCGAGAAAAATCATCGTTGACAAAGCTTCCCAACCCGGAACGCGGTACCTCTTCAAGAGATAAAGAGACATAGCACCCTTACCTACCTGCTCACTCATGATAGAAAGAATAAGCGCACTACCTCTTATAGGCATGATATTCTTGTAGGTCAAGGCTGGGGCGTTAAACCATTTAATAGCTCTCCAGGCAGCGTGCGTGTCAATCAGAAAAAAGAAAATAGAGTAAGGAATCATGATTAATAGCCATTTCCCCCATTCCACGCCGGAAAAAAATTGTATAAGCAATCCTAGAGATGAAATATTGCGACTTTCGGCGGCCGCAAGTAATTTGCTGTACACCAAGTAAAAACAGAATAAAGTCAGACACCAGGTCAATCCTTTGAAAAAAAGACTACTAATTTTTTTCCAGGACAGAGGAGGATTCGAAAAGTAGTCATCAATCATAATCACTTCTCTGTGACTTTCGAACCAATAAAGATCCGGTTCCATGAAAGCTTCCTATAACAAAGTTATTTCCCATAGCGCCTATCCCTCTGCTGGTAGATTCGTATAGCTCTCCAGAAATCAATCATCCTAAAGGCTGGCCAATAAACTTCAGTAAAATAAAGCTCCGAGTAAGCACTTTGCCATAACAAAAAACCTGAAAGCCTTTCTTCTCCAGAGGTTCTGATAATTAAATCAGGGTCTGGTATACCGCTGGTGTACAGATTTTTTGCAAAAACTTCTTCATTTATGTCCTCTGGAGAGAGCGAACCTTCCTTGACCCTATTAGCTAAAGTCTTTACCGTATCGATGATCTCGGCCCTGCCCCCATACCCGATCGCAATATTTAAAAGGAATCGATCATTATGCCGAGTCAATTCTTCAGTCCTTGATATCTCAGCATTCAACTCGTCGGAGAGGCTCTCTTTTCGTCCAATCACCCTTATTCTTACTTTCTCTTTACTGACGAGAGGATCGTCACCGTAGTACCTCAGTTTATTGAGAATCAGATTCATCAGGTAGTCTACTTCCTCGTCAGATCGATTAAAATTCTCGGTAGAAAAAGCGAACAAAGTGATCACTTTGATCTCCAGCCGCCAACACCATCGAAGAAAGTCCTCAATCTTTTCCAAGCCTGCATTGTGCCCGTACTCGGACTTCTGTCCGTGCTTTCGAGCGAATCGGCGATTCCCATCAACTATCAGACCTATATGACGAGGCCGAGGCCCATTTTTTATCTGAGGCCAAAGGACAAATTCATAAAACCTATAGAGAAAGTCAGATATCCTCAAAATTCGCCCTTAATGGTTAAAAATTCCTAGTTGCAAATATATCTCTGGCATTCATAACCTAACTAAAATTAACGTCCATAAAAGCCATCCACTAAAGACACTACGAATCGTATTCCATTTCAGCCTTCCCAGTCATTTCATATATCGAAGGAGCAACCATGATATGCTGAGTCGTGACGTGAACATCTCGGAAACAACGTTGCAATTGGCTTTGCTCATAGATCGAACTCCCTCCTCCTGCTTGATAAAGAAACCGAACAGCTTCAGCAGATCTTGCTGTCGTATTTACCGCCGCAAGCCTTAATTTATTTCTATTTTCTTTCGATAAACTCTCCCCATCAGCAACGACCCGAAAGCAATCATTAACAACTTTGTCCATGTAGGCCTCAGAGCTTTCTAGATTAGCCGTTGCCTTCGCTACAGCCGTTTGGGCTAAAGAATTTTCTATTAGTTTTTCTTTTGTTCCGGTCGGAACTTTGTCGGCCGCTAATTCTTTAAAAGCTCGCAAAGCTCTATATCCGATGCCTAAACTCACCGCACTTACTCCTAAAGCAAGCAACCCCAAAGTCGGGAATCTATATAGAGGTTCAGGATTTTCTGGCACGGAGCCCAAGATAACTTGCCTTCCCAAGGGAACTAGCTGATCCCTAACTGAAAAATGGTTACTGCCCGTACCCTTTAATCCGGAAACCTTCCACGTATCTTCTAATTCGATCTGGTCCTTCGAAAACATCATGAGTTGAACCTCAGGAACCCCATTCTTTGCAAGCCTTTTTTTGCCGTCCCTCTCAATTACGGTGCAACCGCCGCACACCCATTCTGCATGACGAGAGCCGCTTCCAAAGGGCCATCTACCATTTACTATGTACCCCCCATCAACCAAAGCAGCCCTCCCTGCCGGAACAGTCACCCCTACAGTAAGGACACCTGGCTCAGAACCATAGATTTTTCGAGCTTCAATTTCCGGCATTGAAGCGGCAAGAAGTCCAGTCGTCGTTCCAATCATAACATTCCATCCGACGGCACCATCTCCCTCCGCAACTAACCTAATAATCTTGATTAGCGCGGCAGGATGAACCTCTGAACCACCATATATCTTGGGAACCAGAGCATGAAAAATTCCGGCCCTCCTCAGCGATGAAATAATGTCTACGGGTATCTCTCGGTTTTTCTCTATTTCAATATTTCTTTCAGGTAGCGACCTGCCAATCTCTGCAGCAGCCGATACAAGGTCTTCGTCACTATATTTCATTTAAGAATAATAATGCTTAGACGAAAGACTGTAAAAGAAAGCTTGCTTTAATCGATTTTTCCCATACAATGGTCCGACCATTTTGGTCCGACCATTTTGGTACGACCGATTTGGTACGACCATAGCCATGGAGAACAAAGATGTCCGAGCCTAAGTCAAGGGTAGAAAGTACCTTTGCAACATTAAGGAGTGAAATTCTTCTCGGACAATATCGTTCGGGAGAACGCCTACCTTCGGAGAGAGACCTATCAGCAAAGTTCGACGTAAATCGAAGCGTAATTCGTGAAAGCATTAAAAAGCTTGAGCAACTGGGCATAGCCTCGGTAACACCGGGGGGAGTTCGCGTGTTACCGGTTGAGGAAGCGACTCTCGAAGTACTGGGATATCTGTTAGATCTAGGTGAAATCCAAAAACCGGACCTTTTCGTACAACTCCTTGATGTCTTTGGAGGAATGCTGGCAATTTCATCTAGATTAGCGGTAGAGAAAGCTAGCCCAGAAGAAAGGACAACACTTTGCGGAAATATTGAACAGATGATATCAACATTTGACGACACTGAAGCACACAGAGAGGCATGGAAATTATTTACAGATAATATGCTCTCCATCCACAAGAATTTAGTGTTACGGTTAGTTGGCAACGGGATTCGAACCCAATTCTTGACTAACACCATGGAACCCCAAAACGATAATCCCCAAAAAGTGATTCCGACGGCATTGAAAAACCAGTTAAAAAAAACTGCCGAAGCAGTTAGAAGAAGGGACCCCGATGGCACGAGTAATTCGTTAATTGAATATGTAGAGATAGTCAAGAACACCGTATTGTCCCAGGTAACCGAAATCTCTAGTAAAAAAGAAAAGGAAACCAAGTAATGCGGAGCGTTCTTAAAACTCTAGCAACGATAAGTGTACTAGTTTGTTCGATTCTCGTTGCATATGGTCTGGTGGCGACCGCGCCCGCACCAGAACAGATAATACCGGAAGAACTGATTAAGACTATCCGGGTGGTTGAGGCAAAACAGACAAGATTTGAACTGGAAGTCCTGTCCCAAGGAACTGTCGTGCCTCACAAGCAAAGCGAACTAGTACCCGAGGTAAGCGGAAGGGTCAGCTGGATGTCATCCAGCCTTATAGTGGGCGGTTTTTTTAAGAAAGGTGATGTACTGCTGCGTATCGATGACGTTGATTACAGGGCCACAGTTGACCGAGCGAATGCGAAGTTGAAAAGAGCCCGCGCTGAAGAAGAACTTGCTCGTTATGAACTTGAAAGAATGCAAGAGCTTATAAAGAGAAAATTGACTAGCCAGAGCGCTCTCGAATCAATTCTAAGGAGCCACAGAATCGCCCAAGCGGCGCTTCAGGAAGCGTTAATAAACTACGAGCAGACCAGAAGAGATTTATGGAGAACAGAGATCAAAGCGCCCTACGAAGGACTGGTGCGATCCGAAAAAGTTGATCTAGGTCAGTACCTGAACAAAGGACAAGCTATTGCCTCTATATATGCTAGTGAATCAGCCGAAGTAAGGCTTCCCCTAGCTGATCGACAACTAGCTTTTCTTGATCTACCTCTGGGACACAAAGGCGAGCTAGAAGAAGGGAAAGCCCCGACGGTTCATTTGTCAACTGTCTACGCGGGACAAGCCTATAGCTGGGAAGGAAAACTGGTTCGCACAGAGTCCGAGATAAACTCAAAAACCAGAATGGTTACAGCGGTTGTAAGAGTAAAAAACACTGAAAATCCGGGTAAACCAGACCTTCCCATAGGTCTCTTCCTGAATGCCAGAATTATGGGAAAGTGGGTTGAAAACGTGGTCTCGCTTCCTAGATCAGCTCTTCGGAATCAAGATCAAATTCTCGTCGTGGATAAAGAGAATAAAATTTATTACCGCAAAGTGGTCGTCATGAAATCGGAAAAAGATAACGTCTTAATCTCAGCAGGTGTTTCCCAAGGCGAACTGGTAAACATCTCCCCTATTCAGACTGTTGTTGAGGGGATGAAAGTCAATCCCGTAAAACAGGAAATCGCAAGGCTGTAGAAAATTGGAAAATAACAAATATATCAGATGGTTCACCGACAACCCGGTAGCAGCTAACCTTCTCATGCTTATATTTCTGGCAGGGGGAGCCATCTCACTTGGGACCATGCACAAGGAAGAGTTCCCTAATATAGAACCAGGGGTGATAGAAATCGCCGTCCCTTATCTCGGAGCCGCGCCCGAAGAAGTGGAAGAAGCTGTTTGCATCAGAGTTGAAGAAGCCGTTGAAGGGGTTGACGGAATAGACCGAATAGTTACCCGCGCGGGAGAAGGGATGTGCTCGGTTCGCGTTATTCTTCAAACTGATATCGATGTAACCACCCCTCTCAACCAGATCAAAGGAAAAGTAGACGCCATTTCTACATTCCCATCGGAAACTGAAAAACCTATAGTGTCGTCATTACAATTCCGAGGCCAAACGATCTCTCTGATGGTTTACGGAAAAACTGACGAAGCCACATTGAAGTTGTTTGCCGAAGAAATCCGAGAAGACCTAGCTGCACTTGATGGCATCTCTCAGGTAGCTGTAGGCTATGCTAGGCCCTGGGAAATTTCAATCGAAGTCAGTGAAAACACCTTAAGACAATATAATATAACCATGAGCCAGATCTCTGATGCCATTCGTCGCCAGTCACTCGACTTGCCGGGTGGCTCAATAAAGACAGACGGCGGCGAAATACTTTTGAGATCTAAAGGCCAGGCATATATAGGAACTGAATACCAAAAGATCATAGTGCTTACCAGGCCTGACGGAACTAATGTCTCATTGGGTGAAATAGCGGATATAAAAGATAGCTTCCAAGAAGGATATTTAAAAGCAAAATTTGACGGAGACAGGGCTGTCTCGGTAATAGTGTACAGGGTTGGTGAAGAGGACACGATTACCTCAGCTGAAGCCGTCAAAAGATACGTCAAAAGAAAGCAAGCCAAACTTCCCGAGGGAATAAAACTTCAAGTCTGGTTAGATGAGTCGATCGCCCTTGATAGAAGAATTTCAGCCTTAACAAAGAACGCCTACGCTGGTCTCGCTCTAGTATTACTTATTCTCGCGCTTTTCCTGAGATTCAAAGTAGCTATATGGGTTGCCGCTGGCATCCCGATAGCAATTCTGGGTGCGATCTGGGCATTTCCTTACGCAGGAATAAATATAAGTTCTCTCACCGTATTAGCATTCATTCTGGTATTAGGGATTGTGGTTGATGACGCAATTGTGGTTGGAGAAAGAATATATAGTCATGAAAGCCAAAGTAAGAGCAACCGAGACGCGGCAATATCAGGGACTGGGGAAGTAATTACTCCAGTGGTCTTCGGAGTACTGACCACCATCGCAGCCTTCCTACCGATCTTATTAATCCAAGGACGAATGGGTGACTTCTTCTCAATCATAGGATGGGTAGTTCTGGTCTGTCTCGTATTTAGCATTCTGGAATGCATGTTCATACTCCCCGCGCACCTTGCGCACCGGAAAACAAAGGGCTACCTCTTCCAAAAAAGTTTCATAGTTAAAACCTGGATAGCGTTTCAAGGCAAACTTTCTGGAGGTCTAGAAACTTTCGCGGAAAATCAATACCGGCGCTTCTTGGAAAAAACTCTAGAATGGCGCTGGGTAACATGGTCGATTGCCACAGGAATTTTAGTTATTTCCGTTGCTCTTATATTCAGCGGAAGAGTCATTTTCCAGTTTTTCCCTGCAGTAGAAGGAGACAGAATATATGCCACATTGATCATGCCGCAAGGAATAAACGTCGAATATACTGAATCAGCAGCCTCACAAATTGAAGCTGCAGCGAGAAAAACTGCCGCGCAAATTGACGCAGATCTCGGGAATACCGATCGATCGGTTGTCCTGCAAATCTTCCAGTCGATAGGCTCAACCGCTGCCAGAAGTTCTGGGCCTCCGTCCCAGACTGCCGGCGGTAGCCATCTAGCGGAAATTGTCGTTTCATTACCACCGATTGAAGAGAGACCGGGATGGAACACAAACCGCATCGGTGATCTATGGAGAGAAAATACCGGACCAATCACCGACGCTGTCGAACTGCAATTCGAAACATCCGCATTCAAGGCAGGTGAGGCGCTGGCCATACAACTGAAGGGAAAGAATATAGAAGAACTAAGAGAAGCCGCTGAGATGCTAAAAGCTGAATTGAAAAAATATCCCGGGGTTGTCGATCTTAGAGACAGCTTTCGTGCAGGTAAGCAGGAAATAAAGCTAAACATACTTTCTGAGGCCAAGCCGCTCGGCCTCACGCTTAACGATCTCGCGAGACAGGTAAGGCAAGCTTTCTATGGAGAAGAAGCACAGAGAATCCAGAGAGGAACCGATGACGTCAGAGTGATGGTCAGATACCCAGAGACCGAACGCAAATCAGTCGGTAGCCTTGAAAATATGAGAATTCGAACAAAGGAAAACCTTGAGGTCCCATTCGGATCAGTTGCGAAAGTTGACTATGGCACAGGTTACAGTGCAATTTATAGGGAAGATCAAAGACGACTGATTGAAGTTATCGGAGATGTAAATAGATCGACGGCAACTCCAGAGGAAATTCTGGCAGCCGTGGAAAAGACAATCTGTGCCCAAGGATCAACTTTCTCTAATCCTGAAAACAGATGCTTCAATCTCGATTTTCCGGACACCGAATTCAGGCTTTCTGGGGAGCAGGAAGAGCGAAACAAGGCTCTGGGCAGCATGGTTGAGACTGTTCCTCTGGCACTAATGATTATTTTTGCTCTTCTCGCGATACCTCTGAAAAGCTATATGCAACCGCTAGTAATCATGAGTGTTATCCCATTCGGAGCAGTTGGCGCCATTGTCGGGCATTACATTATGGGCTGGGATCTGATTTTCTTTTCATTACTAGGAATAATCGCCCTATCGGGAGTAGTGGTAAATGCTTCCTTAGTATTAGTGGACTATATAAACCGACTAAGACGAAATGGCACAGAACTCTTCGACGCAGTTTCTTCTGCAGGTGTTGTTAGATTCAGGCCAATTATTCTCACATCCGTTACTACTTTTGTCGGGCTTATACCTCTTATGACCGATAGTGATCCCGAAACATTTATGTTTATCCCGATGGCAATTTCGCTAGCGTTCGGGGTTCTGTTTTCAACTGCTATTACACTGTTTCTTGTTCCAAGTTTGTATCTGATGATGGAGGATTGGCTGGGATTATGGAGAGAAACAAGCAAAAACCAACGTCCTCATATTGAGTCTAAACCCACCAACCCATCCGAAGCCTAGACACATATTTTTTGGCTTTGATACCCATAAATCTTTTTAACTAGCCCGATTCCACCTCGAATCTAAATCCATGATAATTAGCTATAGCGAGTCCAGCAGCCACACTAGTAAACGGGTCATGCTCAACAACCTTGCCGGGAAACCTATCGCTTAGTGCCTGCTTTACTGAAGCGATCTGCGACGAACCCCCAGTCCGAACCACTATATCAATTTCGTTATCTTCCAGACCAGCCTTGCTCAGAACCGAATCCATCTCCAAGGCAATCTGGTTCAACATCGTTCGAATGATTCTTTCAAGATCAGATCTTGAAATCTCTAGTGACAGATCGAGCTCTGGAATATCAATCAGTGAAATCTCCTGAAACGACAAGGTAGCTTTAGCTCGCCTGATTTCCTGAAAAACCAGATAGCTTTGATTGTGGGAAATCAGATCTAATAAACGCTGAAATTTCGCTGCGCCCGGCCCACCTTGTTCAATCCGGTCAATTATATTTGCACGATATTGATTCTGATTGAGCATATAGGTGACAGTCCAGTTAAGGAGTTTTTCTTCAATCTCGTCAAAAGGAAATTCGTTTTCAACTAACTTACCATCACGCATGCGCGACCAAATTTCGCCCTTTCCTAATGCAGGTGACAAAAATTCCTGGAAAATTAACTGGTCAATATGATCACCTCCCAAAGGCAAACCGCCGGTGGCTCGAACCTTAAAATCATTTTTTTTGAATTCGATAACAGAGAGATCCATCGTCCCACCCCCAAAGTCAAAAGCAAGAACAAAACCTGATTCTATTGACTTATCGGCATAAAGGTAACTTAATGCTGCGGCAACTGGTTCGGGAAAAAATATGACGTTTCGTAAGCCCGCATACGAACAGGCCTCAGAAAGCCTGGAAAAAGCGATCGAATTCGTATTTCTATCACTACCCTCAAAAACAACCGGATGCCCGCAATGAATACTCGTTAATGGTCTATCTATCGAATGTTCAACCGATTTTTTAATCCGAAGAAAAATTGGAGTTATTAACGCTACTAAACGAAATGGACGATCAAATACCATCAATCTTTTTAATGAATCACTACCTAGTAGTCTCTTTATTCCTCTAAAAAGTCTTCCTGGCATGCCTTTGTCTATCACTGGTTTACCATAGACATCAGCCATGTTCGACCTATCAGCTTCGGCCGCAGGTGCCTGATATTCCGAACCAATCATAGTCGTTTTAGCTATGACTTCAGGCGTAAGTTCAACCATCCTGTTTCTGTTTTCTTCTATGTACTGTGTTACTGCTTCTTGACCTGTTTTGGGTTGCCATTTTCGATCCAAGTGAGTAGCTGTAGGCATAATCGGTTCATCGCCTTCGAGCCCTACCATGTAAACCCTTTTTCCATCGTAACAAGCCGCTGCACTGTTAGATGTGCCAAAATCTACCCCTACCCCTCGCATAAGATGATGCCCGACACCCGATTATTGATTTTTTTAAAGTAACTCACGAACCGAACGAGGTACAAGCTAACTATCCGCGCTTGATTTAATTCATTCGCTCAAATAAAGACTTAAACAATGAAGTTTAGCAAAGTTTTTAAACAGTTTTTCTAGTCCAGTGATTGCTCGACTTCGATACTCATTCCGCCAAGCAGGTTACCAATACTTGCGAGAACTCTATATCTTGCAAACAAAGCAGCGTAGTCACCTGAAACACGCACAATTTGTGCTCTAAGCAATTCGTTTTGGACATCCAGCAAATCCAGCAAGGTCCTTTTACCCAAAGATAATTGCTCTCGATAAACAGCAAGAACTTCCGTCGTAGACTTTACATGGGCCTCTAGATATTCGATACGCAGGAGAATGTCCTGTAACTCGTTCCAGACCAGCGTGGTATCTTCCTGGACCGCTCGTCGAGCGCTCCGCAAACTCTCACGAACTGCAAACTCCTGGGCTTCCGCTTCATTGAGCCTAGCTCTGTCCGCCCCTCCTCGATATATATTATAGGTCATTCGAACTACTGCAGTCTCATCATCATTAGGGCCAACCGATCCATCGGTATCATCGTTCCTGGTTGCACCAACCTCGAGATCGAAACGAGGATAAAACGAGGCCCGAGCCTGCTTCCTCGCAGCAACTGCGGCTTCTAGTTCCGATTCGATTGCCTTGATATTCGGATTATTAGATAACGCGATCTGAATCGCAGCTTCTAGCGTACTAGGAATGCTAGGCAGGTTCTCAGGAACAATTAAATCGCTCGGATATTCCCCAACTACTCTATAATACTCAGCATCTCCATTCTTACTATCCCGCCTCGCCAACAACACATTAGACTTAGATTGGGCTTGCCTGCCTCGTGTTTGAATAACATCTACCTTGGTCCCTACCCCGCTCTGATACCGTTCATTAATCTTTTTCAATGTCTCATCGTGATAACCCAAGTTCTGTTCAGACAAACGAACGATCTCTCCTCGTCGGAGAACTTCCATATATACCTGAATTACTCGAAGACTAGTCGATTCCTGGGCATTTAGGAGCCTTGCCAAAGCAGCATTAACCATAGCTCCTTGCTGTCGTACCAAATTCCTAGTCGCATTCCCATCAAAAAGCAGCTGCGTAACTTTTATGCTGCGCTCGACCCGAGTCATATCAAGCCCATCCTCACCTAAGGCACGAGTTGTAGTATTGTTGGATTCCTCATGACCACCAGAAAAAACCAGGTCCACAGACGGGAAAAAACCTCCTCTAACCTGGTTTTTCAATTCCTCGGCAGCCGCCACACCATAGAAACCTGCCTGGATGTCAGGGTTCGTTTTCAAGGTTATCCTTATTGCATCTTCAAGAGATTGCCCGCAAACAGAAGCAGAATTAGAAACCACTAGAACAACTAAGAACTTCAAACAAAGATTTTTTATCCTCATCACTTCCATTTCCTGATCTCGATGTCCTTTATTTTCAACTAACCCAAAGCTAAAGTCTAATTCCAATTTGAGATTATAATCCAGGACTAATTGATCGAAGTCTCCTCGCCTGCATCTTTACCAAATATAGTAAATGCGGACCAAACATAAGGATAGCCCCATTGAGGAGACTTCATAAGATCTAGCTGGGCTTCTCTCAGAGCCTCTCTAGCAGACTGACCGCCGACCAGACGCTCATAAAAACTAGTCATCAAGGCCTGCGTTCCTGCATCACTGACTTCCCACAAAGAACTTACAATTTCTGCCACCCCAGCCTCTTGAAAAGATCTACGTAAACCGTAGACGCCCTCACCTTCATGAATCTCTCCCAACCCGGTCTCACACGCCGAGAGAACGACTAATTTAGTTCCGAACAGATCAAGAGACAGAACCTCCATCGCTGTCAATACACCGTCATTAGCAGGATCAACCTCTCCAAGATAAGCCGCGTTTTTATTTATTCCAGCAAATGCCAGTCCGGCTCGAAGTAAAGGATTATCTCCCGGAGGAGGAACCTGTACCTCCAGGGAACGCTGCATTTTTAGCAAGCGTTTTCGTAAAGAATCGTCCGCTTCAAGAAAAAATCCGTGCGTGGCTATGTGCAACACATCGGGTTTAAGAACACTGTCCATCAAAACACGTTCCTGGGCGGATTCTCCAATATAAACCCTTGGCGGATCAATTCTAGACTGGACCTTATCTGAAATAACTTTCCCTTCCTCTTCGGCGCCAGGCAAAGGAGCAAAATTCAGTCCTCTCAAACCAGAACCCGATGCCCGGATTCCTAGATTAGTTGCCAGAGCTCTTTTACCCTTCACTTCCTGTAATTCGCGGTCATCCAGAACATTCGCTGAATCATAATCTGGACCCGCAAAAATAATGTAATCTCCACCTTTTCTTTCACTCTTCTTCGACAGAAGATCTGCACTCGAAGTCAGGAAATGTAATTGGACCTTCTCTATCAAATAATCTTCATCATCATCAATAAGAGCGTTAAACGGAAAAATATTCGTTAAACCATCGGGAACAAGATAAACGTAGTTGATATCTCCTATTGTATTAACCACTGGCTCCCAGAGCGTTTCATAAGCCAACTGACCAACCTCTAATATCTCATCTTCATCCGCAAACTCATCTTGTATAATCTCCCGGTATTCCTTTATTACAGACTCAATTTTTTTTAATGATCCAAAGTTAACAGTAGAGTATTCGACCTCTCCCTCAGCCGACTTGATTAACACCCCAGCAACCAGGCTTCGATCACCCTCGGACTCATATACGAGCATATCAACCAGGGCGGAACTATTTCTTAGTGCCGGTTCAAGATCACCCAGACGATAATCTGTTGTCGACGAACGATACCTCAAACTAGACCTTCCCAGCTTTCCTTCAAGTTCATTGACCTTCCTCTCAAGTTCGAAAAGAGCCTCTGGGTGACCATCCCTTGTTTCTAATGTTGGGCCAGACAGAGTCAACGCAGCTAGATCTTTCCTTGATTTTTCAAGCTGAGCAGCCAACTCTGAAAGGTCCGGATCTCTAGCAAATCTGGAAATTTGCTCGATCTGTGAGTTAATTCTTAGAAGAAGCCCCTTACGACTGATACTAGCTTCAATAATTTTTTTTCCTGAGGTCGATTCACCATCAATTGCAAGCAACCTCAAATAACTAAATAGTTCCGGACGATGAACCCTGATATATCCTTCCCTCGCATTTTCTCCTACAGTCCAAAGCATCTGATCCAAAAATTCTGTTCGTCTCTTCATTGCGAGTTCTCGATAGGAAATAGCTTTGGCAATATCACCTCGCAGTTCGTAAAATCGAGCGAGTTCATTTAGGGCTTCAAAGGTATAAGGGTGTTTCTCACCCAGAAGCTCCTCCGCGAGCTTTTTAGCAAGAAGAATTTCTTCCAGAGCAGGAACAAAATTTTCCATATCAATCAGTAATTTTCCGTAGTCAATATGAGAACGGATAGTATCGATATGCATTTGCCCAAATTTTTGCTGCCTTAGAATCAACGCTTGATAGATAAGTTCGACAGCTTCATCATGCCTGCCAAGAAGCATATAAACTCGTCCCAGATTGTTGGTGGCTTTTAGCACGTTCTGATGATCGAAACCTAAGCTAAGGCGCCACTTCTCTATTAAATCCGTAAAAATGGATGCCGCTTCCTCATATTTTTGCATCAACATGTAAAGAAAAGCTAAGTTGTTAAGGACAGCTATAGTGTCAGGATGATCCTCACCAAGAGAGGAAGCCATGTATCGATAGCTATTTCTATATAGCGGCTCAGCCTCTTCAAAATTACCCTGGCTCTCAAACAACAAGGCCAGATTGTTTCTGATACGAGAGCTTTGCGGATGAGCTAACCCCTGAGAGGCTTCGGAAGACTCTAAAGCCCGCCTCAGCAACGGTTCGGCATCATCATAAATTCCTAGTTGCTCATACAAATTTCCCAGGTTATTCATTGCCACGATAGAGGTTGGATGTTGATCACCATATCTAGCAACGGCCTTATCAGAGATATACTTGAATTTTTCTTCTGCTTCAGAAAATCTGCTAAGCTTCTGATATGTGCCACCCAGATCCAGCAAGATATTGAGATAAGAAAGAGATTCAACCTCTCCTGTTTTATCTAAATCGGCGATGAGAAACTCAAGCAAACTCGCAGCTTTCTCTGATTTTCCAGCATCGGAATAAACTCTGCTCAGATACCCGATAGCCTTTCTATGTAATCCCTTAAGACCAGCTTGCTCAGAACTATCGACCATTTCGGCAAGAATTCTTTCAGCATCATCAAATTTTCCCTGTCGTCTATTTATCTCTCCCATATCAATCAGATTTTGGTAACCTACCTCGGTCAGGACATTACCCGAAAATTTGACATGATCTCCAATATCTGTCCGGATCTCATATGCGGCAGCCAAATCCCCCATCTGAAGAAAAACATCAGCGCTAGCAGACCTGCAATCCAAAGTTTCCGGATGGAAATCAGTATAAAACTCTGCATAGGTATCACAGACATAGGACAAGATAGCCGACGCCGAGCTAAGATCTCCAGCATATCGATACGAACTAGCTAGCTGATTATAGGCTTTCAGCGACAGATGATGAGAATAACCAAGAACCCCTTCAACCGTTTCCGAAATTACATTCCTTAAATCGATGGCTCTCTGGTATTCGCCCACTCTTTCATAGATTTCGGCCAGATCAGAAGCTATTGCAATTGTCTGCGGGTGTCCCGAGCCAAGATTTTTCGCAGAATAGTTCAAGGCTTCGCCATAAGACTTTACGGCATCTTCAACATTTCCAGCCTCGTAGTAGAGAGCTCCAGCTTTTTTCAGCACCGGCACCATCAACCAGTGATCTGCTAACCCTTTCGTCGCTTTTTCTTTAGCTTTTATAAGGTAATAAACTGCACGTTCAGGTTTATTTCTAGCCAACATTTTTTCTGCTTTATCAGTTACTTTTTTTACACTCGCAAAAACCCGTGCATGATCAGCACCCAAAGCAGGCACCTGAAGCCCACCGGCAATAACGCTTTCAGGGATATATGTCGACGCAGCCCTGAGTGCTCCGTATAGTGAATCGAGCATTTCTGATTCGCCTTTTGAAACCAAAGAGGTAATCTTCCCGCTGAGAAATTTTTGAGCTGCTTCGACCCCTTCCGTAGCCAACAGCTTTCTTGTAATCCGGACTAGCTGTTCGTCAATTGAGTTTTCAAACTGCTCGAAATTGTCTGATGAAGATTCACCAATAAACCGAACCTCAATCAGCTTCTCAGTTTCCAGATTCTGGGCAAAAGCAGGAAGATAGACGCAACTAATTAGAAATGAAATCTTCCCGAAAAAATTAACCATCTTTTTCAATTTTTGGTTCCTCTATCCTACAAAAAATGGAACTCGAAAAAGTTCTAACTAGCACTTAACTATAATACGGCCTCTCACCTAAATTTTTCTAGTTAGACTTGACGACAAATGCTAAATTGAGCATACCTAAAAAAAATAAGAAAGTATTTAGCCAGAAATTGCTGGAAGAGAACTCACCTAAAAGATGCAGCCGCTTTGCGACGTTAATGGGCAACGTTGTACTGTTTCTATTCGGCTGGAAAAAAGCAGGGTCTCTTCCTAAATACCGGAACGTAATAGTGATTGCTGCACCTCATACCAGCAACTGGGATTTTGTTTTCTTGATCGCTGCCGCTTCTTCTTTTGGTTTTAGCATTAACTGGCTTGGCAAGGACTCATTATTCAGAACTCCCCTTGCTCCGTTATTCAGAATGCTAGGAGGGATTCCTGTAGATCGATCCAAAGCAGGAAATCTAGTAGAAACCCTTACTCGGAGAATAAAAGAAGATAAAGGTGTAGCTATAGTTGTCCCGCCATCGGGAACCAGAGAGAGAACCGATTATTGGAAATCAGGATTCTACAGAATTGCGGAATCCGCAAAAATTCCGATCGTATGCGGATACCTGGACTACCGTAAAAAAGAAGCTGGGCTTGGACCCACTTTCTTTACGACAAGCTTGCACCAGGACATGTCTCGGTTAAGAGATTTCTACTCCGATATAACCGCAAAATATCCGTTACAGAAGAGCCGAATCAGACTGAAGGACGAAGATAAGCCGGCCTCTGCATAGCAAACAAAAATAGATCAAAACCCCTAAGGTGGGGAACAAACACATCTAAACCAGTATTTTTATTCCCCCCCAAGGTTTTAATGAGCACCACCATCAACAGCGACAATAGCTCCGGTTGTATAGGCCGCCATACTACTAGCCAGATAGAGTGCAGCCCCGACAATTTCTTCCGGCTCTCCACCTCGACCCATCGGTATGGTTTTCTTTGCTCTTTTCTTAAATTCTTCCATATCCCAGGCTTTGCTGATGTCGGTCAAAAAAGGTCCGGCCATAATACAGTTTACCCTGACTTTAGGCCCTAGGGCGTGAGCAAAAGATCTCGTTATAGCATTAAGACCAGCTTTCGCAGCCCCATATGGTTCAGAACCCGGACTTGCCGTTACTGAAGCTGTGCTGGAAACATTAATAATACTACCCCCATCAGCTTGCGCCATTCGAGCTCCCACATTTGCACTCAGCCGAAAGGGCCCTTTAAGGTTGACCCCGATGACCTTATCAAACAACTCCTCAGTCACTTGATCCAGCGAAGGATAAAGCGGAGACATGCCTGCATTATTTATTAGCACATCGACTTTTCCGAACTCTTTATAAACGGCCTCCACCATGGAATCCATCGAGTTCCAATCCGCAGCATGAGCCGCAAAAGGATATGCTCGCACCCCGTAGCATTCTTTGATCTCTGTAGCTGCGGTAACACAAGACTCAAGTTTTCGAGATACTATTGCCACATGTGCCCCATTTCTTGCAAAGCCTGAAGCCATGGCTCGGCCTAACCCCCTGCTACCACCAGTAATCAAAATAACTTTGTCTTTCAGGTTCAGTTCATCCATATCGATCTTTAACTCCTATTTTCAGCCGATCAAGAAGATCATAGCATTCGGAAAATTTGCCCTATCCCGGGGTAAACGATGACAACAAAAAGAAACTTTACCTTTTTTACTGAAAGCAAAATCTCATAGCATCATGTATTACTTTCAAAAAATAACAAATGAGGAAGAAACTAGCTACAATTGCGATTCCAGGTCAATTCATAAACCATCGAGACCAAAATGACGGTAGCCATTATCGGAGCGAGCCGAGGTATAGGAAGGCTGTTATTTGAAAAACTGTCAAAAGAAAATGTCCACGTAATAGGATTCGCTCGAGATAAAAAAAACATTACTACCTCGAAGCATGCAAAATTTGTTGAATTAGATGCCAAAGACACTTCCTTCCTATTTAAAGAACTGGAGGGAATCAAAACCCTAATTCATTGTTCAAAGCCAGCAATTCTTACCGAAGTATTAAAAGTGAACTCTCAGTTCAAACGATTAATAGCCATCGGATCGACAAGAATCTTTACAAGATTTCCGAATGAGAAAGCAGTCGATCTAAAATCTATGGTAAAGCAGGTATGGAGCAGTGACGTTGAGGCAACGATTATTCACCCTACAATGATTTATGGTGCGCCAGGATCAAATAATATAGAGCGAATTGTTCGTTTAAGCTCTCTTTCGCCCATTATACCTTTTCCAAGAGCAGGAAATTCACTTATACAACCTGTCTCCGCTCACGACTTACTAGACGGAATTCTCGCATGCATGAAAAATGAACAAACGGTTGGCAAGACAATAATTGCTCCGGGGAACAAACCTATTCATTACAAGGAATTTATCGAAATTTGCAGTTCACAATTCGGCAAAAGGACCAAGGTGGTATTTTTTCCTGAGAATCTTGTCAAAATTATTGCAAGTCTAACCCAGCACGTTCCGATAATACCGACAATAGAATCTGACGAACTCCTGCGACTCTTCGAGAACAAAGATTTTGTTTCTGATGATTTCAGAAAGCTTATTGGAAGAAAACCGCTAGATTTTTATGAGGGGATTAACCGTTTGAAGAAGGCGAACTAATCGCCAGAAACCGTTGTCACTCCTCCAAATATTTTTTCAAGCCTTTGCAGAAGGTCATCTGACAAAACCGGACCCGTCAGCGCACGAACATTTTCCGATAAATGCTCCTTAGAACCGGTTCCTGTAAGCACAACGTCAACGCCAGGCTCACGAATACAAAACCGATAAGCGGCATCGACAACCGAGCGAACACCAGGTTCATCCATCAAAAATTGAAGAGGATTGTCTTTATCTAACATAGTTTCATCTACTTCATTATTTTCTATCAGTTGACCGACTGTCTTCTTCAGATGTTCTGGGTTCGAGAGCGCCCTCCTAACCGAAAACATAATCTGTGTACCCACATTTTTCTCAACACATAAAGGAAAAACTTTCTTTCTAGCCGACGGATTGAGAAGATTAAAACCTACCATCAAACTATCGAAGATTTCTCTTTCCAGAACTTTTTCCAGCATCTCATGTCTCGTATCCTCTCCAAAAAGTTCCGTGATACCGAGATATCTGATTTTGCCTTTAGCGACCTCCCTTAGAAGCGGTTCAAGATAATTCTCGAGGCAAAAATCTAATTCCTCTGGGCGAACCCCGTGAAGGTTAAAAATATCTACGTAATCTGTTCTAAGTCTCGACAAACTTTTCTCTAGAGACCCCACAATCTTATCTGGACTCAAAAACGAACCTTGCCGATCCATCACCAAGGTCTTAGTACTAATGACACATTCGGATCTCTTTCCTTTTAAAGCCTCACCTACTATCTCTTCGGTACCGTATATTCTCGCTGTATCGAAAAAATTTATGCCTAAATCCATGGCGTGCGAAACGATACTGGAGGCTTGACTTACTCCTCCATTTACCAAGCCAAGTCGACTGTGTCCTCCGCAACCCAACCCAACCCTGCTCACCTCAAGATCAGTACTGCCAAACCTTTTGAATTCCATAACACAGATCCTTTTTTTTTCGTTTTTTTGGGAAGGTACTGGCAATTGATTAGAGCAATAACATCCGTTACCATCTCCCGAGAATTTGGGGCTATAGCTCAGCTGGGAGAGCGTTTGACTGGCAGTCAAAAGGTCGGCGGTTCGATCCCGCCTAGCTCCACCAAGTCTCAATTCTTAGGTTTGATAAGTCGCTGAAAACCTTTAATTTTCTGGTCTATGGTAGACCATAAGGACGCTCCGACCCGACCTCATATTTCAATTCTTTTCTCTGAATTAGCTTTTTTGATTCTTACAACTCAATATCAATCATAATCTCAATAGACTCTGCGTCAGGATTCGAAAGATTCGAAATCGTTACGTTATTAAACCCCTTCCGGAATCTTTTAACCAACTTTTTTATTTTTACTTCTGCTAATAGCTCAGTTTTTCCATCGTCTCTTTTTTCAGAAACGTTCCGCAATTCGATGGGCTTAATGCTGGCACTATTAATCTGAGTAATGGCAAAACCTTTTTCTGATCCAAGATTAGATTTTATAAGGAACTCAAAGTTCTCCGAATTGTCATTAAGGTTGTCATATAACACCTCAGCGGTCATCGACTCCTTAAAGCGGCTTAGATTAATTCTCTGGGAGGGTTGAGTGTCTGAAATTGCAACCTGATAACTACCCCTGGTGAAAGCATCAATAACCGAGCCTACAGGCAAGACGGCATCTTTTCCTCGAATGAATATTAGTGGAAGCAAGATCAATACGCCTAGAGAAACGCTCAAAGCAACTCGACTCTCTCCCTCTTTTTTGTACCCGCCGAACAAACGAATATCTTGACCGTCTACTGCAGTAGTCTCATAGGCGCCTAAACTTAACTCTGCTTGCCTACCAGCAATCTTCCTTTTCTTTACCGCATCAACGCGAACTAATACAGATGTTCCAGATTTGATAACGGTTTTTCTATTTTGGACTACGTCATCTAAGACTCTAGCAGCTACTGTATGGCCTTGCTGAATATCTTTAGCTCTGACCTCCTGAAGCAATTCAATGAAGACTCTTTTATCTGCGGGCAGAGCCACCGTTGAAGCGAAAGCGATTTGATTGAAAACAAGAGAGAAAATTGCAATTGACACCAGAATCATTTTCATTTGATTATCTCCCTGAGTTCTATTAATGACTTAAAAAAACAGTACTAAAATAAAGCCAGTAACACAAATCCAATCAAATATTTACACCTAAGACTGGAAAAAGATATTGGAGCTCCTATCTATATGGGCAGCCCCCTGGCATCCTGCCTAGGGGAACTTTGGTGACACAAACTGGTGACACATTTCTTTGAATAAGGCGTATATATGTCCAAATAATTTGATAAAATGACAAGAAATAAAGGGTTGTCGGCGGTTCGATCCCGCCTAGCTCCACCACCTAGTCAAATTTCTAGTGATCCTTTTTTATAAAACAACTGATTTATAATAAAACTAAGAAATGAAAAAAATAATTTCAATTGCTCTTGTTTCTTTTCTTCTGGGATGTGAAAGAACTCAGTATGGAGCAAATACTTTTTTTAGTACCGTAAGTTATTCCATAGCTGGAGGCGGTGAGTATTCATTTACAAGCAATAACAATAAATTGCTTGTAAGTCACAATGCTACAGGAATTTTTAATTCTTATTTTATTGATATTAAAACAGGGAAGATGCACCCCATCACCAACTCCGAATCAGATGCTGTTTTCTCCCTTTCCTATTTTCCTGAAGATGAAAGGGTGCTGGTCTCTAGTGATAAGGGAGGCAATGAAAGAAATCACATATTTGTTGTAGAAAAAGAAGGCCAACTGACAGATTTAACACCCGGGGAAGAGACGAGAGCTAAATTTCTTGGTTTTAGCTCTGACACTCAAAGTTTTTATATAGCCTCTAATGAAAGAGATTCTCGCTCAATGGATGTTTATCGTTATTCAACTGATGGTTATGAAAGAGAATTGATTTTTAAGAACGTCCAATCCTTTGAGATTATAAAGATTAGCAATAATGATCAATATTTGGTGCTGGGCAAATCAATCAATAACAAGACTTCTCACTTGTATATTTCTCAATTCAATTTAGAGAATAATGATGTCATTAACATTACACCTTATGCAGAGGGTGAGCATCTATTTGCTGACTTTAGCTCCGATAGCTCTTCGGTCCTCTACACTACCGATAGAGAAGGCGAATTTACTACCTTGAGGTCGGTCAATATCAATTCCCTTGAAGAAAAGAAAGTATATGAGACAGATTGGGATATTTCAGGAGCTAATTTTTCTCCACTAGGAAGTTATTTATTGGTAAGTACTAACGAAGATGCTTCTTCTGTGTTGAGGATATTTGAAACTGAAAGCATGCAGGAAATTAACCTGAAAGAATTGCCTAATACTGGGATTAGGGCTTTATCAATTTCTAAAGACGAACAAGTTTTCGCCTATATTTCAAGTTCAGATACTAGCCCAGGAGATATTTTCTTATCTTTTAAAGGTGAACAACGGTCTAAGAAATTAGCGAGCGGGCTTTCCGAAGAAATAAATGAAAAAGATCTAGTAACATCTAAGGTGATTCGATACCAAAGTTTTGATGGATTAGAAATTCCTTCTATTCTCTATAAACCTCATCAGGCTTCAAAAAGAAACAAAGTACCAGCTTTAGTTTATGTTCACGGTGGCCCTGGAGGTCAAACAAGAAAAGGTTATAACTCAAATATCCAATTTTTAGTTAATAATGGTTATGCAGTAATTGGAGTTAATAATCGCGGATCTTCTGGTTACGGTAAGACTTTTTACCACATGGATGACAAAAGGCATGGTGAGGAAGATCTATTAGACGTTGTATGGGCTAAGAAACACCTCCAAGAGTTGGATTGGATAGACTCAAAAAGAATTGGGGTAATGGGGGGATCTTACGGAGGATTTATGACTTTGGCTGCCATGACTTTTCACCCAGATGAATTTGAAGTAGGAATAGATATATTTGGAGTGTCTAATTGGGTTAGAACTCTGAAGAGTATTCCTCCGTGGTGGGAGAGTTTTAAGGTTGCGCTTTATGACGAGATGGGGGACCCAGAAACTGATGAAGAAAGGCACAGATCCATATCACCACTTTTTCATGCACAACACATATCCAAACCATTACTGGTTATCCAGGGTTCTAACGATCCAAGAGTTCTGCAAGTAGAAAGTGATGAAATGGTAGAGCAAGTTAAAAAAAATGGGGTTTATGTAGATTATCTAGTTTTTTCTAATGAGGGCCATGGTTTTAGAAAAAATGTTAACAGGATAGAAGCCGCAGAATCTATGGTTTCTTTTCTTAATAAGTGTTTAAGAAACAAAGATTGTAACTAAAGTAGAAAAAGGCTTATTAGCTATTCTAAGAGAACGAAATGGACGAAACCAAGATAAGACACGAAGTAAAATAGATCTCATTAGCTTAACGCCTGCAAAATGATTTATTTTTCCCAACGATTCCAGTGCAATACCTTCAAGTTTTGGTCTCTACGCGGTCTGCCCCATTCCCCTTTCGGATAACCTACAGGGATTATTGCAACAGTTTCAACATTTTCCGGTAAATTCAGAATTTTTCGAACCGAATCATTCTTCTTCGGAGGAAGTGGAGCATGATCCGTCGCAAGGGTTAACATTACTGTTCCAAGTCCTCGCCCCCTGGCAGCGAGCATAAGATTTTGGATGGCGGGGAATAAAGAACCAAATGGACCAGCCGCTATTGCGCTGTCATTTGGAATCGCCAAAGTCGAGCAGGCAACAATGATGACAGGAGCTTCCGCTAGGTGCTCCACGGTATACATTGCCTTGCCATAAACATGCATCCTTTCTTCATCAGTATTGGGATCAGCTAAAACAGTATCCCTAATATAGGAGTTGCCACTCTCTCGGTAAGCCGCGCCAATCTTTTTTCTAGTTCGCTCGTCGGTTACCGCGACGAAAGCCCACATCTGATAGTTACCCGCGGAAGGAGCCATGGTAGCAGCCTCGACAATGTATTCTATATCCTCTCTCGGTACAGGGTCAGGTCTGAGGCGACGCATTGATCTGGTGGTAAAAATTGCTTTATCGACCGAAACGCTTTCCATAATTATTTAACTCAAAGAGTGATATTGCTATCTGCTCTCTGAATCCCAGTATGATCATTCCTCATCAACAAGCCTTCCATCCTCATCTCTAACCTCAGGCCCAATAACCCGTGCTCTGCTATCGCCAAAAGGCGCGTCCCTATCCCTGAGTGCCGCCCTAAGGCCTTCGGTTGAGATTTGTCGGAACACGTCTCTAGCTGCCTGAGTGGTATGCGCCCGGGCGTCGTTCTCGGCTGCCAAGCGCTGAAGTGTTTGCGCACCCATAAGCTCCATTCCAACATTTATGATTCTCTTATTTGTCGACAGCATCTCCGGATCAATCCAACTTAAACGATCTGCAAGCCCTTCAACTTCCTTCTCAAGAAACTCCTCTGGCACTGATTTTAGCACTAACCCTACCAAAGCAGCATCTTTACCAGTAAGTGTATCCCCTGTCAGCAAAAGCCTTTTTGTCCATTGCGGGCCTATGTGATAAAGCCACATCTGATTTGGCGCGGCGCCCATGTTGCGCAGTGCAGAATAACCAATGCTCGCATTGTCAGCACATATCAACATATCGCAGTAGAGCGCAAGGTCAGTGCCACCGGCATAGCAGTGCCCATGAATTTGAGCTATGGTCGGTTTGTGCATTTCAGTAAGGGTCCTAAGGCTGCGCTGAAATCGTTCTATCCCCCATGCATCGTCGTCCATACTCATCCGCTTGCGACGCTTTACTCCATCTTCCCTCTGAGATCGATTTGCAGTCAAATCATACCCCGCACAGAAAGACCCACCTGCTCCTTTTATAATCACGCAGTGAACGGACGTATCGTCATCAGCCTCCCAAAGCGCATCTCGAAGTTCCTCAACCAGTTCGATCGACAGAGCGTTACGTTTTTCAGGCCGATTTAGAGTGATTCGTGCTCTGCGGTCCTCGACCTGGTAATCAATGTATTCAAATGATGCGGGCATTTTTCTCCACCTCGGATTAATTGGTAGTTGTTTTAGAGAGTCGTTTTTAAAGCCAGATATCTTTAGATGTTCACAGATGTTGACAATTGCGCATTAAACAATTTGCGCGTATTATTTTTTTTGACTATATCACTAGTAGCAAAGGAGAACAAAAGACAATGGCCATGTCTGAGATGCTTCGAGACATAACACCGGAAGAAATAGAAAATTTCCATCGAGACGGAGCAGTTCTGCTGAAAAACATAATGGGTGAGGACTGGACCGAGATTCTCGCAGAGGGTTTGGAATATGCCAATGACCACCCTGACGGAATGTCAGTAGGAGTATCTGAACCACTTAGAATTGATCAATGGCCTGCCTCGCACTCTCCAAAGCTAAAAAAAATCCTTGACGAATCACCCGTTGCGGAGATCGTCGGAAGAATAATTGATGCGCCAGTTCGTTTTTACATGGACCAAATGTTTTATAAACCTGCGGGCCTAATGGCACCCAGCGCCTGGCATCAAGATACATGCTACTACAACATAGAAGGTCACCAAGTTGTTCGGGCCTGGATTTGTGCTGATCATGCACCCCGGAGCGTTAGCATGGAAGTCGTTAGAGGTTCCCATTTGTGGAACGCAACATACAGACCCCCCGTTGGAATGGATCCGGAAGAAGACCCCGAAGGGGCTAAGGCATTGGAAGAAAACTTTGCGGCAGGCAAGGTGCTAGTGGGCAAAGAAGCTCATGATCATTTTACCTACTTTGAATCTTTTCTAGATCCCGGTTTGCCAGAATTGCCCGACATCGACTCTCTTCGGGACTCGTTTGATATTATGAATTGGGATTACGAGCCAGGAGATGTGCTCCTTTTTCATGGCAACATACTTCACTCTGCTCGTGGCGGCGTGGAGCTTGATCATCCAAGGCGATCTCATGCGTCTTTGTGGGCTGGACCTGACGTAGCCTACTTACATCGTCGGAGCCAGGCAATCCCTGACCCGCTGCCTCTTTACGATTATGAGCCTAAGGACGGGCAACCACTGGCTGACTTCCCAGAAATTTTTCCCGTCTCCTGGGTGCCGTGACCACCGGCATGAGCTAAAACCAAGAAGAAAAATTTCCCAAAGCTCGGAAATTCTAGAATTTAAGGCAGTTCGAATTTTGGAATGCTCAACAAGAAGTTGCACCGTAAAACAAACCGTGTATATTAATTCAAATCACAAGCATGAAAAAACATACCGCTCTAATCCATCGCCTAAGAGCAAAACAATTACCCACAGAAGGATAAAACTATGAAGATAAATTGGTACATAACTTTTTGTCTGTCTTTCGTAGCAATGACCACTTTGGCCCAAGTTGCAAATGCAGAAGAATCAGCTCGCCAGAATGCAACCACTATCGAGGAAATAGTTGTAACTGCTCAAAAACGCGAGGAAAGCATTAACGAAGTAGGTATGTCGATTCAGGCTTCCACTGGCGAACAGTTGAAAGAACTAGGGATATCAGACCCCTTCGATTTATATAAGGCAATAGCGGGTTTCAGTTCAAATGTGAATTACGCTGGCACCTCGATCTACACCATTCGAGGGGTAGGTTTTCAGGAGAACTCGCTGGCAACGAGCCCAACAGTCAGCGTATATCTTGATGAAGCGCCCCTTCAGTTCTCGCCTATGACCAGAGGGGCCTCTCTTGATGTTCAGCGGGTTGAAGCCCTTAAGGGACCCCAAGGAACTTTGTTTGGACAAAACGCTACTGGTGGCGCTGTTAACTTTATTGCTAACAAACCTACTGAGGAATTTGAGGCAGGCTTGACTGTCAGCTATGGCACCTTCGATTCAGTTGACATAGATGGATATGTGAGCGGTCCCATTAATGAAGCCTTAGGCTTCAGGCTTGCGCTTCGCTCTCAGACTTCAGGTGATTGGCAAGAGAGTTACCTCAATGATGATGAGGCAGGCTCAAAAGACGAATTTGCCTATCGAGCAACACTAGCTTATGACAATAATGATAAAACAAGAGCCTTGTTTACTCTAAGTGGTTTTACAAACAATAGCGACACCTTGCGTCCACAGTTGGCGGGTAAAATTGCTCAAAACCCGGTGAACGGAATTTTTTCGGGATTCGTTGATACGCCGCTTGCGCCTCTGAAAGCTGAAGCAGCAGCGTGGAGTCCATGCGCTAATAATAACGGGGGCACCCCAACAGATCCAAATACACGGCGTTACGATCGGGGCTGCGATGCCCTTGAGAATGATGATGAGTTTCTATCCGTGCAACTGCGCGTGGACCACGACTTGAATGACGAAATAGTTATAACTTCTCTCACAAGTTATAACGACTTTGAACAAAAAGGCTCAGGCATGGATGGAGACGGTTCGATATTCCAAATTTATGAACAATCTCATACCGGAGGCATGGAAACGTTTTTCCAAGAATTTAGACTGACCGGAAACTATGACAAAGGAACCTGGGTCGTGGGTGCAAATTACGAGGACATGGAAACTTCCGACGTGTTCATGCAATCGTATGGCGAATCGTCGGTTAATCCAATTTTTGGTTTTATTGATTACGGTCCAACTTCACCAGCGAGTTTCCAGGAAGTTGAAACCTGGGCTATTTTTGCAAATTTAGAATATAACCTAACAGAAACAGTTACTATGCAAGCCGGCCTGCGATACACAGACCAGGAACGTGACTTTAGAGGATGCACTTTTGATGGTGGCGACGGAACTTGGGCATTCACCTCATTTCTTATTCAACCCTTCCTTGGTTCAACCAGCCCCCTCCAGGTAAACCCCGGAGAGTGCGCAACAACCGGACCCGCGCCAGATTTTAATCCGGATCCTAACGGCCATCAATTGAGCCTTAACGAAGACAACACTTCCTGGAGGGTAGGAATAAACTGGGCTGCGAACGACGAAACACTTGTTTACGCTAATATTAGTAAAGCGTACAAGAACGGACAATTCCCTACGCTCCCGGGCTCAGCTATATCTCAGCTTCAACCCGTAGTTCAGGAAGAACTTCTTGCTTATGAAATCGGAACAAAAGCAACCCTGGCAGATGGGAGTCTCCAGCCAAACGCTGCGGCTTTCTATTATGACTACACTGATAAGCAAATCCTTGGAGCCCTAGAAGATGCGGTGTTCGGATCTCTTCCCGCCTTGGTTAACGTTCCTGAGTCCCATGTTACGGGTATTGAATTCATAGCGACCTGGATGCCAATCGAGGGTCTGACATTCTCACCCTCTGTTAGTTATGCCGACACCGAAGTCGATGGCGCGTTCAGGAATTTTGATGCGTTCTTTGGTGGCACTAATTCAGGAACAAAAGACTTCTCTGGTCAGGACTTCCCTCAAGCGCCTGAATTGCAAGCAAATCTAGCTATTGCTTACAATTGGGAGGTTTCAGATGGATGGAGTGCTTTCGTAGCCACTAACATTAATTATCAGGAAGAGACTAATTCGTTTTTTGTCGACGAATGCAGAGAAATTGGAGTAACGTGCACGCGACGCGACGCTGGCCAGATATCTGGAGACACAACCCTACCGGTTCCCTCTAGAACGCTTGTAGACATCCGAGCAGGCGTTGAGAACAACAACTGGAAGGTATGGGTGTGGGGACGCAATATCACGGATGAATATTACTGGCATAGGCACAGCAAGGTTATTGGCACGATCATCAAGCTCACTGCAAAACCTAGAACCTTTGGTATAACAGCTAGTTACGATATTTAATGACTAGGGCCCCAAATTAACTAGCTTTAATTTGGGGCCGAGTTCTTCATGATAGAAAGTCCCTTCTTATTCATAAAGTTGTTTGAACGATCAGGAGTTAATAAAGGCCTATCTCTCCTAAAATATTCGAGACGACATTGAGAAATTTAGAATCGAAATTAAAATCTGGCTAGCCGAAAACTGTCTTTAGATAACAAAATCATCCTCGATTGCCTCACAGCTTTTAGTCCAGAGCAACTCTCGAGTTTCAACATTATCGTAATAGCCCTCTAAGGGGTATGACAATGCAGGTCCTTTCATAGCTGCCATGGTCATCCCCGGGCCAATAAATTCTCCAGATCGGACAACGGGATCAGCCATGGATTTTATAATGCCCAAAGCGCCGTCTTCCTTCGATTGTCCCATCTTGATGTATACCCGAAACACCATGTCAAGGAAAGATCTGTTCAACCAGCTCCGCCCACCAACATCTTTTACGGTGGTCCTTTGCAGATCCGTGTCGGCTACCCCCGGATGTGCCACCACAGCCTTAATATTTGATTTTCTGATCTTTAACTTTTCGTGCAAACAGGAAGTAAAAGCCGCGTTGGCTAATTTAGACTGCCCGTAACGAATCCATCGCCCGCCTGGAAATAGCAGCATCAGAGAGCCATTACCTCCAAGATCACCCCCTCTTTTTTCCATATATTTAGACTCAAGCCTCTTTACCATTAATCTAGCCATGCTCGAATGATTAACGATGCGGGCCTCCCCTCTTAAACTTTCAGCTTTTTCTAGAAAAGGAAAAACAAGTTTAGTCAGCAAAAAATGAGAGAGGTGATTAGTTTGCATCTGGATATCAAATCCATCCACTGTAGCAGTGTCCTCAAGTGCCATCACTCCGGCATTGTTGCATAGAACGTCAAGACCCTGCTCACATAAGGCCTCTATTTTTGGTAAAGAAGATCTTACGGATTCAAAACTTTGCAGGTCGCAATCTACTTGATAAAAGGAACCTGGCAAACCTATGCTTTGCAAAACATGTAAGGTCTTGTCCGCTCTTGCAGATGGGCGGTTCAAAAGAATTACCCTGGCTCCAAGCCTCCCAAAGGTCTCCGCGGCAACGTAACCTGTCCCCGATGTCGTCCCGGTAATCGCTACTGTCTTGTTCTCTAGTTTGGGCAAGGATTTAAACTGCTCCTCGAAATATACACTAGGTCTAGCCACTCCCAGCTCCGTTTCTATCATTTCTATACCCTTTGTAAAGAACTATTCAGACTCATAGAGCACTGAACATCACAAATTCCTTCGGCACCACTGAAGATGTCATATATGAACCGAAGAACCTCCGTCTACTTCAATGGCGGTACCGTTAACGTATGAAGCGGAATTGGTACACAAAAAAGCTACCAGAGAAGAAACCTCTTCAGAGGTGCCATATCGACCCACCGGAACAGACTTGCCGTTATTTTTTATCACCTGATCTGCACTGATTTTGTTAGCTTCTGCAATTTCTTCGGCTGCTCGCTCCCACATAGCAGTGTGAATTAACCCCGGTAAAACCGAGTTAACCAGAACACCATCTCTTCCATATTTTCTTGCCAAAGATTTACTTACCGATATGAGTGCAGCTTTTGTAGCACCATAATCTATTAGCGCAGCGCTAGGGTATTTTGCCGCTGTCGTCGCAATCATGATCACTCGGCCCCATTTTTTCTCTCTCATATTCGGAAGGAATTTCCGGGTGCATCGTACAGCCGACATCAGGTTAAGCTCATGAAGGTCTTCCCACTCTTCGTCAGTCATGTATAAAAAGTTTCTTGAGGGTGAAGCTCCGACATTGTTTATTACTATATCAACTCCTGAGGCCTGTTTTTCAACCGAACTCAGAAACGACTCCGTCGATTCTCTATCTCCCAGATCCGCAACAATCCCGGTGATTTTCTCAGAGTATGAAGAAATTTGATCCAGAGCTTCGGCATTTCTCGCGCAACAGAAAACCCTCGCTCCCATATCAGCGATCTCTCTCGAAATAGCCTCTCCAATCCCTAAACTTGCGCCAGTCACAACGGCGGTCTTACCTTGGAGGTCAAGATCTATCATTGGAAACTCTCCAGAATATGAATTTTATCATTACCGTAACTCTCAGATTCCTGACAATTCCAGAAGAGAACTCGAATCTACTCAGCTCTGCTTAAGCCCTCTAGCTATAAGTTCATGCCGGGAAATTTTCCACACACCATCTATACGCCTCATATCAGTTTTATAGGTTCCCCAGAAAATCATCGTTGTCTCCGAATCTCCGGGAAAAAAATGAAGCGCCTGCACATCGGTGCGGGTATACGCCATGTCTTCTTCAATAATTGCAAATGTAGGGCTAAGCATATGCTGCGTATTTGCGTATTTATCCAGAGCCTCTTTCCACCATGGGTAATATTCCTCTATTCCGTGCATGTCTTCACCGCCCATGCCCACTACAACTACATCTTCCGCAAACAATGCTTTATATCCAGCGTAATTTTTTTCATCTACCGTCGAAGCGTAATGCAACATGACATCCTGTACCGCCAAACGATCTTCTAATTCTTTACTCATAGGTTCTACCTCGGTTCGAGTCCTCTTCTTTTTCTTTCTTCGTTCATTCGGTCGGCATCAGAGCTCAGTCTCGGTGTTTTTTCTTCTTCTTTTAACGAGCCTAATCTATCTCTGTGAGATTTGTCCGCATCAAAAGATATCCATTTCACGACTTCTATAGAGATTATTGTTCTCAAAGGAGAGTCAAGAAGATTATAGAATGAATTTTCTCCGTCTTTGTCATTCGGAGAAACCTTTCTAGACAAAGCTCTGTAAAACCATTTCTTCGTTTCTTCATCATCATGAAACTGAGCTAGCCCCTTAGCGGTCAGCTGCCCCTTGGGGCATTCCGGATCCTGGGAGGTCCTGCCGCTAACCGTAACTGAAACACGATTGTCTCTCCTAATCGCTTCAGCACGATGTCTATGCGCGGCAAACGTAATCCAGATCTTCTGGTCATGCCACACGTAAGAATGCACGACTCCCACAGGCCATCCATCCTTAGTAGCCCACATGAGAACGCACTCAGGCGCCATATCCATCAGCAGATCTCTCTGGTCCAAGCTATGTCCATAAATTGAAACTATTTCGTGATCTTCTGCAGCCATTATCGCTCCTGTTTAAAATGACAATTATACTTCAAGTTTTTTTACTTGTTTCAGAACATACCTCAAAAAACGACCAAGGTACAACTCGCCATCAGGGAGAAAGAACAATGAATCTAATCCAAGGAAATCTATTCTTTCTATCTAGCAGAGAAGCTGATCATTATTAGTACCGTTGTTCCAGTTCAGTTAACATCGGAGGCGCTCATTGTATAGGCAATGTCGATTGCATCTTCGAGTATCTTGTCTATTCTCGTCTGAGCTTCCCGGCTATATACGAACCCTAGAAACGCGCACCTGGAAAGCTCTATAGTCGCAGCCAATATCATTGGTTCATCCGAGGGGTCTCTCAACATATTTGAAATTCCTGAAAAAAAAGTGTACTGGTCAAGCGCACCCTCCTCAGCAAAAAGCTCACATAACTGGAGAATTGGCCGAGTTAGTCTTTCACTAACAATTTCAGAAAAATCTGGCACGGGACTTGGCTTTTAACTGAAATTCGGTTCTCATTAGCAGAATTTGATTATCTTAGGTCACTTAATGCAGAGTTTTACAGAATTCACAACCCTTGGCGATCTTTTAATTAAGTCCGCAGAAAAGTTCGGAGAAAATCCCGCACTGATTTTCCCAGACAATCGAGTCTCTTACGAACAATTGAAAGAACGGGCCTACGATCGAGCAAGAGCCCTAGCAGCAGCCGGATTAGAACCTGGTAGCCATCTGGGAATTCTCATGGCAAACACCATCGAATACATCGAATATTTATTCGCGGCCCAATTCATCGGAGCCATGGCAGTGCCTATAAATGCTAGATATAAACCCCCTGAATTGGCCTACGTACTTGATAATGCTGATATTGAACTAGTTGTGACCCATGACGCTATATCCGAATACGCTGACTTCGAGAAACTCATCAAGGATGCCATTAAAGAAAAACGATCGCCTCTTTTAAAACATATAGTAATGATAGGCGATGACTGCACCGGATTTATTAACGACAAGGAATTCGTTCAAAACGGAGAAAAAATACCAAAAAAAAACATAGATTTAATGCGACAACAGGTCAGCGTAAGACAACCGGCTATTATGATGTACACATCAGGCACTACCGCCAACCCTAAAGGATGTCCACTAAACCACGAAGTGCTAGTCCGAAACGGGATGAACATGAACCGGTCCCGATATTTTCTGGAAGAATCGGATCGCTTCTGGGCGCCCCTTCCCATGTTTCATATGGCATCAATATTGCCACTGATCTGTTGCATGGATGCAGGCGCTGCGATGATGTCTATGCAGCACGTAGAACCTGAACTGTCTTTGAAAATGATGGAAAAAGAACGGGTGACCGTAGCCTTCCCTTCATTCCCGACAATCACCATGGAAATGATAAATCACCCTTATTTCTCCCAAGCGGATCTTTCAAGCCTGAAACGAATAAACAATGTCGCTCCCCCGGAGCTATTGAGGAACTTCCAGGATGCCTTTCCTCAAGCTGTCCAAACAGGCGCTTACGGACTAACCGAAGCCGGTGGCGTTATAGCATATAACCACCCGGAAGACAGCCTTGAAAAGCGTCTGAATACCTGCGGAAAACCTATGCCAGGTCTTCTAGCAAAAATTATCGATCCTGAGAATGGAGACGAAAAACCCGCTGGCGAAAAAGGTGAGATTGTATTAAAGGGATATTCGGTATTCGACGGCTATTACAAAGCGCCTGAGAAGAACGAAGAAGCTTTTATAGATGGATGGTTTAGAACAGGCGATCTGGGCTTACTAGACCAAGACGGAGATATAGAATTTCATGGACGAATTAAAGACATGCTCAAAGTAGGAGGAGAAAACGTCGCGGCAATAGAGATCGAATCATTGTTATCCACTCACCCCGCCGTCAAAATAGCTCAGGTCATAGGAGTTCCTGACGAACGACTTTTCGAAGTCGCTTGCGCCTACATTGAACTTGACGAAGGAGCTTCATCTGAAGAACCAGAGATCATCAGTTTCTGTAGAGGGAAAATAGCTAGCTTCAAAATTCCTCGACATGTTAGGTTCGTGAAAGAGTGGCCGATGTCTTCAACCAAAATACAGAAGTACGTTTTGCGAGACTGGTTCGAACAGGAGAAAACTTAAATAAAGTTAGACAGGAAAGATAGGGTCTTTTTTGTATCTTCTCTCTCTTCTATCTATCCACGATTCATTTCTTCATAGGACTTCTCTAATCGTTTCAGATGTTTTTTAGAGATACCGCCGAGAACACCTATGGAATGTTTTAATCTTGCCTTGCAGATATCAGATCCGAGAAGAACCATTGACTGGAAAAGTGGAGGCGAGACAGACTTTCCCGAGATGGCTATAAAAACCGGCGCAAGAAAATCTCTTATTTTTAAGCCCATGTCTTCCGCGAGACCGGAAAAAAGATCCTGAATACTCTGGCTTGACCAGGACTTTTCATTTTCCAATCGCCACAACGAGAACTGGAGGACCTTCAAGGTATCTTCCCTATCAAGCTTTTTTGACTCGAAAAGATCAGGAGATAAAGAAGGCATCCCTTCGAACAAAAATCCAGACAGTGGGGCCATTTCCGCAAAAATATCTATTCTCTCCTTAATAAGCGGAATCACTTCATGGAGCTCAGATCGCTCTCTCAACCAGGTTGCCAGCTTAAGTTCATACTCAGCAGCATCAAGTGAACGCAACCAGAGCCCATTCAGCCACTTCAGCTTGTCGATATCAAAAACGGGCGCACCAAGGGTTAGCCGATCAAGATCAAAATTGGCCACCATTTCATCGAGAGAAAATTTCTCTTCTCCATCAGGCATACTCCAGCCCAACATGCCCAGGTAATTCAAGACAGCCTCAGGCATAAAACCCATATCTTTGTAAAAGCCTACCGCAGTCGGATTTTTTCGTTTGCTCAGCTTGCTTTTATCGGGATTCCTTAGAAGCGGCATGTGAATAAGTCTAGGCATGTCCCAACCAAGATACTGGTAGAGCAATATATGTTTGGGCGCCGAATTAATCCATTCCTCGCCTCTGATGATGTGAGTGATCCCCATCAGATGATCATCTACCACCACGGCGAAATGGTAAGTGGGACTGCCATCGGCCTTAATCAGAACCTGCATATCTATCTGATCCCACGCAATTTCAATGCGTTCTCTCAATTCATCGTGAACAACACAAGTTCCGGATTCCGGAACTTTCATCCTTATGACATAGGATTCCCGATCACGGAGTTTCTGCGCTACCACTTCATCCGAAAGTCCGAGACAAGCCCCATCATATCGGCTCGTGTTTCCTTCGGTGATCTGGGTTTTTCTCAGGTCATCCAGCCGGTCTTTCGAACAGAAACAGCGAAAAGCATTTCCTGACTGCAAGAGTTCCTCGGCATACTTTTCATAGATAACTTTTCTTTGGCTCTGACGATAAGGTTCATGCGGACCGCCCTTCCCTGGACCTTCATCCCAGTCCAGACCCAACCACTTCAGCGCGTCCATAATACTTTTTTCAGATTCCTTGGAACTTCGGTCACCGTCAGTGTCCTCTATACGAAGGATGAATTCCCCACCGTTCTTTTTGGCAAAACAATAGCTAAAAAGAGCCATATAGGCGGTTCCAACATGTGGATCACCAGTGGGTGAAGGCGCAACTCGTGTTCTGACGTTCATATAGAGTGAAATACAATAAGATAGACGGTGATGTTACACTAAGAGCTTCAAAAGATTAATAAAATAGGCGATGAACAGAACACTAAGCGTAGCTCCCATGATGGGGTATACCGACCGTCACTGCAGATATCTTTTCCGCCTGATTACAAAAAATTCCATGCTGTACAGTGAAATGATTACTTCATCTGCACTTTTTTTTGGTGATCACGAAAAATTGCTCATACACTCCGCCGATGAGCCTGTTGGAATCCAGCTAGGGGGTAACAACCCAAAGGAACTAGCCTATGCCGCGGCACTGGCAGAAACTGCGGGATATCAAGAAGTAAATCTTAACTGCGGTTGCCCGAGTGATCGGGTCCAGAATGCTGGCATCGGAGCCTGCATGATGGAGAGACCGAAATTATCAGCAGATTGCTATAGAGCTATCAAAGAAACAGTGGAAATTCCCGTTACCATAAAATCGAGAATAGGGGTGAACCAAAATACCAGCTACGGCTTTTTTCATGATTTCATTAGTTCCTTATACGAAGCCGGTTGTCGGAATTTCTTCGTTCATGCAAGAATCGCCATCCTCAAAGGATTGACTCCTAGGCAGAACCGGGAAGTCCCGCCTCTAAGATATGACTATGTCAAAAAGATCCAGGAAGAGTTTTCCGATGCCAGTTTTTTCTTAAATGGAGGAATAAGGGACTATGAAGAGGCTAAAAGGCTTTTGAAAAACTACGCGGGAGTTATGCTAGGAAGAGCGGCATACAAGAACCCGATGATTATGCATGAGCTAGATAAAGAAATCTTTGGTGGAGAAAAACTTGAAATGGCTAAGGTCATAACAAGTTACGGAAATTACATGGAATACCAGCTTTCGAAAGGAACACCTTTGAGGCATATGGCAAAACACCTTGCAGGTCTTTTTCATGGGATTCGAAAAGCTGCTAGTTTTCGCAGAGAACTTAATTCTCTTATGTGCGACGACTCACCTAACGCACTTAAATTGCATTCAACAATTAATCAACTCAAGAAAAATATAGAGAAAGATCATGCTTAACCGGTTATTCGAATATTTCGATGAAAAAATCAGACGGGAACCCAAAACCGAAAATATTTCGAGCTCATCCCTACTGTTAGCAGCAACTGCTCTGATGCTTGAAGTCGCACGTTCAGATGAAAAAAAAGAACAAAGCGAACTCCATATAATCGAGGACATTCTCTTAGCAAAACTTGGCGAAGACAGCGAAGAAGCAAGGGACATTCTTGAAGCGGCTCAAGACAAATCGGAAGAGGCACACGATCTTTATCAGTTTACCAGCCTGATAAATCGAGAATTTTCGAGGCAGGAAAAAGAGCACCTTATTCGCTCGATGTGGCAGGTAGCATACGCGGACGGGAGGTTAGATAGATACGAAGATCATATTATAAGACGGGTAGCAGATCTGATTCACATAGATCACTCAGATTTTATCAGACTCAAGATAAAATCCCGGCCAGATTAAAACTCATCGTCAAAAGCATCTTCTATCTCACCATCGAGCTCAAGATATTCCCGTCTCTGAAGATAGGCATTCTTGTAAAATAGATATTTATCACCAAAAACGACCCCTTCAACGGCGAGCAACTCTGCTCTGTTATTCAATATATCAACAGAAGAAAACGCAACCTGGTGACCAAAAGGTCTGTAAAGTCTCATCGGATCCAACACCAAGTCAAAAACTGAACCCATCCCATTTTTTATAGTACTTGGCCCAAAAAACGGGATGACAATATAAGCACCTTCAGGAAGACCCCAGACCGCGAGAGTCTGCCCAAAATCTTCCTCTCCATCTGGTATTCCAAGCCTAGAGGCCGGATCAAAAAGACCTCCTATTCCAAATGTCGTATTAATACAGAGCCGAGCAAATTCCCGGAAAGACTCACCCGGCTTCCACTGCAATGCACTATTTATCCCGCCATTAACATTCGAAAGATTCGAAAAAAAATTGGTGACACCAACTCTGGCAAAACGGGGGAAAACATTCTCATAAAATCTCGCCGCCGGTTTAAGAACTCTCTGGTCAGCAAATTCATTGAAACCGTGAACCTTCCGGTTAGCAGATTCGAACGGATCATCGCTCGCGAACAAAACACCAGGATTTAAGAAAAAAAACACGAACGCGAAAAATTTCATGTATTCTCTTGAATTATTGCGGACCATTCCTTCTCTAACCTTTTCTCCGAAACAGAAATTTTAGTTCCAATCACCTGCGCAAACAAAGATATCCTGTATTCTTCAAGTAGCCAACGAAAATTACGGATTTTTTCACTACAATGACCGCCTAATTCCGAATATCTAGCCCACCAATACGAGATTTTTTCTATGCGCTTCCGTTCCTTATCGAAATTAGAACCTAGCTTATCTAACCGATAAAAAATGGCTTTAAAATATCTAGGGTAATCCCGCAAATGCGCTAGAGGGATAGTATTAGGAAATCCTGAAGGAAGAAGGCCATCTAACTGAGATGTTATATCTTTAAAGACTTCCGGATAGGATTCACGTGGAAGAACACGCTCAATTTTCATCGAATCTCGTAAAGCCTGACCAACATATCCCGATATCTCAGATAGATTGTCATAAAGCTCAGACCGTTTTTCTAGCCTTTGCTCAAACTCTAATAGAGTTCTAGGAAGCGGGCTTCCTTCAACGAAGGTCGCCTTGAAGGCAGCAGTTAGCAGACCGTCGATTAAAGAAGCTCTATCTCCTCTTCTCACATAGAAAATAGAAAAGTCGGAGAAGTCGGGAATATTCCTCTGCATTTGCTTCCATAGGTTTTTGAACCGCAGTGCTGCTAGTCTAAAAACCCCATCCTCGGATTTTCTCAGAGCCTCTTCTTGAGTCTCTAGCAATCTTATAGAGACAGAATCGCCTTCATCAACGATGGCCGGATAAAGCTTGAGACAGATTTTTCCTTCAAGAATTTCAACAAATTCAGGAAGCGTATCAAAGTTCCAGTTGATATAACCTTTTCCTTCAATCTCATGGACATTTCTTGCAGAATCATCTGTATTCGAGGATAGAAAACGCTTTCGCAAAGACTCTAAATCTCTTCCGGAACCTATGCACTTGCCATCACTAGAAATCACCCGGAAATTAATGTTGAGATGGTCATCTATAAGATCAAACTGAAAATCTTCTTTATGAACCAGGTTTCCTGATACTTTAAACAGCCTGTCTGCTAGAGACTCCGCCAGTGACCTTCCCGAGTACTCAAAATCCTTCAGTATCAGCTCAGTATAATTTGATAAGGGAACGAACTTTTTCCTGATAGATTTAGGAAGAGATTTAATTAAACCAATACATTTTTCTTTTACCAAACCAGGGACCAACCAGTCTGCTCTTTCCTGGGTCACCAATCCTAGAACCGATAACGGGACATCTATGCTGATTCCATCTTCACTTTCTCCAGGAGCGAATTTGTATTTTAAGGGCAGCCGATTCTCTCTAATCGCCAGATAGTCAGGATAGAGCGATTCTGATAACGAGATTTCATTCTCTAGTATATCTTCCGGTTGAAATTGCAAACGACCTGATTCCCTAGGCATTCTCTTCACAAACTTTCTGAGATCAAAATCACTGCTTATATCCTGAGGCAGGTGTCTATCGTAAAAATCATAAATCGCCTGCTCTGACAACAAAATGTCATTCCGACGAGATTTTGCTTCTAGAATTTTGGCTTCGTTAAGAGCTCTGCAATTTTCTTTGTAAAAATTTAATTTAGTCCGTGATTCTCTGCCAACAAGGGCTCTTCTGATATAGATCTGCCTAGCATCACGCAAATTAACAAGTCCAAAATCGATTTTTCTATTTGTGATAACAGGTATCCCGTAAAGCAACGCTTCTTCACGCGCCAATACCTGGCCTCGCCCCGAATCAAAAACAGGATCCTTGTAACTTCTCTTAAACAGATGGCCAGCTAGAGGTTCAATCCATGATCGATCAATTTCAGCAACACACCTGGCATAAAGTCGAGAAGTTTCTATTAGCTCTGCACTGACGATCCACTTAGGTTTCCTAGAAAACTGAGAAGAAGCGGGAAAGATATACTCGGTTTTCTTCCTAGTACCAAGGTACTCGTGCTCGCCAGATTTGATCGCTATATTTCCGATCAACCCTGATAGAATTGCTTTGTGCACAGATGCGTATGAAGCCGGGCTCGAGTTCGGTTTCATTCCCTTTTCTCTGCAAACAGAAAGAAGTTGAGCCCGCAATTGTCGCCACTCCAGCATTCTAGAAAAAGACAGGAATTCAGAGCGACAATATTTCTTTAATCCGGAGCTCCCATGCCGTTTCTTTTGGACTTCAAAATCTTTCCACAAGAGGAGATAGCTAAGAAAATCTGATCTTTTATCTTCGCGTTTCTTATGGGCGAGGTCTGCAAGACTTTGAAACTCGACAGGGCGTTCTCGAGGATCTCGGATAGAAAGCCCGCTTACGATAGTCAGGATCTCGTTAAGTGAACCGAGCTGACCACCAGCTACAAGCATGCGCGAAAATCTGACGTCGAGAGGGAAACCTGACATTTGTTTTCCCATGCGTGTCAGCTGACGCCGCCCGTCAATAGCATTCAACTCTGCCAAAAGAGAAAACCCATCACTGATCTGCCTATCTAGCGGACGATCCAGGAATGGAAAACACTCGATTTCGCCTAGTTTCAATTGAAGCATCTGAAGAATAACGGATGCTAGATTCGTTCTTTGAATTTCAGGCTCGGTGAACCCGGGACGATTATCAAAATCCTCTTCGGAAAAAATACGGAAGCAAATCCCTTCGGACAAGCGGCCACAGCGCCCTTTTCTCTGTTCAGCGCTTGCTTTTGATATTTCTTCGATGGGCAATTTCTGTACTTTTGAGCGATAGCTATATCGAGAAACCCTCGCCTTCCCGAAATCTATTACATACCGTATTCCAGGCACAGTCAGAGACGTCTCCGCTAAATTGGTCGACAATATCACCCTTCTCTTCGAATGAGGTTCGAAAATCCTGTCCTGCTCTCTATCCGAGAGCCTGGAAAATAGTGGCAGTGATTCGAATGATTTGGTTTCATTCTTTACCAGATCAGAAAATTCTCTTATCTCCCGTTCACCAGGCAAAAAAACTAGGACATCACCCCGAGGCAAATTGCTAATCTCATTTAGAATCCCTAAAAAGATCTCATTTTCAGCTTTCTCTTCTCCAGATTTACCTTGTATCGGCACATATCTAACGTCGACAGGAAACATTTTTTCATTAATTTTGATTATAGGCGCATCAGAAAAGTGCTTTGAATACCTCTCCACATCTATAGTTGCAGAAGTTATTACTATCTTGAGATTTTCCCGCTTGCTAATCAAACGCTTCAGGTAACCCAGAAGAAAGTCAATATTCAAGGTTCTCTCGTGAACCTCATCAATAATAACGGTGTCATACTTTCCAGGAACGGATCGTTCTGAATTTCCGAGAGCAGTATTCCATCGGTCATTATTTTTATGAGAGTATCGGAATTGGTTTTCGACTCAAACCTAACCTGGAAACCAACCTCATCACCTAATTTCACACCCAATTCCGATGCGACTCGAGCTGCTATCGATCGAGCTGCAACTCTTCTAGGTTGGGTATGACCAATCATACCGAAAACCCCCTGGCCTGCCTCTAGACACATTTTGGATAACTGAGTGCTCTTTCCTGACCCGGTCTCTCCAGCAACAATAACAACCTGATTATCCTGTATGGTCTTTATTATGGACTTAGCAATCCTAGATGTAGGTAACCCAGGTGGGAAAGTGATATCCGGAACGAGTTTCTTTCTGCGACTAGCTTCCGCCGCCGACTGCAGAATCTCTTCGTGCAAGTTCTTACGTCGATGTTTTTTCCTTAGCTCCTTCTTCAGATTGAAGCGCTGAAAAAGCATCGAGTGCTCAATGGATCTTTCAAGTGTTTTTAAGGAACTGTCGTTTTTCACTAAAGCACTATTTCAAAACAAAAATTCAATTACCTGAAGACATTAGTTGCTATTTAGACAAAAAATTCATTCCGTCTTCTATACCCGATACAGTAAGCGGATACATGTGATCCTCAACGAGCTTTTCAGTAAGAGCAACAGAAGTGGAATATTCCCATGTGTCTCTGGGAGTCGGATTAATCCAAATCAGCTTATCAAAAGTGTCAATAAAACGCTGCATCCATATTGCTCCTGCTTCCTCATTCCAGTGCTCAACAGAACCACCCGAATGGGTAATCTCATAAGGAGCCATCGTCGCATCACCCACAAAAATTACCTTATAATCATGGGTATATTTGTGAAGAATATCGAAAGTTTCGATCCTCTCACTCATACGTCTATTATGTTCCTTCCATATTCCATCGTAGATAAAATTGTGGAAATAATAGACCTCCAGATGCTTGAATTCCGATCTTGCTGCCGAAAACAACTCTTCACATACTTTTACGTGGGCATCCATGGACCCACCACTATCCAGCAACAAGAGAACCTTCACCGTGTTTTTTCTTTCGGCCTGCATAATAATATCTAACATCCCACCATTTTTTGCGGTCTTGCTAATAGTAGAATCAATATCGAACTCGTCTTCTGCTCCTTGTCGCGCTAACTTGCGCAACCGCCGTAAAGATATTTTCATACCCCTAGTGCCAAGTTCAACGTTATCGTCATAGGCCTTGTAGTCACGCTTGTCCCATTGCCGCCTTTGGCGTCTCTTTTTTCCGGGGTCTCCTTTTCCTTCAGGACCGCTACCGTTTTCGCCTTTTCCTTCCTTATTCTTTTCTTTCCCTTCTCCTTTGGCGGCTTCCTCCACCTCTCTTTTGAAAGCCTCGATTAGTTTTTCCAGGCCTCCTAAAGACTTTATCTTTTCGAGTTCTTCAGGCGTGAGGCTTTTTTCGAACTCTCTTCTCAGGTATTCATCCGGAATCAACGAATTAATAAGACTAGAAAGATCATCAAGTCCTTTGAAATATGTGCTAAACGCTCGATCAAATTTGTCGTAATGACGCTCATCCTTAACAAGCGCCATTCGACTAAAGTAATAGAATTCATCGATGTCTGCGTAAACCAGTCTCTCCTTCAAGATATCAAGTAGATGCAGAAGCTCAGTTATAGAAACGGGAATACGAGCTTTCTTCAGAGCGAAAAAAAAGTTAATCAACATAAATTACCCTCACCCAATCATTCTAGATGGTTACTGGCTGGAGCTCCCACTGCTGCCTTGGCGCCTATTCATGAACGCTAGCCTCTCCAACAACTGAACATCCTGTTCGTTTTTGACAAGTGCCCCGTAAAGAGGAGGAATTGCTTTGGAAGTGTCTCTATTTGTCAGGATTTCTTCAGGAATGTCATCTGCCATCAGAAGTTTCAGCCAATCGATTAACTCGGATGTAGAAGGCTTTTTCTTCAGACCCGGAACTTTCCTGACATCAAAAAATATTTCCATCGCCTCCTTCACTAAATCTTGCTTTATTTTTGGGTGATGCACTTCCACAATATCTGCCATAGTCTCTCTATCTGGGAACTGGATGTAATGGAAAAAACACCTTCTAAGGAAGGCATCTGGCAGCTCTTTCTCATTGTTACTCGTAATAACGACAACCGGGCGTTGCTTTGCTTTTATCGTTTCCCCTGTCTCGTAAACGTGAAACTCCATCCGATCTAGCTCAAGAAGAAGATCATTAGGAAACTCGATATCAGCTTTATCAATCTCATCGATCAAAAGAACAACTCTCTTCTCACTTGAAAATGCTTCCCACAGCTTTCCCTTTTCGATGTAGTTCTTGATATCGTGAACTCTATCATCTCCCAGCTGAGAGTCTCGCAAACGGGAGACGGCATCATATTCATAAAGCCCCTGTTGGGCTTTAGTTGTGGATTTTATATGCCAGGAAATAAGTTCCATTTCTAACGAAGCCGCGATTTCTTCAGCTAGCATTGTCTTGCCAGTTCCTGGTTCTCCCTTTATTAGTAAAGGTCGTTCTAACTGCACAGCAGCGTTCACGGCCATCTGCAACTCATCTGTCGCAATATAGGTGGAAGTGCTCGAAAATTTCATTGATAAGTTCCCAACATGACGAAGGTCAAAAATATAACGTCTGGCTTAAAAATAAGCTAGCAAATTAGTCTGTTCATTCTATAATCTCTTTCCTATGCATCAGTGCTCAACGGTTAAAAAGAGCTCTGAGTATAAGAACAAAGCATAGACAACCTATACTAAACAGCAACGCGGTAAGTGCACCACCAATCTCGTCCGCTGATCCAATAGAAAATTCTAGCGCGACGATCAGACTCGCTGGAGCATAATATTTCTCTGAACCCGATAGCTGCCAGGGGAAAAAGATCAGTAAAAACATGAGGCTTCTAGAAAAATCTCTAAAGGCCCTGATACCAATAAACGAACTTAGCTGCCACCACAAAATAAAAAACATCATACCGGAGCCAAGATATATTCCCCACGCAACAAAATAATGCTCTTCCATCAGGCATGAACCCATTGAATGATTTTTTCATCGAGATCATCAGGGTGAACGAATAATTCCGATACACATTTCCCTCTGACAGAAATACCAGCCTCATGAACCGTATTCTTCGACCCCGAAACGAGATGGTGCCACCAATCTAGGTCTCGGCCCTCCGCTACCTTTCTGTAGGCACAGGTAAAAGGCATCCACTTTAAAGACTCAATATCTTTTGACGAAAATTTCACACAGGTAGGCACTAATTTGTTTCTTTGTTTGTATTGAGAACACTTGCATGTTTTCTGGTCCAGATATCTGCAAACCGCAGCAGTATAGTGAACCTTTTCGGCATCTATCTCTTCTAGCTTGAGAAGACAGCAGCGACCACAACCGTCACACAACGATTCCCATTCTCTCTCGGACATTGCCGTCATCGCTTTCTCAATCCAGAAACCTGCCACCTAAAACTCCGTTCGGACTAATATGACAAAAAAACACTTATTTTTTTTTCCCACAACCTCAATTGGTCTGGAAAACAACCCTCCGCTTTTTGAAATGGCTAGTCTCCAAGACACTCAAGCAAAGCTATACCTATTTCACTTTTTCTCCAATCCGAAAGGGCCTCCGGCAAACTATATTCGCCAGAAAAGCTCCTTGATTTTAACAGATCTTCTAGATCCTTTCTTTTGCAAAGCAGTTCAGGCGCCATCCCCAGACCATTTGCTCGGTCCTCAACAATTTTTCTTAGCGATTTAAGCTTTTTACTGTCAACTTTTCCATTATTTCTCGTAACTAGTGGCGGCAGATCCATTTCACTAACAGATTCACTTTCTTTAACCAAATCTATGATTTCAAAAGCATATTTTCCGGCTTGCGCCTTTGACAACCCAGCTGTCAAAAGAGCCGGACGAGTTGAACATTCTTCCTTAACAATATTAACAAGCGCTCTCTTTTCAGCAATCCGATTACGAGGCCTATTTTCTGCTCTAGCCTTTTTCTCACGCCATCCAAATAGATTGCGTAAAAGATATAGTTGCCTTGGCGAAAATCGCCAAAGCCCACCAACTTTCCTATAGGCTTCATCGGAAGGAACAATAGTCGGAATCTCAGAGCCTAGTTTTTTAAACTCAGACTCTATCCAGGCTCTCTTTTTGCTGTTTTTTATAATCGGCTGCTGGGTCTTATATATTTCAAATAAGTACGTTACATCCTGAGCCGCATAATTCAGTTGTTGTTTTGTCAGAGGTCTAGCTAACCAATTGGAACGGGTCTGATCTTTTGTTAAAAGGACAGATAGATAATGCTCAACCAGCGCTTGATAACTTATGGAGAACCCCGCGCCAAGAAAAGCACTAGAAATTTGGGTGTCGTAAACAGGAACAGGAAGCACTCCGAAAGCATGTTGAAATACCTCTAGGTCCTCTGAACACGAGTGGAATATTTTAGTGATTTTCTTATCGGTAAGTATTTCAGAAAAAGCAGCAAGGTTACTTAATGATACAGGGTCAAAAAGAAAACACCTATTACCATCACAAACTTGCAAAAGACCCAATTCAGGATAATAAGTACTAACTCTAATGAATTCGGTATCTATGGCCAGGGCGGTCGCCTGCTGACATACTTTTATAGCCTTATCAAATTGATGGTCCTCACAAACATATTCGTATTCCAATTTCATTCCAGACCCTTACGGCCTTCAAAAGCATGGGACAATGTCAAACCATCAACGAGCTCTAACTCCCCTCCCCTAGGAACACCCTGGGCAATACGAGAAACATCTAGCTCCAGCCCCTTTAAGGATTCACTCAAAAAGTATGAAGTGGCCTCGCCTTCAACCGTAGAAGAAACGGCAACGATCACCTCAGAAATCCCATTTCTGCATCGACTAATAAGAGCAGGCACTCCTATCTCTTCTGGGCCCCTTCCATCTATAGGCGATAACGTTCCACCCAGAACGAAATAGACACCCCTAAAAGCTGACGCCTGCTCAATAGCGATAATGTCCGCCGGAGACTCTACCACGCAAAGCTGACTTTGATCTCTGCGCTCATCATTACATATTTCACATATTTCAAACTCTGTCAGGTTTCTACATAAATTACAGTTGCGGATTTTCTTAAGAGAATCAGCAAGAGACTCGATCAGCCTCTGCCCACCGAGACGATCTCTTTCTAGCACATGCAAAAGCATTCTTTGTGCTGTCTTCGGACCGACCCCAGGCAGACACCGAAACGCTTCCACTGTCCGATCAAATAAGGAAAAAGCTTTCATTATCAAAAAGGTAATTTCATACCGAAGGGCAACGGAATACCGCCTGTTAGCTCTGACAATTGGCTTTTCTGATGCTCCTCCACGCGCCTAACGGCATCGTTGAATGCCGCCGCAACCATTTCTTCAAGGACAATTTTTTCTTCAGAATAAAGAGCTGGATCAATTTTCACGGATTTTACATCGTGACTGCCAGACATAGTTATTTTAACTAGTCCCGCGCCAGATTCCCCAATTACCTCACTTTTAGTCATTTCAGCACGAAGACGCTCCATTTTTCTTTGCATCTGTTGAGCCTGCTTCATTAACGAATCGAGCCCCTCGTTCATTTTTCGATACTCCTCTAGCTTCCAGTTTTTACAACACTTTCCGGGTCAATCTTTCCATCAAACGCCTTAACAAGATGCTGAATTGTGGCATCGTTGTTGACTTCTTCCATCGCCTTTCTTTTATTTTCTACAATACGCCTTTCAATCTCTTCGGCCGGAGTTTCACACCCAAGCGACCCTATCTTTATTTCTGCCAAATACTTTCTTGAGAAAAAGTCCGTCAGAGCAGCCGAAATTTTAGTTTCGTGTTCTTTATTGAACAAGCTCGAATGTCTCTCATCCAGAATCAACAGCACATTATCTTTTTCAACGCTTCTTAGCTCGCAGTTCAAAGCCAAGGTCTTGGTGATCCCCGAGATCTTCATTGATTCAACTACGTTTAACCAGTCAGAAGGAAGCAGCTCATCTTTCGAACTAACATGTTCTCTATTCTTTTTTTCTTCTTCATTACTTGAATCAGACTTTTCCATCGCTGGTTTAATTTCTTCAGATATTTCTGCCTTTTCTGTTTTTACTGTCTTTCCACTCTTCTCCCCTACCAATTTTTCCTTGAGCCCTCTCAAGGCAGACTGGCCAGAATCGCGAACAGAATCTGCTTCAAGGGATCCCATAGAACTATTCTGAGCTACCGAGCTAACGAGACTATGCTCCTCTGAGTCAGAGCCCGAAGGAAAAAAAGACATCATCCTCAACATAACCATCTCAAAACCGATTCTCGGATTAGGTGCAAGTGGTAAATCTTTCTGGCCCATGAGCGCTATCTGATACAATAACTGCAGTTGCTCGGGATCCAATTTGTTTGCAAAGTAATCGGTTTTATCTTGCTCCCCGCGCAATTTCTCTCGAGGATCAGGGACCACCTGGAAGACCGCTAGCCGGTGCAGGAAGCTAACCATTTCCTCGAGAAGAAGAGAATAATCTGGGGTATATTCCGCCACCCCGTCAATTAGAGAAAATAACTCTCTGCCATTTTCCTCTATTATCGACTCGAGCAAATCATTAATAGGGCTTTGATCCGCTAGTCCTAGCATAGATTTAACCGAATCCTCACCAACCACATTACTCCCGTATGCTATGGCTTGGTCAGCGAGACTAAGGGCGTCCCGCATACTTCCATCTGCAGCATTTGCTATTAGCCGGATTGCTGCTTCCTCAAAATCTATAGCTTCTGCCTCCAGCACTATCTGAAGGTGATGTAATATCTGTTCGACAGACAGGCTTTTCAAATTTAGCTGAATGCATCTTGACAGCACCGTGACCGGTATCTTTTTGGGGTCTGTAGTAGCAAACAAGAATTTTACATGTTCAGGAGGTTCTTCCAGGGTCTTCAACATCGCATTAAAACTGCTTTTCGATAACATGTGCACTTCATCAATGAGATATATCTTAAACCTGCCCCCGACAGGCATGTATTGGACATTCTCAAGCAATTCACGCATGTCCTCCACCCCGGTTCTCGAAGCAGCATCAACCTCAATCAGATCTACGTTTCTTCCTTCCAGGATTTCTCGACAACTATTGCAGTTACCGCAAGCCTCGGCCTTTATTCCATCCTCGCAGTTCATACAACGAGCAAGGATTCGTGCGATAGTGGTTTTTCCTACCCCCCTAGTTCCTGAGAAGAGGTAAGCATGATGCAATTTTCCAGTCCCGAGAGAGTTCACCAGAGCTCGGGATATATGATCCTGCCCTTCAAGGTTCGAAAAACTCGAGGGTCTATATTTCCTAGCTAAAACTTGGTAAGTCATGCGATCATTGTACATCTATGGACCATGATATATAAGCAAAAGCAACCAGATGAGAAAACAAATAATTGTAATAGGGCATCGCGGAGCAAAAGGATACCAACCCGAAAACACTATGGCTTCTTTCGATTATGCGATGAAGCTAGGTTGTGATTTTATTGAGCTAGATGTCCATATGTCGAGTGGAAAACTGTTCGTTATTCATGACTCCGAAGTAGACCGAACCACAAACGGAACTGGCAACATAGCGACCCTCTCGCTAGCGGAAATCGAAAAACTCGATGCCGGTAACGGAGAAAAAATTCCTGAACTAAGAGAAGTTCTAAATCTTGTTAGTGGGCGCTGTGGGGTTAACGTCGAATTGAAGGGAATAGGCACCGCGGAACCCGTGAGCGACCTATTGAACATCGCAATTTCAGGAGGAGCCGATCCTAGTGATTATCTCGTCTCATCTTTCAATCATAAAGAGCTATCACTAGTTCATAAAAATTTCCGGAGAGGTATTCTTTTTGACAAACTTCCTGCTGATTGGGCCGACAGAAGCACGGGAGTCGGAGCCTGGTCCATAAACCTGGCAAAGAGTCAGATTTCATCCGAGATAATCCAACATGCACAAAAAAAGGGTTTTAAGGTTCTGGCTTATACAGCAAACTCTCCTAACGATATCAGAACTTTAATTAGAGCCGGGGTAGACGGTATTTTTAGCGATTTCCCAGACCGTGTAGTAAAGCAAATTCATACCCAATGAAAAATGAGTAAACAAAAGGTCTCAGGCCCAGCTCAGAAAAACAGCCTTTTTCTGCCGGGTTTTTTGTTTCTGGCCTCAGCACTATTTCTTGTTCTAATTTCTGGAAAGACTTTCGCAGAGAATGTCCTTTATGAAAACATTAGTATGCGCCTCAATTTGATGAAGGAGGTCGCTAGTTACAAATGGATTCATGGAATACCAATCGAGTCGAAAGCACGAGAAGAGAAAGTTCTCCTGTCCTCCATTAAACATGGCCTGGAGCACCGGATCAAGACAGAGAATATTACTTCGATTTTCGTAGCCCATTTCGAGGCAGCCAAGGAAATTCAAAGGTGTTGGCATAGAAATTGGGAGGGGGAAGGACCCCCTGCTTATAGCACCGATTTGATGAAAAACATCCGGCCACGCATAGAAAGCATAGGAAGAAAAATCATTCAACTACTTCCAGAGCACGTCGCAAACATAAACGAATTTTTGAGCTATATGGAAATAAAATGCCTTTCGGAAAAGGCAAAGCATAATATCTTCCGGGAGCTCGCCAATTTAGATTTCTATGTATCTGCATTCGAGCAAGTGAAAAAAAGCGGCATACTCAGGGTAGGAACTACCGGAGACTACGAACCGTTTTCTATTAAAGATGCAACCGAGAAAGAACCAGTAATAAAAGGCATTGACGCAGATCTGGCAAAATCTCTAGCGACAGAGCTTAGCGTAAAGCTTGTTTTTATAGACACTACCTGGCCGGAAATAATGAGAGACTTGAAGGAAAACAAATTTGATGTGGCAATGAGTGGGATTTCCATAACAGCGGAAAGGGAAACCCTAGCGTACTTTTCCGAGCCCTATCATACCGGCGGGAAAATACCGGTTTCACTATGCTCTAAAGCCCAACACTACTCCAGTCTCAAGAAAATAGACCAAAAAGGAGTGAGAGTGGTAGTGAATCCAGGAGGAACAAATGAAGAATTTCTGGATAAAAACATCAAACACGCTGGAAAGATAATTTACCCTGATAACAAGACGATTTTTATGGAAATAATAGAAGGCAGGGCCGACGTAATGATTACAGATCAAATTGAAGCCTCTGTACAGACCGAAAAAAACCGGGCCCTATGCACAACCCAGGTTAAGCCGCTTAACCTACAAAAAAAAGGGATTTTAATTCACCAAGATAAAGGCCTGAGAAATGCGGTGAACAAATGGTTGCGCTCGGTTAGACATTCTGGACATCTCGAAAAAGTATTCCGCTTCCATATTTCGGCAGCCTCCCAGTAACGCATTAACCTCTTCTCTCGACCCAAAGGTCAGATCTCCAAAACAATCTTTCCAAAATGTTTTTGCGCTGCCTGATGAGCAAAAGCTTCTCTTATGTCATCCAGCTTGAAGGCATCGCTAATTATCGGCTTAATTCTATTAATCTCGATCGCCCGGATCATATCTTCCTGCTCTTCTTTAGACCCCACAGTAATCCCATCAATGGTAATGTTCTGAGAGAAAAGCTGTGCTATAGGAAGCTCTGCGGCAAGGCCTGCCAAAATACCTATCAAGGATATATGCCCTCCGATAGAGCAAGCCGTTATGGACTGCCCCAGGGTCCCCGCTCCGCCAATTTCTATTACTTCATCAACACCTCTACCCCCAGTAATTCTCTTTGCTTCCTCGCCCCATTTAGAATTTTCTTTGTAATTTATCACGTGATCCACACCAAGATTTTTTAATCCTTCCAGTTTTTCTTCCGAGGAACTCGTGGAAATGACTCCGGCTCCAGCCGCTTTTGCGAACTGGATCGCAAATATCGAAACTCCCCCGGTTCCCTGAGTCAAGACCCAATCTCCCGGTTTTATTCTTGCCTTGGTCATAAGCGCACGCCATGCCGTTAAAGCAGCACAGGGCAAAGTCGCTGCTTCGGAAAAACTGTAATCTCGAGGTATTCTGGTAAAAGCCGATGCGGGACCAACAATGATTTCAGCTCCAAAACCGTCCCTGTTATCGCCAGGAACGCCCGAAAGTTTTGGCAAATCAGGCTCACCCGCTTCCCATTTAGGAAAAAAGAGAGAAACCACTCCGTCTCCTGGCTTAAAATCCGAGACATCAGGAGCCACTTCTATAACTTCTCCAGCCCCATCAGACATGGGAATTCTGCCTAGATCCACAGGAATCATTCCCGTAACTACTGCATAATCATGAAAGTTTAGCGAGCTCGCGCCAATCCGGACTTTTAACTCTCCAGCTCCAATCGGAGGCTCACCTCGATCTTCGATTTTAAGATACTCTAACCCTCCGGCTTTAGTTACCGCTGCGACTTTCATTCTGAATCTCCTTTTCCTTCATTGTTAGTTTTCGTATCCGCTTCAATCGATACCAGTCTAGATTCCCAAATCATTTGTGGCACAGAGCTGCCAGACAAGAAGGAAGTAATCATGGCATTGACCTCATCCGGAGCATCCTGCTGAACCCAGTGGGATATTCGAGGAAGATAACGAATAGTAAGATTCCGAACCCAATGCTCGGTCCCATAGGTGGTTGCTTTTGTCAGCGCCATATCATCTTCACCCCAGCAAATAAGGGTTGGCACTTCTATAATCGGGAATCCGATATCCCTCTGTCGTTTCATTCCTGACCGAAAATAATCGCGGTAATAATCAATCATCGCTTTCAACCCGCCTGGCCGTCGGAGATTCTGCGAATATATCTCCATCACCTCATCGGAATAATTCTCAGGAAAAGTGCTAGTTTCTTTGATCATGCCGTGATTGCGTCGACTTCCCAATAGCCACTCGGGGATTTTAGGGAGCTGGAAAAAAAATATGTACCAGGATTTTCTAAGCTGTGCCCAACTAATCTGCTGAGACACCGCTCCAGGGTGAGGAACATTGCATATAATCAATTTGCTCAGCGGCCTGACTTGACGAATTGCGAATAACCAAGCAACAACTGCTCCCCAATCGTGGGCGATAAGCACGGTTTCTTCTACACCTGCGGCGTCTATTAACTGGCCTACATCTTCCATAAGTTTCTCTATTGCATAATCTTCCCGGCTGGGCGGGGTAGAAGATCTTCCATACCCTCTCATGTTAGGAGCCCATGCCTTGTAGCCCAGCTTCGCCAAGACAGGCAACTGGTAACGCCAGGATATGGCATGTTCAGGAAAACCGTGGAGGCATATAGCGAGCTTCTTGCTATCCTGGTTCCCACAAATTTGAACCTCGAAATTCAAGCCATTCGCTTCTACAAACTCGGTTTTTATCTCTAAGTCCTTCTTTTTTAATCTCGTCACCTTCTTCTTCCTCAATTCCAATTATCTGCTACTCTAACAACCACCCAGACCATTCCTAAAAAAATTGATTGATAATGATCACGCCGATTTCTATACCCTAAACAATTACCCTAATCTTCATAAAACCGCACCAAGAAAATGTTAACATTGTTGCATGAATAGTACTCTCAAAACTCAATCAGATAGATTTATTAAAATACCAGGGGCTATCAACCTAAGAGATTTCGGTGGTTATTTTACGTCTAGCGGAACCAAGGTAGCAAAAGGCAAACTCTACCGTTGCGGCACCATGGCTGAAATAGATGAAAACCACTTCGAAGAATTCGCTGCACTCGATATCGGTCGTATATGTGATCTCAGGAGCGAGGAAGAGGCCCTGAATTCTCTGACACCTTCGGGATATCCTTTTCATTGCAGAGTCCACTTGCCTATCTGGCCGGGCAGCTCGGCTCAATTCCAGAATCAAGTCCTGGAAGAGGGTAGCGAACCAACAGAGTCAGATTTTCGTGAATTCATGATAAATGTTACAAGGGAAATTGCTCTAGAACATATGGAGGTATATGCCAAACTACTGGATCTATTAATCAACACCGAGAACGGATTCCTATTTCACTGCTCAGCGGGAAAAGACCGAACAGGTTTCGGCGCGGCTCTAATCCTTTATGCTTTGGGAGTAACCAAGGAAACCATCCTTGATGACTATCTCTTAAGTAATCAGGCGATTGAACTGGTTGATAGAACTAAGAAGAGAATGCTTGAGAACAGAAGAGAGAGTGGTCTTTCAGAAGAAATACATGAGGGCATTCTTCATGTTCTATCAGGAGTCGAAGCGCCATACCTCACCAACACCTTCGAGCATATTGATAAAACCTTCGGGAGCCTTGATAACTATCTTGACGAACTGGATTTCGGAGAAAAAAAGCGACAAGAGATTAGAAACCAACTCCTCGACTAGAAATTTTTGATAAGGAATTTCTCAGTAATCAGGATGCTGGGCACTTTTTCCAGGAGGACACCGTAGGTTCGCTGCGCACTAAACCTCGATGCCTTAGGTATATCAAGAATCTCCCGGTAGCTTCCACTCGCCGAATTTCGAAGAACCTCTCCCATACCCCCAGCTTCATCAATGAGCAAATTAAACAACCTATCTCCTATAAGAGAGGGGTTAAGTATGCTTTCTGCGCTGGCATAACACTTCCTAGTTAACTTCCCAAGGAGTTCAACTTTCCTGAAAAAAGCCTCGTCGTTCCTATTTAGCTTCAGGTATTTTAGAGGAATAGGCGTGACCACACGGTTCTGCTGTGTGGTTATCACTTCAATGTCCTCTCCCATGTAAGCGCTTAATAAAGAGGTAACGGTTCCATCCGCAAGCAATATTGCCCTCAAAAATGGGGGGAGAGCTTGATCAATCAGCCTCCAGTCATGCTCCAGAGATCGAGGGTTTTCAGATATCTTCTTCAGATTTTCAAAGCTAGATTTTATCAAGGTAACGCACTGCTCCCGACAGATCGCAATTTGAGCAAACTTTGAAAATAAAATCAAAAGCAATATGACAGTAGATTTTCCTCTGATTGAGCGTAGACTAATAAAAAAAAGATTCTTAAATCTGATCAGGAAATCAACACTAATCTATTTCGGTCTTCCAGAATACGCGGTCTACCTCGCGTCCATACCTGTAGGCTTATATCTTCCCTTGGTTTACTCCAAAGATTTCGGGCTTTCCCTGACAGAAGTGGGACTGATTCTGATGCTTGCAAGGATCTCCGACGTTATTACTGACCCCCTCATTGGCGCTCTTAGCGACCGGACGAGGGGACCCTTTGGACGAAGAAAGCCATGTATAGCAGCAGGAACTGCTTTGATGATGATATCCGCGTTCCAGCTGTTCAATCCGGAAGCGTTAAATCAGCTTCCGTTATCAAGGTGGTACCTTCTTTTCTGGGCTGTTCTCCTATGGCTAGGATGGACAATGGTTAACATCCCTTACTATGCTTGGGGAGCTGAGCTTTCGGATGACTACAACGAAAGAACAAGTATAACGGGATGGCGGCAGGCCTTCGGTTTCCTCGGAAATGTAAGCGTTTTGTTTATTCCTGTTCTGGCAGGCCAGATTACTGGCTATGGATCTCTTCCTCGGGAAGGCCTGACAATCATAGGGTCTTTCGCGCTTGTGGCATTGCCTGTGCTGGTCACCATCACGCTTTTAAAAGTAAAGGAGAGAAATGCATACCCTCACCCGAGAGCAAACCCGCTAGTCCACCTAAAAGGTATGCTAAAAAACGGCTCGTTTATGTTACTTTTCGTGGCATTCATGCTTATGTCGTTAGGAACCGGATGGGGTTCCGCTACATTCATGCTGTTTGCTACCTATGTGGTGAAAGCCGAAGCCTGGACTCAGTTAATCCTGCTGGGGTATTTCGGAGCAAATATCTTGGCGCTCCCTTTCTGGTTATTGCTCGCAAACAGACTGGGCAAGAAAAATACCTGGTTGATAGGAGGTATTCTCTTCGTTGTGGTTACACCTAGCTTCCTAGCGGTAGGACCTGGCGACCTGGGAACTTTCTTTTTGTGCCTTGCCTTTTACGGTATTGCCGGCGGCAGTTTTGGAGCACTGTCAATGTCGATGAAAGCAGATGTCATAGAGATTGCAGCCAGAAGATCCCAAGAAAACATCGCAGGCGCCTACATAGCAGTCTGGTCTCTAGGACAAAAGCTCGTTGCAGCACTTGCGCTAGGCTTGGCATTACCTGCACTCGAATTGTTCGGATTCGATCCATCTCGAGTTAATGACCAAGCAGCGCTGGATGCCCTTGCATATATTTATGTAGTTCCACCATGGATTTTTTATACAATAGGAGTTATTACTATGCTTCGCTATCCGGTCAATTCAGCTCGCCTGAATAAACTGAAACTGGCCTTTAAACGAAAAGACGCGAGAAAAGAGATTAGCCGCACCGCTAGCGCGTCTTCTTCTGCAGATTAGATTCAAAAAAAGGAGAAAAAATGTCCGCAATTCAAGTTCTCATTGTTAGCAAAGGTCATGCATACAACCATGACTCGTTTTTAGCCATGTTCGAAGACTATGAAGACATTAATACCACCTTAGTAGAACAACCCGCTGCCCAGGTGGTTCTTCAACCCGAAAACGCAAAACGTTACGATGCGGTGCTTTTTTATGATATGTCCGGGATACCAAATATAGGGCTAACTCACGACGATAGCGATTCATCTGGGCAACCCACCGCAGCCTATGAAAAAGCAATTAAATCGATTATCAGCGAGGGAAAAGGAATAGTACTGCTTAATCATGGAACCGTCTCCTGGCCTCACTGGCCTCTTTGGCGAAAAATTCACGGGTCCTCATTTCTTCTTAGCGGAGGAGAAGTCTTTGGAGAAAACTTGCCAGGCTCTGGATATAGAGGCGGCCACGGACCTCACCCAAACCCTTCATTTAGGCTTAGCCCGGTGGACAAAGATCATCCGGTCACGCAAGGACTAGAAGAGGGGTTTTCAATATCCGACGAAATTTATATAAAGTCAGATAATTTCGAGAAGAATGTACTTCCTCTGATGAGAAGCGATTATAGCTACGAGTCGGAGAACTTTACCGCACCGCCACTAGCACCGCCCGAAGAACAGGAAAACTGGAACCATCCTGATGGCAGCAACCTGGTCGTATGGGCAAATGCTGCCCAAAATTCTCCGGTTGTTGCATCAGATATAGGAGATAGCCCGGAAGCCTTTTCAAACCCAGGATTTAGAATGCTTCTTATGAACTCGATACGCTGGGTGACATCTGGAGATGCAAAGGCCTGGGCAAAAAGGTTCTCAGCTGGCGATTCTAGCTGAGAACTATTTTTATTAAAAAATTTTGCTATGGTTTATAAATAATAAAACAAAACGGAACCCCAAAATGAATTTGTGTTCAGAAAAATTTTTGAAAATACTCTTTCAACCCAATTTTAAGAGCATCTTTCCCAAATTTTCACCTTCATACATACCTCGAAATGCCTTTGGAAAATCACCGATTGTTCCGCTTACTTCGTGGAGCGGTAGCTTCAGAGAGCCGTCTTTAACCCAGGTAGCCATCCGTCTTCTCGCGTCAGGGTAATGGTCTTCATAGTCGAAAATTACGAAGCCTTGCATTCGAGCTCGCATGGTACCCAGCCAGATATAATTGGATGGGCCAGACATTTCTTCAGCAGCGTATTGCGAAGTAGATCCGCATAGAAGAACAATACCTTTCATTCCAATCAATTTGAGGGACTCGTCAAGGAGATGCCCTCCGACATTATCAAAAATAACATCTAGCCGGTCAGGTGCATTATCTTGCAGCTGCTGGAACCAGCCGCCATCATTATAGTTAATTGCTATATCATACCCTAGATCGTTAACGAGCCAATCGCACTTTTTTTTAGAGCTCGTCAACCCGATAACTCTTGCGCCAGCTAACTTGCAGAGCTGACCAGCGATAGACCCTACGGCACCGGCAGCACCATTGATAAGAACGGTCTGACCAGGCTGAGGCTTGCATTCGGAAAAAACAGCAAAATACGCAGTAAGACCGGAAACCCCGAAACCACCTAACCATGCACCTAAAGGCGCCTGTTCGAGATCACACTTCTCAACCTCTGCCGCATCACAAACCGTATATTTCTGCACTCCATTTCCAACGAGAACAGCATCTCCAACTTTTACTGATGCATCCCTCGACTCTACAACCTTGCCTGCCACCGTGCCGCGAACTATATCACCGGGTTTAACACGAAATAGAAATTCATCACTATCTCTAACGATTAATCTTAAAGCTGCCTCAACTCCTACGAATTGCGCCTCCACCATCACCTGGCCAGGTTCCAGATCAGTCAGCGCGACCTCCCTTGTTTCGAAATCATCAATTTCTGTCAGGCCCTGAGGAACATTTCTGAGAACCAACTGAGTATTAACTCTTTCGTTCCGCCCATCATTCATATTCTTTTCTCCTGCTCAAAAAAAAAGCGGACACAAAGATCCGCTTTTTTCCTATTAATATAAATTACTCGAATCGAACACCGAACTCGAAACCTATCAGAGAAGGTGCACCATACTGAGTAAAGTTCCACAAGCCACCTACCGAGTTTGCTGAAACCCTATAGGTCTCATCAGTAATATTCTTACCGAACAAGGCAGCATAATACTTCTCATCAGCGCTAGTATAGGTAACGCTGGCGTCGACTAACGTTCTGTCTTCCATCTGCGTAAAAGTGGGATGACGCGCTATACCTGTTGCGACTGCGTTAGGATCAAACGGGCTCATCTCCGCTTCATCCTGATAATGGGCTGAAAGATAATATGTTAGCGTAGCGCCGCTCGCAAGAGCCTGCACATAAGTCGCCTGGATACCTGCCTGAATCTCTGCTGCAAACGGAATATCCAGAGCCGTCAGATCAACACCTTCAAAATCGAAGACGTCGTAGGACGCATCAAGATAGCCTAAAGAAGCACGAATCGTGAGATTGTCGGTGGCTAGCCACGTGGTTTCAATCTCAACACCTTGAGAGCTTGATTCACCTGCATTCAAGGTGATCGTTTCCTGTCCTTCAACACCACTAACAGGATCAATAAACCGGAAAACCTGATTTCTCTGGAGGTCTTCAAAGTCGGTAGTAAACACCGAAGCGTTGAAGCGCAACATCCCGTCAGCTAGATCACCCTTGAATCCTATTTCGTAATTTATATTGGTTTCGGGGTTATACGAAATACAGGTCTGCAACTGGCTACATGTTTCACTGTAACCCCCTGCAAGAAAACCGGTCGCTACGCTTGCGTACCAGAGATTATCACTATTGTCCTTATAATCGAGGACAACACGCCATGTGGTCTCGGTCCATTCTTCATTCAGATCGGCGACAAAGGCATACTGACTAGCTGGCAACGCTGCATTTCTCTGATCTATCTGACTTCCCTCTAGACCCGCACGACTTACTGCAGTAGATCTGGAATCAATACAGGAACCATCCGCACCAACGATCGCGTCTCGATCTTCGGTAAACTGATTACAAGGCGCTCCGTTTCCTGTGGGCTTATAGAAAGACTTTTCGTCCCTAGTATGCCGGACACCAACGGTCAGACTCCATTGATCATCAAACTGATAAGTTCCATCAGCGTAGAAGGCTAGCGAATCTCTCTCCTGCTTTACTTGCCCGCCACCTGGATCGCCAGTTATTCCCCTTAAATCCATGTCAAGGAAACCTCGATCATCGAAGAAGGGACCTCCCGAAAGTACCGAGGGAAACAAAGACGATAGACCAACCGTAGCATAGGATCTGAAATCGAGGTCATCCGAAATAAAGATTCCACCTACAGCGAAATTTATAGGTCCATCGAACTCGCTTAACAATCGCACTTCCTGCTGGAACTGCTCTCTCTCAAGGTTTCGAGTTGCGTCAAAAAGAGACAGGAAAGCTTCGCCAGTGTATGTGCTAGGCAATGTTTCTTCTTGCTCTCTGTAACCGGTAATGGATTTGATAGTATAGTTTTCCATTGAATAGGTAAGATTGAGATAGTACCCATCGACATCGACCCGGTGACCATCACGGATATTGATACCGTTACCCTGCTGGGTCATGCCCGTGCTAAAGGGATTATCATGGCCCGCCGCTTGAATCCCTGGGAAACCTAGGAGCTCAAACAAAAAACCTTCTCCCGCCGGTGTCTCATTTACCCCTGGTGGAGAGTCCGAGTCATCCCTCACCGTTTCTAGGATAAAGTAGGCCTCAAAATCATCATTTGGCTGCCACAATAACTTGGCTTTAGCTGCGAAAACATCTTTACCACCAAGATTCTCTCCCGCACCCGAGGTAACCAGGCTCAATTCTGGGGGAAGCAGATCAGGTGTAACTCCAAGAGCTCCGTATAGAGGAGAATTAGGGAAAGCTGCCGTGTCTTTATCGTTGAAATAGAAGCCATCTTCTACCGTTTGCGAACCCGCGAAACGGAAAGCCAATTCTCCAGGAATCAGCGGTACGTCAACCGCAAACTGTACCTTGTAATTATCAGAATCAGAACCGTAACTGCTAGTGCCAACCTGGAATGAACCACCAAACTCTTCCATATCAGGCCGTTTGGAGGTAATCGCTATTACACCCCCCGTGCTATTCTTACCAAAGAGTGTGCCTTGGGGCCCTCTGTATATCTCTACCTGCTCCAGATCGAATAGCTCAACAAACTGTGTCTGAACATGATTCAACGCGAACTCATCAACTAGGATACCGACACTGGGGTCCTGCGTGGTAAGAATAGATATTGTACCAGTACCACGAATACCGCCCGCCACAGCATTAAATCCGGTCTGCAGAGTCAAATTCACGTTCGGTGAAAGATCTCCTACTGCACGGATGTCGTTGCCCCGTGTCTGGGCGATAGCATCCGCCGTTAAAGTTGATATTGCGATCGGCGTATCCTGCTGCGAAGCCGCCCGCTTGGTTCCGGTCACAATTATTTCTTCTAGTTCTCTATCATCGGCATATACAAACCCTGCCGGAAAACAAAAACTAATTGCTACCGCGAATAGCAAAAAAGCTCTTGGTGCTTTTGCTTGCATCTTATTCCCCCTAAATACTTTTATCCTCGATTAGTGTTCTTTTCTTTGTGAGGCAACCAAAAAACAACTCCTATTTCAACTCGGTCGGGTACCCCTCAGGTTAATGTAACTAATGAAGGCCTCGCTGACCAGTTTTTTATGGAGGATTACACCTTTTTCTGAAAACACGGCTATACTGGTTTGATTAACAGAAATATGGCTAGGGAGGAAACAATATGAGTGAGTTCTCAGCGACAGAGATCAAGGAAATCAGGGAGCTTCTGGAAAAGGAAAAAATCAGGAAATTGAAGCAGTTATATTCACATTTAATGGACAGCAATCAGATCGACGCCCTCGCAGACCTGTTCACGGAAGATGCCATCTGCGAGTTCGGTCCCGAGTATGGAACATGGGAAGGCAGAGAAACAATCAGGACCAACTACCAGGGAGTATTTGCCGAATTCAATAGATTTGATGCGATGCACCATGTCACCAACCACTACATCGATATTCTCGGACCTGAAACCGCTAAGGGCCGCTCGTATCTGCATGACGTCATGACTACAGTGGAACCAGAGGGACAGCCTGTCGTTTGGTACGGCCTTTACGACGAAGACTATCGAAAAGAAGATGGAAAATGGCTCATAAGCAAAAGCACTCTCCAGTTCCTATGGCCACAAAAGATGGTTACATCTTCCTTTGACCAACCCTACCCGCAGGTCGACTAGTGAACCTCGTTGACCCCCTTAAGAAGTGGAGTGAACTAACCCCGGACACGGAAGCCATCATAGACATAGACCGAGATATCAGAATTTCGTTTCGTGATCTGTTGAAACGGAGTCTATCGGTCGCAAGTGGTCTTTCGGAGATGGGCCTGAAAAAGGGTGACCGGGTAGCAATCTTGTCAAGCAATCGTATAGAATTTTTCGAAATCTATTATGCATGCGCAATTGCAGGGTTTATCGCACAACCCATAAACTGGAGACTAGCACCAGCAGAAATATCACGGATTCTAGAAGATGGGAAACCTCTAGTGCTTATCTGCGAAGACCAGTTCCTGGACGTTCAGAAAAAGATTAAAACCATTGCCCGATTACCCATTACATATCTGGAGCTCGGTCATTCCTCAGATCAAACCTACGAAAACCTGGCTCTGGGAAATGAAAACCCAGAAAACACTTATGAGGTGTATGCCGACGATCCTGTTCTTATTTTATACACCGGAGGAACAACCGGTTTATCCAAGGGGGCACTGCACACTCACCATAGCCTTTATATGGGCATGATCAACCAGACCGTCGCAGAAAGAATAGTGCCGACGGACGTCTATATGCTCACGGGGCAAATGTTCCACATCCCCGTCGCTCTGGCTATGAACTATCTGGCGCACGGGTGTCCCTGTGTCCTGATCAACTTTGAAGCAGAAAAAGCTCTTAAAGCCATTGAGCAAGAAAAAGTCTCGGCGTTCCTAGGCATTACTACCATGCTTAACTGGATGATGGCCTCTGAAAATTTCGAGAATTATGATCTATCGAGTCTTAGAAATATCCAATACGGTGGAGGTCCTATGGCAGCGTCCGTTGTAAAAGCGGCCCTTGACTCCTTTCCATGCACTCTGATTCAGGGATACGGTCAAACTGAAGGCATGACAATGACATTCCTGTCCCAGGAAGATCATGACAACGCAATAAAAGGAAAGAACAAACAAAGGCTAAATTCCTGCGGAAGAGAAGGGTTCGTAACACGATTAAAAGTTGCGGATCCGGATGGTAATCCTGTGCCCAAAGATGGAAAAGCGTCTGGCGAGATCGTTATTAAATCAGAAGCCAATATGCTCGGCTATTGGCAAAAACCTGATCTGACAAAGGAAATAATAAAAGACGGATGGATGTGGACTGGCGACATCGCTACCTGGGATGATGAAGGATACGTTTACATCATAGATCGCGCAAAAGACATGATCATATCTGGCGGGGAGAACATCTATTCTACTCAGGTTGAGGCCGCCATTTACAATCACCCAGGCGTGCTAGAGTGCGCAGTTATCGGGGTACCCGACGAGGAATGGGGCGAAAGCGTGAAGGCAGTAGTTGTTATGAAGCCTGGAGAAATCTCATCCGAGCAGGAAATTATAGATATCGCCAGGGAGAGCCTTGCATCCTACCAGAAGCCTAAGTCGGTAGATTTTCTGGATACCCTACCAAAAGCACCCACCGGCAAGATATTGAAACGGGAACTCAGGGCGCCTTATTGGGATAGCCGTAGCAAAAACGTTTAAATAAGATCTCCGGAACAACTATTTACCAAGGCTCATAAAGCATGCAGGGCTTGATCTTTAGCCCACTTATAATCTGCCTTGCCGTTGGGCGCTCGTTTGACTTCCTTCACTAATATAATATGCTTCGGAAGCTTATATCCCGCTATCTTTTTTCGACAATAATCGATCAAATCAGCTTCCGACCCGGCTTTGCCGGAAGTAGACACAAGCGCCACTACTTTTTCCCCGAATTTTTCATCGGCAACACCAACCACGAGACAATCAATCACCTCTTCATGGCTTTTTACGGCTTCTTCAACTTCCTCGGGAAAAACTTTCTCTCCCGCAGTATTTATGCAATTAGAGCCACGCCCCAACAAAGTCATCGAGCCATCAGACTCGATGATGGCGTAATCTCCAGGGAACACCCAACGGACTCCATCAATCATTCGAACCGTTTTATCAGTTTTTTCAGGATCCTTATAGTAACCTCTCATCGCGCTCGGTGTCGCGACCATGCCCATATTGCCTGACCCGGGTTCGACTTCAGAATTGTTCTCGTCAAAGACTTTTACATCTTCATTGGCCTGGAAACTAGCAGTCTTGGGCGGAACACCTCTAGCCGCAACGGCGATCCCCATACTACCTTCCGAAGAGCCCATGGCATCAACCAGCATCATGTCATTATGCCGCAACAACCCCTCCTTTACTTCTTGGGACCACATCACTCCCGAGGACAACATTATTTTCAGACTGGATAAATCGTAAGACCGGTTTTCTTTCTCTGCACTATCAAGCGCCTCTAGCATCGGTCTCGCAAACGCATCCCCAACAATCGTTGCAAGCGTCGCCTTCTCGTCTTCCACTTGCTTCCATAGCAAATCGGCATCAAGCCCAAGGTTTTTTAAGGTAACAACAGCTCCGCCAGTCAGGTGGGTTATCATCGCTCCCACCCATATTCCAGTTCCATGCATCAAGGGGCAGCAGACGAGACCACGTTGCAACAAATTTGCTTCTAGGGTCTGCGCGACACAGGCCCCGATGTCCTGAACTGTCTCGGGTACAGGAGTGCCCAACATGGCCCCTATTCCACAAAGACCGGCACAGTGTTCGCCATTGGCATACATAACACCCTTCGGCATACCCGTTGTTCCTCCCGTATACAACATATACAGATCATCTGATTTGCGGTTAATTCGGCCCATAGGATCAGCATCTGAAATCAAGGATTCATAATCATACGCACCCTCTAGGAGGGGATTCCCCGAATCGTCCGAGACCTGGATAAATACCTTGGCTTTCCCAAGACGAGTTTTTATTCGCTCTATTCGCTCTGAGTAGGTCGCCTGAAAAAAAATAGCCTCTGCGTCAGCATTATCAAGAAGATAAACCAGCTCGTCTTCCTGATACCGATAATTAACATTGATTGGACACCCTCGAAACTTCATGGCGGCATGATGAACCTCCATGTATTCATTCGAATTGTGAAGATATATGCCGACCTTGCTATCAACTCCCAGGCCAGAACCTGCCAGAAATGATGCAAGCCTCGCGGACCGATCGTCGTATTCAGTCCAGGTCCGAGTTACACCATCGCAGATAAGTGCAGGTTCATCTCCGACAGTGTCAGCTATGGCCTCGTAAGCCGTCGCGAAGTGCCATTCTTTCAACGCGCTAAAACCCTAATTTTCACTTTTCACCTTTTCTTCTGGCGCCTAGGATGACTCGATTTTTTTTAGCTGTTTGTACCAGCCCGAGCCATTTATTTTCATTGGTATAGATCCGAACTTTTCCATAGTTCTCATGTGATGGGCTCGGCCTTCCCAGGCTTCAGGGTCGGCCTGCCATTCATTCAGTATTGCTTCTGCTTCTTCGTAACTAGGAGCCTCTACCTCATAAACCGAAAGATACCTGGCTTTCGTCTCCAGATCCAGGTGGGGTCCAGCTAGCTCAAAGACACTGCCACTAATAAAATTCGGACAACGGGTCGTGTCTTCGATATGCTGCTCAACAAACCATTCATCAAAAGCAGCCTGATCTTTATCTGACAGAGGCTCACACAAACCGATAAGAACATATCTTGCCAATCAAAATTCCCCTAAATGAGAGCTTACGGATTCACCGGCATCATCTCTCCCGGCGATCCTGGATGTCGTCAATTGAGTATCCGGATTTGGGACATTGGTTATCCAGTTACACATCTGCGGATCAGCCGAACGAATTTCACCAGATATATGGATTCCTTCCCCGGTAAAAAAGCCGGTTTTACCGTCCTGAGTAATCCTGATATTGCCTTCCTCTGTGAGCTCATATAGGCAGTCAGGATCAAAAGGATGAGTCATGCTCATGATTACTCTCCAACCCATTCAGTAAGTTTGTGATGTAACCACCTGACCTTTGATTCTTGGTAACCGGACAACGTGAAACCTTTTTTGTAGGTTGACTCAAGCCCCCACTGAACCTTAGGCATATTAAACACGTCCTGATCAAAAACTCTCCCGAGAAACCCTAAAGCAGAGGACCACTTTTCGTCATCTCCAAGCCAGTGTATCGGTGCGGCCGGAGGGCGCTCTCCCTGAAACGGCATCAACTGGTAACACTCCATGATGGAGGTGCGATGATCATCTCCGTTAGGCCTGAAACGGTAGACAATCTTGTTGAAGGCTCCCCAAGGATGGAAATTCGGCCACTGCGTGTAATCGATGCTATCCACTATTTCCGCATCACAGTATTCGTCTACTCGCTCGCCCGCATCGGCTCTAAGCCCTTCCCGACTGATCGCCGCTAGAAAACCTCTCGCATTCATTCCTGGGGGAATCGTCGGAACTTCTCCTCCCACAGGGATGTCCATCATGGCTCTCAGAATATCCTCGTCATTCATATCGTACTCAAGCAATGGGCTGCTGGTCCCGCCTGGCGTAATAACTCGTGCGCAATTGTCCCATACGTCAACCTGACTATTCACATCGCCTAGGCTTCGCAAAATCTGGGGGTGAGTGCCATTGACATGATAGGCCTCACAGAAGGCTTCCTGAGCAATCTTCCAGTTACAAGGCATTTTCCTCGCTACATGGGCCTGCACATATAAAGAACCCAGATCCCATCTCTCGAACTGATCGGAGAGGTCCTTAATAAAGGGCTCAAACGGCTCACAATCCTGATCCGGATTAATGAAAACGAATCCAGCCCAGGTCGCGGTAGGTATCTCAGGCAACGACCATTCTTCATCTTTGATCTGAGGAAAATCCCAACGCGCTGGCACGTCCTTCAGACAACCATTCAGCTCCCAACCAAAACCATGAAAGGCACATCGCAACTCTGACGCGTGCCCATCGAATTCTTTGAGCATTCGCCCTCTATGCAAGCAAGCATTCGGGAAAGCCTTTATTCCTCCATCCAGCTGCCTGACAACAACAAATGAAACGCCAGCTATGTCATACCGCAGATGGTCTCCGGGATCCGGGATTTCTTCTTCCCGACAGGCCATCTGCCAAACCTTCATCCATAAATTCTTGACTTCTTTTTCATGATATTCTCTCGAAATATATCTCTCCTTAGAAAAATCATCGAAACCCAGGTCTTTGGGTGACTGAAGCCTTAAAACTGCCGGCACTTCATGAGTGTCCTGATCCAGCAAATCCTGGTAAGTAACGCCAGGAGACCGAACCATAGTATCCGGATCCAGATCTTTAAAAATTTCCGCCATATCCTATCCCCTTTTAATCGTCCTCTTTATTGCTCTCATTCTTACTAGTTTTTAGCCGGATTGTCCAACTCTGTAGCTCCCGAAGCAAGATCGAAATCCGACGGGTTCATTCTCTGGTCAAACGGCTTTGCTTCAAATTCTACGTGCAATTCTTTCATAGCTCTTAAAGAAAAGCTCGGTGCAACTTCAAATGAATTCTTACCCGAAGAAAAGCTCAACGCTTCCACTCTATTGCAAAGAGCATGAAAGGCCCAAAACAATTCTCTTCTGGCAAGAGGAGCACCAAGGCAATGGTGGATTCCCGAACCGAAACCGAGGTGCCTCCCGGGTTTTTCACGATCCAGATCAAGCTGACCTGGGCAGTCAAACTCTCTCTCATCCCTGTTAGCCGCGGCGTAGCGGACGTTAACCATCGCCCCCTTCGGGATTGTTACACCGTGTATCTCAACATCCTTTGCCGCAATCCGAAACAGCCCCTGGACTGGTCCTTCAAGTCTAATCACCTCTTCACAGAAGGTCTTCAGATATTTTTCCGGATCACTCTTCAATTTGCTCCATATCGCCGGATTTTCGATAAGCAGTTTTAACCCATAACCAATAGCGTTGGTAGTGGTTTCAGATCCTCCCACAAAGGTGTCCGCCATCGTCTCGGCGTGGAGTTCATTGTCGGTCAGCGGCCTTCCCCATTCGGGAATAATCCGGTTAACCAGCTCTGACAGAAGGCTATCGTCGGGAGATTTTCTTAAACGCTCAAAGATGGGCTGAAAATAATGTTGGGCCTCTATCTCCATTTCAACCGACCAGCGCTCTTCCTCTTCAGTTTGCATCATCCCGAGCCGTTGCACCCAAGCATCGGTCCACGCCTTGATTTTCCATATATCTTTCTCTGGCACTCCCATTTGCTTCCCGATCACAATCAATGGCAGAGGCACCGCATATTGCTTGATCCAGTCACATTTGCCATCGTCTATGAAGGCATCAATCAACTTATACGCCGTATCCCTAACAAAGGGATCCATTTCGTTAATTTTCTTTGGCTTGAACGCTTCATTAAACATGGCGCGCATCTGTTTATGGTTAGGGTCATCCCGACCTGCCAGGGTTGCTCCTGGCACCCACCCAGTCTCTTCGTAAAGTTTCAGCATTCGAGAAGCTCGCTCCGGATCAAGTTGCTCTCTGCTATTCCCTTGCCCCATTCTCATGTCATTAGAAAAATTTTTTGTGTCCAGGAGAACCGCCCGCATGTCCTCGAATCGCGAAATAACATAGAAGCCGGTAAGTGGGTCTTTCCATACCGGCGCCTCATCCCGAAGCATCTGGTATGCCTCATAGGGACAATTTTGTATGCCGGCATCAAGGAAATTAATCTCCTCCAGAGACTCGGGCACTACCGTCTTATAAATCTCAGTCACTTTTGAGCTCCTCCCTTTGCCATCGCCTTAGTTCAAGAATATGGTCACTCATTTCTTTTTTCACTTCGCCACAGGTAGACGCAATCAAAACAGACAACAGATTAATGTTCGCGCTATGAATGAGTCTCCTGCTTTTTTCTATACCTTTATTCAAGAGAAGAAAAGTCCCCCAGTAGTTGCCGAGCAAGATCACAGCCAGGTGCTGCGGGTCAACGCCACCGGCAAGCTCTCCTCTCAACTTCATTTGTTTGAGTGAATAAGCAAAGTCCTGCCTAACGTTTTCAAAGAGAAGCTGGGTTAAGGGGTCCCCCGGCTTTGCTCTAAGAAGAGCGTCGGTAATAGCTTCGCCGTATTCGGGTTCGGCACTCCGGAGCCACGCACCGTTCTCGACAACGCCAAGGAGGTAGCGCCAGCTACCAACACCAAAACGCTGGCCAACTTTCTCGTAATTCTTGACTACAAGACCTCTTAGCGCCTCTAATAAAAGTTCGTCCTTGGTGTTATAAAGGTTGTACAGAGTAGTGGGAGAAACACAAGCGGCCTCGGCCACGTCACTCATTACCATACCATCAAAGCCCTGGCTCGCTACCAGCTTTCTCGTTGCCGACAAAATCTTTTCGCGACGGACTTCCTGTCTCGGAGTCAGATTTCTTATGCTACCCATCAGAAAGCGTCATGTAATCTCAGGTCCCCCTTCCATATATTTTTCAACCCTGGTGCGAGCGCCCTCTTTATCTTCAAACCAGAGGGCATTGATTTCCGTTAACTGTGTTGCGTCCCTGGGAACTTCTGGCTCATCAAATATCGCCCCCACCGGGCAGGCTGATTCGCACAAGCCGCAATCGATGCATTCATTGGGCTCGATGTAGCACATTCGGTCTGAATCCTCGGCATATATACAATCTACTGGACAGACCTCGATACAGGACTGGTCGAGCACGTCTATGCACGCACTAGCAATAACAAACGTCATCGGAATAATCGCCTTATATTACCCACTATTTCACTATTTATTACCCACTATTTCACTATTTTTTATAGATTTGCGTCTTAACACGCATAGTAGTAGTCTAAATTAGATTTCTGTACTTGACTACATAAGTTGCAGTGAATAAGAAAGGAAGGTGAATTACTGATTGTGGCGACATTACCTGTGAAGTAGTTCGAAAAACTCCAGAAAAAAAAAAGAATTATCAAAAGGAGACATCATGAAAGGATCCATCCCGTCAAAGCCTAGAGAATTCATTACTAGAGCTCTAAAATTAAGTCTGCTTCTAGCATTCGGATTTCAACCCATATCGATATTGCAAGCGGAAGAGTTAGCAGCGGATATCGAGGAAATAACGGTGACCGCTAGAAAAAGAGAAGAGCGACTTCTTGACGTGCCTGTTTCAGCCGCGGCTCTTACGGCAGAAGAGCTAGACAGATATAAAACCCGTGACCTGATTGACCTGACTTCGAGGATACCTGGCCTGACAATCGAAAGAGGAACCGGGGGAGGCCAAGGCGGTGATATCCAGATAAGAGGCGTAGGAAATCTAGCGGTCGACTACGGAACAGATCAACCAGTCTCACTGGTTATTGACGGCATGCCCTTCCAGAGAAGCCATATGCTGGATGTGGGATTCTTCGACACCCAGTCGGTCGAGGTGCTTAAAGGACCACAGGCACTTTATTTCGGGAAAAACAGCCCGGCAGGAGTAATTGGCGTCGTGAGCAGATCGCCGACCGTCGGAGCAGATCCTGAAGGATTTATTTCGGCTAGCTACGAATTTGTATCGGAAGACCCTGTGATTGAAGCAGGAATTTCATTCCCTGTAAGTGACCAGCTTTCTATGCGTATAGCGGGCAGGTTCCAGAACATGAATGGCGGGTGGCTCGATAACAATGCCGAAGTCGTGGATAACACCGTACCAGACGTAGGAGTCGGGGTGCCTTTTTACTTCTCCCCGCAACCTGTGAGAGGTCCATCCATGGACAAATATCCCGGGCAAGAGCAGACGGTAATTCGGTGGACCACGGTCTGGGAGCCTAACGATAATTTCCAGGCGAAACTGAAAGTCTTCTATTCAGATTCGGAACAGAATGAATCAGGGGTTACTATTCTATGGTCATGCGCGGACGGTGTAGGATCTAACCCTTATTATGGGGCTGGTCCCTTTTTGTGGCCTGATCCCTCCCAGACCTGCACCGATAGTCCTAAGCTAGAGAGAAACAGCGCCCTGCCTCCGGCTGGGGTTATCGCTGCACACCCTTATATAGACGAAGATGATCGCTTTTACAGCTCGCTCGAAAATAATCTTACAACACTCGAGCTAACCTGGGATCTTGGTGACTATATTATCACTTCAAATACCAGTCACTGGGACTATACCCACCGCGAGTACACCAACTACGACTACACAAGTTTTGCGGTTGTCGTATCTGATCAGGGAGAGTCCGGGGATTCGATTACCCAGGAATTGCGTTTGCAATCAAACTTTGATGGAGACTTCAACTTCATGGTTGGAGCTTTCTACGAAGACATGTTCAGAGATCTGGAGGCGCCGGTTCAGATTTTGCCCGAATCGCTGAGCAACATATTCGGAGCCAACACGCCCTGGCCAGAGCCAGGCCTTTACCAGGGAAGCTACATCAACTATCACCAGCTATGGGATAACGATGTGCAAAGTTTTTCGGTGTTCGGAAGCTTTGATTACGCTGTATCGGAGCAATGGAGACTGTCAGGTGGAGTTAGATACACTAATGAGGACCGGTCGGCAGTCGGTGGTAATCTCCACGAAAACAGTGGCGCTCTGGGGTTCGGACCAGTAGGTTTGGTTTATACTCCGTCCGACGAAACATCTAACACATCGCCGGAGCTGACGGTAAGCTATTTCCCAAGGGCAGATCTGATGTTTTATGGTGCCTTCAAAACAGGATTTCAGTCAGCCGGAATATCCAACCCTGGAACAGTTCCAAACCTTTCAGCGTTACCTGAAGACGTAGCTAACGATACTCTTGTCTTTGACGCAACCGACGTGGAAGGGTTCGAATTCGGAATGAAAGGCCGTTTCATGGACAACCGGCTCAATGCTGAAATCGCATTTTTCCGGTATGAGTCGGAAGACCTTCAAGTAGGAATTTTTAACTCCAACACCACAACCTTTACTCTGCAGAACGCGGCTGTTGCTCTTAATAAAGGCATAGAAGCGCAGGCTGTTTTTCGAGCAAATGAAGCGTGGGACTTAAGAGCAAGCCTTTCATATGCTCACCTCGAGTTTGACGAGTGGGCGAATGCTGGTTGCCACCCCGTCGATGGAGCTAGAACTGATCTGGCCACAAGGTCCTCACCTGATTGCCACATTGGGCCCGATGGAGTGCCCATACAGGACCTGTCTGGCATCAAGTACGGAGGCCCTCCCTTCTCAATCAACGTCGGAGCAACTTACAACACGGAAGTATCCGCGGGCTGGGGACTTGAAGCGACTTGGGACAGCATACATCACTCAGAGGGCGAAAGAAGTTTGAATCAACCTTTTACCGAGATACCTGAAAGAACAGTGACACACCTAGCGGCCACCGTCTATCAAACAGACGGACCTTGGTCGGTAGGTCTGATGTGCACTAACTGTTTTAACGAGATCTATGTGACGAGAATCACGAATAAACCTCTCGCGAAGATCAACCCCGGAGTAAATGGTGACATGACTGCATATGTCGGCAGACCGCGTCTGGTGACACTGCAAGTCACTTACAGCCTTAATTAAAAGGTGTGGTAACAGAACAGAATGGTGAGGTCCTAAGGACCTCACCATTCTACTTCCCCGAAGTCGAGCTGTGGGGATCTCAGCAGAATTATAAGAAAGGATCGAGAATAAACTTCGAGTATTAGATGACGCTAGAAGAGCTCCTAGAAACCGAAAACATCAAGCAACTCAGAATCAAGTATAGCCACTATTTTGATGGAAAAAAGATAGAGGAACTGAGTGATCTATTTACTGAAGATGCCATTTGCGAATTCGGGCCTGACTACGGAGGGGACTGGATAGGAAGGGACTCTATCCGCGAAAATTTTCAGCGCTATGCGGATGGGGAAGGCCCTCCCTATGGTGTTCTTCACGCTGTAACTAACCCTATGATAGAGATCAAAAGCGAAACGATTGCCCATGGCCGATGGTACCTCCACGACCTTATGACCCAAGAGGGCCAGAAAAACACTCAAATACTTTATGGGATATATGATGACGTCTATAAAAAGGTCTTTGGGAGGTGGCTAATATACCGGACACGAATTGATTTCCTCTGGCCAAAACGCAAGGTCGGACCACCACGAACCTTTTAATTGGAGAAAATACGATGACTGAATTCACNTTTTTAGATGAAATTTCATCAGATTTACCCGGTTCAGGGGTAGCCAATAGAAAGGGGTTTCCTATGATGCCCGAGGGTGAAGCCCTGGATATGGGACAAGACGAAAACGGAAAGCCCTTGATTGACCCCAGAATATTCGATTCTCCCGAATTTTTCAGAAACCCTTACCCATATTACCGCATACTTAGGGATCACTATCCGGTCTTCCATGACAAGCTCCACAATACATACTGGATTACACGCTATGACGACATTACGGAGTGTTATTTTGATGACGAGGGGTTCAATACCATTCCAAAAGGATCCTCAAGCGGGGTGCTGGGAAACACGCAGCTCGAGCTGTCGGGAGTAGAGCACAGGAGAAGAAGGAATCTCTATGGCCAGCACCTAGTGGGTAAAGCCCTCAACAATAGAATCCCTGCGATAGAAAGTCTGGCAGATGAGATAATTGACGGTTGGGCTGAGAAAGCTAGATCCGGATCTCCTTTCGTCCAAGACGAAAAAGGCAGGAGAACAGTAGAACTGGGTCAGGCCTTCGCTAATGAGTTTCCTATAAGGGTCGTCTGTGAAGTACTAGGTTTTCCAAAAGAATCTCAATCTCAATTCTATTATTGGTATAACTCGATGATGTCAGGGCTAGGCGGGTCCGACACCCACAAAATAGGCCTGGAAGCGCGACAGGATCTGGAAGACTACGTCTCGGGGATCGTAGAAGAACGCCGAGTTAACCCGACCTACCTTTATGATAAAGAAGGAAACCCGATGGGCAAGGATATAATAACCAAGCTCTGTGAAACCAAAGTTGATGGGGACTTTCTGTCGAGCGAAGAAATCACTTCGAACATAGCACTGGTTGTCGGCGGTGGAGGCGAAACAACACGAGGAGCCATAATGAATATGTGGGCTCTGCTTCTCAGACACCCTGATCAATTCCAGTCGGTCATGGAAAACGAAGATAACTGGGACAAAGCATTTCACGAAACACTCAGGCACTCATCGTCGATCGGAGGGCAGCCCAGGCATAACAGTTTTGATATCGAAATGCATGGCGTCAAAATTCCGGCGGGATCACTAATGCAGATGGTAGATTTTTCAGCAAATCATGACGACAGGATATTTAAAGACCCGGAGAAGTTTAATATCTTCAGGGAAGACCTGTATTCCGGAAAGCTGCTGAGATCAGGGTATGCGAAAGAAGGGAAATGCAGCCATATGGCTTTTGGGGTGGGCCCGCATCTCTGCCCAGGTGCCTGGATATCACATCAGGAAGCAGTCGTGGGATCAAAGATACTGTCCACAAGAATGAAAAACCCTTCGATTCGCGAGGACCTCATGCCAAAAGACATCGATGGAGCCGGCCCTGCCCCAATGGGCATTATCTCTGTCAGAGATCTCTGGCTAGAATTTGATATTTAAAGGAACAGGCGTTGACGAAAAGCAAAAAACAAGAATCGGAAGTAGTCGGGAAAAATGGAGTCACATTAAGGAAGACCAACTATGACTCAAAGGTGTCCGGATATAGAACTTACGAGGTATATCAAAGAGAGCGAGTGGGTGAAAGCACCGAGAAAATAAAACCTTCGGATCTGATCTCTGAAGAATACAGAGCTGATCCATACCCAGCCCTTACAATACTTCGGGAAAACTATCCCTGCTACCGTGACTGGCTCTCTAACTGCTACTGGATTACTCGCTACAACGATGTCACTTCAATTTTTTCGGACGACGCAAATTTCGAAACGCGAGGAAAGAATTATTTCCTGAAGGCGGAGGGTCTTGGAAAGGATCTGACCGAAGAGTTGCCGGTCATGTTTGCTCAGGAAAGAATCTATGATGAAGACACACGAATTATTGCTACAGAGATCGTGGAAGCTCTTTTGCAAAAGACTGATGTCGATCTTGCTACGGAATTTGCTGCGGTTCTGCCTCTAAGAATACTTAGCAAGCAATATGGTATAAGCCAGGAGGAAGTTTCAGAGTTCGGTCACAGGTTCTGGCGAATGCAACGAGGCACATCCTGGGATCCCAGGATGCAGATAGACGGTGTCGAGGCGACTCAGGAACTGCTGGGGTTCTTCAAAGAAAAAATTAGAAAAAAAGATCACGAGAAAGAAGAAAACAGTTTTTCCGAAATGGTTCGTCTCGGAGGAACCGAGGAAGATGTAGTGGCCACACTCCTGAACACGGACCACCAAACCATGCACGGAACCCTATCGAATCTCTGGTTTCTTTTGCTTACCAACCAGGCTGAATTCGAGAAAGCCAAATCGAGCATAAGAATGCTTAAACTAGCTTATCTTGAAACGCTAAGACACTCGCCGCCGGTAATCGCAGCCGAGAGATTTGCCCTTACAGAGGTTGAAAGATTCGGAAGACTAATACCCGAAGGAGCAAAGCTCGTTTGTTCAGCGGCAGCTGCTAACAGAGACCCAAGAATTTTTTCAGATCCGGACGCATTCGTTGTGGACCGAAGAGATATGTGCCAGAGAGAACCTAGGGGCCAATACCGAGCCGATGGTTTAGCTTCAGGTATCGCGTTTGCTCTCGGGAAACCATCAATTCATCCAGCCGTTCCCGAGGACAGGCCCAGATCGAGGTACGCCATTGTCAGAGATGCCGCGGTTACAGCTAGTCAGACCCTGATTGATCTGACCAAAGAAATTAAATTACAAAAAGGAAAAGACGTCTCTCTATCTAGCCTGTCAATAGGGGAGATGCATACCTGCTGGAAGCTGCGGGTGAGATTGAAAGCCCGATAAAAAAGGAGCAATTAATGTCCGAAGCAGATGTAGATCTAGGACCCGAGATAGACCCAAGAGTATTCGATTCGATCGATTTCCAGAAAAACCCGTTTCCTGTATACCGGCAATTGCGCGACCATCATCCAATATATCACGACAGATTTCATAACCGATGGGTCCTTTCCCGATATTGGGACGTAGACGGAGCCTTCCAGGACAACGGAAGCTACGATAGAGCGATGTACAAGGCAGACGGACCTTACGAATTTGGGTCACGGCACATATTCGGTCCAAATATTCTCGAATACGGCAACAGCGACGAACACAGAAGACTGCGCAATATTGTAGCGGGACAATTTGTAGGGCAAAAACTTCAGGACTTCATCCCTATGATCCATCAAATTTCGGAAGAAGTAATGGACAGATTCATAGATGCCAGCGAAGTCGAACTTGTCTCCCAATTTGCTAGCCAGGTACCAATAAGAGTTATTTCCAATATGCTTGGATTGCCGAGGGAAGATGAGGACATGTTCGTCACTTGGTACCAGCACCTTATAGCAGGTCTTGGGTTTGGGGGTGAGCATCTGATGAGAGGTCTAAATGCAAGAAATGAAATGTGGGATTACATTGACCCGATCATAAAAAAACGGAGTGTTGATCCGGGAGAAGATCTGCTTTCAAGGATTTGCACGGCGTGATGTTCTCTGCATTGGCGACTTTCGAGGTGTCATGTTTTCCGA